>NZ_JBGKEC010000004.1:0-495534 GCF_041399405.1 Enterobacter sp. KB-280D8
CTGCCGAGGAATGACAAGGGGAAATATACATTTTTATTTCGACCGCTCACCTTTTCGCCAGAAAGGCTATTTTTGATGCTTTTTTATCTCATTCGGCAGCTCAGCCAGGCTATTAATCACCCAATCCGCTGCATTTTCCGCTTCTGGCGTCACTGGCTTACCGGTGCGAACTAATATTTTGGTCCCTACACCCGCTGCTGTTGCTGCCTGCATATCTTCCAGTTTATCGCCCACCATATAAGAAGCAGACATATCAATGTGCAGAAACTCCTGCGCAGAGATGAACATCCCCGGATGCGGTTTACGGCAGTCACAGGTCTGGCGATACTCTTCTACCGTACCCTGCGGGTGATGCGGACAATAGTAGATGCCGTCGAGATCCACGCCGCGATCGGCCAGCGACCAGTCCATCCATTCGGTCAGCGTCTCGAACTGTGCTTCAGTGAATTTACCGCGCGCAATACCAGACTGATTGGTGACCACCACCAGCGCATAGCCCATCTCTTTCAGCTGGCGCATTGCCTCTATAACGCCGTCGATAAATTCGAACTCATCGATCTCATGCACATAACCGTGATCCACATTAATAGTGCCATCACGATCGAGAAAAATTGCGGGTACTGATTTTGCCACCGGTTTGCTCCTGAAAAAGGCCTGTTGAGCTAGTATCTCATGAATCGCAGCGCAATAAAGTGCTCATCGTTCAGAGTTGGATTGATTTAGACGTCTGGATGCCTTAACATCCATTTTGTTTACGGTCATCACCCGTATCTGGCAGAAGAAAATGCCACGGCTAACTTACATACGATAAAAATAATCTAATGATTAAACTTTCCAATATCACCAAAGTGTTCCAGCAGGGGAACCGAACCATTCAGGCGCTGAACAACGTCAGCCTGCATGTTCCTGCTGGTCAAATTTATGGCGTCATTGGCGCATCGGGTGCAGGTAAAAGCACGCTGATCCGTTGTGTTAACCTGCTTGAGCGCCCAACCCAGGGCAGCGTAGAAGTTGGCGGTCAGGAACTTACCGCCCTTTCAGAAAAAGAACTCACCAAAGCGCGTCGTCAGATCGGCATGATCTTCCAGCACTTTAACCTGCTGGCGTCCCGCACCGTGTTCGGCAACGTCGCCTTGCCGCTGGAGCTGGATAACACGCCGAAAGAAGAAGTGAAGCGTCGCGTTACCGAACTGCTCGACCTCGTGGGTCTGGGCGATAAGCATGATAGCTACCCGGCAAATCTGTCCGGTGGGCAGAAGCAGCGTGTCGCCATTGCCCGCGCGCTGGCCAGCAACCCAAAAGTACTGCTGTGCGACGAAGCCACCAGCGCGCTGGATCCGGCCACCACCCGTTCTATTCTGGAACTGCTGAAAGACATTAACCGTCGCCTGGGCCTGACGATCCTCCTTATTACGCACGAGATGGACGTGGTGAAACGCATCTGCGACTGCGTAGCGGTTATCAGCAACGGCGAGCTGATCGAGCAGGATACGGTAAGCGAAGTGTTCTCCCATCCGAAGACGCCGCTGGCGCAGCAGTTCATTCAGTCCACGCTGCATCTGGATATTCCGGAAGATTATCTGGAGCGTTTGAAAACCGAATCCACAGCAGACAGCGTCCCGATGCTGCGCATGGAGTTTACCGGTCAGTCCGTTGACGCTCCCCTTCTTTCCGAAACTGCGCGTCGCTTTAACGTGAACAACAACATTATTAGCGCGCAGATGGATTACGCCGGTGGCGTGAAGTTCGGCATCATGCTGACGGAAATGCACGGCACCCATGAAGAAACCCAGGCAGCAATCGCCTGGCTGCAAGAACACCACGTAAAAGTAGAGGTACTGGGTTATGTCTGAGCCGATGATGTGGCTGCTGGTTCGCGGCGTTTGGGAAACGCTGGCAATGACCTTCGTATCGGGTTTCTTTGGTTTTGTAATTGGCCTGCCGGTGGGCGTACTGCTGTACGTGACGCGTCCGGGTCAAATCATTGAGAACGCAAAACTCTACCGTACGCTCTCTGCGCTGGTGAACATCTTCCGTTCTATCCCGTTCATTATTCTGCTGGTGTGGATGATTCCATTTACCCGCGTGATCGTCGGAACCTCTATCGGTCTGCAGGCGGCTATCGTTCCGCTGACCGTAGGCGCAGCGCCGTTTATCGCCCGTATGGTGGAAAACGCCCTGCTGGAGATCCCAACCGGTTTAATCGAAGCTTCCCGCGCGATGGGTGCCACGCCGATGCAGATCGTCCGCAAGGTTCTGCTGCCTGAAGCACTGCCGGGCCTGGTGAACGCGGCAACCATCACGCTCATCACGCTGGTCGGTTATTCCGCAATGGGCGGTGCAGTTGGTGCTGGCGGTTTAGGACAGATTGGTTACCAGTACGGCTATATTGGATATAACGCTACTGTGATGAATACCGTTCTGGTATTGCTGGTTGTTCTGGTTTACTTAATCCAGTTCTCCGGCGATCGCATCGTCCGGACCGTTACTCACAAATAACGTTACACACAACACAAACTCGACGAGTTAAGGATAAAACATGGCGTTTAAATTAAAGACCCTTGCAGCAGTAGGCGCGCTGATTGGCTCTCTGGCACTGGTGGGTTGCGGTCAGGACGAAAAAGATCCAAACCACATTAAGGTGGGCGTTATCGTGGGTGCCGAACAGCAGGTTGCTGAAGTTGCTCAGAAAGTGGCGAAAGAGAAATATGGTCTGGACGTTGAGCTGGTGACCTTCAATGATTACGTTCTGCCGAACGAAGCGCTGAGCAAGGGCGATATCGACGCCAACGCCTTCCAGCATAAGCCATACCTGGATCAGCAGATCAAAGATCGCGGTTATAAACTGGTGGGTGTGGGTAACACCTTCGTTTACCCTATTGCCGGTTACTCTAAGAAAATTAAATCGCTGGACGAACTGCAGCCGGGCTCTCAGGTTGCCGTGCCTAACGATCCAACCAACCTCGGTCGTTCCCTGCTGCTGCTGCAGAAAGTGGGCCTGATCAAACTGAAAGACGGTGTTGGCCTGCTGCCAACCGTTCTGGACGTCACCGAGAACCCGAAAAATCTGAAAATTGTTGAACTGGAAGCACCGCAGCTGCCGCGTTCTTTGGACGATGCACAGATTGCCCTGGCCGTTATCAACACCACTTACGCCAGCCAGATTGGCCTGACGCCAGCAAAAGACGGTATCTTCGTTGAAGATAAAGACTCCCCGTACGTTAACCTGATCGTGACTCGCGAAGACAACAAAGACGCGGAAAACGTGAAGAAGTTCGTTCAGGCCTATCAGTCTGATGAAGTTTACCAGGAAGCCAACAAAGTGTTTAACGGCGGCGCTGTTAAAGGCTGGTAATCTCACCTCAGTGTAATATCATCAGGACGGGCTTATGCCCGTCTTGTCATTTGTGCAGTCACCTGATTCAATATCTGACGTTTTGATTATCCATTGAGGAATTATTATGCGTGCTTTACCGATCTGTCTTTTAGCACTCATGCTGAGCGGCTGTTCTATGCTAAGCAGATCTCCTGTTGAACCTGTTCAAAGCACGGCAACCCCGCCAAAAACTGAGCCTGCGAAACCGAAAGTGGTTCGCCCTGCGCCGGTTCGCATTATCACCAAAGCTGACGAACTGGTCGGCAAACCGTTCCGTGAACTGGGTGAAGTGAGCGGTGAATCCTGTCAGGCAACCAATCAGGACTCTCCACCGAATATCCCGACAGCGCGCAAACGTATGCAGATTAACGCCGCAAAAATGAAAGCTAACGCGGTGCTGCTGCACAGCTGCGAAGTCACCAGCGGCACGCCGGGCTGCTACCGTCAGGCGGTTTGCATCGGTTCTGCGCTGAACATCACGGCGAAATGAGTGCATTTCATTTTGAGCAGATAGGCGTTATCCACTCTCCGTATAAAGAGAAGTTCGCCGTACCCCGCCAGCCAGGTCTGGTCACCAGCGGCAGCGGCGAGCTTCATCTTCAGGCGCCTTATAACCAGGCCGATGCAGTACGCGGGCTTGAGGCGTTCAGCCACTTATGGGTGGTATTTGTCTTTCACCAGACAATGGAAGGCGGCTGGCGTCCCACCGTGCGTCCCCCGCGCCTGGGCGGAAATGCGAGAATGGGCGTGTTTGCGACTCGCTCGACCTTCCGTCCAAATCCGATCGGGATGTCGCTGGTTGAACTGAAGGGCATACGTTGCCAGAAGGAACAGGTCATACTTGAGCTGGGCAGTCTGGACCTGGTCGACGGCACGCCGGTTATCGACATCAAACCCTATTTGCCCTTCGCCGAAGCCCTCCCGGAAGCGCGTGCAAGCTATGCTCAGGACGCACCGCAGGCGGATATGCCTGTTTATTTTACGCCTGAGATAACCGCGCAGCTTGGTCAACTGGAGAAACGCTATCCTCGCTTACGGGATTTCATCACTGAAGTTCTGGCACAGGACCCCCGTCCGGCCTACCGTAAAGAAGAGGAAGCGGGAAAAACGTACGCCGTCTGGCTGCTGGATTTTAACGTGCGCTGGCGCGTCACCGGGGCAGGTTTCGAAGTGTTTGCCCTTGAACCCAGGTAATTTTGTTCTCCTCTCTTTTGGCATCTTTGCCACACTGGTAAACTAAACCACTTTTTTTGTGTCAGGCTGGTGTTTCAGCCTGTTCCAATCGTCGAAATGGAACCGTAACAACATGCGTACTAGCCAATATCTGCTCTCCACTCTGAAGGAGACGCCTGCCGACGCCGAAGTGATCAGCCATCAGCTGATGCTGCGCGCCGGGATGATCCGCAAGCTGGCCTCCGGGTTATACACCTGGCTGCCGACCGGCGTGCGCGTCCTGAAAAAAGTCGAAAACATCGTGCGTGAAGAGATGAACAACGCCGGTGCTATCGAGGTGTCCATGCCCGTGGTTCAGCCCGCTGACCTGTGGCAGGAGAGCGGCCGTTGGGAGCAATATGGCCCAGAACTGCTGCGCTTCGTCGATCGCGGCGAGCGTCCGTTCGTTCTCGGCCCAACGCATGAAGAAGTGATCACAGACCTGATTCGTAATGAGCTGAGCTCTTACAAACAGCTGCCGCTGAACTTCTTCCAGATCCAGACCAAGTTCCGTGACGAAGTGCGCCCACGTTTCGGCGTGATGCGCTCTCGTGAATTCCTGATGAAAGATGCCTACTCTTTCCATACGTCACAGGAATCGCTGCAAGAGACCTACGACAAAATGTACGAGGCTTACAGCAAAATTTTCTCTCGCATGGGTCTGGATTTCCGTGCTGTGCAGGCTGATACCGGCTCCATCGGCGGCAGCGCGTCCCATGAGTTTCAGGTACTGGCACAGAGCGGTGAAGACGATGTGATCTTCTCTGACTCTTCAGACTACGCGGCGAACATCGAATTTGCAGAAGCGCTGGCACCAAAAGAACCACGCGGCGCGGCCACGCAAGAGATGACGCTGGTTGATACACCAAACGCGAAAACCATCGCCGAGCTGGTTGAGCAGTTCAGTCTGCCGATCGAAAAAACAGTGAAAACGCTGCTGGTGAAATCCACCGAAGGCAGCGCTTACCCGCTGGTTGCCCTGCTGGTGCGTGGCGATCATGAACTGAACGAAGTAAAAGCCGAGAAGCTGCCGCAGGTAGCCAGCCCGCTGACGT
The DNA here is from genome assembly GCF_041399405.1 of Enterobacter sp. KB-280D8. Taxonomy (NCBI): domain Bacteria; kingdom Pseudomonadati; phylum Pseudomonadota; class Gammaproteobacteria; order Enterobacterales; family Enterobacteriaceae; genus Enterobacter; species Enterobacter sp. KB-280D8. Next base: position 5,644 of record NZ_JBGKEC010000004.1, read on the forward strand.
TCGCAACGGAAGCGGAAATCCGTGCCGTAGTGAATGCGGGTCCAGGTTCACTGGGTCCAGTCAACCTGCCTGTGCCGGTTGTTATTGACCGCACGGTTGCTGCAATGAGCGACTTCTCTGCAGGTGCGAACATCGACGGTAAACATTACTTCGGCATCAACTGGGATCGCGACGTGGCGACGCCAGAAGTGGCTGACATCCGTAACGTGGTTGCAGGCGATCCAAGCCCGGACGGCCAGGGTACGCTGATGATCAAGCGCGGTATTGAAGTGGGCCACATCTTCCAGCTGGGTGATAAATACTCTCGCGCGCTGAACGCCGCCGTTCAGGGTGAAGATGGCCGTAACCAAATCCTGACCATGGGTTGCTACGGTATCGGGGTGACGCGCGTGGTGGCTGCGGCCATCGAGCAGAACTACGACGAGCGCGGCATCGTCTGGCCGGACAACATTGCGCCGTTCCAGGTGGCTATTCTGCCAATGAACATGCACAAATCTTACCGCGTGCAGGAGCTGGCCGAGAAGCTGTACGCCGAGCTGCGCGCTCAGGGTATTGAAGTACTGATGGATGACCGCAAAGAGCGTCCGGGCGTGATGTTTGCCGATATGGAACTGATCGGTATCCCGCACACCGTCGTCATTGGCGACCGTAACCTCGACAGCGATGAGATTGAATACAAATACCGTCGCAGCGGCGAAAAACAGATGATCAAGACCGGCGATATTCTTGATTACCTGGTGAAAGCCATCAAAGGCTAAACAAAAAACCCCGCTCAGGCGGGGTTTTTTAATGGCTCAACGTAAGCTTATTTGCTGCTACAGTCTTTGCCCGCAATAAATTTCGCGTCTTTATCTGCCACCAGCGTTTTCACCATCTCCCCGCTATCCGGGTTTGGCTCCAGCGTAAAGTGGCCGTCAACCGTCAACAATATCGGCTTGCTGTCATTGCCGCGCGCCACGGCGTAATCACGTTCAAGTTGTGCATTGTTTGCCACGCTGACTTTCTTACCGGTAGCGCAGTCGGTAAAGATCGCCGCATCCGCCATATAGAAATACATCCCCCGCATCGCCATCGGCGTGGCAGGCAGCGCCGCTTTCACCGGTGTCAGCGTGTAGTTGAACTGGGATTCAATCGGATTGCCTTCCCGGTCGAGCATTTCCATGTTCTCGCCTTTAGGGCGGAACCAGGTTTTGTCACCGGAGGTATCCGTCAGCACCAGCTTCTCAGCCGTACGCGCCCATGTCCCGTAAGTCGCAAATGAAGAGGGTTCTTTCGCGCCCTGATAGCGCTGGTTCATCACCCAGGTACCGTCTTTTTGCAGGAACAGTGACGTTTCAATGCCTTCGCAATCCGCGCAAGGCAATACGCCCCGCCAGCTCTGCTGCATTGGCTTTAACTCTTCATTCTGCGCTGGCTGCAAAACCTGCGTTTCAGAACGGTTGTTACACCCGAAAAGCGCAAACAGCGTACTCACTGCCAGCGCTGAAAATAATGCTTTTTTCACAATGAATTCCTTATGAAAATTGTGTTCCCTTTCGTCACTCCATCGGGCGACGAACTTTACCGCGTAGTGCTTTCACTGTGGATTTTTGGGCTTTCGAGGACAGCCGACGCTCTTTCGATGCGCGGGTTGGCCGCGTTGCCCGGCGGCTTTTTTGTACTGCCGTTAACTCTTTGATGACCGCCACCAGCCTGGCTACCGCCGCTTCCCGGTTTAATTCCTGGCTGCGGTACTCCTGGGCTTTAATCACGATCACACCTTCGCTGGTGATCAGGTGATGGCTGGCAGCAAGCAGACTTTCCTTATAATACTCTGGCAGGCTTGATGCCCGAATGTCAAAACGCAAATGGATAGCCGTTGAAGCCTTATTGACGTGCTGTCCACCCGCACCCTGAGCACGGATGGCGGTGATCTCCAGCTCGTTATCAGGGATGCTGACGTTTCGGGACAAAACGATCATGGCGCAGGCTGCCAGGCCGTCAGATGAATTTCCAGATTATTCTGAGAATCAGAAAGCCAGATGGCGCCGTCCTGAATCGTTGCCTGCAACGCCATCGTCCTGCCGGCGAACTCGCTCAGCTGCGCCAGCTGTTCATCATCCAGATACCAGACGGCGAGATTTTTAAACTGCCCGCATTTATTCTTATTTTGCTGCCACCAGATTTCCGCCGCGCGCTGGTTATAGGCGAATAAGGCCACTTCCGCGGACTGAGTACACGCCTTTTTAATCCTGCGCTCGTCCGGCAGACCGAGTTCAATCCATAAATCGATCCCAAGATGATCGTTGCGCAGCCAGGCTTCAGGCTCGTCTTCCGCGCTTAAGCCGCGGGTAAACTGCAGCCGCTCGTTGGCGTATTTAATCCACGCCAGCAGGCGCAGCATCATGCGTTCCTGAGTTTCGGAGGGGTGGCGTGCCAGAGTAAGCGACGCGTCCAGAAACTGGTTGCGATCAAGATCGGCCACGTTGACCACTGCTTTATAAATTGTCGCTTTCAGCGCCATGAGAGAACTCCATTCGAATCAGCCGCACATTGTAGCGAAAACAGAGGCAAAAGGCTGTTACGGAGTAATAAATACACCACTATCAAGGCGCTGATATTGCTTAAATGAGTATGGTATAGTCACCTTGCTAAACCGAGTTTATCTTCGTAGGCTTAATGATATCTCACAGTAAGTCAGTGCGCTGGCGGGAGGGGATGTGAATAATTATTGTGAGTTAATTCGCAAACGGTATGCGGAAATCGCCAGCGGAGATCTGGGGTATGTCCCGGACGCGTTGGGCTGTGTATTGAAAGTGCTTAATGAAGTGGCCTCTGATGAGAGCCTTTCAGAGTCGGTCAGGGAAAAAGCAGCGTATGCTGCGGCGAATTTACTGGTGAGCGATTATGTCGATGAATGATACTTATCAACCCATCAATTGTGATGACTATGACAACCTCGAACTCGCCTGCCAGCATCATTTATTACTGACGCTGGAGCTAAAAGATGGCGAAGTGTTGAAGGCGAAGGCCAGCGATCTGGTTTCACGCAAGAATGTGGAATACCTGGTCGTGGAAGACGCCGGTGCGACGCGTGAGCTGCGTCTGGACAAAATAGCCAGCTTCAGCCACCCGCAAATCGGCACCGTCGTGGTGAGCGAATCCTGATGACACTAACGGGCAGCCGGGCTGCCCGTTACGCTTTCCGCCACTCGAAGCATGCCCCTTCTTCTGTCCACCCCGCTTCCGTGATGAACACCCCTGCAGCAGCAATCAGCGTTTCACCGTAGAACAGCAGCGGCGTGGTGTCGCGCAGCCACGGCGGCACGTTGCATTCCTGCCATATCTTTTTCAGCTTCCGTCCCCCGTTGCGTCCGACGATATGCAGCAAGCCGCCAGCCTTAAAGCGCACGCTGACCGGTTCACCGGGGTTTGGCAGACGCACATGACCCGTCGGCATCAGAGAGACACTCCCCGCATCCTGGGGCAATATTAACGGAGCCTCCGGTGACGGCCAGTGGAGCACCACATTGGTCAGCGGGGGGAAGGATTTTACCCACCAGAGTTTTCCTTTATAGCGTCTGACCTCGAAGCCATTCAGGTGTACGCAGGGGGACGCATCTTCCCGCGCCTGTGCGACTTCGTCCCAGATACGGCTCAGCATTGCCCGCGACGGCATCACAGCATGATGAGAGGCGAGCCAGCGGCGTAACAGCGCGGCCCGGCGCACCGGGCTTACCGCCTCCAGCGGCGCGATCGCCAGCGCACCGTCTTCAGAGATCAGATCAGCCAGCTCTTCGCTGAGTAACTCATCCAGCAGGCTTTCCTGTTCGGCGCACAGCATGGCGCTTCTTGCTGTCGCGTCGGCAAAATGCGGCCAGCGCTCGCTTAAAAGCGGGAGGACGCGCAGACGCAGGAAGTTACGATCGTAGCTGTCGTCCTGGTTGCTCTCATCTTCGATCCAGCTCAGCCGATGTTCCCGCGCCCAGGATTCCAGCGACGCGCGGGTCTCGCCAAGCAGCGGACGCAATAATTGCGTTCCGGCAAACTCAGAACGCGCCGGCATGGCGGAAAGCCCCGCGGGTCCGCTGCCCCGCTTAAGCGCCAGCAAAAAAGTTTCGCACTGATCGTCCAGATGCTGCGCCGTGACCAGCGCTTCTCCAGTACGTAATGCCCCGGCAAACGCGGCGTAGCGAACTTTACGCGCCTGCGCCTCAATACCCAGTCCTTCATCCGCAAGCGTGACGCGCTCAACGACGAGCGGGATAGCCCACGCCTCACACAAGGCTTCACAGTGCGCCACCCACTCCTCCGCGTGAGGGCTTAACCCGTGATGGATGTGTATAGCCCGAAGCTGAACGTCAGGGTCCCGGTCGCGCCAGAGCCTAAGGCGATGCAGCAACACGGTGGAATCCAGGCCACCGCTAAACCCCACCAGCAGCTGGCGGTACGGTGAAACGGCTTGTGCGATAGCGGGTAAGGTCATAGGAAATTACACATAAAAAATGCCCGAACTGAGCGGGCATTATCACACAGGACAAACATTACTGCTGGTAAAGCTCCAGCGGCAGGCCATCCGGGTCGTTAAAAAAGGTAAAGCGCTTGTCGGTAAACGGATCGACACGAATCGCCTCGCACGTCACGCCGTGCGCTTCCAGATGTTTTACTGCGCTATCAAGGTCATCAACGCTGAAGGCCAGATGACGCAGGCCGCAGGCTTCCGGGCGGGACGGACGCGAAGGCGGAAAAGGAAAAGAGAACAGCTCAATCACATACTGCCCGTTTAACGCGAGATCGCCCTTCCAGGAGTCGCGCTCCTCGCGGTAGGCTTCGCTCATGAGCGTAAAGCCAAGAATGTCGCAGTAGAAGGCCTTACTTTTCGCATAATCGGTGGCAATGATCGCAATATGGTGAACCGCTTTTAAACCCAGCATAGCTTCTCCTTTTTATGATGCCTGAACGTTACAACCGAAAACCCACACCTGGCAAGCGGTCACATTTATTTTAGGACTCTCACCCAGTACACGCCGTTTTCATCGCGTTTCGCGCCGTGGATATCCGTTTCAAAGCCCGGATAGTGGCGTCCTACCGAACAGAGCATCAGCAGGAAATCGAGCACTGCCCGGCTCTCCTCGGTGATCATCTCACCCGGCATCAGCAGCGGCACGCCTGGTGGATACGGCAGGATCATGTTGGCCGATATCCGCCCGACCAGGTTTTCCAGCTCAATGGTTTCGATTTCACCTTTCACCTGCCGTTGCCAGGCCTTGTGAGGCGTCAGTTTCATATCAGGCAGGACATCAAACGCCTGGAGCATCAGGCGCGGCAGATCGTGCTGGCGGATCAGCCTGTGGATCCCCTGGGCCAGATCCTGAATGCGCATCGTGCGGTAGAAGTCAGGATCTTCCGCGTAGAGATCCGGCAGCATGTTCTTCACCCGCAGGTTGAGATCGTAGGCGCGCTTAAACTCCATTAGCCCGCGCAGCAGCCCCATTGCCCGGGTTTTATCGATCCCGATACTGAACAGGAACAGCAAGTTGTAGGGGCCGGTCTTCTCCACCACCACGCCGCGCTCGTCAAGGAACTTCGCCACCAGCGCGGCGGGGATCCCTTCATCGCCCATCACGCCCTGCTCGTCCATCCCCGGCGTCAGGATCGTTACCTTAACCGGATCGAGGAACATGTGGTCCGCATCGGCATCCCGGAAGCCGTGCCAGCTCTCTCCCGGCGCGACGGGCCAGCACTCCGCCTCGTCGATCGCTTCCGGCTGCCAGATATCGAAGAACCAGCCGTCGGCCTCATCCTTCAGCCGCTGGACCTCTTTACGGAAATGCAGCGCCCGTTCCACCGAGCGGTTAATCAGGCGTTTACCCGGATTACCGCGCAGCATCGCCGCGGCCGTTTCAATAGACGCCACCAGCGGATAGCTCGGTGAGGTGGTGGTGTGCATCATAAAGGCTTCGTTAAACGTATCCTCGTCGTACTCGCCTTTGATGTGAATAAGAGACGCCTGCGAAAATGCGGCCAGCATTTTGTGCGTCGACTGCGTTTCGAAAAACACTTTGCCCGGCACGCGCTCGCCGCTCATCCCACTTTTACCCGAATAAATCGGGTGGAAATTGGTGTACGGCACCCACGCGGAATCGAAGTGGATCGACGGTACGTCCAGCGTCTGCTTGATCCAGTTCGTATTGTAGAGCAGACCATCATAGGTGGAGTTGGTAATCACCGCATGGACAGGCCAGCTTGCGTCGGGTATCGCCGCAACCTTACTTTCGATGGCTTGATGCGTGAACTCCCGGCGCGGAATGCCGCCGAGGATACCGAGCGCGTTACGTGTGGGTGACAGCCAGATCGGGACGACGTCGCTCATCATCAGCAGGTGCGCCAGCGATTTATGGCAGTTACGGTCAATCAGCAACGTGCTTCCGGTTGGCGCGGCGTACATTCCGACGATTTTGTTCGAGGTCGAGGTGCCGTTGGTCACCATATAGCTCTGCTCGGCGCCAAAGGTGCGGGCGATATACTCTTCAGCTTCAAGATGCGGGCCGGTGTGATCCAGAAGAGAGCCTAACTCGGTCACTGAAATCGACACGTCTGCTTTCAGGGTGTTGCCGCCGAAGAAATCGTAGAACAGGCACCCCACCGGGCTTTTTTGATAGGCCGTTCCGGCCATGTGTCCCGGCGTACAGAAGGTGTATTTCCCCTCTTTCACATAGGTGAACAGCGCGCGCGTAAACGGCGGTGTGATGTTATCAAGATATTCGCCAGTGTATTGCTGAATGCGGGTCGCAATATCTTCCGCCACGCCGAGCGAGTATTCAAAGAACCACAGCGCCATGCGCATATCGTGAGCGCTGACGTCCATGGTGGAGTGAGTGTTGATAAAGGCGTAGAGCGGAAGATATTCATTCAGCCTGTTGATCTCGCTACACAGCTCCATGTCGTATTCGTCCCAGTCGAATATCACGCCACAGATGCGCGGATTATGTTCGATGAATTTCAACAGATCGGCGCTGTTTTGCGGCCAGATTAGCTGATATCCGCGTGCTTTAAGGGCTTGCTCCAGCTCCTTGATGGGCTCGTCTTTATAAAAGACGCCGTGTGGCCCCATGATGGCAATGATGTTCATGGTTTACCTCCTTGAAAAACATCAGATAAGCATAGTTAAGGTAAACGGCAGGTATAAAAAAAGCCGCAACATCGTGCGGCTTTTCAGATAATTGTGAAGCTTATGCGTAACCGTAGGTCATCAGACGCTGGTAACGACGGTTGAGCAGATCTTCTTTGCTCAGGACGTCCAGATCGGCCAGGTCGGCCAGCAGCTGTGCTTTCAGGGAAGCAGCCATCACTTCCGGCTTACGATGCGCGCCGCCCAGAGGTTCCGGGATAACGGTGTCGATCAGCTTCAGCTCTTTCAGACGTGGCGCAATGATGCCCATCGCTTCAGCGGCCAGCGGCGCTTTGTCGGCGCTTTTCCACAGAATGGACGCACAGCCTTCCGGAGAGATAACGGAATAGGTGCTGTACTGCAGCATATTCACTTTATCACCCACGCCAATCGCCAGCGCACCGCCGGAACCACCCTCACCGATAACGGTGCAGATGACCGGAACCTTCAGGCGAGACATCTCCCGCAGGTTACGTGCGATGGCTTCAGACTGGCCACGCTCTTCCGCGCCCACACCAGGGTATGCACCCGGAGTGTCGATGAAGGTGATGATAGGCATATTGAAACGCTCGGCCATCTCCATCAGACGCAGGGCTTTACGGTAGCCTTCTGGTGCTGGCATACCGAAGTTACGACGGATTTTCTCTTTGGTTTCACGGCCTTTCTGATGACCAATGATCATCACCGGGCGTCCGTCCAGACGCGCGATACCGCCGACGATAGCTTTGTCGTCAGCGTATGCGCGATCGCCTGCCAGTTCGTCAAATTCGTCAAACGCCAGGCGGACATAATCCAGGGTGTACGGACGCTGTGGGTGACGCGCCAGCTGGGCGATCTGCCATGCGCCGAGATCGGCAAAGATTTTGCGCGTCAGTTCTACGCTTTTTTCGCGCAGACGATGCACTTCTTCGTCGATGTTAATATCCAGTTTTTCATCCTGACGGCTTACCGCTGTCAGAGAATCGATTTTCGCTTCCAGCTCAGCAATCGGCTGTTCGAAATCAAGGAAATTCAGACTCATAGTATTCCTGTATTAGTCAAACTCCAGTTCCACCTGCTCCGAACCAATGAGGCCACGCAAATCGTTCAGTAAACGATCGCTCGGAGAGACACGCCACGTTGCGCCAAAGCGCAACCGCGCACGTGCATCCGCCCTCTGATAGTAGAGATGTACTGGAATGGTCCCCGAGCGGTGGGGTTCCAGAGACTGACGGAGTCGGTTTAAAAGCTGGTCATCAATTTGCCTGTCCGTCAGCGAGATAGCAAGCCCGCGAGCATATTTTTCCCGGGCTTCGTCAATGTCCATCACTTCGCGGGCGGTCATTTTAAGCCCCCCACTGAAGTCATCAAAGCTGACCTGTCCGCTGACGATAAGTATGCGGTCTTTTTCCAGCAATTGCTGGTATTTATCCAGCGCGTCGGTGAACAGCATCACCTCCAGACGCCCGGAACGGTCATCTAACGTACAGATGCCGATACGATTGCCGCGCTTGGTGACCATAACCCTTGCAGCAATCACGAGCCCCGCAGCCGTGGTGATTTTACCACGATCTGTCGGATGCATGTCTTTTAGCCTGTTGCCTCCGACATAGCGCTCAATTTCTTTGATGTACTGGTTGATCGGGTGTCCCGTCAGGTACAAACCTAACGTTTCACGTTCACCATCCAGCACCACCTGTTCTGGCCAGGGCTGACAGTTGGAGTAAGACTGCTCAATCTGCTCTGGCTCTTCCGCCAGTACGCCAAACATATCCGCCTGGCCAATGGCTTCCGCTTTCGCGTGCTGATCGGCTGCTTTCAGCGCATCGCCGAGAGAGTTCATCAGCGCGGCGCGGTGCGGCCCCAGCCTGTCGAACGCGCCGGACATGATCAGCTTTTCCAGCACGCGGCGGTTCAGTTTTTTGGTATCGGTACGGGCGCAGAGATCGAATAGCTCGCGGAAATAGCCGCCGTTGTTACGCGCTTCGATGATCGCCTCGATCGGCCCCTCACCCACGCCTTTGATCGCGCCGATCCCGTAGACGATCTCTCCGTCATCGTTGACGTGGAAATGGTAAAGCCCGGAGTTAATATCCGGCGGCAGGATCTTCAGACCCATGCGCCAGCACTCATCCACGAGGCCTACCACCTTCTCGGTGTTGTCCATATCGGCGGTCATCACCGCCGCCATAAACTCAGCGGGATAATGCGCTTTCAGCCACAGCGTTTGATACGAAACCAAAGCATAGGCAGCGGAGTGGGATTTGTTAAACCCGTACCCGGCGAATTTCTCCACCAGGTCGAAGATTTTCATCGCCAGTTCGCCGTCAACGCCGTTTTTCTTCGCACCGTCTTCAAAAATAGAGCGCTGCTTGGCCATCTCTTCCGGTTTTTTCTTACCCATAGCACGACGCAGCATGTCCGCGCCGCCGAGGGTATAGCCGGAAAGCACCTGGGCAATCTGCATGACCTGTTCCTGATACAGGATGATGCCGTAGGTTGGCTCCAGTACCGGCTTCAGGCTTTCGTGCTGCCACTGCACGTCCGGGTAGGAAATCTCTTCGCGTCCGTGCTTACGGTCGATGAAGTTATCTACCATCCCTGACTGCAGCGGGCCCGGACGGAACAGGGCCACCAGTGCGATCATATCTTCGAAGCAGTCGGGCTGCAGGCGTTTAATCAGGTCTTTCATGCCGCGGGATTCAAGCTGGAAGACGGCTGTCGTCTCCGAGCGCTGCAGCATGTCGAAGCTTTTCTTGTCATCCAGCGGGATGGCCGCGATATCCAGCGGCGGCTCGCCGTTCTTCTCGCGGCGGGCGTTGATCATCTCCAGCGCCCAGTTAATGATGGTCAGCGTGCGCAGGCCGAGGAAGTCGAACTTCACCAGCCCGGCGTATTCCACGTCGTTCTTATCGAACTGGGTGACCGGGTGCTGGCCCGCTTCGTCGCAGTAGAGCGGCGCAAAGTCGGTGATTTTGGTCGGGGCGATAACCACGCCCCCCGCGTGCTTACCGGCGTTACGCGTCACGCCTTCAAGCTTACGCGCCATGTCGATCAGCGCTTTGACTTCTTCGTCAGCTTCGTAGATTTCCGGCAGCTGCGGCTCGGCTTCAAACGCTTTTGCCAGCGTCATGCCCGGATCGGGCGGTACCAGCTTAGAAATACGATCAACAAAACCGTACGGGTGACCCAGCACGCGGCCCACGTCGCGGATAACCGCTTTCGCTGCCATGGTGCCGAAGGTAATGATCTGCGAAACCGCGTCACGGCCGTACATATCGGCTACGTGCTCGATAACCTGGTCGCGTTTTTCCATGCAGAAGTCGACGTCAAAGTCGGGCATGGAAACACGTTCCGGGTTGAGGAAGCGTTCGAACAGCAGGTCAAATTCCAGCGGATCGAGGTCGGTGATTTTCAGCGCATACGCCACCAGCGAGCCCGCCCCCGAGCCACGGCCCGGACCAACCGGAACGCCGTTATCCTTCGACCACTGGATAAACTCCATTACGATCAGGAAGTAGCCAGGGAAGCCCATCTGGTTAATCACCTGAAGTTCAATATCCAGGCGTTCGTCATACTCCGGACGACGTTTTTTACGCTCTTCTTCATCCGGGAACAGGAATTCGAGACGCTCTTCCAGACCTTCTTTCGATTTCATGACCAGGAAATCTTCCGTGGTCATGTCCCCCGTCGGGAACTGCGGCAGGAAATATTCGCCCAGGCGCACGGTCACGTTACAGCGCTTGGCAATCTCCACGCTGTTTTCCAGCGCTTCCGGAATGTCGGAGAAGAGCTCGCACATCTCCTCTTCGCTGCGCATGTACTGCTGCGATGAGTAGTTGCGCGGACGTTTCGGATCGTCGAGGGTGAAGCCATCGTGGATAGCAACGCGAATTTCGTGCGCGTCAAAATCACCGGACTCCAGGAAACGCACGTCATTCGTCGCCACAACGGGCAAGCCGCGCTCTTCTGCCAGCGCGACAGCAGCGTGCAGATAGTTCTCTTCATCCTGCCGACCGGTTCGAATCAGTTCCAGATAGTAACGATTCGGGAAGTACTCTTCATAGAACGAGACGCATTGATCCACCAGCGCGCTGTTACCGCGCAGCAGTGATTTACCGACATCGCCCATGCGGCCACCGGAGATCAACAGCAGCCCTTCGTTCAGTTCAGCCAGCCAGTCCCTGTCAATCCACGGGCCCAGTGCGCCGTAACCGCGCTGATAGGCTTTTGAGATAAGCAGGGTAAGGTTTTGGTAGCCCGTATTGTTCATGGCTAACACGGAGATTTGCGTCAGCTCATCGCCGATGAGATCGCTCTGCACATGAAAATCCGCACCGACGATAGGCTTCATTCCCGCGCCATGCGCCGTTCCGTAGAACTTCACCAGGCCACACAGGTTGGTAAAATCGGTGATCGCCAGCGCGGGCATGCCCAGAGAGGCCGCCTTTTTTACCAGCGGCCCGGTCTTCGCCAGCCCATCGATCATGGAGTAGTCGCTATGCACCCGCAGGTGTACGAAACGTGGTTCAGCCATCTTCAGATTCCGCGTTACTTAATTGCTTGCGTATTGATTCAGGACACCAGTCCCAGCGCGCGCTTCACCGGGCCAAAACTGCGCCGATGATGTTCGGTTGCGCCATGTTCAGCCAGCTTTTCCAGGTGGAAAGCCGTTGGATACCCCTTATGCTGGCCGAAACCATACTGAGGATAAGTAAGGTCCAGCGCGGCCATTTCGGCATCGCGCGTCACTTTGGCAATAATAGAAGCTGCACTGATCTCTGCGACGCGACTGTCGCCTTTAACGACGGCCATAGAAGGCATAGGCAGCGCCGGGCAACGGTTACCGTCGATCAGCACATATTCAGGCACAACCTTCAGGCCAGCAACAGCTCGCTGCATTGCCAGCATCGTGGCGTGGAGAATATTCAGATCGTCAATCTCATTCGGCTCTGCGCGCCCAACGCTCCAGGCCAGCGCCTTCTCTTTAATTTCATCGAACAGTGCCAGTCGGCGCTTCTCACTCAGTTTTTTTGAGTCATTCAGACCAATAATCGGGCGCGTTGGATCGAGGATCACCGCCGCGGTCACCACGGCCCCCACCAGCGGGCCGCGTCCGACCTCATCCACTCCGGCAACGAGGTGCGTGTGGGGATAAATAAATTCCATCATTTTGCTAACTCCAGCACTGCATCAGCCGCTTGCTCATCAGCATTACAGCGGATCAGCTGGTGCAGTTCACGGAAGGTATCGTGCATCTGGTGGCTGGTCTTGCCGTTGGCCAGCAGCGGCAGCAGGGCATCCGCCAGCGCCTGCGGCTGGCACTCATCCTGCAACAGCTCTTTTACCAGCTCGCGCCCGGCAAGCAGGTTTGGCAGGGAGACATAATCCGTTTTCACCAGACGTTTTGCCAGCCAGAAGGTAAACGGCTTCATACGATAACCGACCACCATCGGGCATTTCGCCAGCATACACTCCAGCGCCGCCGTACCAGAGGCCAGCAGAGCGGCATCGCTCGCATACATGGCTTCCCGCCCTTTTCCGTCGAGAAGACGGACGTGAAGATCCGGGGCGACTTCGGCTTTGATGCGCTCAAACTGCTCGCGGCGTTTGGCATTCACCAGCGGCACAACCACTTCAAGATCGGGATAGGTCTGGCGAAGAATCTGCGCGGTCTTCAGGAAATCAGCGCTCAGCATCTCTACCTCTGCGCCACGGCTGCCCGGCAGCAGCGCCAGACAGTGCACATCGTGCGGGATGCCCAGCGCGTCGCGCGCCGCGTTTTTATCCGGATCCAACGGCATCGCATCCGCCATGGTATGACCGATAAAACGGCACGGAACATTAAATCTGTCGTAAAACGCTTTTTCGAAAGGCAGGAAAGCCAGCACCAGGTTGGTGGACCGTCCGATTTTGAAAACGCGTTTCTGTCGCCACGCCCACACGGACGGACTGACGTAGTGAATGGTTTTGATGCCCTGCTTTTTCAGATTACCTTCGAGGGTAATGTTGAAATCGGGTGCATCGATACCGACGAACACATCGGGTTTGAGTTCGGTAAAGCGGCGGGTGAGATCGGCACGAATATGCAGCAAGCGTCGCAGGCGCCCCAGCACCTCAACGATGCCCATAACGGCCAGCTCTTCCATTTCATACCAGGCTTCACAGCCTTCGGCCTGCATCAGCGGGCCCGCTACGCCCACAAAGCGAGCATTGGGTACACGCGCCTTAAGCGCACGGATGAGACCTGCACCAAGAATATCGCCGGAGGTTTCTCCGGCGACCAGGGCTATCGTAAGCGGACGACTGTCGACCATTAACGAATCAGGCCCCTTGTTGAACGGTCAAAGAACTCTATGAACGCGTTCACTTCAGGATGCTTGTTCGCCAGTTCGGCAATTTCCGGCTTCGCCTCTTCCAGCGTTTTACCACTACGGTACAGCAATTTGTACGCGTTGCGGATGGCGGTAATCGCTTCGCGGCTAAAACCACGACGCTTGAGGCCTTCGATGTTCACGCCAAACGGCGTGGCATGGTTGCCCTGCGCAATCACATACGGTGGGACGTCCTGCGCCACACCCGAGCATCCGCCGACCATCACGTGTGCACCAATGATGCAGAACTGATGGACTGCGGTCATGCCGCCAATAATTGCGAAGTCATCAACCGATACGTGTCCTGCCAGCGTTGCGTTGTTGGCAAGAATACAGCGGTCACCCACGGTACAGTCGTGCGCGATATGCGCATTAACCATAAACAGGTTGTCGCTGCCCACCTTCGTCAACCCACCACCCTGCACGGTTCCACGATGAATGGTGACGCTTTCGCGAATGCGGTTACGATCGCCAATTTCCAGACGGGTCGACTCACCAGCATATTTCAGATCCTGGTTAACTTCGCCGATGGAAGCGAACTGATAGATCTCGTTATTGCAGCCAATGGTCGTGTGACCATTCACGACAACGTGAGATTTCAGTACTGTACCCTCACCAATTTCGACATGGGGTCCAACAATACAGAACGGGCCAATGTGGACGTTAGCACCAATGATGGCACCGGTTTCCACAATCGCGGTAGGATGAATAAAGGCGGATTTATCAATCACGTATCAGGACTCCCGGCTACGAGCACACATCATCGTCGCTTCGCAAACAACTTTGCCGTCAACCAGCGCTACGCCTTTGAAGCGAGTCAGGCCACGACGCGTTTTTTCAAAAGTGACTTCCATGATCATCTGATCGCCAGGCACGACAGGACGCTTGAAGCGCGCTTCATCAATACCTGCGAAGTAATACAGTTCACCCGGCTCCAGCTTACCGACGCTTTTAAACGCCAGAATACCGGTAGCCTGAGCCATCGCTTCCAGAATCAACACACCCGGGAAGATAGGCTTACCCGGGAAGTGTCCCTGGAAGAATGGTTCATTCACGGAAACATTTTTCACTGCGCGCAGAAAACGACCTTCTTCAAAATCCAGCACGCGGTCTACCAGCAGAAACGGGTAGCGGTGCGGCAGAAGTTCTAAAATCTCTTCAATATGCAGAGTATGAGTGTCAGTAGTCAAAATACTCTTCCTGTCAAAATGTACTGATAACAATAATAACACGGCCTGCCGGTTTATTAGAAAGCCGACAGGCCGGGAAAGATAGCGTTAAACGGGTGACGTTTAGTCTTGTTGATCGATCTTACGCTCAAGAGACTTGAGTCGCTTGCTCATATCATCAATGTTCATCACCAGAGCTGCTGTTTTACGCCATACCTTGTTGGGTTGCAGCGGAATACCGGAGGAATAGACGCCAGGTTCAGTGATAGGACGCATTACCATGCCCATACCCGTCACCGTCACCTTGTCGCATATTTCCATATGGCCATTAATCACGCTCGCGCCGCCAATCATGCAGTAACGACCAATTTTCAGGCTGCCCGCCATGATGACGCCCCCCGCAACCGCGGTATTGTCGCCAATCACAACGTTATGCGCAATCTGGCACTGGTTATCGATGATAACACCATTACCAATAATCGTGTCGTCGAGTGCACCACGGTCGATCGTTGTACAGGCCCCGATCTCCACGCGATCGCCAATAATAACGCGACCAAGCTGCGGGATCTTAACCCAGTTACCGCGATCGTTCGCGTAGCCAAAGCCATCAGAACCAATCACGGTACTGGACTGGACGAGGCAATTTTCGCCGATTTCAACTTCATGATAAACGGACACATTGGCCCATAAACGGGTTCCAGCGCCGATTTTCGTATTTTTCCCAACAAAGCATCCAGGGCCAATGACGACGTTATCGCCCAGCTCAACGCCAGATTCAATAACCGCATTCGCGCCAACGGCCACGTTGTTACCCAGCTTAGCCGTCGGATCAATCGCTGCGCTGGCAGCAATGTTCTGCGCCGGCTGCGGCGTGGTATCAAGAATTTGAGCCATGCGTGCATACGTCAGGTAGGGATTTTTCACTACCAGCGCGCTTCCAGTGGCAAAGGGAAGATCGTCCTGCGTCAGAACAACAGCTGACGCCTGGCATTGAGCCAGTTGTTCACGGTACTTAGGACTTACCATGAAGGTAATCGTGCCAGCTTTAGCAGATTGCATGGACGCAACAGCGGTGATGACGATATCGCCATCACCGTGTAATTCTGCATCCAACTGCTGAGCTAAATCAGCCAGTCGAATTGAAGGCATTACTTATTTAACCTGTTTCAGAACATCAGCGGTGATGTCTTTAACATCGCTGCTGTTGAAAGCAACGGCGTTCGCATCAACAACCAGATCGATGCTCTGATCGGCAGCAACTGCTTTAACAGCAGTCTGAATGCGAGTCACCAGCTTGCCACGCTCTTCGTTAGAACGACGCTGACGATCCTGCTCGAAAGCCTGCGCTTTCTGGGAGAAGGTCTGGCGCTGAGCCATAACGTCTTTTTCCAGTTTGCTGCGATCGCTTGCTTTCATGGTAGAACCATCACGCTGCAGACGCTGCATTTTGGACTGAAGATCGCCTTCCATACGCTGCAGTTCGCTCGCACGGCCTTTGAATTCGTTTTCCAGCGTCGCAGAAACACCCGTTTTCTGTGCAACCTGCTGGAACAAATTACCCATGTTGACGATTGCGATTTTGTCTGCTGCCTGAGCAGAAGTTGCCATCGCTAAACCGAGACCTGCAGCTAATAACCACTTTTTCACAATTAACTCCTTACCATCCCATTGGCACCAGAAGGTACCGTTCTTTGCGTGGCAAGGCGACCGTTTGACCGATCGCCGGTTGTCAGCGCTACACTGCCAACGCATTCCATTGCAGCGGATTATTACCAGGTTTTACCAATGTTAAACTGGAATTGCTCCGCTTTGTCTCCATCGTATTTCTTAAACGGCTGGGCGTAGGAGAAGACCAACGGCCCCAGCGGTGACATCCATTGTAATGCGATACCGGCAGACATGCGAATATTGCTCGGATCGCTGTAGTCTGGAACGCCAGCCAGACGCATCTGCTCAGTATTCTGCCAGTTGGTATCCCACACCGTACCCGCATCCCAGAAGAAGGACGTACGTACGGAGTTCGCGTATTTATCACTGATAAATGGCGTTGGGGTGATGAACTCCAGGCTGGCCACGGCCATGGCGTTACCGCCGACTGCATCATCAGAGCTACAGACATTTTTATTACCTGATGCATCTGTAGCTGATTTGTCACAGTTATCTTTATCGTTCCCGCCGTAATAAACCGCTTTCGGACCAATGTTGTTGGACTGGAAGCCACGCACGGTGCTGGAACCACCCGCGTAGAAGTTCTCGTAGAACGGCAGCTCTTTACTGCCGATACCGTCACCATAGCCCCAACGGGTACGACCCAGAACCACCCACTTGTGATCGTCATCAATCGGGAAGTAGGACGCGGTATCCAGCGTCACCTTGTAGAACTCGTTATCGGAACCAGGAATGGTCACCTTACCGTTCAGGTTGACGCGAGAGCCTTCCGTTGGGAAGTAACCACGGTCAAGACGGTTGTAAGTCCAGCCGTAGTTGAAGGTGAAGTCATCTGCAGCAAAACCGTTGTCATCGCTGGATGTGCTTGCAGACTGGCCGATAGAGTCCAGATAACGCCACATCGCCACCTGCGGCTGCATGTTGGACAGGTCGTTATGCACGTAACCTAAGCCCGCTCGCAGGGTGTTGTATTCGTTAACAGGGAAGCCAAGCGTTCCGTCCACACCGTAACTTTTGTTGGTGTAGGAAGACAGATCGGCATCATCCGCTTTAAAGTCGTTATAGAAGATACGACCGCCCAGGCTCACACCGTCAACGGTGAAGTATGGGTTAGTAACGGAGAACTCAGAGTAGGTCTGGTAGTCGTTTTTGGTACCATTAATACCAACAGAGTAACCCGTACCCAGCCAGTTATCCTGCTGGACGCCCACCTGGAAACTCACGCCGCTTTCCGTGCCGTAGCCCACGCCGAAGTTAAAGCTACCGGTGTTACGCTCTTTCACTTTATAAACGACATCAACCTGATCCGGGCTGCCCGGTACACGCTGAGTTTCAGTGTCTACGGTTTCAAAATAGCCCAGACGGTTCAGACGCTCTTTACCCTGGTCGACCAGGTCGCTGCCAAGCCACGCACCTTCCATCTGGCGCATTTCGCGGCGCAGAACGGAGTCTTTGGAGGTGTCGTTACCGACGAAGCGGATCTTACGCACGTAGAAACGGTTGCCCGCATCAACGTTAACGTGCAGCTTAACGGTTTTATCCGCGTCGTTGATTTCCGGCTGAGTCTGTACGCGCGGATAGGCGTAACCATAGCGGCCGAGCAGCTTCTTAATGCTGTCTTCCATTTTGGTGACTTTGGAGCCGCTATACAGATCGCCTGGCTGAATTTTGGTCAGCGATTCGATCTCAGCAGAATGCCCCGCCAGGTTACCACTCACTTCAACACCGGAAAGCTTGTACTGATCGCCTTCAGTGATGTTAACCGTAATGTAGATACCTTTCTTGTCCGGAGTCAGACTGACCTGAGTCGAGTCGATGTTGAAGCGGGCATAACCGCGATCCAGATAGTAGCTGCGCAGGGTCTCAAGGTCGCCCGCCAGTTTCTGCTTCTGGTATTTACGATCGCCAACTACGTTCCACCACGGCACTTCATCGCGCAGCTGGAAGGTCGAGATCAGTTCGTCGGTGCTGAACGCGTGGTTACCCACAATGTTGATCTGCTGGATCTTCGCAGAAACACCTTCCTGGAAGACCAGTTTCAGGTCAACACGGTTACGTGGGAGCGGAGTGACAACCGCTTTCACGCTGGCGCTGTATTTACCGACGCTGTAGTAGAAGTCTTCCAGACCTTTTTCAATGTCTGAAAGGGTTGTGCGGTCCAGAGATTCACCCACACGAACACCCGATGCTTCAAGGTTTTGCTTGAGCATGTCATCTTTCACCGACTTGTTACCGGAGAAAGTGATACTGGCGATTGTTGGACGTTCTTTTACCTGTACCAGCAGCGTATCACCATCGCGCAGGACGCGGACGTCCTCAAAGTTGCCGGTGGCAAACAGAGCACGGATGGTGTTACTGATATCATCATCATTAACCGTATCGCCGGGGCGCACAGGCATACTGAGGAGGGCCGCACCAACGGCGACACGCTGAAGGCCTTCGAAATGAATGTCTTTCACTACGAACCCGTCAGCACCGTATACGGTGGCGCTGCTAAACAGCAGCGACGCTATGAGCAACTTTTTCATCGCCATCGTTATTATGCGTTCTTCCTAACTAACTCTCTTACAACCGAGAGAAATCATTGAAAAGTGCAAGCCCCATTAACAGCACCAGCAAAATCGAGCCAATGCGATAACTAAAGTCTTGAACTCGCTCGGATACCGGTCCGCCTTTTAGCTTTTCAATCGCTAAAAACAGCAGATGACCCCCGTCTAAAACGGGAAGCGGGAACAGGTTGATAATCCCAAGGTTCACGCTAATAAGCGCGAGGAACATGAGATAGTAAATCACCCCGAACTCCGCTGACATCCCAGCCCCCTGAGCAATCGAGATTGGCCCACTGAGGTTGTTCAGTTTCACATCACCGGTTATCAATTTCCCCAACATGTTGACCGTCAGCTTCATCAGTTGCCATGTTTTATCCGTGGCTTCAAGAATGGCGCTGAACGGCCCATACTGGCGTATTGTCTTGTACTCATCTGGCAGCGGGATCACTTTTGGCACAACACCTGCAAACCCTTCTGCCTTTTTGCCGACCGACTTCGTATCCGGGATCAGCGTCAGCGAAAGCGGACTACCTTGCCTTTCAACTTCCAGCGCGAGGGACGTCCCCGGATTATCGCGCACCAGAGTAACAAAGGTCATCCACTCTGTTAATGGTTGACCATCGACTTTAACGATCCTGTCGCCAGCTTGCAAACCCGCTTTGCTCGCTGCCGAGTTTGCCTGTACTTCGGCTAATACCGGCTCAATCTGCGCGCCGCGGGGACGAATGCCCAGCGCAGCGACGGGATCCTCTTTGTCTGGCTCGAAACGCCAGTGGCGTAAATCCAGTACTTTGTCCTGACGCGCGTCTGACCCAAACGGCGATACGCTGATGGTTGTCTGCGGATCGCCAATTTTGGCTACCAGCTGCAGTCGCACGGCATCCCAATCAGGGGTTTCGATGCCATCAATCGCTTTAAGTTCCATCCCGGACGTAATTTGCGCACTCGCCGCGATGGAGTCAGGGGCAATCTCCCCCACTACCGGACGCACGCCAGGGACGCCGATGATAAACACCAGCCAGTAAGCGAAAATCGCAAAGATGAAGTTGGCTACCGGTCCGGCAGCAATGATGGCGGCGCGTTGTCCAACGGTTTTGTTGTTAAACGCACTGTGTCGCAGTTCAGGAGCGACAGGCTCAACGCGTTCGTCGAGCATTTTGACGTAGCCGCCAAGCGGGATAAGGGCGATGACAAATTCCGTGCCGTGACGGTCGGTGCGCGTCCAGAGTGATTTGCCAAAACCAATGGAGAATCGCTCTACCCGCACACCACAACGGCGAGCAACCCAGAAATGGCCAAATTCATGCACGGTAATCAGTACACCCAGTGCAACAATGAACGCCGCCAGATTCCAGAGAATGCTCAGCATAAAACCTTCCGTTAAATCGTCCCGAATACCAGTAAAAGCAGGCAAGCAAATACTGGAACAGCCGCTGTCAGGCTGTCAATGCGATCCAGTATACCGCCATGCCCTGGAATAAGATGTCCGCTGTCCTTAATCCCTGCTTCACGCTTAAACATACTTTCGGTTAAATCACCGAGCACTGAGGCAAGTGCAGCAAAAATCGAGCACACCAGCAGTATTGACGGTGCTACGGCCAGATCTGCCCAGACGCCATAGCCCCAGGAGATGATCGCTGCCGTAAACAAGCCGCCGATGAAGCCTTGCCAGGTTTTACCCGGAGAAACTTTTGGTGCCAGCTTATGTTTGCCAAACAGTTTACCAAACATATAGGCCCCGGAGTCAGCCCCCCAGACGAGAATCATCACATAAAGCAGCCAGATCGCACCGCTGTAATGGTTTTCGTCATAGTGCCAGGCTCGCAGCGCGACCATGCCCCAGAAAAACGGAACAATGGTGAGCAAACCAAAAATCAGTCGCAGCACTTTTGAATGACGCCATAATGCCGCGGAGCCTGGATAAAAAAGAACCAGCAACAGCGCGGCAACCCACCAGGCCAACGATATCCACAAGGAGCCGGCAACCAGCGGTTGATGAATATCATGGTGATATTCAGGCAACGTAAACAGCATTATGGCCAGGATAAAGCCACAGAGTACCGCAAGCCATACTCGCTGGCTGCGCGAGGTAAAGCCGCTAAACTGTCCCCATTCCCACGCGGCGAGCATGCACACCACCAGCGTAACAATGGCGAATCCCACCGGGGGCAGTAAAAACAGCGCCGCAATGACAATGGGTATTAAAACAAAAGCGGAAATCAGGCGATACTTCAGCAAAAGCTACCCCCATCAGGCTTTGTCGCCACCTGGCTCGGTGCCGCCGAAACGACGCTCTCGATTGGCAAAGGCATGCAGCGCACCTTCAAAGTCTTGTTCATCAAAATCGGGCCAAAGAACATCCGTAAAGTAAAGTTCAGCATAGGCAATTTGCCATATCAAAAAGTTACTTATGCGATGTTCCCCCCCTGTCCTAATTACCAAATCCACAGGTGCCAGTTCATTCATGCAGATTTGCTTGCTCAGCGCCTCTTCATCAATCTGGTCGGGTCTCAACAGCCCTTCCTGAACCTGTTCGGCCAGATGCCGAACGCCCTGGATAATATCCCAGCGTCCACCGTAATTCGCCGCAACGTTGAGCGTCAGACCGGTATTATTTTCAGTCAGCGCTTCTGCTTTACGAATCCGCTCCTGCAAACGTGAGTTAAAACGACTGGTATCGCCAATGATGCGCAGGCGAACGTTGTGGCGGTGCAGGCTTTTTACTTCGCTGTCTAGCGCCCACACAAACAATTCCATCAACGCAGTCACTTCCTGCGGAGGTCGATTCCAGTTTTCACTGCTAAAAGCATAGAGCGTTAACGCATCAATGCCGTTATTAGCGGCAAAAGAAACGGCACGGCGAACAGATTTCGCTCCCGCTTTATGCCCAAAGGCTCGTATTTTCCCTTGTCTTTTCGCCCAGCGCCCGTTGCCATCCATGATGATTGCTACATGACGGCAGCCATGAGCTGGCAAGTTTTCGCTTATTGGTTGATTCGCAGACAACATAACGCGTTTTTTGTCCCTGAAAAGGATTTAACGGTACTCAGGAATACTTAAGCCTGTACATAAAAAAGCCGTGTCAAACCACGGCTTACCTGACCACATAAAGTCAAATTCCTGCGATCAGGTGGCGCAGACTATATCACTGAAGCCCAACGCTAACAAATAGCACGACCACTAGTGCTTGCTTTATCACCAGCTTGCAAGACGTGTCACCTGTTTACGCGCAATATCACGAGCAGCTGTATCCACCGCCAGCACCTCTTCCACGCTTTGTGGCTCGCGCAAATCCATCATCTCCAGTACCGATAAATTTAACGTCGCGATATCGGTAAAACGGATCTGCTGATTCAGAAATGCGTCAACGGTAATTTCATTGGCTGCATTCAGTGCCGTCGTCGCCGCCTGCCCCTGGTCAAAGGCGTTCATTGCAAGCTTCAGACAAGGATAACGATCGTAGTCTGGTTCACTGAATGTCAGGGAACTGAGCTTACAGAAATCAAGCGGCTTAACGCCGGATTTCACCCGGTTTGGCCACGCCATTGAATGGGCAATAGGCGTACGCATATCCGGCTCGCCGAGCTGTGCCAGCACGCTGCCATCGTGATAGCGCACCATCGAGTGAATCACCGACTGCGGGTGGATCAGTACTTCCATCTGCTTCGCTGACGCATTAAACAGCCAGCGCGCTTCAATGTATTCCAGACCTTTGTTCATCATGGTGGCTGAGTCAACGGAGATTTTACGCCCCATTGACCAGTTCGGATGACGGCATGCCTGGTCCGGCGTCATTGCGCGCAGTTCAGACAGTGGCGTTTCACGGAACGGGCCACCAGACCCGGTAAGCAGAATCGACACGACGCCATTCTGCTCCAGGTCAGCGTACCCCAGGTTCTGTTGAAAAGGTTGCGGTAAACTCTGAAAAATGGCGTTGTGCTCGCTGTCAACCGGCAAAAGGCGCGCCCCACGCTGTTTTACCGCGTCCATAAACAGGCGGCCGCAGGTAACAAGCGACTCTTTATTGGCGAGCAAAACGTCTTTACCGGCATCGATCGCAGCAAGTGTCGGCAGCAGCCCGGCCGCTCCGACGATGGCCGCCATAACCTGGTCAACTTCATCCAGCGCAGCCATCTCGCAGGCCGCCTGCTGGCCGCTCAGCACCTCGGTTCGGCTGCCCTTTTCCCGCAGCTGGGCTTTCAGCAGACGCGCGCTCTCTTCGTCATCCATCACCGCGTAGCGGGGCATAAACTCCAGGCACTGCTCGACCATACTCTGCACATTCTTACCGGCCACCAGCGCTGTCACGGTGTAAAGTTCAGGATTATGGCGGACGACGTCGAGAGTACTGCAACCGATGGAGCCGGTTGAGCCGAGGAGTGTTAAATGCTTCATGAGATGCCCGAAAAAAGTTAGATCAGATAAAAGCAAAACGCCGCCAGCAAGACCCGAAGTCCCTCTGAACGGCGTTTATCAGTGTACGACAGAAATCAGAACTGCATCAGTTCCGCTTCTTTTTCTGCCAGCGCCGCATCAATTTTCTTGATGGCAGCGTCGGTCATTTTCTGAATGTCGTCCTGAGAACGACGATCGTCATCTTCGCTGATCTCTTTTTCTTTCAGCAGTGCTTTCACTTTATCGTTCGCATCACGGCGCACGTTACGCACGGAAACACGACCCTGCTCTGCTTCACCGCGAACCACTTTGATCAGGTCTTTACGACGTTCTTCCGTCAGCGGAGGCAGCGGAACGCGAATGTCAGCGCCCGCAGAACTTGGGTTCAGACCCAGGTCAGAGGCCATGATCGCTTTCTCAACGGCCGGGCTCATAGAGCGATCGAAGACGTTGATTTTCAGCGTACGGGTATCTTCAACCGTCACGCTCGCCAGCTGGCGCAGAGGCGTTGGCGTACCGTAGTATTCTACGATGATGCCATCCAGCAGGCTTGGGGAAGCACGGCCAGTACGGATTTTGCTGATTTGGTTTTTGAACGCTTCTACGCATTTGTCCATGCGTACTTCAGCATCTTTTCTGATGTCGTTAATCACGTTACGAATCCTTGAAAACTTGTCTCAGGCAGACTATCCGCCAGCACAGCGCTACAGGTGTGCTAAGTATAGTCGCGTTTAATTCATGACAACGCCAAAGGCGCGTCCAGGTAAGATACCACTACAAAGTAAAGCGGAATCTTACCTGTATTTATCGTCAACGGAAATTATTCCGTGATCAAAGTGCCTTCTTTTTCGCCCATGACCACGCGACGCAGTGCGCCAGGTTTGTTCATGTTGAAGACACGAATTGGCAATTTGTGGTCGCGAGCCAGCGTGAAGGCGGCAAGATCCATCACTTTCAGCTCTTTATCCAGCACTTCGCTGTAGCTCAGCTGATCGTACATGGTGGCAGAAGGATCTTTTGCCGGGTCGGCAGTAAACACGCCATCGACTTTGGTCGCTTTCAGTACCACATCAGCTTCGATCTCGATACCGCGCAGGCAGGCAGCGGAATCGGTCGTAAAGAACGGGTTACCCGTACCGGCGGAGAGGATCACCACGCGGTTGTTGCGCAGCAGGCTGATGGCCTCTGCCCAGCTGTAATTATCGCATACGCCATTCAGTGGAATCGCGGACATCAGGCGGGCGTTCACATAAGCGCGATGGAGCGCGTCACGCATTGCCAGGCC
Organism: Enterobacter sp. KB-280D8; assembly: GCF_041399405.1. Taxonomy (NCBI): domain Bacteria; kingdom Pseudomonadati; phylum Pseudomonadota; class Gammaproteobacteria; order Enterobacterales; family Enterobacteriaceae; genus Enterobacter; species Enterobacter sp. KB-280D8. The sequence continues at coordinate 30,213 of NZ_JBGKEC010000004.1, forward strand.
ATTCATCACGGTTGCCAGCATACCCATGTGGTCGCCCACAACGCGGTTCATCCCCGCTTTCGCCAGACCAGCACCACGGAAAAGGTTGCCACCGCCAATGACCACGCCAACCTGGATACCCAGTTCGACCAGTTCTTTGATTTCCTGTGCCATGCGATCAAGGATGCTTGCGTCAATACCGAAGCCTTCCGATCCCTGCAGCGCTTCGCCACTCAGCTTAAGCAGAATGCGTTTGTACACGGGTTTTGCATTGGTAGCCATGTTTCTTTCCTGAGACTGTCAACGATTAAGATGGGAGTTAATTCTGGCGACATAATATGCCGCAAATCAGTACAGCGATACTGGAGCCTGTCTGATTTCCTGTGACGGGTGACAAAAAGAAGCCGCCCTCAGGCGGCTCCTTTTCAATCATTAAGACTGCTTGGACATTGCAGCAACTTCTGCTGCGAAGTCAGTCTCAACTTTCTCGATGCCTTCGCCCACTTCGAAGCGGATGAAGCCAGTTACGTCAGCGTTGTGCTCTTTCAGCAGCTGAGCAACAGACTTGCTTGGATCCATAACGAAAGGCTGGCCAGTCAGAGAAACTTCGCCGGTGAATTTCTTCATGCGGCCTTCAACCATTTTCTCTGCGATTTCTTTTGGCTTACCAGACTGCATCGCGATGTCCAGCTGAACCTGGTACTCTTTCTCAACCACTTCAGCAGACACGTCTTCTGGCTTAACGAATTCTGGTTTGCTTGCAGCGATGTGCATAGCCAGCTGTTTAACCAGCTCTTCGTCAGCGCCTTTAGCCGCAACCAGAACACCGATACGTGCGCCGTGCTGGTAAGAACCCAGTACTTCGCCTTCCAGGGAAGATACGCGACGGATGTTGATGTTCTCACCGATTTTAGCAACCAGCGCAACACGTTCTTCTTCGAACTGTGCTTTCAGAACTTCAACGTCAGTGATTTTGCCAGCAACAGCTGCGTCCAGAACTTTGTTCGCAAATGCCTGGAAACCGCCATCTTTAGCAACGAAGTCAGTCTGGCAGTTAACTTCCAGAATGATGCCGTAGGTGCCGTCGATTTTAGTGATGATCACGCCGTCAGCAGCAACGTTGCCTGCTTTCTTAGCTGCTTTGATCGCACCGGATTTACGCATGTTTTCGATTGCCAGCTCGATGTCGCCGTTCGCTTCAGTCAGCGCTTTTTTGCAATCCATCATGCCTGCGCCAGTACGCTCGCGCAGCTCTTTTACCAGGGATGCGGTAATTTCAGCCATTCTTAAATCCTCGGGAGATGTGAACTGCCCGGCCGGAGGCCAAACAGTGTAAATTGAAAAAAGGGGCCGATAATGGGCCCCTATTCATACACGGTACTAATAAGGGGTAAAACCTTATTATTCAGCTTCTACGAAGCTTTCTTCCGCCTGAGAAGCCAGATCCTGGGAACGGCCTTCACGAACGGTAGCAGCTACAGCGCTCAGGTACAGGCTAACAGCACGGATTGCGTCGTCGTTACCCGGGATAACGAAGTCAACACCGTCCGGATCGGAGTTGGTATCAACGATAGCGAATACCGGGATACCCAGGTTGTTAGCTTCTTTGATAGCGATGTGCTCGTGGTCTGCATCGATTACGAACAGCGCGTCTGGCAGGCCGCCCATATCTTTGATACCGCCCAGGCTGTTTTCCAGCTTGTCCAGTTCACGAGTGCGCATCAGCGCTTCTTTCTTAGTCAGCTTGTCGAAAGTACCGTCCTGAGACTGGGTTTCCAGATCTTTCAGGCGCTTGATGGACTGACGAACAGTTTTCCAGTTGGTCAGCATGCCGCCCAACCAGCGATGGTTCACGAAGAACTGGTCGCAGCTGTTAGCAGCATCTTTCACAGCTTCGCTTGCAGCGCGCTTAGTACCAACGAACAGAATCTTACCTTTACGGGAAGAGATCTTGTTCAGCTCAGCCAGGGCTTCGTTGAACATTGGTACAGTTTTCTCAAGGTTGATGATGTGAACTTTGTTACGCGCGCCGAAGATGAAAGGCTTCATTTTCGGGTTCCAGTAACGGGTCTGGTGACCGAAGTGAACACCAGCCTTGAGCATGTCGCGCATGGAAACAGTTGCCATGTTTTAAAACCTCTATATTGAAAGTTGGGGTTATGCCTCCACGTATCCCATATTACCGACCCCGAAGGGCACCCCGGAATATGTGCCGATACGTGTGTGTTGTTACACAAAGTGAGATTTGTCGCTTCCGTCCAGCCTGTGTATCTGAGATGGATCGGAAGTCCGGCGCGCTTTATACCACAAAACACGACCAGAAACCAACAGTTGTTGGCGGAGTGTGCTGTTAATGATTCTCAATTTGGCACGGAGCGTGCCTGACTGATACCATTGACGACACTTAGACTAGTATTGTCGAAAAAATCGACACCGATGGACAGATTACATGGCTATCTCTATTAAGACACCTGAAGAAATTGAAAAGATGCGCGTCGCCGGTCGTCTGGCCGCGGAAGTGCTGGAAATGATCGAGCCGTTCGTGAAGCCGGGCGTCAGCACCGGCGAACTGGATCGCATCTGTAATGACTATATCGTTAACGAGCAGCACGCGGTTTCCGCCTGCCTCGGCTACCACGGTTTCCCGAAATCCGTCTGCATCTCTATTAATGAAGTGGTTTGCCACGGTATTCCTGACGACGAAAAACTGCTGAAAGATGGCGACATCGTTAACATCGACGTGACCGTCATTAAAGACGAGTACCACGGTGACACCTCAAAAATGTTCATCGTTGGCAAACCAACGATTCTGGGCGAGCGTCTGTGCAAAGTGACGCAAGAGAGCCTTTACCTGGCGTTGAAAATGGTTAAACCGGGTATTCGCCTGCGCACCCTCGGTGCCGCAATTCAGAAATTTGTGGAAGCGGAAGGTTTCTCCGTGGTGCGCGAGTACTGCGGTCACGGCATTGGCCGCGTCTTCCATGAAGAACCGCAGGTTCTGCACTATGATGCCGATGACGGCGGCGTGGTGCTGCAAAAAGGGATGACCTTCACCATCGAGCCGATGGTCAACGCCGGTGACTACCGCATTCGCACCATGAAAGACGGCTGGACGGTGAAAACCAAAGACAGAAGCTTGTCTGCCCAGTACGAGCATACTATTGTGGTAACGGACAACGGCTGCGAAATTATGACGTTGCGCAAGGATGACACCATCCCGGCGATACTGACGAACATTGAGTGATAAGAAGCCGGCAAATGCCGGCTTTTTTAATGGCGATAGCTTTTTCTTATGGGTGGCGCACGATGAGTAATCTATTACCCGAACAGTATGCTAACACAGCCCTTCCCACCCTCCCCGACCAGCCCGATAACCCGGGCGTCTGGCCGCCGCACGAGCTGACCTGCGCGCACATAAAAGCCCATATGGACGTTTTCCATCGCTGGCTGGGCAGCGCGTTCGACGCGGGCATATCTGCCGAGCAGCTCATTGAAGCGCGCACCGAATTTATCGACCAGCTGCTGCAGCGTTTGTGGATCGATTACGGATTTGGGCAAATCAGTGATGTTGCGCTGGTTGCCGTCGGGGGCTATGGCCGCGGAGAGCTTCATCCGCTCTCCGACATCGATCTCCTGATCTTAAGCCGCAAAAAGCTGCCGGACGAACAGGCGCAAAAAATTGGCGAACTGCTGACCCTGCTCTGGGACGTCAAGCTTGAAGTGGGCCACAGCGTGCGCACCCTGGAAGAGTGCCTGCTGGAGGGGTTATCTGACCTGACCGTCGCCACCAACCTGATTGAAACCCGTCTGCTGATTGGCGACGTCGCGCTGTTCCTGGAGCTGCAAAAGCATATTTTCAGCGACGGCTTCTGGCCATCTGAGAAATTCTTCGCCGCCAAGGTCGAGGAGCAAAACCAGCGCCACCAGCGCTACCACGGCACCAGCTATAATCTTGAACCCGATATTAAAAGCAGCCCCGGCGGCCTGCGCGACATCCACACGTTACAGTGGGTCGCCCGTCGCCACTTTGGCGCCACCTCGATGGACGAGATGGTCGGCTTTGGCTTCCTGACCGAGGCCGAGCGTAACGAGCTAAACGAGTGTCTGCACCTGCTGTGGCGCATCCGTTTTGCCCTGCATCTGGAAGTTACCCGCTACGATAACCGCCTGCTGTTCGACCGCCAGCTCAGCGTGGCGCAGCGGCTGAATTATCAGGGCGAAGGTAACGAGCCGGTTGAGCAGATGATGAAGGATTTCTTCCGCGTCACCCGCCGGGTCACCGAGCTGAACCAGATGCTGTTGCAGCTGTTTGATGAAGCAATCCTCGCCCTGACAGCGGACGAAAAGCCGCGCCCGATTGATGACGAATTCCAGCTTCGCGGCACGCTGATCGATCTGCGCGACGAAACGCTGTTTATCCGCGAGCCGGAAGCAATCCTGCGGATGTTCTACACCATGGTGCGCAACAGCACCATCACCGGGATCTACTCCACCACCCTGCGCCATCTGCGCCACGCGCGCCGTCATCTGACGCAGCCGCTGTGCTATATCCCGGAAGCGCGCTCGCTGTTCCTGAGCATGCTCCGCCACCCGGGCGCCGTCAGCCGCGGTCTGCTGCCGATGCACCGCCACAGCGTGCTGTGGGCCTATATGCCGCAGTGGTCGCACATCGTCGGGCAGATGCAGTTCGATCTGTTCCACGCCTATACGGTGGATGAACATACGATCCGCGTCATGCTCAAGCTGGAAAGCTTTGCGAAAGAAGAGACGCGGCCCCGCCACCCGCTGTGCGTGGAGCTGTGGCCGCGCCTGACCCATCCTGAACTGATCCTGATTGCCGCCCTGTTCCACGACATCGCCAAGGGCCGCGGCGGCGATCACTCGGTGCTGGGCGCGCAGGACGTGCTGAAATTTGCCGAACTGCACGGTCTCAACTCGCGTGAAACGCAGCTGGTCGCCTGGCTGGTGCGCCATCACCTGCTGATGTCGGTTACCGCCCAGCGTCGTGATATTCAGGACCCTGAGGTGATTAAGCAGTTCGCCGAAGAAGTCCAGACGGAAAACCGTCTGCGCTACCTGGTCTGCCTGACGGTGGCCGATATTTGCGCCACCAACGAAACCCTGTGGAACAGCTGGAAGCAGAGCCTGCTGCGCGAACTGTACTTCGCCACCGAAAAACAGCTGCGTCGCGGGATGCAAAACACCCCGGACATGCGCGAGCGCGTGCGTCATCACCAGCTGCAGGCGCTGGCGCTGCTGCGGATGGATAACATTGATGAAGAAGCGCTGCATCAGATTTGGGCCCGCTGCCGTGCCAACTATTTTGTGCGCCACAGCCCAAACCAGCTTGCCTGGCACGCGCGGCACCTGCTGAAGCACGATCTGTCTCAGCCGATGATCCTGCTGAGCCCGCAGGCCACGCGCGGCGGAACGGAGATATTCATCTGGAGCCCGGACCGGCCTTATCTGTTTGCTGCCGTCTGCGCCGAGCTGGACAGGCGTAACCTGAGCGTTCACGACGCGCAGATTTTTACCACCCGCGACGGCATGGCGATGGATACCTTTATTGTGCTGGAGCCGGACGGCAGCCCGCTGTCCTCGGACAGGCATGAAGGGATACGCTTTGGTCTGGAGCAGGCGATTACCCAGCGCAGCTGGCAGCCACCGCAGCCGCGCCGTCAGCCGGCGAAACTGCGTCATTTTACCGTCGATACCGAGGTCAACTTCCTGCCGACCCACACCGACCGTAAATCGTTCCTGGAGCTGATCGCGCTCGACCAGCCTGGGCTGCTCGCCCGCGTCGGCCAGGTTTTTGCCGATCTGGGAATTTCGCTCCATGGGGCCCGAATTACAACCATTGGCGAGCGAGTAGAAGATTTATTTATAATCGCCACCGCCGACCGGCGTGCCCTTAATAATGACCTGCAGCTTGAAGTGCAACAACGGTTGACAGCAGCCCTCAATCCAAACGATAAAGGGTGACGTGTTTTTTAGTGAAATGGAAAGAGTAAACAATGCAGCAGTTACAGAACGTTATTGAGTCCGCTTTTGAGCGTCGCGCCGAGATCACTCCGGCAAATGTGGATACCGTGACCCGTGAAGCGGTAAACCAGGTTATTTCCCTGCTGGATTCCGGCGCGCTGCGCGTGGCAGAAAAAATCGACGGTCAGTGGGTCACTCATCAATGGCTGAAGAAAGCCGTGCTGCTCTCTTTCCGCATCAACGATAACCAGGTTATCGACGGAGCAGAAAGCCGCTACTTCGATAAAGTGCCAATGAAATTCGCGGATTACGACGAAGCGCGTTTCCAGAAAGAAGGTTTCCGCGTGGTACCACCGGCAGCAGTACGTCAGGGTGCATTCATCGCACGTAACACCGTGCTGATGCCATCCTATGTGAACATCGGTGCGTACGTTGACGAAGGCACCATGGTCGATACCTGGGCGACAGTCGGTTCCTGCGCGCAGATCGGTAAAAACGTCCACCTGTCTGGCGGCGTCGGCATCGGTGGCGTTCTGGAGCCACTGCAGGCTAACCCAACCATCATTGAAGACAACTGCTTCATCGGCGCGCGTTCAGAAGTGGTAGAAGGCGTGATCGTGGAAGAAGGCTCCGTGATCTCCATGGGCGTTTACATCGGTCAGAGCACCCGTATTTACGACCGTGAAACCGGCGAAGTGCACTACGGTCGCGTTCCTGCGGGCTCCGTGGTGGTTTCCGGTAACCTGCCGTCAAAAGACGGTAAATACAGCCTGTACTGTGCGGTTATCGTGAAGAAAGTGGATGCGAAAACCCGCGGTAAAGTGGGCATCAACGAACTGCTGCGCACCATCGACTAATCCCCAACGCGTTGATAAACCGGGACCCGCCTGTGCGTCCCGGTATAATCATCAAAAACGTCCGTTTCCGCTGTCGCGATTGCCATTCCCTTTTTTCGCAACCCTGCGATATCCGCCGCCATACGCTGGCTCCCCAGCCAGAACAGCCCGTCGAGAGCCGTCACCGCCAGCCCCGACTCCAGCGCCAGTTTCAGTCGCTCACGCGGCGCTTTTACCTCTTTGGCAATCTGCCGGAAAGGCTCTGCCGTAAGTCCGGTGGGATCGATCCGCCGAATGCGGGTGCTCATGCGGTACTGAAAAGCCTCGGGAATCGCATTGAGATCGGCTTTCAGGCTATACACGCAGCCAAAGCGCTTGCCGTTAAAGATAACGTTCTTCTGGCTTAGCTGAAACTCATCGCGCAGCCCGGCGATGAGCTGAGGGGCACGGGTCAGCACCAGTCGGAACGGCAGTTCGAAGCTGGTGACATAATCCACGTTCAGTAAGGCAATGCGTAAACGCTCTTCCGCACCCGCCTTCAGTTGGCGGCACTCAGCGGCAACTTCTGCCCACTGGTGCGTGAGCCTTGGGCTCTCCTCTACGGCGCCAAAGCTGTATTTTTCGATTTGATAATCAATGCGTCCTGACATGTCATTATCCCCGCGGGCTACGCTTTTGTGCGATAACTTTGCCTCATTTCCCCGCTTTTGAATACCCGTCTCGCCCTCCTTTTCTCGCGGCTATCGCTATGCTGCGTAAGCCTTGAGAATGCCGATTAAGGTATAAAATTGATTTCCACTTGACGTAGTCGTTAAAAACAACAATAAACGAGTGGGGGCAATGCACCTTCCCTGCCCGGTAATTTCAGTGAAATGTAATCAGGATCGACCCCGCTTTTTTTGTATGTGAGGGTGGCAAAAAGGAATTTTTTCGTTAATTATTCAAAGGTTATGTTGAGATAAGGGTACCGCTATGTACGATAATCTGAAAAGTCTGGGCATTACCAATCCTGATGAAATTGATCGTTACAGCCTTCGCCAGGAAGCCAACAACGACATTTTAAAAATCTATTTTCACAAGGATAAAGGAGAGTTTTTCGCCAAGAGCGTGAAGTTTAAATATCCACGCCAGCGTAAGACCGTCGTCGCCGACGGCGTAGGACAAGGCTATAAAGAAGTTCAGGAAATCAGCCCTAATCTGCGCTATGTGATCGATGAACTCGATCAGATTTGTCAGCGCGATCGCACTGAAGTCGATCTCAAGCGTAAGATCCTCGACGATCTGCGTCACCTTGAAAGCGTTGTCACCAACAAGATCAGCGAGATTGAAGCGGATCTTGAGAAATTAACTCGCAATAAATAAGTCAGGTGCGGTCTGATCCCCTCACCCCGGCCCTCTCCCACAGGGAGAGGGTGAAAACGCACACTGCATCATCTCTGCTCATCCAGCTGCAGCGCCACGTACAGCAGTAGCCTGTCGTCAAAGTTTCCCAAATCCAGCCCGGTCAGCTCCGAAATCCGGTTAAGCCGGTACTCCAGGGTGTTGCGATGAATAAACAGCGCTTTTGAGGTCGCCAGCGGCTGCACGTTATGGCGGAACCACGCCTGGAGGGTCCGGCGCAGCAAGCCGTTATTGTCCATTGCCTTCAGGCGCACTAACGGCCGCGCCAGCTCGTTGGCCTGCCAGCCGCCGCGCAGGCTATCGAGCAGCACCGGCAGCATCAGATCCTGATAAAAATAACTGCGGCTCTCCGGCATTCGCTGTTTGCCCACCATCATGGTGGTGCGCGCGGTACGCCAGGACCGGGCGATGCTGCCGGGCCCGGTAAAGTAATTGCCCAGGGCAACGCGAAAACGCAGCTGGCCGTTCTCCTGCATACGGGAGATCAGCAGTTCCACGCGACGACGATGATCCTCAGCATCCCAGCGGCCGAACGGATTGAGCGCAGGTTTGAGTACCACCATTTCCGTCAGCGAGACTATCGCCACCAGGTTGTCGCGCTCCGGCGTCGCCAGTGCATTTTGCAGCTGCTGAAGTTCAGCCATCGCGCTGTCTACGCCAAGCTGTCCGCTATCGACCTCAATCACCGCCACCACGCGCGGCTGGTTCAGATCGATCCCCAGACGCTGCGCCCATTCGCTGAGAGCAGGGGTATGCTCTTCCGCCTGAATCAGGTTCATTACCAGCTCTTCGCGTAAACGGCTGTCCTGGGCAAGCAGATACATCAGACGCGACTGCTCCAGCATCATTTCCGCCGTCATACAGACCAGCTCGCCGTATTTACGCAGAGATTCCGGTTCGCCCGTCAGACCAATAACGCCAACAATTTCCCCTTCCAGACGCAGCGGCAGATTAATCCCCTGACGCACGCCGTGCAGGTGTTTCGCTACCGCATCGTCGATATCAACCACGCGGCCCTGAGAGAGCACCAGCAGGGCACCTTCGTGCAATTCCCCAATACGCTCGCGATCGCCGCTGCCAATAATGCGCCCGCGGGCATCCATTACGTTGATATTGGTATCAATGATGCGCATGGTGCGCGCCACGATATCCTGCGCCATTTTGGTATCAAGATGCCAGCCAGCCATGTAACCCTCCTGTGAGCAGAGCTCAAGCATAGGGAAGTTCAGCGACGGCTGCATTGTGCGAATGCACAAAGTGAGAGGGGGAAGTATGGAGTTGCGGTAGGCGTCACAGAAACGAGAAAGCCCCTGCACGCAGGGGCTTAAAAGGATTACTGCATCAGCAGGTAGATTGAGGTGTCACCGCGCTGGATATTCAGTGCCAGCACGGACGGTTTGCTGTCGAGGATTTTGCGCAGTTCAGCGATGTTTTTCACCGGCTGCTGGTTAGCCCCCATAATCACATCACCTTTTTTCAGGCCGATACGGGCAGCGGGTGAATTCGCCTTCACGTTGTTCACCACCACGCCTTTATCTGCGCCTTTATTGCTCATCTCGGCACCTTCAATACCGCTGAAGATAGTGCTGGAATCTACCTGATTCTGGCTGCTCTGCTGCAGCTCAAGGCTCACGTTAACCGGTTTGCCGTCACGCAGCAGGCCAAGGGTCACTTTGCTGCCAATCGGCATCGAGCCCACTTCCGCACGCAGGGCGGCAAAGCTGCTGATCGGTTTACCGTTCAGGGAGGTAATCACATCACCCGCTTTAATGCCCGCCTTCGCCGCTGAGGAGTTCGGCATAACCTGGCTCACGAACGCGCCGCGCTGCGCATCCACCTTCATCGCTTTCGCCAGTTCAGAGTTCAGCTCAGTACCCATGATGCCCAGCTCGCCGCGTTTCACCTGGCCGTACTGCACCATCTGAGCAGTCAGGTTTTTCACCATGTTGCTCGGGATAGCAAAGCCAATCCCGATGTTGCCGCCGTCCGGTGCCAGAATAGCGGTGTTGATACCGATCAGCTCGCCGTTCAGGTTCACCAGCGCACCACCGGAGTTACCGCGGTTAATGGCCGCATCCGTCTGGATGAAGTTTTCATAGTTTTCCGCATTCAGGCCGCTACGGCCCAGCGCAGAGACGATACCGGAGGTCACGGTTTCACCCAGACCGAACGGGTTACCGATAGCGACGGTGTAATCGCCCACGCGCAGCGCGTCGGAGTCGGCAATCTTAATCGCCGTCAGGTTTTTCGGATCCTGAATCTGGATCAGCGCGATATCGGAGCGCGGGTCTTTACCCACCACTTTCGCATCGAACTTGCGGCCATCGCTCAGCTGAACCTTGATGCTGTTAGCGTTATCCACAACGTGGTTGTTGGTGACGACGTAGCCTTTCGCCGCATCAATAATCACCCCCGAGCCAAGCGCCATGAATTTCTGTTGCTGGCCGCCGCCCTGGCTGTCATCCCCTGCGCCACCGCCCTGACAGAACGGAGAGCTCTGGAATGGCGAACCGTCCTGGCAGAACGGTGAATTGTCACCGAAGAACTGCTGGAAGTTACGCGGCATACGCGGCGTATTGACGGTCGTGCTACCCTCAACGTTAATACTCACCACCGATGGCATCACTTTTTCGAGCATCGGTGCCAGGCTTGGCATCTGCTGCGCGGTTGCTGCCGACGACGCGGTCTCGGCTGCAGTAGCAGTCAGAGGAGACAGCGCTAAACCTAAACTCAGAGCCAGTGCACTCATTGCTAATGTGGTTTTTTTCATGTTTCTCAATCTCGATTTACAGGTAACGCAAAATTGCTGTGTAACTCAGATTCATTTTATACCGCTTAGTTCCGGCCATAAGTTTATGGAAAAGGTAAAAATTTATTGGCCGTCTTTACAAAACTCCGTGGTTATTCCACCGCCATGAGCTTGCGGTATTCATCCCAGGCATACAAATCCGTCATGCCGCTGATATAGTCCTGGATAAGACGGCAGCGATAATAATATTCCATCACCGGCCATTGGGAAGAATGGCGATCCAGCTTACCCATCGCTTCGACATAGGCCAGGCGATGCCGGGTAGAGAGTTTCTGATAAAGCCGCGATTCGATGGGTATTCTGCGCACGCGCTCGTGCTCCACCAGCTCGCTGAAATCGTCCACCGACAGCTGGAGCAACGGGGAATAAATTTCCAGTAACCCACTGATTACCCGATAGCCCTGCAGCTCTAACTGCTCGACATCCGGATGGCTAAATACATGCCGCATCGCCACATGCTTATAAAGCTCAAGGAGTTGGCTGAAACTGCTGTCATCCTCCAGCAGCGCGTGGTTGAATTCCCCGCTGAAGATTTGCGGCAAATTATCTATAAAGCGTGAGGCGGCATACGGCACCAGTTTATTTAATGTATTGACCCGTAAATACATAAAGAACTGATCTTCCGTACTGCGGCTTAACGTATTTGAGCGCGATTTTTCCCAGGCATTTTCGACAACCTGCGCGAACAGCGATCCTTTTTCATGGGTTCCCCACGCTGCATAAAGATGCTGATAAAGCTCCTCGACGCTGAATATTCTTTTCTCGACGGCATCTTCCAGGTCGGCCACGCAATAGGAAATATCGTCGGCGGCTTCCATAATCCACGTCAATGGGAAGCGGCCGTTTGGCGTCAGGGAAAGTTCTTTACGGAGCCGTTCTATATAGGCCTCTTCGGAAAGGTAATAGCCCGGTTTTTTCATTAAATAACTGTGGGACGCGGGCGTTTCCCCCATCCACCAGGCGGGACGCGTATATTTCAGAATGCAGCCGACCTGCGCCCAGGTCAGGTTCATGCGCATCAGAGAGTGCACCAGCCGGATCCCCTGCGCATTGCCCTCAAAGTGACAGAGGTCCTGGCGCACTTTGCGGCGTAGATCGTTTAGCCCTTCTTCGCCCTCACGCAGGCGTAAATCGCGCACGATGCAGCGGTCATCGCTGAGTGGCTGGCTTACCGCATCCGACGGATAAAGCCGCTGTTTAAACCAGTCATTAATAGCCGCCTCGCCAAAGTGGCCAAAAGGCGGGTTGCCGATATCGTGCATCAGGCAGGCCATCTCAACGATGCTCTCGAAGGGCCCCGTCAGCTCATCCAGGCCATAGGTTTCCAGTAAACGTTGCTCTTTGAGGCGGCTTAAAATCTCTTTGGCAATATAACGTCCGACCTGCTGCACTTCCATTGAGTGGGTTAAGCGCGTGCGCACCGCGGCGTTACGCTCCAGCGGGAACACCTGGGTCTTTTGCTGCAAACGCCGGATGGCGGGTGAGTTAATGATCCTGCCGCGATCGCTTTCGAAGATACGCAGGATCTCATGTTCGCTCTTTTCGCCCTGCGGCGAACGGAAACGTCGGTGCCAGTTAATTTTGGTACGAAAATCGATTGGTGACATGTGCTCCCCCGCGTGAGAATGCGTTTCCCCTTAACCGCATGATAGACTATGCCTCTTAACAAGGCACATCGCGAGTAAATCTATGAAAATCGGCATTATTGGTGCAATGGAAGAAGAAGTTACGCTCCTGCGTGACAAAATTGAGAACCGTCAGACCCTCTCTCTCGGGGGTTGTGAGATCTACACCGGCCAGCTGAACGGTGTTGAGGTGGCTCTGCTGAAATCAGGCATCGGTAAAGTTGCTGCTGCGCTGGGTGCGACCCTGCTGCTTGAGCGCTGCAAGCCGGACGTCATCATTAACACCGGCTCGGCAGGCGGCCTGGCACCGACGCTGAAAGTGGGTGATATCGTTGTCTCCGACGAAGCGCGTTACCACGATGCTGACGTCACCGCGTTCGGCTACGAATACGGCCAGCTTCCGGGCTGCCCGGCAGGGTTTAAAGCTGACGACAAACTGATTGCGGCGGCAGAGACCTGTATTGCTGAGCTCAACCTCAACGCGGTGCGCGGCCTGATTGTCAGCGGTGATGCGTTCATCAATGGCTCCGTCGGTCTGGCGAAAATCCGCCACAACTTCCCGCAGGCGGTTGCCGTTGAGATGGAAGCGACCGCGATTGCGCACGTTTGCTACAACTTCAGCGTACCGTTCGTAGTGGTTCGCGCCATCTCTGACGTGGCAGACCAGCAGTCTCACATCAGCTTCGACGAGTTCCTGGCCGTTGCAGCGAAACAGTCTACCGTGATGGTGGAACGCCTGGTGCAGAACCTGGCACGTGGTTAAACAGTCCCTCAGGGCGCTGGTCGCCCTGCTTCTGCTCGCACCGGCGTGGCTTTTCGCCGCGCCGCGTGTGATTACCCTCTCCCCCGCCAATACCGAACTGGCGTTTGCCGCCGGGATCACGCCCGTTGGCGTCAGCAGCTTTTCGGATTACCCCCCACAGGCGTCCGGCATTGAGCAAGTGGCAACCTGGCAAGGGATGAACCTTGAGCGCATCGTGGCGCTTAAACCGGATCTCGTGCTGGCCTGGCGTGGTGGTAACGCCGAGCGGCAGGTTAACCAGCTCACCTCGCTTGGCATCAAAGTCATGTGGGTTGACGCGGTAAGTATTGAGCAAGTCGCCCAGGCACTCCGCGCCTTGACCCCTTATAGCCCTGCGCCTCAAAAAGCCGAGAGTGCGGCGAACCAAATGCTCAGCGACTATGCCGCGCTGAAAGCCCAATACAATACGCCAGCCAAAAAACGCATCTTCCTGCAGTTTGGCAGCCAGCCGCTGTTCACCACCGGAAAAGGCTCGATTCAGAACCAGGTACTTGAAGTCTGTGGCGGTGAAAATATCTTTGCTGCCAGCCGGGTACCGTGGCCTCAGGTGAGCCGTGAGCAGGTTCTGGCGCGCCAGCCGCAGGCCATCGTAGTGGTCGGAAATGCGAGCGAGATTCCTAAAATTAAACAATTCTGGCAGAGCCAGCTAAAAATTCCGGTGATCCCGCTTAACAGCGACTGGTTTGAACGCGCCAGCCCGCGTATTATCCTCGCCGCAAAACAGCTCTGTGCCGCCCTGGCAGAGAGCCACTAACATACGTTCGAGGATTTAGCGATGCTCGTTTATTGGCTGGATATTCTTGGTACAGCCGTTTTTGCTATCTCCGGCGTCCTGCTCGCCGGAAAACTACGCATGGATCCGTTTGGCGTGCTGGTGCTGGGCGTGGTGACCGCCGTGGGCGGCGGGACAATCCGCGATATGGCGCTGGATAATGGCCCGGTGTTTTGGGTGAAAGATCCTACCGACCTGGTGGTGGCGATGGTGACCTGTCTGTTAACCATTGTACTGGTTCGCCAGCCCCGCAGATTACCGAAATGGATCCTGCCGGTGCTGGATGCCGTGGGTCTGGCCGTGTTTGTGGGGATCGGGGTGAATAAAGCCTTCAATGCCGGAACAGGGCCGATGGTGGCGATCTGCATGGGGGTATTGACCGGCGTAGGCGGCGGGATCATTCGCGACATCCTGGCGCGCGAAGTACCGATGATCCTGCGGACTGAAATCTACGCAACGGCCTGTATAATTGGCGGGATTGTGCACGCCACGGCGTACTACACCTTCGCGGTACCGCTGGAAAATGCGGCCATGCTGGGGATGGTCGTTACGCTGGTGATACGTTTAGCGGCGATACGCTGGCACCTGAAGCTGCCGACGTTTGCGCTGGATGAAACTTCAAGATAGTCGTCGTTTATAAGCCCGGTGGCGCTTCGCTTACCGGGCCTACAATCCGCATTCAGGCTTAAATGCTGAATGAAGAACCACACCCGCAGGTGCTTGTTGCGTTCGGGTTGGTCACCACAAAGCGCGAGCCTTCCAGACCTTCGGTATAATCCACCGAACCGCCTACCAGATACTGCAGGCTCATCGGGTCAACCACCAGCGCGACGCCCTGCTTCTCAATGGTCATATCGCCGTCGTTCACCTGATCGTCAAAGGTAAAACCGTACTGGAAGCCGCTGCAGCCGCCACCGGTAATATAGACACGCAGTTTCAGATCCGGATTGTCTTCGTCGGCAATCAGGGTTTTCACTTTGTTGGCTGCTGCTTCGGTAAATTCCAGCGGCACAGCTACGTCATCACTCATCTTATGCTCCCATGAATACTGCTATTGGGTAAAATTCACCCAATTCTTTTCGTCATTATCTAATACCCTGGTAATTCATTCAAGTATTCTGCGTGGCGGCCCGCTCCGCCTCTTGTTTTGCCAGGGTACGCGCGAGGATGGTGGAGTATAGCGGTTTTCCACCCAGGAATTGGGCTAATAGTGTCGCCCCGAGACAGGTAATGATCATTGGCAAAATGAGCTGGTAATTATCCGTCATCTCCAGCACCAGCACTATGCCGGTTAACGGCGCACGCAGGGACGCGGCCAGCAGTGCCCCCATCCCGGCCACGGCAAAGGTGCCAGCGTCCAGATGGTAAGCGGGGAAACCCGCCTCAGCCGCCATACCAAACGCGGTGCCGAGCAACGTTCCCAGCGCCAGCATCGGGGCAAAAATCCCGCCGGGAGCGCCGGAGGAGAAGCACAATACCGTCGTGATAACCCGGGAGATAAACATAAACAGCAGCAAACCCACGCTGAAGTTTCCGGCTGCGGCAATGGGAATAAGCCCGAAGCCGCCGCCCGCGGCATTCGGTTCGATAAAGCCGAGCATGCCGCAAATGCCGCCCAGCAGGCCGCCCATCAGCACCCATTTCGTGGTATTGCCGCCGTGAACGCGCTGAAACATATCCTGAGCGAGTAAGATAAAGGCATTGAACAGCGGCCCCACCACGCCAAAAATCATGCCGAGGATCAGATATAGCCACAAGGTGTTCACCGGTGCGTTGGTCAGTTTACCGACTTCAATCACCGCCCCTTCGCCATTAAAGATGCGAAAGACAATGCTCGACATAATGACGCCAGTAAACACCGCTTTAATGGAGATCAGGTTGTAGCGGAACTGCGCGCGCATCTCTTCGATGATGAACAAAATACCCGCAAGCGGCGCGTTAAATGCCGCAGAAAGCCCCGCCGCTGCACCGGTGGCCAGCAGCGTATGGCGCGCCTCGGCGCTACGCATACGGAACAGATCGCCCACCATGCGGCCGACGTTCCCCCCCAGCTGCACCGTTGGCCCCTCCCGGCCTAGCACCATCCCCGCGCCCAGCGTCCCCATGCCGCCGATGAATTTAACCGGGATCACCCTCCACCAGCGCACCGGACGCAGCTCCTCCAGCGCGCCTTCAATTTCCGGAATGCCAGACCCGCCCGCTTCCGGGGCGAATTTACGCACCAGAAAATACCCCACCATGGCAAACAGCGCAGACAGGCCGAATGCCGCTACCCAGACCAGCCATTCGCTCTCGGCGAAACCGGCTACGGTTCCCACTCGCCAGTTGAGTACGGCATTAACCGCTTTTTCAAACGCCACGCCAACCAGGCCTGCAAGGGTACCCACCACGGCAGCGGCCAGCAGGATCGCCAGCGGCGTTTTATCGCGATTGAGCAGCCGCCGAATGCTGATTCGGTGCTGGGCGCGCGTAAACTGTTGTTCTTCAAAAGACGGAGAATCTGATTTCATGTCCTGTTCTTATTCATCATACAAAAAGCCGCGAAGATTTTACCAGAGACCTTCCCTGCGTCGCCTGAAAAATACTTAACAAATCTTAAAGCATTACCCGGCTAAAAATTTCATAACCTTCCACGAATCACTTAGAATAGTGTGCTTAATCATTTTATACGAACCAGGAACGACGCCATGAGCAAGTCTGAAAACCTCTACAGTGCAGCCCGCGAGCTTATCCCAGGTGGCGTGAACTCACCTGTTCGCGCCTTTACCGGCGTGGGCGGAACGCCGCTGTTTATTGAACGTGCTGACGGCGCGTATCTGTATGATGTCGATGGCAAAGCCTATATCGATTACGTCGGTTCCTGGGGGCCGATGGTTCTCGGACATAACCACCCTGCCATTCGTAACGCGGTCATCGAAGCCGCGCAGCGCGGCCTGAGCTTCGGTGCGCCAACCGAGATGGAAGTGAAAATGGCGGAGCTGGTTACCGAACTGGTGCCTACCATGGACATGGTGCGTATGGTGAACTCCGGTACTGAAGCCACCATGAGCGCCATCCGCCTGGCGCGCGGTTTTACCGGTCGCGACAAAATCATCAAGTTCGAAGGCTGCTACCACGGCCATGCGGACTGCCTGCTGGTTAAAGCAGGCTCCGGCGCGCTGACGCTCGGCCAGCCAAACTCGCCTGGCGTACCTGCGGATTTCGCGAAGCACACCCTGACCTGCACCTACAACGATCTGAACACCGTTCGCGCGGCGTTCGAGCAGTATCCGCAGGAGATCGCCTGCATTATCGTTGAGCCGGTTGCGGGCAACATGAACTGCATCCCTCCGCAGCCTGACTTCCTGCCGGGCCTGCGCGCCCTGTGCGACGAGTTCGGCGCGCTGCTGATCATCGATGAAGTCATGACCGGCTTCCGCGTGGCGCTGGCGGGTGCCCAGTCTTACTACGGCGTTGAGCCGGACCTGACCTGCCTCGGCAAAATCATCGGCGGCGGCATGCCGGTCGGTGCTTTCGGTGGTCGTAAGGACGTGATGGAGGCCCTGGCGCCAACCGGCCCGGTTTACCAGGCGGGCACACTCTCCGGTAACCCAATTGCCATGGCTGCGGGCTTCGCCTGTCTGACCGAAGTGGCGCAGCCGGGTATTCATGAAACCCTGACGGACCGCACCACACAGTTGGCAAACGGTCTGCTGGAAGCCGCAGAAGAAGCGGGGGTTCCGCTGGTTGTTAACCACGTCGGCGGCATGTTCGGGATTTTCTTCACCGATGCGAAAACCGTGACCTGCTACCAGGACGTGGTGAAGTGCGACGTTGAACGCTTCAAGCGCTTCTTCCACCTGATGCTGGAAGAAGGCGTGTACCTGGCACCGTCCGCGTTCGAAGCGGGCTTTATGTCCGTGGCGCACAGCGAAGAAGATATCAATAACACCATCGACGCTGCGCGTAAGGTGTTTGCGAAGTTGTAAGATGTGCGGCCTGGTGCCCTCACCCCAACCCTCTCCCACGGGGAGAGGGAGCAAACACTAAAACGGCAATCCAGGGATTGCCGTTTACTTTTATTACCGACTCTGCTTTCTCAACAGATAGATAAAGTACGGCGCTCCGATAAAGGTCGACAGCAGGCCCGCCGGGATCTGATACGGGAACAGCACCATCCTTCCACACCAGTCGGCAAACACCAGAATGACCCCGCCCGTCAGGGCCGACATCACAATATGCGGCATCGTTCGGCGGAAACCCATCATTCTGGCGATATGCGGTGCCATCAACCCTACAAAGCTCAGCGGACCGATGGTCATGGTGGCGGTTGCCGTCAGACACGCCGCCAGCAGCAGAAGCGCGACGCGCGTTGGCGTCAGCGCTAAGCCAACCGCACGCGCGGTTTCGCCCCCCAATGGCAAAATGGTCATCCAGCGACGACACAGCGGCACAATTGCCAGCAGCACGATCATAACGCTTCCTGACCAGGCAACCTGGCTGGCGGTGGCGTTGTACGTTGAGCCGGAAATCCAGGTCAGGATCTTCGCCATGCGCGGATCGCCGCTCGCCTGTAGCATCATCAGCAGCATGGTAAAGGCGGTGCTGAGGGCCATACCGGCCAGCAGCATGCGGTGTGGAGAAAATCCGCCGCGGCCCGAGGCAACCAGAATAATCATCAGCGTGACCGCCGCACCGATACTTCCGGCAGGCATCAGCCAGCCAAACGCATTGCCCGGCACCAGGAACAGCATCAGCACCACGCCAAAAGCAGCGCCGGAGCTGATCCCCAGCACTTCAGGGCTTGCCATCGGGTTGCCGGTGAGACGCTGAATAATACAGCCGGCGACCGCCAGCATTACGCCAGCAAACAACGCAGAGAGAATACGCGGCCAGCGCCATTGTAATAGTTCGTTGAGTAAGTCACCCGTTGCCCAGTGCCAGCCTGCGGCATCGCGCCCAAACGCGAGGGCGGCAAACGAGGCGATAAGCAACACCGCCAGACCGGCAAGGCTGAACCACAGCACCGACTGACGTTCAGCATAGACCTTATCGCCGGCGTCCATCGCCGGCGCGCTGATACTGCGCAGGCGCGGGAGCAGCCACAGCAGCAGAGGCGCCCCGATAAGCGCCGTTGCCGACCCCGTAGACACTTCCATCCAGACGCGCGCCAGCCAGAGAATGATCTGATCGGAAAGCCAGAGGATCAGCGCGCCAATCAGCGGCGCCAGCAGCAGACGCGCCAGCAGGCGACGCGCCCCGAGCATTTTCGCCAGCAGGGGCGCAAAGAGGCCAATAAACCCGATGATGCCGACCGCGTTAACCAGCAGAGCACTGAGCACAATCGCCAGGGTGAGCGCCGCCAGGCGAGCCAGCGACAGCGCCAGCCCCAGGTTGCGCGCCACGCCATCATCCAACCCCATGAGCGTCAGCGGACGCAGCAGCAGCAGCGTCAGCACGACCCCGCCCGCCAGCTGCGGCCACAGGCGCTGCACAACGCTCCAGTCGGTCTGGGTGAGCGTACCGGTACTCCACAGGAACATGCTTTGCAGCTGATCGTGATGGAACAGCACCAGCAGCTGATTAATCGCGCCGCAGTAGAGGCTGACGACCAGCCCGGCCAGGATCAGCGTTACCGGGGAAAGGCGCTTGCCCCAGGCAACGCCAAAGACCAGCGCCCCCACCACGCACGCTCCCGCGAGAGCGGCAAACTGCGCGGTTAACGCCCCGGGTAACGCCCAGAGCGTGGTTATCGTGATCCCAAGCTGAGCCCCCGTCGCGACGCCCAGGGTTGTCGGCTCTGCCAGCGGGTTACGCAACACCTGCTGGAACAACACGCCTACCAGCCCTAAACCGGCCCCGACCAGCAGTGAAATCGCCAGACGCGGCAGCAGGCTGTAGTGGAACAGCATCTGCTGAATATTGTCGATATCCGGCGAGGCCAGCGCGGCGCCCCACTGTGCGCGCGGTAATGCCGTCGAGAGATTGAACCCGGTGAGAGCCAGCGCAACCAGGAAAAGCAGGAACAACAGCAGCACCGGGAAACGGGCGATACGCGTACTCATGATTTGCCTCCCAGCGCGTTATCCAGCACGCGGGCAAAATGCATGGCCGACAGCGTCGCGCCGTAGAACCATACTGCAGGTGCGCGCTGGAAGCGCTTCTCGCGCACAAATGGCATCGCCTGCCAGAGCGGCGTCGCCATCAGCGTTTGCATCTCGCGTTCGTTGCCGTGGTCGAAGCACAGCACGTCCACATCGCGAAACGCCGCCAGACGATCGATACCGACGGCGGTGCTGCCCCAGAAGGTCATCTCCCCTTCCCAGGCATTGCTAATGCCGAAGCTGTCCAGCACCTCCTGGAACAGGCAGTTTTTACCGAAGACCAGCATATGGCGGGCATCCAGCAGCGTCACCATCAGCAGCGGGCGATCGCCCCGGTTAGCAAAGCGCGGCTTCAGTCCGGCAATCAGGGCATCGAAGTCATCGAGATGCTTTTTGGCCTCCGCCTCGCGGTTGAGGAAATGCGCCATCTCGTTAATGGAGTTTTTCGCCACGGTCAGCGGTTTTTTACCGTCGCTGAAGGAAAAACCGCGCCCGGGCGCAATCCGCGCCATGGTCTCTTCTGACGGACCGTAGCCCGCAGACCAGAACAGGAACGACGGTTTCATCTGAGTGAGCAGTTCGAGGTTTGGCTCCGTGCGCAGGCCGATGTCGATCACCGAGTCCGGCAGCTTAGGCTCGTTCACCCAGAGGTTATAGTTTGGAATATCCGCCACGCCATACGGTGTGACGCCCAGCGCCATCATCAGTTCGACCGGCAGCCACTCCAGCGCCACAATGCGGTGCGGATCGACGGTGGCAGCGCGCGCCGCATTCATTTTAAACAGCAGCGGTGAGAGCGCTATTGCCGTCAGAAGACGACGGCGGCTAAGGGAAATGTTATCCAGCATCAGTATACGAAGCTCACCGGTGCAGCCCCGGCCGGGTGAGGCAAAATCCCCATCGGAATACCGTAAATATGTTCCAGCGTTTCGCTGCGCATCAGTTCAGACGGCGTGCCCTGGGCAATCATTTCGCCGCCGCGCAGCGCGACGAGGTAGTCACAGTAGCGTGCCGCCATGTTGATATCGTGCAGGACCGCGATCACCGTCAGGCCACGTTGCTGACTTAAGCGATGCACCAGCGCCAGCACGTCCACCTGATGGGCGATATCCAGCGCAGAGGTCGGTTCATCCAGCAGCAGGCAGCGGCTGTCCTGCGCCACCAGCATCGCAATCCACGCCCGCTGACGTTCACCGCCGGACAGGCTGTCCACCAGACGGTGCGCCAGTGGTTTTAGCCCCACCAGCGCAATCGCCTCTTCCACTTTTTCTCTGTCGGCGACGCCGAAGCGCCCAAGCGCACCGTGCCACGGATAACGCCCAATCGCCACCAGCTCACGCACCGTCATCCCTTCCGCCTGCGGCAACTGCTGCGGCAGATAGGCCACTTTGCGAGCAAAAGCTTTGCTGCTCCAGCTCTCCAGCGGCTGGTCATCCAGCAGAATAGCGCCTTCTGAAGGCGACTGATGGCGCCCCAGCATCTTAAGCAGCGTGGATTTACCGGAGCCGTTGTGGCCAATCAGGCCCGTCACTTTACCGGCCGGAAACGTCAGAGAGAGCGGATGCAGCAGCGTGCGCCCGGGTACGCGAAAGGAGAGTTGATTGAGCGTAAAGGTGGTGTCGGATTGCGTTTTATTATCCTGCATGTCAGCCAACTTAAATAAAAAGGGCACGGCGAACCGTGCCCAAAAAGCGATTAGAAGCGGAAGGTCGCGGTGGCAACAACCTGACGTTCGGCACCCCAGAAGCAGCCGTAGGTATTGAAGCAGCTGGCGACGTACTCACGATCGAACAGGTTGTTCACGTGAAGCGCAACGTTAGAGCCAGCCATGCCAACGCGAGCAAGATCGTATCTGACCAGCGCATCCACCACGGTGTAGCTGCCTACTTTGAAGGAGTTCGCCGGATCGCCATAGCTGGAGCCCGTATAACGCACGCCGGTACCCAGCGTCAGACCGGACAGTGCACCATCAAACAGCGTGTAATCGCCCCACAGCGACGCCATGTGTTTTGGCACCTGAGCAGGCGTGTTGCCTTTGTAGTTGGTGTCCGTGGTGTACTCGGCATCGGTGTAGGTATATGAACCGACAACGTTCACGCTCGCAGACAGGGCCGCTTTCGCTTCCAGCTCTACGCCACGGGCGCGGATCTCGCCGCCTTCAACGGAGAAGAAGGAACCCGCAGGGTCGGCCATCAGGTTGTTGGTTTTGGTCAGCTGGTACAACGCGCCGGTGACAACGATCGGACGATCGTTCGGCACGTATTTCACGCCCGCTTCGTACTGTTTGCCTTTAGACGGTGCAAAGACGTTGCCGCTCGCTCCGGTCTGCGAAGCCGGTTCAAACGATTCGCTGTAGCTAAAGTACGGGGTGACGCCGTTATCGAACAGGTAGTTAACACCGCCACGCCAGGTGAACTGGGTGTCATTACGCTCGGAAGTCGTATTTGTCACGCGGTTGTAAGATTCTTGATTGGCCCAGTCATATCGGCCACCCAGCGTTACCAGCACTTTATCCCACTCGATCTGATCCTGAGCATAAATACCGGTCTGCTTTTGCTTGTTCAGCACCTGATAAGCACCTGACGGCCCAGGATGTGAACCGAAATCGAAATCGCTACGATCGAGGTTATAGATATCAGAGGGAGCTACGGAACCGGCATAACCAAACCACGAATCGATGTCATTACGCATGCGCATAAAATCCACGCCGGTCAGGAGCGTATGATCGAACGAACCCGTCGCGAACTTGCTCTGCAACTGCGTGTCGACAGTGAAGTTTTCCAGCTTCTCGTTATCGATCACATACTGGCGAGTCAACGTATGGCCCCACTGCGATTGAGGAATGCTGGCGCAAGGGCTGGATGCCGGATTACTCGAATAGAGCGGGTCAGAACACATACCGTAGCCGTAGACGCTGTTTTGCGAGGTTTTATTCTGCGCATAACGCAGGTTCTGACGCACGGTAAAGGTATCGTTGAATTCGTGGTCGAAGCTGTATCCCACCATCTTCTGGTTACGGGAATAGGTGTTGTTCTTCGCGCCTTCGTTGAAGTTCGTTGGCAGACGATCGCCGTTAGGCAGCGGATCAACCGTCCCCTCTTTTGGCAACCAACCGTAGTAGCCCGTTTCAGGCTCGTTCTGGAAGTAAGAGAGGAATGTGAAGGTGGTCTTCTCATCCGGACGCCAGGAGAACGATGGCGCGATGGCATAACGCTGTTCGCCTTTACCTTCCTGCTGCGAATTGTTCGAACGCGCAACGCCCGTCAGACGGTACGAGTAAACACCGTCATCATCGATCGCATCGCTAAAATCAAAGCCGGTCTGGAACAGGCTGTCCGTACCCACCTTGAACTGGATCTCTTTCAGCGGTTCGGTTGTCGGGCGCTTACTGACCATGTTCAGCAAACCGCCAGGGCTGCTTTTGCCGTACAGAACGGAAACCGGACCGCGCATGATCTCGGCGCGCTCCAGCATGTAAGGGTCAATTACCGCGTCGTTGTAGAAGTTCCCCTGCATTTTCATGCCGTCGAGGTAGTTATTCTGCGACTGCCCATCCGCCGCGAAGCCGCGAATGATCAAATAGTCGTAGGTATTAGACGCACCGCGCGTGCCTACCGCAACGCCCGGCGTGTAGCTCAGGGCTTCTTTCACCGAGCGCGGCTGGTGCAGCGCCATCTCTTCGGCCGTCACCACAGAAATAGACTGCGGAACCTTCTGGATTGGCGTATCCGTTTTCGTGCCGGTGGCGGATTGCCTTGCAGCGATAGTCGCAGCGGGCCCCCAGGCACTTTCCTGGGCAGCAGGTGCTGCGGTTACCGTAATGGTTTCTTCTTTTTTCTGGGTTTCGGCAGCATGTGCGTACGTAGACATGCCGGCAACCGCTGTGGCTACGACCGCCGCGACTTTACGCAGCGACGTGGTAATTGGCTGAGCAGTATTGGAAAGCGCCATGTTTATCTCTGATGGAAAAGTGAATGATAACGTAAACGAGAATTATTATTATGACCGCAGAATAATATGCGAAACGCTGGTTGCATAGCAAGCAGTAAGCGGCCCTACAAGATTTAAGGGTTTAAGAATTAACCAGATGAAAACAGGGGGTTAATAAGTGTAGTGAAATGATCGTTTAAGCCCGCCGGAGCGGGCAGGATGGATTATCGGTAAAAGACTTCGAACGTCGCGACAGAGTCGACTTTGCCGGCTTTAATCTCTCCCGTCTTGATGTAGCGGGCCTTGAGCGGGATCTCGACAGGGACTTTGTCCTGCGTACTGGTTATGGCCGTGTAGTTCTGATCAAACTGCAGCACCGTATTATTCTGGTCAAGGATCTGTATGCCGACGCCATCGGCGGCAGAGTCTCCGGCAGCAATGCCGAGAATATTGCCGTTCGTGACCCCCGTTGAACCCGCGCTGGTAAACTGATAATCAACCTTTGTGCCCGCCGCACAGTCGGTGATTTCAATCCTGAAGCTGCTGTCCGTGAGTATGTCTGAGTACTGGCCGTTAAAGTCCTGGGTGTTGACCGTTTTCAGCGGCACATAAATGTTTCGGTCAACCAGGTTACAGGTGTTGGTTGTAATGCGAACGCTGGCAGGAGAAAAACGCATCTCACCTATCACCGCGTTGCCCAGAATGTCCATTGAGGTTAATCGTGAGGTATCGAGATACCCTTCCTGAATATCGCCCGTCACCACCAGCTGTGCGGCGGCACGAAATACCGATTTGCTCTGCGAGCTTCCATGCGTCGATCCCAGATAGTGCATCGGCCTGAGGATATCTTCCTCGTTGTAGCTGGGGAACTGCTCGTTCGACGATGCCGCACGGATGCCAATACCCGGCACGTTGGTCTGGTAAACCCCGGTCATCACATCATCCCGCGCGTCGGTATCGGTCAGATACAGATATCCGCGCCGAATTTGCGCTTCACCGCTACAGTCCACCAGCACCTCTTTACTTTCAACGCTGGCATCATAAATCACGGTGCCGACGGGCGTGTCTGGCTGGACAACAATCACCGGAGGAATTTGAAACGTCACCACAGCATCCACGCCAGCGCTGCCGTTAAAGGTACATTCTGCCCGGGCTGAATGGAAAAAAAGGCCCGCCAGCAAAAGCAGCACGGGCGAGAGAAACGTATTGACTGAACGGTGGAGAATCATGAAATACCTCTGTTAATGGCAGTTGACCGTTGCTTTGACGATCCCTGCCGGGCTCTCTGAAGGAATATCCAGCGTCCCCTGACACTGCCGATCGCGCTCTTCCCCCCACTGCACGCTAAACGTGGTTTTGCCGGACAGCCCCGTCAGGTAAACCTCACCGTCATCACCCACGATGGCAGTGGTGTTATCCAGCGCTACGACGGCACCAAACGGCACGGGTTTGCCCGCATAGCGCAAGGTCACCAGCGCGCGTCGTCCAACGCGGGCATCGAAGGTGGCGTGCAGCGCGGCGCCTTTCGTCGGGACGAGATCCTTCGTCGCCGCGTCGATATCAATATCTTCCCGATCCTGAGTGTTGACCGTAATGACGTTGTGTCGATAGGCGGTCAGGGAGGGAACGATCGCGTTACCAAAACGATCGGTTGAAATGCCGCGTCCGTTTTGCACTTTGACGTTATCGCCATCTTTAATGTGCACAATGGCGAAGGCGTCGCGCACGGGTTGCCCCAGCGTCACGCCATGCTCGTGAGCAACGATTGACCCCTGAGCGCTGTAGTTCCACTGTCGATTGTCGCCGCCGTAGCTGTACCCCATCCCCACTTCACCGGAAGCGCCGCGGTAACGCCCGGACAGGCTGCCACCGTAGCCCGTATCCTGGCTGGCGTAGGTCTGCTGGAGGTTATAGCTCAGCTTATTGTCCTCAAGAGCAGTACCGCCGAGCCCGACCTGATGCGAAACAAACCCACCGCTGGCGGTGTTAGCGCTGTAGGTTGCCCAGGCATCAGGCAGCCACTTCGATAAGGGAATATTGACCGTCAACGCCATTTGCCGGTCGGTATCGGCATCTGGCGTGCGGGTCAGGTTGTAGCTTATCGACCAGGTGATATTGCGCCAGCTGGAGCTCAGCCCCGCGCTGACGCTACGTTCGTGGCCGTCCATGTCCCAGTAATCCTGCTGATAGCCGTTGAGATAGGCCGAGCCCCAGTCTGAAATACGCTGGGAAAGGTTGAGCTGCATGCGGCTACGGCGGTTGTTGGTTCTGCGGTAGGTATAAATGCCGTCATCGATCTCGCTGTCACGCTGATCGAGAGCTTCCTGAAAGGTATAAAAACCCGAGGTGGAGTAGCGATAGCTGGCAAGCGTCACGGTCGTATCCGTGTCAGGAATATCTTTCGAATACTGAGCCCGCCAGGATAAGCCGCTGGCATCGTCACGTCCGTCATCAAACGCGGTACGCGCGGCGGTGAGATCGACAGATGCCGAGCCGAAGTGTCCCAGGTCGGCGCCGAGCCCCAACAGTAAAGCATGATACAGGGACGCCCCCATCGCGCCGGTATACGCCGTAACGCCGTAAGGCAGACCATAGATGGCCGTACCTTGCGCAAAGATCGGTTCATCTTCACCTTCATTACCGCGATAGCGCCCAGCTGCCAGTGAATACTTAAAACCACCTTCCCGCTGCAACACCGGCACCGAGGCGCTGGCCTGGATGAAGCTATGCTCGCTGCCGTCCGCCTCTTCGACAGTCACTTCCAGATCGGCGCCGGATGTTACCTGGCTTAAATCGCGGATCTCAAACGGCCCCGGCGAGACGTTCGTTTGATAAATGATGTAGCCGTTTTGCTTAATAGTGACTTTCGCATCGCTATTGGCAATACCGCGCACGACTGGCGCAAAGCCCTGCTGGCTGACGGGCAGCATAGAGGAGTCCGTTTCCAGCTTCACGCCGGTCATCTGGACGCTGTCAAAAAGCTCGCCGTTGGTATACGTCTGGCCAATCTCAAGCTGGCTTTTTAGCGTTTTGATGTCGCGTTGTAACGTGCTGGCAATGGCCTCCCAGCCGGAAGCGTCGCTCCAGGTGCTGTTATTGCGCAGCCGCCACGCTCCAAGGTTAATCCCCGACTCCAGGCCAAGCCAGGTCGAAGAAGTTTTGCCCGAGCTGTAGTGCTGCTGAGAGCCGCTGAGTTGATAGCTTGTCCAGGCGGCAGGCGCGCCGTCATCCCAGAATTTTGGACGTATCGCGCCAGCGGCAGCGTGGTCGCGATACACCTGCGGGATGACCAGCTTCAGGGTCTGGTCATCCTGATTGTATTCGTAACGGGCATTTTCAATAAAATGGGAGATATCGCGAACGTAAGCGCCGTCATCCAGATCTTTTAAGTCCGGGATCGCGTCAACTTTCACGCCGTAATCACGCAGGTCCGCTTTCGTTAGCTCCGGCAGCAGGCGCTGTTTATCGTCAGAGAGCACGAAGGCGATGGGACGTTTATCCACAACGTCCCGATCCCACATAACTGTCGTGAGGTAGCTTCCGGCTAGTAACCCGTTATCGTTGATGAAGTTTTGTAGCGTAGAGGTATTTTCGAGCGGCGTATCCAGTTCAAGGATCCGCAGGTTAAATTCGTCATCGGCACTTGCAGGCTGGATCGCGGCGAGCAGCGCCAGCGCGATCCCGGACAGTACCTGTTTGTGGAGCAGAGATGACGACATAAAATACCAACATGATTATTTAAAGAGCCTGTTTGCGTTGCGGGGTCTGTCCACCGAAATCGTTGATTGCCGTCCAGGTCACCGCGCCCTTTGCTGAATTCGGTAACGCGAAACGCTGCTCGCTGAACGGTGCCACCATCATGGAAATGGCTCCAGGCGTGGTTTTGGTCTCTTTCACCGGCACGCTTTTCCCGCCAACGGCAAGCTCGCCAAACGAGACGTAAAACGGTGTCGGGTTGTTTGCGATAAGCGTGTCACCCTGGCGATGGAAAGTGATTTTTTCATAGGCACTCAGCGCATCGGTTTCTTTCAACTGAGCGGGGCGCCAGAACAGTTTGAGGCGCGTTTTCATCGCAAACTGCAGCGTATTTTTCTCTTTCAGCTCAGGTGAAAGTGCCGATACCGATTTAACGTTCGCCAGAAACAGTGATTCCCGGTCTGCGGGCAGGCTTTTTTTATCGCCGGTAAAAATAACGTGCAAAAGGGTTTGACGATTTTCCTGCAATTTGTAAACAGGAGGCGTAATAATGAAAGGCGCTTTTGCATCATTGGGATAACTGACCCAGCTTTGCACCAGATAACGCGTATGAGGATCTTTATTTTTAAGTGCTATTTGAACTTCAGATTTATTCGATGGATAAATAATTCGCGTACCGCCGAGAACAACACTTGCCTGTACTGAACAGCAGGAAACAATTAAACAACCACATAACAATTTAAATAAAGTCTTCATACAATGTTCCAAAAAGGCAGCCGTTCAGGCTGCCAGTCATTGCTTAGCGGTAGACAACCTCGAATGTTGCAGAGGAGGAGTAATGGCCTGCAGTTGGCGCGGTATCCCCCACCTGAATCACTTTCGCGGTGTAGTTAAAGACAGAAGCCGTTGCCCCGGTCGCGTCGTTATTCACATCGGTACCCGCATCCGGTACTGAACCGTCGAAAATAACATCGCCTTTTGAGCCGTTATCATTGCTGACGATAATACCTACGTTGGTCGCATTACCTGCGCCTGTCAGATCGTTCTTCAAACGCTTGTACGCGGCGTCTGTCGTCGTGCCGCTGAACTTGAGGTTCAGTTTAGCGACCAGAGGGTCACATTTTTTCACTTCAATCTTAAAGGCTTTTGAGGTGCCAACCGTACCATCAGCGCCAAAATCCGAAGGATAGGTATCGGCGAAAGTGACGGTGGAAGCGTTAGTTCCGGATCCATCCACGTTAATTTCGCAGGTATCAGCAACAATTTTTCCGGCAAAGTTCACCGTACCGGAATCGTTCGATGCAAATACAGGCAAAGACAGCGCGGCCATTATGCTTCCGGCTAATAACGAAGAAACAACATACTTATTCATAATAATATCCTTATATTTGATGATAGAGGCATCCATTCTCGCTACAAATATTTCGCGTTAGAATGTTCTCCGACAGTTACGCCACTAACTCTTTAGAAATATCCTTAGAGCAAGTGAATTTCTTGAGGAGATTACATCAGATTTTTCTTTATTATGTCCAGAGCGGACAATGAGGCGAGACATACAGTTAGCCACAACCGCATGTTTTAAATGAAAAATACATGAACTTAAAAATACTTAATTTAAAATTTAATTTTTTTAATAATTACAAAGTGTAAATCACAAAAAAAGCCGCTTTAATATAAAGCGGCTTTTTTATTCAGGAAATTAATTAGTTTCCACCAAACATGTCCTTGATCCAGCCGGCCACGCCATCACTGTCTTTCTTCTCGTTCTGCTGCTGAGCCGGTTGTTGCTGCGGCTGCTGCGGCTGAGAAGATTGATCGAACGGGTTGCCCGTTGGCTGTTCAGGCTGGCTCTGCTGGCACAGCGAGTCCGGGTTGGTCGTCCAGACCGGCAGGGTACGCATCCCGCCGCCGCAGACAAAGTTCCCGGAACCATCCACGCCCATATCGACGATATCTTCCGGCGCAACCAGATTTAGCGGCACAGGTGACTGGTTCGCCAGGTAGCGCTGGTAAATCGACATCGCCCCGCTCGCCCCGTACAGTTTGGTCGGCTGGTTGTTGTCACGGCCTACCCAGGTAATCACCACTTCACGGCCATCAATACCGGCAAACCAGGTATCGACGTTGTTGTTGGTGGTCCCGGTTTTACCCGCCAGATGCAGACCAGGATACTTCGCCCCCAGCTGACGACCGGTACCGCGCTGCACAACCTGCTGCATCGTCCACAACGTCATATAGGCCGCCTGCGCGGGAACGGCACGTTCCGCCTGCGGGAAGCTCTGATACAGCACGGAGCCATCTTCGGCAATCACCGAACGCAGGGCAGAGAGCGGTGCGCGGTTCCCCCCGCTGGCAATAGTCTGGAACGCCTGCGCTACTTCGATCGGCGTCAGGTTAAGCGCCCCCAGAATCATCGCCGGAACAGGGTGCAGCTGATCTTTCGGTACGCCCAGCTTCTGCCAGGTATCGACAATGGCCGGCAGACCCAGCGCCATACCGAGGTTAACCGTTGGTACGTTCATGGAGCGGGTTAACGCATCCACCAGCATCACCTGGCCGCTGAACTGTTTATCATCGTTCTGCGGTGACCATACCTGGCCGTTAGGCTGACGCAGGGAGATTGGCGCATCGGCAATCCAGGTGTTCAGGCGATACATATTCGGCTGGCTCAGCGCGGTGAGATAGGTCGCCGGTTTAGCCAGAGAACCAATCGAACGACGCGCCTGCATTGCACGGTTGTAGCCCGCATACTGCGGCTCGGCGCCGCCCACCATCGCACGCACTTCGCCAGTGTTACGGTCAACGACCACCATCGCGGTTTCAAGATCGCTCAGCTTGCGCTGTTTCTTCAGCGCCGGGATCCCTTCAACCGCCGCTTTTTCTGCCGCGTCCTGCGCCACGGAATCAAAGGTCGTGAAGATCTTCACGCCGGAGAGATCTTTGACTTTATCCCCGAGCTTAGACTGCAACTCCTGACGCACCATCTGCATGAAGGCAGGCTGTGGAGAGATCACCCCACCGCGCGGCTGCACGCCCAGCGGACGTGCGCTCAGCATGTCGTACAGCTCCTGATCAATGACCTGCTGCTGTTGCAGCAGGCGCAGCACCAGGTTACGACGCTCCAGCGCCAGTTTAGGGTTGCGCCACGGGTTGTAAATGGACGCCCCTTTCACCATGCCCACCAGCAGCGCCTGTTGGTCCAGGCTGAGCTCTTCTACCGGGCGGCCAAAGTAGTACAGGCTCGCCAGCGGGAAGCCGCGGATCTCGTTATCGCCGCTCTGGCCGAGGTACACCTCGTTCATGTACAGCTCAAGGATACGATCCTTGCTGTAGCGCGCATCCATCAGCACGGCCATGTATGCTTCGTTGGCTTTACGCCAGTAAGAACGCTCGCTGGAGAGGAACAGGTTCTTCACCAGCTGCTGGGTCAGCGTACTCGCCCCCTGCACGGTACGGCCCGCAGTCAGGTTCGCCAGCACCGCACGGCCGATGGAGTAAAGGCTGATACCGTCGTGCTCGTAGAAGTGGCGGTCTTCGGTTGCCAGCAGGGTATCCACCAGCAGGTCCGGGAAACCGTTACGCGCCACGAACAGACGCTGTTCGCCGTTCGCCGACGAAAGCATGGTGATCAGACGCGGATCGAGACGGAAGAAACCGAACTGGCGGTTGTTGTCCATGTTCTCGATGGTTTCCAGCCGATCGCCGTCAAAGGTCAGACGCGCGCGCACCTGCCCTTCTTTGCTGTCCGGGAAGTCGAACGGACGACGGATCATCTCAATGCTCTTCGCCTGCACCGTAAACTCGCCCGGGCGCGTCATCTTCGTGACCTGACGATACTGTGTGGCCTGCAGCAGTTTCACCATCTCGTTCTTGCTGATGGACATATCCGGCTCAAGGTTCACCATGCGACCATACACTGCCGCAGGCAGCTGCCAGACTTTTCCGTCAATGCGGCTGCGGATCTTCTGATCCAGATAGACGCCATAAATCGCGATCAGCACCACAAAAACAATAAACAGCTTCAGCAGCAGCCAGAACCAGCCGCGCTTGCCCCGAGGCTTACGCCCTTTGCCTTTCCCTTTACGCGGCATGGGTTCTTCATCCTCATAATCGTCTTCATAGTCATCGTCATAGTCCTCATCTCTGAGGCGACGACGGCTTATCTTTTCTTTCGCCGGACGCGCGGGTTTTCCCTTACGTCCTATTGGCTCGCGGTCATTCCCCGCCATGCTTTTTCTCCGCAACTTTCAGGCGCAAAGGCCAGATTTTCTTTTCTTCCACAGGCCTGTGAAAGAAGAAATCTCTCAAAATAAACAGCAAGACTTTCCTGTCAGGAAAGTCTTTAGTGTTTTCTCCCTCTCCCTGTGGGAGAGGGCCGGGGTGAGGGCATCAGGCCGCACTCCCCTCTTTCACCTAACTCATGAATACTTCTTCGTGCGCCGCGTCGGCGCCGTATTCGCCGGATCGTCCGGCCAGACGTGTTTGGGATAGCGCCCTTTCATCTCTTTCTGCACTTCACGGTAGCTTCCCGCCCAGAACGCCCCCAAATCGCGGGTGATCTGCAACGGACGATGCGCAGGCGAGAGCAGCTCAAGCACCAACGGCACACGCCCTTCAGCAATAGACGGCGTGGTGGCTTCACCAAACATCTCCTGCATCCGAACCGCCAGCGCCGGAGGATTATCCTCATGATAACGAATGGCAATCCGGCTCCCGGTGGGCACAGTGTAATGCCCTGGAAGCTCACTATCCAGACGTTGACGTAATGACCAGTCCAGTAAATTCTGTAACGCGGTCTTAACATCAAGCGCCTTAAGGGCGCGCAGAGAGTGCACGCCGCTCATTTGTGGCAATAACCAGTGCTCAAGCGTGGCCAGCAGCGTCTCATCATCCACCGCTGGCCAGCCGTATTCTGGTAGCCACTTCGCGGCGCAGTGCAGACGAATACGGTACTGTTCGGCTTCCGGCGTCCAGTTCAGTACGCCCAGCCCTTTTTCCCGGATGCCGTTCAGCATTGCCTGGTGTAACTCTTCTTCCGACGGCTTCGCCAGCGGTTTCGTCCCGAGGATCAGTTTGCCAATCTGGCTACGCCGAAACGCCTTCAGCGTCCCCTGAGCGTCATCCCATTCCACGATGTCCGATTGCTGGAGCAGCTGCGGGCAGGTGCGCGTCAGGGCGTCTACGTCCACGGCAATCGCCTGCAGGATACGCGCATCCGGAGACTGGCTGCCCTGAAGCAACAGCGGGGCGATCAGCCACTCGTGACGCGTCAGGGCATCATCGCTGTCCAGCATCGCCCCCATACCGTTTGCCAGCTGATAGCGACCGTCAAGCCCGCGGCGGCGCGCAATCCTGTCCGGGAAGGCCAGCGCCAGCAGGGAGGCAATCTTATCGCTGTCAGGTGAACCGCCCCGGCTATTCAGACGTTTGCACAGCTGCTGCGCCCGCTGCTGCCAGTTTCCCTGACTGCGTGAAAACGCCTGCCCCAGATCGCTGCTGCCTCCGCGTGGCGGCTCCTCAAGAATAGCCGCCAGTTTCGCCGCCGTGGCAATTTCATCTTCTCCCTGCGCGGCCACCAGCATCGCCGCCAGACGCGGATCGTTGCCCAGCGCCGCCATTTTCTGACCGCGCGCCGTCAGACGTTCACCTTCCAGCGCGCCAAGCTGGGTCAGCAGGCTGCGCGCGGCGGCGAGGTTCACGACGGGCGGCGGATTGAGCCAGGTGAGCTGTTCAGGGTTCGGGCAGCCCCACTGCAGAAGATCCATCACCAGCCCTGAGAGATCGCTTTGTAAAATCTCCGGCGTGCTTTGCTGTGCCGCGCGTTCAGCGTGCTCCGCGCTGGTCAAGTGCAGGCAAATCCCCGGCTCAAGACGCCCCGCACGGCCCGCGCGCTGCACCATTGACGCCTGGCTGATGCGCTGCGTCAGCAGTTTCGTCAGCCCGGTGCGTGGATCAAAGCTCGCCACCCTCTCCTGCGCGCTATCCACCACCAGGCGAATGCCTTCGATGGTCAAGCTGGTTTCGGCAATGTTGGTTGCCAGCACCACTTTACGCTGCCCCGCCGGGGCGGGAAGGATGGCTTTACGCTGCTCGGTCAACGACAAGGCACCATAGAGCGGGCAAAGCATAACGTCAGTGCCCACCCTGGAGGCCAGCCGCTCCTGCAAGCGCTGAATCTCCCCCACGCCGGGCAAAAACAGCAGCAGCGAACCGGGCTCCTGGCGAAGCAGGTCAGCAGTGGCAACAGCCACCGCTTCGTCAAAACGCTGATGGGCAGGAAGCGGTAGATAGCGGCGCTCAACAGGGAATGCTCGACCTTCGGAGGCTACAACCGGCGCATCGGGCAGCGTCTGCTGCAGCCGCTCGTTGTCCAGCGTCGCCGACATAATCAGCAGCCGGAGATCGTCGCGCAGTCCCTGTTGTACATCCAGCAACAGCGCGAGGGCCAGATCGGCTTGCAGGCTGCGCTCGTGGAATTCATCCAGAATCACCAGCCCGACGCCGGTCAGCTCCGGATCGTTTTGCAGCATGCGGGTGAGAATGCCCTCGGTGACCACCTCAAGACGCGTGGACGGGCCGACGCAGGTTTCGGCACGCATCCGATAGCCCACCGTTTCACCCGGTTTTTCATTCAGCAGTTCCGCCAGCCGCTGCGCCACGTTGCGCGCGGCCAACCTGCGCGGCTCGAGCAGGATGATTTTTCCGGCAATCTTCCCCTCTTTGAGGATCTGCAACGGCAGCCAGGTAGATTTACCCGCCCCCGTAGGCGCGTTAAGCAAAACCTGCGGGGCATGTTGTAAGGCAGCGAGAAGCTCAGGAAGGACGACGGCGACCGGCAATGAGGACACTAACAGCTCCAGAGGGTTAACATTAGTCGGCGTACATTGTAGCATCGGCGCATATCATTACCGAGTCCCCCCGAATGTCTGAGTCGAAACGGCTGTTTTTTGCCATTGAATTGCCCACCACCGTACAGCGGCACATCGTTCGCTGGCGCGCGGAACATTTTCCGCCGGAAGCGGGCCGACCCGTTGCGGCAGCCAACCTGCACCTTACGCTGGCGTTTCTGGGTGACGTGAGCGCCGAAAAACAGCGGGCGTTGGCCGCCATGGCCGGGCGAATTTCTCAGCCACCGTTTACGCTGCACCTTGACGACGCGGGCCAGTGGCTGCGTTCGCGCGTGGTCTGGCTGGGGACGCGCCAGCCGCCGCGCGGGTTGTTACAGCTTGCCAATATGCTGCGCTCGCAGGCGGCGCGAAGCGGCTGTTATCAAAGCCCGCAGCCGTTTCACCCGCACATCACGTTATTGCGCGATGCCGGTCAGGCCGTTGCCATCCCGCCCCCGGGCTTTCATTGGGCTTTCCCGGTCAATGAATTCGCGCTTTATGAATCCGTCTTTGCACAGGGACGCACCCGCTATACGCCGCTACAGCGCTGGACGCTGGGCGACACCACAAGGAATTCTGATGAAGTTTAGTCCTGCACTCCAGTCTGCCACGCTGATCCAACGCTACAAACGCTTCCTCGCCGACGTGGTGACGCCGGAAGGCGAAGCGCTCACCCTGCACTGCCCCAACACCGGCGCCATGACCGGTTGCGCCGCCCCGGGTGACACGGTCTGGTATTCCACGTCAGAAAATACTAAACGCAAATATGCCCATACCTGGGAAATAACCGAGACGCAAAACGGGGCATTTATTTGCGTTAACACCCTGCGCGCAAATCAGCTCGTTAAGGAAGCGCTGACTAATGGCGCCATTCCCGAACTTGTGGGTTACGGTACGCATAAAAGTGAAGTGAAATATGGCGATGAAGGCAGCAGAATTGACTTCATGTTACAGGCGGAAGACCGGCCTGAGTGCTATATTGAAGTAAAATCAGTGACGTTAGCGGAACAGGAAAATGGCTTCTTTCCGGATGCGGTAACGCTACGCGGGCAGAAGCATCTGCGAGAGCTAATGAGTGTTGCGGCGGCGGGCAAACGCGCCGTATTGCTGTTTGCGGTGTTGCATTCAGCCATTGAACGGTTTTCCCCTGCCCGCCATATCGATCCTAAATACGCACAACTGTTGAATGAGGCACAAAAGCAGGGGGTAGAGGTTTTAGCTTATAAAGCGGAACTTTCTGCCGATAATATGACTCTGAGATCGTCTCTTCCCATTGTCTTATAAGGGATTAGACGATTGATGAATAACTGTTCTGGCCGCGTGCGCAAATACGCTTTTCCTCACAGGCTTGTCAAGTGTTACGTTTAGATAATTGCCATACGGAAAAGCATCTGCTATTTATAGCGACCTGATTTTTCCCCCAACACGGGGATCGATAGTGCGTGTTAAGGAGAAGCAACATGCAAGAAGGGCAAAACCGTAAAACATCGTCCCTGAGTATTCTCGCCATCGCTGGGGTGGAGCCGTATCAAGAGAAGCCGGGCGAAGAGTATATGAACGAAGCCCAGCTGTCGCACTTCAAGCGTATTCTTGAAGCATGGCGTAATCAACTCAGGGATGAAGTGGATCGCACCGTTTCGCATATGCAGGATGAAGCGGCTAACTTCCCTGATCCGGTAGACCGTGCCGCTCAGGAAGAAGAGTTCAGCCTCGAACTGCGTAACCGTGACCGCGAACGCAAGCTGATCAAAAAGATCGAGAAAACGCTGAAAAAAGTCGAAGACGAAGATTTTGGCTACTGCGAATCCTGCGGTGTTGAAATCGGTATTCGTCGCCTGGAAGCGCGTCCAACCGCCGATCTGTGCATCGACTGTAAAACGCTGGCCGAAATCCGCGAAAAACAGATGGCCGGCTAACGCCAGCGCTGTTTACACACTCCAAAGGCGGGAGTCTCTCCCGCCTTGTTACTGTTGATATGTCTGAATCACACTATATTGGGCGCTTCGCGCCATCTCCTTCCGGTGAATTACACTTCGGCTCATTAATTGCCGCGCTCGGCAGCTACCTGCAGGCTCGCGCCCGCCAGGGCAAATGGCTCGTACGCATTGAAGATATTGACCCTCCGCGTGAAGTTCCCGGTGCTGCAGACACCATTCTGCGTCAGCTGGAACATTACGGTCTTCACTGGGACGGCGACGTCCTCTGGCAGTCAAACCGTCATGAAGCCTACCGGGAACGTCTGGCCTGGCTTAGCGCTCAGGGGCTTTCCTATAACTGCACCTGCACCCGCGCGCGTATCCAGAGCGTGGGAGGGGTTTATGACGGCCACTGCCGCACGCTGAATCTTCCCCCGGAAAATGCCGCCGTACGGATAAAGCAGCGCTTCCCGGTGACGTGCTTTAACGATTTACTCTCCGGCGAAATCCATGCTGATGAGCGCCTCGCGCGCGAGGATTTTATTATTCACCGCCGCGACGGCCTTTTCGCCTATAACCTGGCCGTGGTCGTCGACGATCGTTTCCAGGGCGTCACGGAAATTGTGCGCGGGGCAGATCTGGTCGAACCGACGGTGCGACAAATATCGTTGTATCATCAGTTTGGCTGGACAGCGCCGGATTACATTCATCTGCCGCTGGCGGTCAATGCGCAGGGCGTTAAGCTGTCCAAGCAAAACCACGCCCCGGCCCTGCCAGACGGCGATCCGCGACCTGTTTTGATCGACGCGCTGCGATTTCTCAACCAGAATGTAACCAACGAATGGCAGGATCTGTGCATTGACGAACTGCTGAAAATAGCCATTGCCAACTGGACGCTCACGGCGGTGCCAAAAATCCAGCATTCTCAAATGCGTTGCGCTGAGCTATGATTAGCCGCTTTTTTCATAACAAAACACACTACGAGGTGTACCATTTTTACCCGAGTCGCTAATTTTTGCCGTAAAGTGCTAAGCCGCGAAGAGAGCATGGCGAACGACGCTATTGCACAGCCACACATGTCGGTTATTCCGCGTGAGCAGCACAATATTTCCCGCAAAGATATCAGTGAAAATGCCCTCAAGGTACTCTATCGTCTGAATAAAGCGGGCTACGAGGCCTATCTCGTTGGCGGTGGGGTGCGTGATTTACTGCTGGGCAAAAAACCGAAAGATTTCGACGTGACGACCAGCGCCACGCCTGAGCAGGTGCGCAAATTATTCCGTAACTGTCGTCTCGTTGGCCGCCGTTTCCGTCTCGCTCACGTGATGTTTGGGCCAGAAATTATCGAAGTGGCGACCTTCCGCGGCCACCACGAAGCGGGCGCATCCGATCGCACCACGTCACAGCGCGGCCAGAACGGCATGCTGCTGCGCGACAATATCTTCGGTTCTATCGAAGAAGATGCCCAGCGCCGCGACTTCACTATCAACAGCCTTTATTACAGCGTGGCGGATTTCACCGTGCGCGATTACGTCGGCGGCATGCAGGAC
Organism: Enterobacter sp. KB-280D8; assembly: GCF_041399405.1. Classification (NCBI taxonomy): domain Bacteria; kingdom Pseudomonadati; phylum Pseudomonadota; class Gammaproteobacteria; order Enterobacterales; family Enterobacteriaceae; genus Enterobacter; species Enterobacter sp. KB-280D8. The sequence goes on from NZ_JBGKEC010000004.1 coordinate 68,481, forward strand.
CTGAAAGAGGGTCTGATCCGTCTGATTGGCACGCCGGAAACGCGCTATCGCGAAGATCCGGTGCGCATGCTGCGCGCCGTGCGTTTTGCCGCCAAGCTGAACATGCGCATCAGCCCGGAAACCGCAGAGCCGATCCCGCGTCTGGCGACGCTGATTAACGACGTACCGCCTGCCCGCCTGTTTGAAGAGGCGCTGAAGCTGCTGCAGGCTGGCTACGGGTTTGAAACCTACAATCTGCTGCGCGAATACAACCTGTTCCAGCCGCTGTTCCCGACCATTACCCGCTACTTCACCGAAAACGGTGACAGCCCAATGGAGCGCATGATTGCACAGGTGCTGAAAAATACCGACACCCGCATCCATAATGATATGCGCGTGAACCCGGCATTCCTGTTTGCGGCGATGTTCTGGTATCCCCTGCTGGAAACGGCTCAAAGAATCACCCAGGAGAGCGGCCTCGCCTATTACGATGCCTTCGCGCTCGCCGCGAACGACGTGCTGGACGAAGGGTGCCGCACGCTGGCAATCCCGAAACGTATTACCACGCTGGTGCGCGATATCTGGCAGCTACAGCTGCGCATGTCCCGCCGTCAGGGCAAGCGTGCCTGGAAGCTGATGGAGCATCCAAAATTCCGCGCGGCCTTCGATCTGCTGTCGCTACGTGCGGAAACTGAACGTAATCAGGAGCTGCAGCGTCTGGCGCAGTGGTGGGCTGAGTTCCAGGTTTCCGCCCCGCCGGAGCAGAAAGATATGCTGACCGGGCTGGATGAAGAGCCTGCACCGCGTCGCCGTCATCGTCGTCCGCGCAAACGCGCGCCGCGTCGTGAAGGGACAGCATGACCCTCGCGTATATCGCCATCGGCAGTAATTTAGCCTCTCCGCTGGAGCAGGTTAACGCTTCCGTACAGGCCCTGGGTGAGATCCCGCAAAGCCGTATCGTGGCGGTCTCCTCGTTTTACCGCACGCCGCCACTCGGGCCACAGGATCAGCCTGATTATCTGAATGCCGCCGTGGTGCTGGAAACGGCCCTCGATGCCGAAACGCTGCTGGAAAATACCCAGCGCATCGAACTACAGCAGGGGCGCGTGCGTAAAGCCGAACGCTGGGGGCCGCGCACGCTCGACCTCGATATTATGCTGTTCGGCCATGAAGTGATTAATACCGAGCGCCTCACCGTACCGCATTACGACATGAAAAACCGTGGCTTTATGCTCTGGCCGCTCTTTGAAGTGGCACCCGATCTCACCTTCCCGGACGGTACCGCATTAAAGACCGTTCTGAGCAACCTCAACGCGGAAAGACCCGCTCGCTGGTGATCCTCTCCCCCACCGATTGACCGCAAAATAATTGTGGTTAATCGGTTACCTAAAATCATTGTTCCCTCGAATGTTACTGTTAGAATGCGCAAAGATTCGCTTTGGGCTATCAGGAAACAGTATGAAACCAACCACCATCTCCTTACTGCAGAAATGCAAACAGGAAAAAAAACGCTTCGCCACCATCACCGCGTATGACTACAGCTTCGCCAAACTGTTTGCCGAAGAGGGTATCAACGTCATGCTGGTCGGAGATTCGTTAGGGATGACGGTACAAGGACATGATTCCACCCTGCCGGTAACGGTTGAGGATATCGCTTACCATACCCGCGCCGTGCGCCGTGGAGCCCCTGCCTGCCTGCTGCTTTCCGACCTGCCGTTTATGGCCTACGCCACGCCAGAGCAGGCATTTGAAAACGCGGCGGCGGTAATGCGCGCGGGTACTAACATGGTCAAAATTGAAGGCGGCGCCTGGCTGGTGGATACGGTGAAAATGCTCACCGAACGCGCGGTACCGGTGTGCGGTCATTTGGGTCTGACGCCGCAGTCCGTCAACATCTTTGGCGGGTATAAAGTGCAGGGCCGCGGCGACGCAGCCCAGACGCTGTTTGATGATGCCCTGGCGCTGGAAGCCGCCGGCGCGCAGCTGCTGGTGCTGGAGTGCGTGCCGGTTGAGCTGGCGAAACGCATCACCGACGCGCTAACCATTCCGGTGATTGGTATTGGCGCAGGCAACGTGACCGATGGTCAGATTCTGGTGATGCACGACGCCTTTGGCATTACCGGAGGGCATATTCCGAAGTTTGCCAAAAATTTCCTTACCGAAGCGGGCGACATGCGCGCTGCGGTCAGGCAGTATATTGCCGACGTTGAATCCGGTGTTTACCCGGGTGAAGAACACAGTTTCCATTAAGGAGTCTCGTTGTGCTAATCATTGAAACCCTGCCGCTGCTTCGCCAGCATATTCGTCGCGCGCGTCAGGAAGGTAAACGTATCGCACTGGTCCCAACCATGGGCAACCTGCATGACGGCCACATGAAGCTGGTGGACGAAGCAAAAGCCCGCGCAGATATCGTGGTGGTCAGTATCTTCGTTAACCCAATGCAGTTTGACCGCGCCGATGACCTGGCACGCTATCCGCGCACCCTGCAGGAAGATTGCGAGAAGCTTAAAAAGCGCCACGCAGACATCGTCTTCTCACCGGCCCCGGCAGATATCTACCCGCAGGGTACCGACGAGGCGACGTACGTTGATGTCCCCGGCATTTCCACCATGCTGGAAGGCGCCAGCCGCCCTGGACACTTCCGCGGCGTCTCCACCATCGTCAGCAAGCTGTTCAACCTGGTGCAGCCGGACGTTGCCTGCTTCGGTGAGAAAGATTTCCAGCAGCTGGCGCTGATCCGCAAGATGGTCGCCGATATGGGATACGATATTGAGATTGTCGGGGTGCCGATTGTGCGTGCGAAAGACGGTCTGGCGCTCAGCTCGCGCAACGGCTACCTGACCGCTGACCAGCGTAAGCTCGCACCGGGCTTGAGCAAGGTCATGAACACCATGGCGGAACAGCTGCTGGCGAAAGAGCTGGACGCAGAAGAGATCGTCGCCCTTGCAGAGCAGGCGCTGAACGACAAAGGCTTCCGCGCTGATGATATTCAAATCCGCGATGCTGATACCCTGCTTGAACTGACGCAGACCAGCAAACGCGCGGTAATTCTGGTGGCGGCATGGCTCGGCCAGGCACGCCTTATCGACAATAAAGTGGTTGAGCTGGCGTAGTTCTTCACCCTGGATAATTAAAGGTAAACGTAATGATTCGCAAAATGCTGCAAGGTAAGCTTCACCGTGTGAAAGTCACCCAGGCCGACCTGCACTATGAAGGCTCCTGCGCCATTGACCAGGATTTCCTCGACGCGGCGGGTATTCTTGAAAACGAAGCGATTGATATCTGGAACGTGAACAACGGCAAACGCTTCTCCACCTACGCCATTGCCGCCGAGCGCGGCTCCAAAATCATCTCCGTTAACGGCGCGGCAGCGCACTGCGCGGACGTGGGCGATATCGTGATCATCGCCAGCTTCGTGATGATGTCTGACGAAGAAGCGCGCCGCTGGCAGCCCAAAGTGGCCTATTTTGAAGGCGACAACGACATGAAGCGTACCGCGAAGGCGATTCCTGTTCAGGTTGCCTGATCGTTACCCCTGCGGCTGATTGCTGATCAGCCGCGACATGGTCTCCAGAGAATCCGTTCTTAATATATACAAACGCTTCAGTAAGAACGGATTATCCCCCGGCTTCACCTTCCCTTTCACTGTGGTCACCGCAAGATGAAAACCGGCGTCGTTCGCCGCCTTGATCGCTTTATTGTCGTAGCCACCAAACGGATAGGAAAGGTACAGCACGCGCGGATTAAACTGCGACAACGCGCGACGAGAACGTTCAAAATCAAACAGGATCACGTGATAGCTGCGGCTCAGCAAGATCGGGTGTTTATACCCGTCGACGCGATGCAGGAAGTGAGTATGAGACTGAATGTCGAACACGTCCTGAATGCCCTTAATTTCCTGAACGCTCATAAACTGCAGCGATTTCGGGTCCCACTTCTGCGGATGGCCTTTAATTCGTGAGGAAATGATAAACGCCGTCGCGTTGAAGCCATATTGTTTCAGAACCGGATACGCGTAGCGGCTCACCGACTTCAGGCCGTCGTCAAAGGTAATCACCACCGCCTTTGCTGGCAGGTTCATCCTGTTACGCACGTAGCCTTCCAGCTGGTACATCGTCAGCGTGGTGTACCCCTGGTCGCGAAGCCAGGTCATCTGGTTGCTGAACGCGCGTACGCTGGTGGTCGTGGAAGTATGACGAAAACGGGTGTTCTCCTCATCTCGCAGAATATGGTGGTAGGTCAGAACCGGAATGCCGTTATCTTCCTGCGCATCCAGGCTGCTGATCCACGCCAGACGATTGCCAATGCGGATCTGAAACCAGGTCTGATTCAGACGGTCTTTAAGTTTGTTCAGAATGGGATAACGCAGGTTGGCGCTAAGGGTGCCAAAAGGCGCACTTCCGCTGCTGGGCGCGTTATAGACGGGCGTATCTTTCCAGGTAATGAGGTTCTGGTTACTGAGCGGCTTGTTCAGATCGCCCAGGCTGTCCTCAACGCGCTGTTTGCCCTGCACTTTCTCAAGGTGATCTTTATCGATAAACCCCGTGCCGAATCCGAAGCGAAATTCATAATAATCCGCCGCAGCGGGAAAGACCGCGAGGATCTGCCCGGCGCGAATATTGCCTACGTTAACCACCTCGTTCCCCACCTGGGCCCAGATGGCCGCATCCTCAGTGGTTTGCATATATTGAGCAGGAAGCCCTTGCTGGCTTATCAGGCTGGCAGACGCCCCGCCGGAAACCAGCAGCAAAAGGAGAAAGATAACGCGCATGAACATAGGATATTAATCGACACAGGAAATCAGTCGCCATTGTAGCAAAAGCGACATCAATACCAATGTTTAATGCTTATACAGATCGTGAAGCAGAACGAAAGGCGGGTTCTTCTGCTGCTGGTGCCACAGGCTGCTCACTTCCGGCAGCCCCTCTGCCACGATGGCGTGACGAAACTCGGCGCTGCTTAATGAGGCACGAAGCGGATACACGGTTTCGAGTAAAGGCAGGCTGATACCGGAGATCACTTCACAGTTATCATGCTTGTGGCTCAGTAACGCCGCGGCCCGGTAAGGCGCGGCCCCGGATTTATCGGTAAGAAAAATGACCCCATCACCGGTGTCCGTTTCATGCAGGGCATCGCACATCATCCGGCTGAGCATGTTGGTGCTCAACCCGCGCCAGTAATTTACCGCCCGGCATTGCGCCAGCGGGCCAAATCTGGCCTCAAGCTTGTCCAGCATTTCCTGCGCCTGTTCATCGTGGCAGGTAATAACCCATCCCAGCATAACTCTCTCCTTAGCAGGCAAGTAGTTTAGCGAAGTGAAGGTTTGCTTACGGTGATAACTGTCAAAGAAAGTGCCCGGCAACCAGAACGTCGCCGGGCAGGAGGCTAACTGCGCAGACCGCGCCCACGCTGGATCAGATACCAGCACAGCAGGTAGAAGGCGATGATGAACACCACCAGCACCGCCACCGTGGTAAACAGCGGCACATCGGTAATGCCGAGGAAGCCAAAGCGGAAACCGCTGATCATGTAGACAATCGGGTTCAGGTGCGACAGCGCCTGCCAGAACGGTGGCAGCAGCGTCAGGGAGTAGAACACCCCGCCGAGATAGGTCAGCGGCGTCAGCACGAAGGTCGGGATCAGGCTGATGTCGTCAAACGTTTTGGCGAATACCGCGTTCAGCAGACCGGCCAGCGAAAACAGGATCGCCGTCAGGAGCAGCGTGAGCGCGACAAACAGCCACGAGTGTACCTGGAACGGGACGAAGAACAGCGAAATCGCCGTGACCAGGATCCCTACGCACAGCCCGCGCGCCACGCCGCCACCCACGTAACCGGCGATGATGACGTGCGTCGGCACCGGTGCCACCAGCAGTTCTTCAATGTTGCGCTGGAATTTGGCGCTAAAGAACGACGACGCCACGTTGGCGTAGGCGTTGGTGATCACCGCCATCATGATCAGACCCGGTACGATAAACTGCATGTAGGTAAAGCCGTGCATTTCACCAATGCGGGAGCCAATCAGGTTACCAAAGATAATGAAATAGAGCGTCATAGTGATGACCGGCGGCACCAGGGTTTGCACCCAGATACGCATAAAGCGGTTAATCTCTTTCGCCCAGATGCTCTTCAGCGCGACCCAGTAAAGATGCGTCATGCCTTGTCTCCTTGTTTATCCTGCACCAGAGAGACAAACAGCTCTTCCAGTCGGTTCGCTTTATTACGCATACTTAATACCTGAATCCCCTGCGCGCTCAGCTGCGAGAACACACTGTTGATCCCCTGCTCGCGCAGCACTTCCACTTCCAGCGTCGAGGTATCTACCAGGCGATACTGGTACCCTTCAAGCTTCGGTAGCGGGCTTTTTGCCGCCAGATCGAGAATAAAGGTTTCTGATTTCAGCTTGGAGAGCAGATCCTTCATCGAGGTGTTTTCCACCAGCTCGCCGTGCTGAATGATGCCGATGTTGCGGCACAGCATTTCAGCCTCTTCCAGATAGTGGGTGGTCAGAATGATGGTAGTTCCCTTGTCGTTGAGATCTTTCAGGAAGCCCCACATGGAACGACGAAGTTCGATATCGACACCCGCAGTCGGTTCATCGAGGATCAGCAGCTTTGGCTCGTGCATCAGCGCACGGGCAATCATCAGGCGGCGCTTCATCCCGCCGGACAACATCCGCGCACGCTCGTTACGTTTTTCCCAGAGATCGAGCTGCCTGAGGTATTTTTCGCTGCGCTCCAGCGCCTCTTTACGCTCAACGCCGTAATAACCCGCCTGGTTAACGACAATCTGCTGCACCGTCTCAAACGGGTTGAAGTTAAACTCCTGCGGTACCAGCCCCAACTGACGCTTGGCGTTGACCACATCTTTTTGCAGATCGTATCCGAACACGCTGACGCGGCCGGAGGATTTGTTCACCAGCGAACTGATGATCCCGATGGTGGTGGATTTCCCCGCCCCGTTCGGCCCCAGAAGCGCGTAAAAATCACCGGCCTCTACTTTTAGATCTATCCCGCGTAGCGCCTGAACGCCCCCCGGATAGGTTTTTTTAAGCTGCTCAAGCTCCAGTGCAATTGCCATGAATTTAACTTACCTTCAGTTCTTACACACGTTGTGTGGTTTCATTAAAAGTCGGGTTACCCTATAGTAGCGCAACGCAATTACTTGGTTACAGGTCGCTAACCTCCATGAACGACATAGATACACTCATTAGCAACAATGCACTATGGTCAAAAATGCTGGTGGAGGAAGACCCCGGATTTTTTGGAAAACTGGCGCAAGCCCAAAACCCGCGCTTTCTCTGGATTGGCTGTTCCGACAGCCGCGTACCTGCGGAACGCCTGACCGGCCTTGAGCCCGGCGAACTGTTTGTTCACCGCAACGTCGCCAACCTGGTGATTCATACCGATCTCAACTGTCTTTCCGTGGTTCAGTATGCCGTTGACGTTCTGGAAGTCGAGCACATCATTATTTGCGGCCACTACGGCTGCGGCGGCGTGCAGGCGGCGGTTGAAAATCCGGAACTGGGATTGATTGATAACTGGCTGCTGCACATCCGCGATATCTGGTTCAAACATAGTTCACTGCTCGGCGAAATGCCGCAGGAGCGACGCATGGACACCCTGTGCGAGCTCAACGTGATGGAGCAGGTGTATAACCTTGGGCATTCGACCATCATGCAGTCGGCGTGGAAACGCGGGCAGAAGGTTTCAATTCACGGCTGGGCGTACGGTATTCACGATGGGCTGCTGCGCAATCTGGAAGTCACCGCCACTAACCGCGAAACGCTGGAGCAGCGCTACCGTTCGGGGATTGCCAACCTCAAGCTTAAGCATGTGAACCATAAATAAACAAAACCGGGGGTTTTCACCCTCTCCCCGTGGGAGAGGGCTGGGATGAGGGCATCAGCCCGCTATTACTCGTCCAGCAATACCACTTTCCCGACATACGGCAGATGACGATAACGCTGCGCGTAGTCAATGCCGTAACCGACGACGAATTCGTCCGGAATCGAGAAACCGACAAACTCCACCGGCACCTGCACTTCACGGCGGTCAGGTTTATCCAGCAAAGTACAAATCGCCAGAGATTTTGGCTCACGCAGGCTCAGGATCTCGCGCACTTTTGACAGCGTGTTGCCTGAGTCAATAATGTCTTCAACGATCAACACATCTTTGCCACGAATATCTTCATCCAGATCTTTCAGGATTTTCACATCACGGGTTGTGGACATGCCGCTGCCGTAGCTGGAGGCGGTCATAAAATCGACCTCGTGCGGCACCTGCACTTCACGGCACAGGTCTGCCATGAACATGAAAGAGCCACGCAACAGGCCCACCAGCACCATTTCGCTGCCGCTGTCCTTGTAATGTTCGGTGATTTGACGACCCAGTTCGGCGATACGCGCTTTGATCTCGGCTTCCGGGATCATCACTTCAACAGTATGTTTCATATTACTAACCATATGATTTTAATGAAAATCTCTCAATGCAGGTGAATGTATTTCCGGCATCGATACGCAAGCCAGCCATTATACCAGCAAATGGATAACCCTGGCGCATGAGTTATAAAAAGCAAATATTGTGATTCCGATCACACTTGTTAATACCTATAATTAGTTGCTAGCAAATTATTAACAAAAACTGACGAGTACACTTTCTATGGCTGAAACAAACTCTAAACAGCCGCGTCTACTGGTGACACTAACAGCGCTATTCGCCGCCTTCTGCGGCCTGTACCTGTTAATCGGTGGCGTCTGGCTGGTCGCGATCGGCGGCTCCTGGTACTACCCGATTGCGGGCCTGGTTATGCTTGGCGTAACCGTCCTGCTCTGGCGTAGAAAACAATCCGCACTGTGGCTCTATGCCGCACTGCTCCTCGCCACGATGATCTGGGGCGTCTGGGAAGTCGGCTTCGACTTCTGGGCGCTGACCCCGCGCAGCGACATCCTGGTCTTCTTCGGTATCTGGCTGATCCTGCCGTTTGTCTGGCGTCGCCTGATTGTCCCTTCCAGCGGTGCCGTTGCGGCGCTGGTGGTAGCGCTGTTAATCAGCGGCGGCATCCTGACATGGGCAGGTTTTAACGACCCACAGGAGATCAACGGTACGCTGAACGCGGAATCCACGCCTGCGGCAGCTATCTCTCAGGTGGCGGACGGCGACTGGCCGGCCTATGGTCGTAACCAGGAAGGTCAACGCTACTCCCCGCTGAAGCAGATCAACGCGGACAACGTTAAAAACCTGAAGGAAGCCTGGGTATTCCGTACCGGCGACCTGAAGATGCCAAACGATCCGGGCGAGCTGACCAATGAAGTGACCCCGATTAAAGTGGGCAACATGCTCTACCTGTGTACGGCGCACCAGCGTCTGTTTGCGCTCGACGCGGCCACCGGTAAAGAGAAATGGCACTTCGATCCGCAGCTGAACTCCAACCCGTCCTTCCAGCATGTCACCTGCCGTGGCGTTTCTTACCACGAAGCGCGTGCCGATAATGCCAGCCCGGAAGTGATTGCCGACTGCCCGCGCCGCATTATGCTGCCGGTGAACGATGGCCGTCTGTTCGCCATCAACGCAGAAACGGGCAAGCTGTGTGAAACCTTTGCCAACAAAGGCATCCTGAATCTGCAGACCAACATGCCGGACACCACGCCGGGTCTGTATGAGCCAACCTCGCCGCCAATCATCACCGATAAAACCATCGTGATTGCCGGTTCGGTAACGGATAACTTCTCCACGCGTGAAACCTCCGGCGTTATCCGCGGTTTCGACGTGAACACCGGTAAACTGCTGTGGGCCTTCGACCCGGGCGCGAAAGATCCAAACGCGATCCCGTCGGACGAGCACACCTTTACCTTCAACTCGCCAAACTCCTGGGCGCCAGCCGCGTATGACGCGAAGCTGGACCTGGTCTATCTGCCAATGGGCGTGACCACGCCGGATATCTGGGGCGGTAACCGTACGCCGGAGCAGGAACGTTATGCGAGCGCTATCGTGGCGCTGAACGCGACCACCGGTAAGCTGGCGTGGAGCTACCAGACCGTTCACCACGATCTGTGGGATATGGATATGCCGTCCCAGCCGACGCTGGCCGACATTACCGTAAACGGCAAAACCGTGCCGGTCATTTACGCTCCGGCCAAGACGGGCAACATCTTCGTCCTGGATCGCAGCAACGGTAAGCTGGTTGTGCCGGCACCGGAAAAACCGGTTCCGCAGGGCGCGGCTAAAGGCGATTACGTCAGCAAAACCCAGCCGTTCTCTGACCTGAGCTTCCGTCCGAAGAAAGACCTCAGCGGTGCAGACATGTGGGGTGCCACCATGTTTGACCAGCTGGTGTGCCGCGTGATGTTCCATCAGCTGCGCTATGAAGGCATCTTCACGCCGCCGTCTGAGCAGGGCACGCTGGTCTTCCCGGGTAACCTGGGGATGTTCGAGTGGGGCGGTATCTCCGTTGACCCGAACCGTCAGGTGGCGATTGCCAACCCAATGGCGCTGCCGTTCGTTTCTCGTCTGATCCCACGCGGTCCGGGCAATCCGATGGAGCAGCCGAAAGACGCGAAAGGCAGCGGTACCGAAGCCGGTATTCAGCCGCAGTATGGCGTGCCGTTTGGCGTGACCCTGAACCCGTTCCTCTCTCCGTTTGGTCTGCCGTGTAAACAGCCGGCCTGGGGTTACATCTCCGGTCTGGATCTGAAAACCAACCAGATCGTCTGGAAAAAACGTATTGGTACGCCACAGGACAGCATGCCGTTCCCGATGCCGGTTCCGGTGCCGTTCAATATGGGTATGCCAATGCTGGGTGGCCCTATCTCCACCGCCGGTAACGTGCTGTTCATCGCGGCAACCGCAGATAACTATCTGCGCGCGTACAACATGACCAACGGTGAAAAACTGTGGCAGGGCCGTCTGCCGGCCGGTGGACAGGCAACGCCGATGACCTATGAAGTGAATGGCAAGCAGTACGTTGTCATCTCTGCGGGTGGTCACGGCTCGTTTGGCACGAAGATGGGCGATTATATTGTCGCGTACGCATTGCCGGACGAAGGCAAATAAAAGCAAAACGGCAACTTCGGTTGCCGTTTTTGTGTTTGTTCCCTCTCCCCGTGGGAGAGGGTGAGGGCATCAGGCCGCTCTGCTTTAAACCGTGAACCCCAGCATCATCCCCGTATCTTCGTGCTCCAGCAGATGACAGTGGGCCATATAGGCAAACTCTTTAGGCGCGTCGTGGTCAAACTTCACCAGCACCTCGCTGACGCCGCCTTCTACTCTCACCGTATCTTTCCAGCCTGCGCGATGCGCATCCGGCGCTTTGCCGTTCTCAGAAAGAATGCGGAACTGGGTACCGTGGATGTGGAACGGGTGCAGCATCATGTCGCCTTCGCCTGAAATCACCCAGCGCTCAAACTGACCTTTAGTGGCAGCAAACATCGGCGCGTTCATGTCGAACGCTTTGCCGTTGATCGTGTTGGCGTTGTGGAAATCGAACCCGTGACCACCGTGATCCATGTTCCCCATGCCGCCCATTTTGCCGTGATCCATATTCATATGGCCCATCATCTGCCCGTGGTGCATCCCCGCCATCGCCTGATTGCCATACTTCTTCATCAGCGCCTGCATGCCCATCATGTCCAGCATCGGATCCATGGCAAGCTGAAGCTTGCGCTGCGTAAGGCCATCCAACGACGGGAGAGCAGGCAGCGTGGCTAAGGTGTCCGGCAGCGTACCAGAGGCCGTGACCTGTAGCGGCTGAATGCGCAGCACCGGATGCGGTTTATCAAACGGCGCAACCGCCATCCCCATCTGGCTGACCGGCAGCGTTACCAGGTCGAACGGCTTGCCGTTGCTGATGTCCACCAGCACTTCGAAGCGTTCGCCCATGAGCATCGGCAGCTCGCTCACCTTCACCGGCTCCGGCAGCAGGCCGCCGTCGCTCGCCACGACATACAGCGGGCGCTTATCGCTGGCAGCAAAATTCAGCGAACGCGCGTTACAGCCGTTAAGCAGACGTAAACGCAGCCAGCCTTTCGGCGCGGCATGCTGCGGATAGATCGCGCCGTTGGCCAGCAGCGTATCGCCGAACCAGCCGACCGCCGCGCTCATCACGTCCAGCAGATAGTCAATCTGGCCGTCCGCGGTGAATTTTTTGTCCTGCACAATCACCGGCACGTCGTCGATGCCCCACTGTTTCGGCAGACGCAGCAGGCGGCTATCGTCGTCTTCAATCAGCACCAGCCCCGCCAGCCCCATCGCTACCTGATGGCCCGTTTTTCCATGCTGATGCGGGTGGAACCAGCAGGTCGCCGCGCGCTGGTCAGGCGTAAAGGTGACGCTACGTTTGCCACCGGCCTTGATAACCCCCTGCGGTCCACCGTCTACTTCGCCCGGTACTTCGAGCCCGTGCCAGTGCAGAGTGGTCTCTTCAGCGAGCGTGTTGTGGATATCCACCGTCACCGCCTTCCCTTTACGTAACTGAAGCGCCGGACCGAGCAAATTGCCGTTATAGCCCCACGTCGTAGCGTTGTTCTCGCCGAACGTCGTTTTACCGGCCTGAACAACAAGCTGGATACGGCTGCGGGCGTCAGCGGTCAGTAAGTCAGGGATGGGTAAGGCAGGCCTGTCAGCCGCAAAAACCGCGCGGCTCCAGAGTGGTAATGCGCTGGCAGCCCCCAGCACAGCGGAATATTTTAAAAAATCACGACGTTGCATGTTCATTTCCTTATTTCCAGCAGGCGATCTTTTGAGCATAAACCCTCCCCTTACCGGAAGGTCAAGTAAAGCGGCAATAATAAAGATCGTCGCACTGGCATCAAGTATGCTAACGTTAATTTTCCGTGAAGAAGTGGTAGAAGCAATGAAGACGTTTTTCAGGACAATTTTGTTCGGAAGCCTGATGGCAATGTGTGCGAACAGCTATGCGCTCAGTGAAAATGAAGCGGAAGATATGGCCGATTTAACGGCGGTTTTTGTATTCCTGAAAAATGATTGTGGCTACCAGAATTTACCCAACGGGCAAATTCGCCGCGCGCTGGTCTTTTTCGCCCAGCAAAACCAGTGGGATCTCAGCAACTACGACAGCTTTGACATGAAGGCGCTCGGTGAAGACAGCTACCGCGACTTGAGCGGTATTGGCATTCCCACGGCTAAAAAATGCAAAGCGCTGGCTCGCGATTCGCTCAGCCTGCTCGCCTACGTGAAATAACCTTCCCAACGCCCCCTGTTGAACCTATAACCGTGCAACCACGGTTATAGTTAGCTATCATGTTTCGCTCATTTTTTATGAGCGTTACGGAAGTTAACAAAGGAGGAGTCCGCGTATGGCCGACCACACGTTGTGGCATGAAACACTGCATGACCAGTTTGGTCAGTACTTTGCCGTTGATAACGTGCTCTATCATGAGAAAACCGATCACCAGGATCTCATCATTTTCGAAAATGCCGCCTTTGGCCGCGTGATGGCGCTGGACGGCGTCGTGCAAACGACCGAGCGCGACGAATTTATCTATCATGAAATGATGACCCACGTTCCGCTGCTGGCCCACGGTCACGCGAAGCATGTCCTGATTATCGGCGGCGGCGACGGCGCAATGCTGCGCGAGGTTTCCCGTCATCGGTCCATTGAAACCATCACCATGGTGGAGATCGATGCAGGCGTGGTCTCGTTCTGCCGTCAGTATCTGCCCAACCACAATGCTGGCAGCTATGACGACCCGCGTTTTAATCTGGTCATTGACGACGGCGTTAACTTCGTTAACCAGACCACGCAGACCTTCGACGTCATTATCTCCGACTGTACCGACCCCATCGGCCCCGGCGCGTCGCTGTTTACCTCCTCGTTCTACGAAGGCTGCAAGCGCTGCCTGAACCCTGGCGGTATCTTCGTCGCGCAAAATGGCGTCTGCTTCCTGCAGCAGGATGAAGCCCTCGACAGCCATCGTAAGCTGAGCACCTATTTCGGCGACGTCAGCTTCTATCAGGCGGCCATTCCGACGTACTACGGCGGGATCATGACCTTTGCCTGGGCGACGGATAACGACGTGCTGCGCCATCTCTCCACCGAAATTATTCAGGCCCGCTTCCATCAGGCCGGTCTCACGTGTCGGTACTACAACCCGGCCATTCATACCGCAGCGTTTGCTCTGCCGCAGTACCTGCAAGACGCATTATCCACTAAGGGGGTGAGCTAATTGAAAAAGCTTAAACTGCATGGCTTTAACAACCTGACCAAAAGCCTGAGTTTTTGTATTTACGATATCTGCTATGCCAAAACAGCGGAAGAACGCGATGGTTACATCGCCTATATCGACGAACTCTACAACGCCAACCGTCTGACCGAGATCCTGTCAGAAACCTGCTCGATCATCGGTGCGAACATCCTGAACATCGCCCGACAAGATTATGAACCTCAGGGTGCCAGCGTGACCATTCTTGTCAGCGAAGAGCCGGTCGACCCAAAGCTAATCGACAAAACTGAACACCCGGGCCCGCTGCCGGAAGTGGTCGTCGCCCACCTGGACAAAAGCCATATCTGCGTGCACACCTACCCGGAAAGCCACCCGGAAGGCGGGCTGTGCACGTTCCGCGCGGATATTGAGGTGTCGACCTGCGGCGTGATTTCCCCGCTGAACGCGCTGAACTATTTAATCCACCAGCTGGAATCGGACATCGTCACGATTGATTATCGCGTGCGCGGTTTCACCCGCGATATCAACGGCATGAAGCACTTCATCGACCACGAGATCAACTCCATTCAGAACTTTATGTCCGAGGACATGAAATCGCTGTACGACATGATGGACGTGAACGTGTATCAGGAAAACATCTTCCATACCAAAATGTTGCTTAAAGAGTTCGACCTTAAGCACTACATGTTCCACACAAAGCCGGAAGATTTAAGCGAAGAAGAGCGCAAGGTCATCACCGACCTGCTCTGGAAAGAGATGCGCGAAATCTACTACGGCCGCAATATTCCGGCCGTGTAAGTGTTGCCCGGAGCAGGGATGCTTCGGGAGTTACTTCTGTTTCATGAACTCACGGTAGGCATTCACGACCTGCAGGAAGTCTTCCACGCCGCACAGCGACAGGCTCTCTTCGTCGTAGTAGCTCATCCCCTCTTCCATCTCGTCACCTGAAAACTCGAGCTGGTTAGCGCGCACCATCACCTCTTCGCCATCCATCCACAGCGTGTATTCATGTCCGGCGCGTTGCCAGGAGCGTTCACTGCCTTTTACCGTCTTCGCCGCCTGTTCGACTTCATCCAGCAGCGCGAGGTTCTCTTTCACCTCTTCGTTAAACCAGTGTCCAACGGCTTCGTGCCCCATCGACATACGCACTTTCACCACGCCGGTGATGTCGCGCAGAAATTCGTAATCCATAGCATTTTCCTCTGCAAAGCCATTAGGGTAATTATCGCAGGAGAGAGGAAGAAAAAAAGCGGGAGAGGTGGGAGGAATGAAAATAAAAAGGTGAGAGCAAGATCCTGCGGCCTGATGCCCTCACCCCGTCCCTCTCCCACGGGAGAGGGTGCAAACACTAAAAACCGTCTCGTAGAGACGGTTTTGCTGTTTATACTGCCGTCTGGAAGATAACCCCGTCGGCCTTCTCGGTGTACTGAGAGAGCTGGTCGAAGTTCAGATAGCGGTAGGTATCCACCGCCGTCTTATCCACCTGAGCCACGAAGGTCTGGTACTCTTCCGGCGTTGGCAGTTTGCCAATCAGCGCCGCAACCGCCGCCAGCTCCGCAGAGGCCAGGTAGACGTTCGCACCGGTACCTAAACGGTTCGGGAAGTTACGGGTTGAGGTGGAGACCACCGTCGCACCGTCGGCCACGCGCGCCTGGTTACCCATACACAGGGAACAGCCAGGGATTTCGATACGCGCGCCGCTCTTACCAAACACGCTGTAGTAGCCCTCTTCGGTCAGCTGAGCCGCGTCCATACGGGTTGGCGGAGCCACCCACAGGCGGGTCGGCAGCTGGCCTTTGTGGGTATCCAGCAGCTTACCGGCAGCACGGAAGTGGCCGATGTTGGTCATGCAGGAGCCGATGAACACTTCGTCGATCTTATCGCCCTGTACGTCAGAGAGCAGACGCGCATCGTCCGGATCGTTCGGTGCACACAGGATTGGCTCTTTGATATCCGCCAGATCGATGTCGATCACCGCCGCGTATTCTGCGTCTGCGTCGGCTTCCAGCAGCTGTGGATCCGCCAGCCATTTTTCCATGCCCTGAATACGACGCTCCAGCGTACGACGGTCGCCGTAGCCTTCCGCAATCATCCACTTCAGCAGCACAATGTTGGAGGTCAGATACTCAACAATCGGCTCTTTGTTCAGCTTGATGGTACAGCCCGCCGCAGAACGCTCGGCGGAGGCATCGGTCAGCTCGAACGCCTGCTCCACTTTCAGATCCGGCAGACCTTCAATTTCCAGGATACGGCCGGAGAAGATGTTTTTCTTCCCTTTCTTCTCAACGGTCAGCAGGCCCTGTTTAATCGCATACAGCGGGATCGCGTGAACCAGGTCGCGCAGGGTGATGCCCGGCTGCATTTTACCTTTGAAGCGCACCAGCACCGACTCAGGCATGTCCAGCGGCATTACGCCGGTCGCCGCAGCAAACGCCACCAGACCGGAGCCCGCCGGGAAGGAGATACCGATTGGGAAACGGGTGTGGGAGTCACCGCCGGTACCGACGGTATCCGGCAGAAGCATGCGGTTCAGCCAGGAGTGAATCACGCCGTCACCCGGACGCAGAGAAACGCCGCCGCGGTTCATGATGAAGTCAGGCAGCGTGTGGTGCGTGGTTACGTCAACCGGCTTCGGATAGGCCGCCGTGTGGCAGAATGACTGCATTACCAGGTCAGACGAGAAGCCCAGGCACGCCAGGTCTTTCAGTTCGTCACGGGTCATTGGGCCCGTGGTGTCCTGAGAGCCCACGGAGGTCATCTTCGGCTCGCAGTACGCGCCAGGACGGATACCGGCAACGCCGCACGCGCGACCCACCATTTTCTGTGCCAGCGAGAAGCCGCGGTTGCTTTCCGCAACGTCTTTCGCGTGGCGGAAAACGTCCGAGTGCGGCAGACCCAGCGCTTCACGCGCTTTGGTGGTCAGGCCACGACCAATGATCAGCGGGATACGGCCACCGGCGCGCACTTCGTCGATCAGCACGTCAGTTTTCAGCTCGAAGCTTGCCAGCAGCTCGTTGGTCTCGTGGTTACGCACTTCGCCTTTGAACGGATAGACGTCAATCACGTCGCCCATGTTCAGGTTGCTCACATCCACTTCGATCGGCAGCGCGCCCGCATCTTCCATGGTGTTGAAGAAGATTGGCGCAATTTTGCCGCCGAGGCACAGGCCGCCGCCGCGCTTGTTTGGCACGTGCGGAATGTCGTCGCCCATGAACCACAGCACGGAGTTGGTGGCGGACTTACGGGAAGAGCCGGTACCGACAACGTCACCGACATAGGCCAGCGGGAAACCTTTCTTCTGAAGCGCTTCGATCTGTTTGATCGGGCCAACAACGCCTGGCTGATCCGGCTCAATGCCTTCACGGGCGTTTTTCAGCATCGCCAGGGCGTGCAGAGGAATATCCGGGCGAGACCACGCGTCCGGCGCCGGAGAGAGGTCATCGGTGTTGGTTTCACCGGTCACTTTAAAGACGGTCACGGTGATTTTTTCAGCGAGCGCAGGACGGTTCAGGAACCATTCGGCATCAGCCCAGGACTGCATCACCTGCTTCGCATAGACGTTGCCCGCTTTGGCTTTTTCTTCCACATCGTAGAAGTTATCGAACATCAGCAGCGTGGAAGAGAGCGCTTTCGCGGCAATCGGTGCCAGCTTGTCGTTATCCAGCGCGTCAATGAGCGGATGAATGTTGTAACCACCCTGCATGGTGCCGAGCAGTTCAATGGCTTTTTCAGGAGTAACCAGTGGGGAG
This sequence comes from Enterobacter sp. KB-280D8, assembly GCF_041399405.1. Lineage (NCBI taxonomy): Bacteria > Pseudomonadati > Pseudomonadota > Gammaproteobacteria > Enterobacterales > Enterobacteriaceae > Enterobacter > Enterobacter sp. KB-280D8. The sequence goes on from NZ_JBGKEC010000004.1 coordinate 86,387, forward strand.
GTGGCTTCGCCTTTGGCGATAGCAGCAAGGAATCCGGCTTTTACGTAGGCAGCTTCATCTACGCCAGGCGGTACGCGGTTGATCAGCAGATCTAACAGGAATTCTTCTTCGCCCTCAGGCGGGTTCTTCAGCAGCTCGACGAGCGCGGCCATTTGGGTTGCATCTAAAGGTTTGGGTACAATTCCCTCGGCGGCACGTTCTGCTACGTGCTTACAGTATTCTTCTAGCACGACGGTTCTCCTCGCTCTCATTGTCATATGCGGCGGGCGTTCTCTTCACGCTCCTGTGAGACAGCAGTTTGTAGGGTAAATGCCCGATACCGCGTCGGGCAGCATAGCAGGATTTCTGCACAGTGTTAATCCGTTTACAAAAAAGCAACATTAAAAAATTTGCTGAATCGTTAAGCATGGTGTAGCGGGGGGTCGAGATGAATTTTGGGTACAAAAAAACCGCCTGGTAGCGGTTATTTTGTTGCCTTGCGGTGGTAGCACACCGGGCTGGCAGATTTGCGGCAATGCACTCGGCATGAATAATGTTCCTGAGTATGCAGATCCGCAAGCACATATTTTATGTTTACGAGCTGCCATCCAGTTTCGAATGAAAAAGGATGAAACTGCATTTCACCTATTTTCAGTCCATTTCGGCTGTAATACTGTTGCCCCCGGCCTGCTTCGCTGGTGTAGCAACCAGTCACCGGGCCATGAACTAGCTGCTGGCCGCTCGCAAGAGCGGCCTTCTGAATTCCCTCCGGTTTTTCCCGCATCGCATATAATTGCGTAATAAATACTCACACTCTTTATCCGGACACACCGAACGCTTCCCAATAAAAGTCAAAAAAGTAAAAGACGTGTAATTGATACTCACGCCAACCGTAACGCCTCACGGCACAGCGCTTGTCTCATCGGAGTCATTTTATGAAGTTGCCTTTTAAGCCTCACCTGCTCGTCCTTCTGTGCAGTGCCGGGCTGTTTGCCGCCTCGGGCGTGATGTTTGTCAAAGGCCGCGCAACGGAGCCCGCTGCGCCTGCCCCCGTCGCGCAACAGCCAGCTGCACCGGCGCCTGCCGCAGCCCAGCCCGCTCCGGTTGTCGCGCCAACCTACACTGCCGCGCAAATCGACCAGTGGGTTGCCCCCATTGCGCTCTATCCGGATGCCCTGCTGTCGCAGATTTTAATGGCGTCAACCTATCCGTCTAACGTTATCCAGGCGGCGCAGTGGTCAAAGGACAATCCTAAAATGCAGGGTGATGCCGCCATTCAGGCGGTGGCCAATCAGCCGTGGGATCCCAGCGTGAAATCGCTGGTCGCGTTTCCTCAGTTGATGTCGCTGATGGGTGAAAATCCGCCGTGGGTACAAAATCTGGGGGATGCGTTTCTCGCGCAACCGAAAGACGTGATGGATTCGGTGCAACGGTTGCGCCTGCTGGCGCAACAAGCGGGTGCGCTGCAATCCACGCCGCAGCAGACGGTCACCACCGTCACGAAGCCTGCACCGGCAAAAACAACATCAACAACGGCAACGGAAACAACCAGCAATCCGACGGTCATTAAAATTGAATCCGCCGATCCGCAGGTGGTTTACGTTCCCACCTATAACCCGAATACGGTTTACGGTACATGGCCCAACACCACTTACCCGCCGGTGTATCTCCCGCCCTCCCCCGGCGAGCAATTCACCGACAGCCTGGTCAAAGGTTTGGGTTTCAGTCTCGGGGTCGCAACAACCTACGCCATCTTCAGCAATATCGACTGGGATGATGACGATGACTGGGATCATCACCATGACGACTGGGATAATCACGGCGGCTATAACCACAACGGTGATAACAACATCAATATTAACGTTGATAACTTCAACAGAATCAGCGGGCAGCATCTCACCGATATCAACCGCACATGGCAGCACAATCCGGCCTATCGTGAGGGCGTTCCCTACCCGAATAATCAGTTGGCTAACCGTTTCCACTCCACAAATACAGCCACAGGGCTAAGCGCAACGCAGCAAAAGCCGGTTAATCGCGACAGCCAGCGCCAGGCCGCGCTCAGCCAGATGGAAAAATCAACGGGAAAAACCTTCCCGCGCACCGGCACGCGGGATGCTCAGCGTCTGGCCTCGACGCAGCAGTTAGCGCAGATTTCGCAGCGCAATAACTATCGCGGGTATGACGCCAGGCCGCAGACCGTAAAACGCGCGAGTACACCACAGCGTGAAAATCACCAGACTGCCGTGCACAGACAGGAGAAGCGGGCTTCACAGACGGTACAGCAGCCAGCCAGGCTGCATCGCGCCAATGCCCTGAGCGGCAACGACAGCCGCTCCGCCAACTGGCAGGCGCAGCAGCAGCGAGGTGCACAGAGTCGGCAGCTCGCTGCTCGTCAACAGCAATCGCGCCAGGTTTCTGGCGAACGTGTAGAACGCCGTGAATTCCGTCATCGTTAAGGGAGCCGACATGAAAAGTAAATTACTCAGTGGAATAGTATTGTTCATGGCCTCGGCGACCGTTATGGCGCAGCAATCCTTCAGTTCGCCAGAACAGGCAACCAATGCGCTGGCAAGCGCCATCAGCGAGCAAAACGAAAGTGCGATGAACAATCTGCTCGGCGAAAACTGGCGCGATTTTCTGCCGCCTGAAGGCGTTGATCCGGATGCGGTCGATCGCTTCCTGCGCGACTGGAACGTCCGTCATAGCACCGTTGTCGAAGGGGATACGGCGCATCTTGTGGTCGGAAACAGCGGCTGGCAGCTTCCCATCCCGGTGATCAAAACCGCCTCCGGCTGGCAGTTTGACATCAAAGAAGGGGCCGAGGAGATCCTGACCCGCGAAATTGGGCGTAACGAGCTCGCCGCCATCGAAGCCCTGCATGCCTACGTAGATGCCCAGCAGAGCTATTTTGCGATGAACCAGAAATACGCGCAGAAGATTGTCAGCTCTGAAGGGAAAAAGGACGGTCTGTACTGGCCCGTCTCGCCCGGAGAAACGCCGAGCCCGCTTGGCCCGGCGTTCAGTCCGAAAGAGCCGGGTGCGGGTTACCACGGCTATCGCTTCCGCATCCTGCCGGATAATCACGGTTTTGCGATGGTGGCCTGGCCGGTCAGCTATGGTCAGACGGGCGTAATGAGCTTTGTGATTAACCAGGACGACAAGGTGTACCAGTCCGATCTCGGCAGTGATTCAGAGCAGAAAGCCCGTGCGCTAGCCGCCTACAGCCCTGATAAAACCTGGCAGCCGGTGGCACCCTAAACACAGCGCATAAAAAAAGCGGCCATTGGCCGCTTTTTTTCATCTGAAGAAACTTATTTCTTCTTCGCTTTCGCGTTTGGCAGGTCGGTGATGCTGCCTTCAAACACTTCAGCCGCCAGGCCCACGGACTCGTGCAGAGTTGGGTGAGCGTGGATGGTCAGCGCGATGTCTTCCGCATCACAGCCCATTTCGATAGCCAGACCGATTTCACCCAGCAGCTCGCCGCCGTTGGTGCCGACAATCGCACCACCGATCACGCGGTGAGTCTCTTTGTCGAAGATCAGTTTGGTCATACCGTCAGCACAGTCAGACGCGATAGCACGGCCAGAAGCAGCCCACGGGAAGGTGGCGGTTTCGTAGCTGATGCCTTTCTCTTTCGCTTCTTTCTCGGTCAGACCGACCCATGCAACTTCTGGCTCGGTGTATGCGATAGATGGGATGACTTTCGGATCGAAGTAGTGCTTCATGCCGGCGATAACTTCAGCGGCAACGTGACCTTCGTGAACACCTTTGTGCGCCAGCATTGGCTGACCGACGATATCGCCGATAGCAAAGATGTGCGGCACGTTAGTGCGCAGCTGCTTGTCAACGCGGATGAAGCCACGGTCGTCCACTTCCACGCCAGCTTTGCCCGCGTCGAGGTTTTTACCGTTCGGCACACGACCGATAGCCACCAGCACGGCGTCGTAACGCTGTGGTTCGGATGGGGCTTTTTTGCCTTCCATGGAAACGTAAATACCGTCTTCTTTCGCTTCAACGGCAGTCACTTTGGTTTCCAGCATCAGGTTGAATTTCTTGCTGATGCGTTTGGTGAAGACTTTAACGATGTCTTTGTCGGCAGCCGGAATAACCTGGTCGAACATTTCAACCACGTCAATGTCTGAACCCAGCGCATGGTACACGGTACCCATTTCCAGACCGATGATACCGCCGCCCATGACCAGCAGGCGCTTAGGAACGGTTTTCAGCTCCAGAGCATCGGTGGAATCCCACACGCGTGGATCTTCATGCGGAATGAATGGCAGTTCAATTGGGCGAGAGCCTGCCGCGATGATCGCGTTGTCGAAGTTGATCACGGTTTTGCCGTTTTCGCCTTCAACTTCCAGGGTGTTCGCACCGGTGAATTTACCCAGACCGTTTACCACTTTCACCTTACGGCCTTTGGCCATACCCGCCAGACCGCCGGTCAGCTGAGTGATAACTTTCTCTTTCCAGGTACGAATTTTGTCGATATCGGTTTTCGGCTCGCCGAAGACGATACCGTGTTCAGCCAGCGCTTTGGCTTCTTCGATAACTTTCGCTACGTGCAGCAGCGCTTTAGAAGGGATACAGCCGACGTTCAGACAAACACCGCCGAGGGTGCTGTAACGTTCTACGATGACGGTTTCCAGACCTAAATCCGCTGCGCGGAATGCTGCGGAGTAACCTGCTGGGCCTGCCCCAAGTACTACGACCTGAGTTTTGATTTCTGTGCTCATCATGACCTCTTAATTTATACCCGTCGTCCACCGGGTCGTTCTATCCGCCCGTATTTTACAAAATTGTTAACAATTTTGAAACAACAAACGGCTCACGAATTATCGCTTTCACCCATAACCTCATAAACCCCATGAGGTTATCAGAAAAAAGCCGGCCGAGCGGCCGGCTTTTCGATTACATCACCAGGCGGCGAATGTCGCTCAGGGTGTTGTTGATGATGGTGATGAAACGTGCACCATCAGCACCGTCGATCACGCGGTGGTCGAAGGACAGAGAGATTGGCATCATCAGACGCGGCACGAACTCTTTGCCGTTCCACACCGGCTCCATCGCGGACTTGGACACACCGAGGATAGCCACTTCCGGCGCGTTAACAATCGGCGCGAAGTGGGTGGTACCCAGGCCGCCGATGCTGGAGATAGTGAAGCAGCCGCCCTGCATTTCGCCGGCAGTCAGCTTACCATCACGCGCTTTTTTGGAGATGGTGGTCAGTTCACGGGACAGCTCAGTAATGCTCTTCTTGTTCACGTCTTTGAAGACCGGAACAACCAGACCATTTGGCGTATCAACCGCAACACCGATGTTGATGTATTTCTTCAGCGTCAGCTTCTGACCGTCTTCGGACAGGGAGCTGTTGAAGCGTGGCATCTGCTCAAGGGCAGCGGCAACGGCTTTCATGATGAAGACCACTGGGGTGAATTTCACGTCCAGCTTGCGCTTCTCAGCTTCGGCGTTCTGCTGTTTACGGAACGCTTCCAGATCGGTGATATCGGTTTTGTCGAAGTGCGTAACGTGCGGGATCATCACCCAGTTACGGCTCAGGTTCGCACCAGAGATTTTCTGAATGCGGCCCAGCTCCACTTCTTCGATTTCGCCGAACTTGCTGAAGTCCACTTTCGGCCATGGCAGCATGCCCGGGATACCGCCGCCAGCGGCTGCAGCTGGTGCAGCTTCGGCGCGTTTCACCGCGTCTTTCACGTAGGTCTGCACGTCTTCGCGCAGGATACGACCCTTACGGCCGGTTCCTTTCACTTTCGCCAGGTTCACGCCGAACTCGCGCGCCAGGCGACGAATCAGCGGGGTAGCGTGGACGTACGCGTCGTTTTCAGCGAACTCAGATTTTTCTGCTTTAGCAGCAGGAGCAGCAGCGGGTTTAGCAGCCTGAGCCGGTGCAGCAGCCGGTGCTGGAGCAGCCGCGGCAGCTGGAGCTGCGGCAGGCGCAGCGCCTTCCACTTCGAAGACCATGATCAGAGAGCCGGTAGACACTTTATCGCCGGTGCTGATTTTGATCTCTTTAACGGTACCGGCGAACGGCGCAGGGACTTCCATAGAAGCCTTGTCGCCTTCAACGGTGATCAGTGACTGTTCAGCGGCAACTTTGTCGCCCACTTTTACCATCACTTCGGTCACTTCAACTTCGTCACCGCCGATGTCCGGTACGTTAACGTCTTTCGCGCCGCCAGCAGCCGCTGGTGCAGCCGCCGGAGCCGGAGCAGCAGCCTGTGCAGGCGCGGCAGCAGGTGCAGCACCCGCCACTTCGAAGACCATAATCAGGGAGCCGGTAGACACTTTATCACCGGTGTTGATCTTGATCTCTTTAACGGTACCGGCGAACGGAGCTGGCACTTCCATAGAGGCTTTGTCGCCTTCTACGGTGATCAGTGACTGCTCGGCCGCAACGGTGTCGCCCACTTTCACCAGGATTTCAGTGACTTCAACTTCGTCGCCGCCGATGTCAGGCACATTGACTTCTTTCGCGCTCGCGGCAGCTGCTGGAGCAGCTGCGGCCGGAGCGGCTTTCTTCTCTTCCTGCGCAGGTGCAGCAGCTGCTGCACCGTCGGCGGAATCGAAAATCATGATCAGTTTGCCGGTCTCGGTTTTATCGCCAACAGAGACTTTGATCTCTTTAACGATGCCAGCCTGAGGAGACGGGACTTCCATAGAGGCTTTGTCGCCTTCTACGGTGATCAGCGACTGTTCAGCTTCAACTTTGTCGCCAACTTTGACCAGGATCTCGGTGATTTCAACTTCATCAGCCCCGATGTCCGGTACATTGATTTCGATAGCCATTATTCTTTTACCTCTTACGCCAGACGCGGGTTAACTTTTTCTGCATCGATGTTGAATTTGGTAATTGCGTCCGCAACCACTTTCTTATCGATTTCGCCACGTTTAGCCAGTTCGCCCAGTGCTGCTACAACCACGTAAGAAGCATCAACTTCGAAGTGGTGACGCAGGTTTTCGCGGCTGTCAGAACGACCGAAGCCGTCAGTACCCAGTACGCGATAATCATCAGCCGGAACGTAAGTACGAACCTGCTCAGCGAACAGTTTCATGTAGTCAGTAGATGCCACCGCTGGCGCGTCGTTCATCACCTGAGCGATGTACGGAACGCGTGGGGTTTCCATTGGGTGCAGCATGTTCCAGCGCTCACAATCCTGGCCATCACGCGCCAGTTCAGTGAAGGAAGTTACAGAGTACACGTCGGAACCCACGCCGTAGTCTTTCGCCAGGATCTGCGCTGCTTCACGCACGTGACGCAGGATAGAGCCGGAGCCCAGCAGCTGAACTTTACCTTTGCTACCTTCGATGGTTTCGAGTTTGTAGATACCTTTACGGATACCTTCCTCGGCACCTGCTGGCATTGCCGGCATGTGGTAGTTTTCGTTCAGGGTGGTGATGTAGTAGTAAATGTTCTCTTGCGCTTCACCGTACATGCGCTGCAGACCGTCATGCATGATGACTGCCACTTCGTACGCGTAAGACGGATCGTAAGAGATACAGTTAGGGATAGTCAGAGACTGAATGTGGCTGTGGCCATCTTCGTGCTGCAGACCTTCACCGTTCAGGGTCGTACGACCGGAAGTACCACCGATCAGGAAGCCGCGAGCCTGCTGGTCGCCTGCCTGCCAGCACAGGTCACCGATACGCTGGAACCCGAACATGGAGTAGTAAATGTAGAACGGGATCATCGGCAGGTTGTTGGTGCTGTAAGAGGTCGCAGCAGCCAGCCAGGATGCGCCTGCGCCCAGCTCGTTGATACCTTCCTGCAGGATCTGACCTTTCTCGTCTTCTTTGTAGTAAGCAACCTGCTCACGGTCCTGCGGGGTGTACTGCTGGCCGTTCGGGCTGTAGATACCGATCTGACGGAACAGACCTTCCATACCGAAAGTACGCGCTTCGTCGGCGATGATTGGAACCAGACGATCTTTGATCGACTTGTTCTTGAGCATCACGTTCAGGGCACGAACGAAAGCGATGGTGGTAGAGATCTCTTTGTTCTGCTCTTCCAGCAGCTGAGAGAAGTCTTCCAGCGCTGGCAGTTCCAGCTTCTCGGTGAAGTTAGGCTGACGAGCAGGCAGGTAGCCTTTCAGCGCCTGACGACGTTCATGCAGGTACTTGTGCTCTTCTGAACCTTCCGGGAAGGTGATGTAAGACAGGTTTTCTACCTGCTCATCGGTCACTGGAACGTTGAAACGGTCGCGGATGTAACGCACGCCGTCCATGTTCATTTTCTTAACCTGGTGAGCGATGTTTTTACCTTCTGCGGTATCACCCATGCCGTAACCTTTAATGGTGTGGGCCAGGATTACAGTCGCTTTACCTTTGGTTTCGCGCGCTTTTTTCAGTGCAGCGTAGATTTTCTTCGGATCGTGACCACCGCGGTTCAGCGCCCAGATCTGCTCATCAGTCCAGTCTGCAACCAGGGCTGCGGTTTCTGGATATTTGCCGAAGAAGTGCTCACGCACGTAGGCACCGTCTTTGGATTTGAAGGTCTGGTAGTCGCCGTCAACGGTTTCGTTCATCAGCTGGATCAGTTTACCGCTGGTATCTTTACGCAGCAGTTCGTCCCAACGGGAACCCCACATTACTTTAATCACGTTCCAGCCAGCACCTGCGAAGATGCCTTCCAGTTCGTTGATGATCTTGCCGTTACCGGTTACCGGACCATCCAGACGCTGCAGGTTACAGTTGATGATGAAGCACAGGTTGTCCAGCTTCTCACGGGTCGCGATGGTGATCGCGCCTTTAGATTCTGGCTCATCCATTTCGCCGTCGCCCAGGAAGGCGTATACGGTCTGCTCGGAGGTGTCTTTCAGACCACGGTGTTCCAGATACTTCAAGAATTTCGCCTGGTAGATCGCACCGATTGGGCCCAGACCCATTGATACGGTTGGGAACTGCCAGAATTCAGGCATCAGTTTAGGGTGCGGGTAAGAAGACAGACCTTTACCGTGAACTTCCTGACGGAAGTTGTTCATCTGCTCTTCGGTCAGACGACCTTCCAGGAATGCACGTGCATAGATGCCCGGAGAGATGTGGCCCTGGAAGTACACCAGATCGCCGCCGTCTTTCTCGTTCGCTGCACGGAAGAAGTGGTTGAAGCACACTTCGTAAACGGTTGCAGAAGACTGGAAGGACGCCATGTGGCCACCCAGTTCCAGGTCTTTCTTGGATGCGCGCAGAACGGTCATGATGGCGTTCCAGCGGATTGCAGAACGGATACGACGTTCCAGATCCAGATTGCCCGGGTATTCCGGTTCGTCTTCAACGGCAATCGTGTTTACGTAGTTGCTAGCCCCTGCACCTGAAGCAACCTTCACGCCGCCTTTGCGGGCTTCAGAAAGCAGCTGATCAATCAGATACTGAGCGCGCTCAACACCTTCTTCACGGATGACCGATTCGATCGCCTGTAGCCAGTCGCGAGTTTCGATCGGATCCACGTCATTTTGGAGACGTTCTGACATGGGGGTATTCCTTATCTATCTAATACGTTGATTTGTCTGGAACCTGTCCCATTGTATTTTCGTCAGAAAACACAATAAGACAGGTTCTGCGTTTAGTTGCCGCGCTCTAAAAGTACCTGGCGCTTAATCCTTTCGTTGCTGTATGCGGCGTAATGAACGTTCGCGACGCGATTGTTCACGGCTGCGGTCCAGCAAGATTTCCTCAATGAAAGCCAGGTGACGGTGCGACGCTTCGCGCGCCTGCTCCGGCTCCCCGGCCATTATCGCCTCGAATATTCGGGTGCGATGGTTGCTTACCAGTGGGAGCATCTCCCGACGGGCATACAACAATTCAAAATTCTGACGAACGTTCTGGGCCAGCATCGGCTCCATGCAGCGTAGCAGATGGAGGAGCACCACGTTGTGTGCCGCTTCGGTGACGGCGATTTGATACTGGACGACGGCGCTGGACTCGGCGTCTAAATCGCCGGACTGCTGTGCCCGTTCAATGGCCTGATGCAGTTCGCGGATACGCACGCGATCTTCATCAGTGCTGCGAAGGGCGGCGTAATAGGCCGCAATACCTTCCAGCGCGTGACGGGTCTCAAGCAGATCAAACTGGGATTCTGGGTGGTCAGAGAGAAGTTCTACCAGCGGATCGCTGAAGCTCTGCCACAGGCTGTTTTGCACAAAGGTTCCGCCGCCCTGGCGACGAAGCAGCAAGCCCTTTGCTTCGAGGCGTTGAATCGCCTCACGCAGAGAGGGGCGTGAAACGTCGAACTGTTTTGCCAGCTCGCGTTCTGGCGGAAGTTTCTCACCCGGGCGCAGAGTCCCTTCGAGGATTAAAAACTCCAGCTGCTGCTCAATCACATCAGATAGTTTTGGTTGGCGAATTTTGCTGTAGGCCATATTCCCTGTCTTACGCCTTTTTGCCCGGAGTCAATTGGTCTTACCAATTTCTGGTTCGTATCGCTAAAGTAACAAAGTATTCACCTTCTGTCCATATTGGTTTTGATTGAAATCAGTAAACCCTGCACATTTTAACAACCTTACAGAAATAACGTTTCAGAAATGTAACTTTGCACAAATGAGTTGATTACTCCCAAAGAGGGAGTTTTAACCATAATGAAACGAGGGTTTTTGCAATCTGAAGCGATTCAACAAGGCAAATAATGAAAATTCGTCCACTTAATAAGCATTTCTATTCTATAGGTTGGGTTAGGAAGAATAAGCGGGCCGATTTACAAATGCTTTCTTTTTATTCAAGTCGTCAGCATCCCTTCATAAAGCAGGTGCATTCGCAGGCGCTTACCACTATTCTGGCGCGTACGGAAGTCATCACCGCTTTTTTCGGTTTGTTTAACCGTAAAGAAATAAATACAGAATATGGACTTTCATAATTACACACGCTCAGCGTGAACATAACAACCACACACGAGGTTTCAAATGGAAGCTCAACAGCACGGCGATCAGCTAAAGCGCGGGCTTAAAAACCGCCATATACAGCTCATCGCACTGGGCGGTGCGATTGGTACCGGCCTGTTTCTGGGCAGCGCATCCGTTATCCAGTCAGCCGGTCCCGGCATTATTTTGGGTTACGCGATAGCCGGTTTTATTGCCTTTCTGATTATGCGCCAGTTGGGAGAAATGGTCGTTGAAGAGCCGGTAGCAGGCTCATTCAGCCATTTTGCCTATAAATACTGGGGTAGCTTCGCGGGTTTTGCCTCCGGCTGGAACTACTGGGTGCTGTACGTTCTGGTTGCAATGGCAGAACTGACCGCCGTCGGGAAGTACATTCAGTTCTGGTACCCCGAGATCCCCACCTGGGCCTCCGCAGCGGCATTCTTCGTGATTATCAACGCCATTAACCTGACCAACGTGAAAGTGTTCGGCGAGATGGAGTTCTGGTTTGCCATCATCAAAGTGATTGCCGTTGTGGCGATGATCATCTTTGGCGGCTGGCTGCTGTTCAGCGGCAACGGCGGCCCGCAGGCTACCGTGCGTAACCTCTGGGAACAGGGCGGCTTCCTGCCTCATGGCATGACCGGTCTGGTGATGATGATGGCGATCATTATGTTCTCCTTCGGCGGCCTGGAGCTGGTGGGCATCACCGCCGCAGAAGCCGACAATCCGGAGCAGAGCATCCCGAAAGCCACTAACCAGGTTATCTACCGCATCCTGATCTTCTATGTGGGCTCGCTGGCCGTGCTGCTCTCCCTGTTGCCGTGGACGCGCGTGACCGCTGACACCAGCCCGTTTGTTCTCATCTTCCACGAGCTGGGCGACACCTTTGTCGCAAACGCCCTTAACATCGTGGTGCTGACTGCAGCGCTCTCCGTTTACAACAGCTGCGTATACTGCAACAGCCGCATGCTGTTCGGCCTTGCCCAGCAGGGCAACGCGCCTAAGATGCTGCTCAACGTTGATAAACGCGGCGTGCCGGTCAATACCATCATTGTTTCAGCCATCGTGACCGCGCTGTGCGTGCTGATTAACTATATGGCACCGGAATCGGCGTTTGGCCTGCTGATGGCGCTGGTGGTCTCTGCGCTGGTCATCAACTGGGCAATGATCAGCCTGGCGCACATGAAGTTCCGCCGCGCGAAGCAGCAGCAGGGCGTCACTACGCGCTTCCCTGCCCTGCTGTATCCGCTGGGTAACTGGATCTGCCTGCTGTTTATGGCGGCCGTGCTGGTGATCATGCTGATCACGCCGGGTATGGCGATTTCCGTCTACCTGATCCCGGTCTGGATTGCGATCCTTGGCGTTGGCTATCTCTTCAGCCAGAAAAGCCGTAATGCCATGAAGGCGCACTAAGCCTCCCACCGCGGCACCTTGCTTTTGCGGGTGCCGCGCGTTGTTACCTCCCTCACACTTTCACGCCCATAGCGCATTTATCCATATCACCGCCCTGATACTGCAACGCATATATTCCTTTGCCAGCAAATAATTCTCTCCATACCGTAAACCGGAGAGCTGTCGATGGATAACAACAAACTGTCAGTAAAAGAAAAGATCGGCTATGGGATGGGCGACGCGGGATGCAACATTATCTTCGGCGCCATCATGTTGTTTGTTAACTATTTCTACACGGATATTTTTGGCCTGGCGCCTGCGCTGGTCGGCGTACTGCTGCTTTCCGTCCGCGTGATTGACGCCGTAACGGACCCGATCATGGGGGCGATTGCCGACCGTACCCGCAGTAAATATGGCCGGTTTCGTCCATGGCTGCTGTGGATTGCCTTCCCCTACGCGCTGTTCAGCATTCTGATGTTCACCACCCCGGAGTGGAGCTATAACAGCAAAGTTATCTATGCGTTTGTCACCTACTTCCTGCTGTCGCTCACCTATACCGCCATCAACATCCCCTACTGCTCGTTAGGTGGGGTAATCACCAACGATCCAAAAGAGCGCGTGGCCTGCCAGTCGTATCGCTTCGTGCTGGTCGGCATCGCCACGCTGCTGCTCTCATTAACGCTGCTGCCGATGGCCGACTGGTTTGGCGGGGATAACAAAGCCAAGGGCTACCAGATGGCAATGACCGTCCTGGCGCTGACAGGTACCTGTATGTTCCTGTTCTGCTTCGCCACCGTGCGCGAGCGCGTACGCCCGGCGGTACAGACCAACGACGAGCTGAAAAATGACCTGAAAGACGTGTGGAAGAACGACCAGTGGGTACGCATTCTGCTGCTGACGCTGTGCAACGTCTGCCCGGGCTTTATCCGCATGGCGGCGACCATGTATTACGTCACCTGGGTGATGGGTCAGAGCACCCACTTCGCCACCCTGTTTATCAGCCTGGGCGTTGTCGGCATGATGCTCGGCAGCGTGCTGGCAAAAGTGCTGACTGACCGCTGGTGCAAGCTGAAGGTCTTCTTCTGGACCAACATCGTGCTGGCGGTATTCTCCTGCGCCTTCTATTTCTTCGACCCGAAAGCCACCGTCACCATCGTGGTGCTCTACGTCCTGCTGAACATCCTGCACCAGATCCCGTCTCCGCTGCACTGGTCGCTGATGGCCGACGTGGACGACTACGGCGAGTGGAAGACCGGGAAACGCATCACCGGGATCAGCTTCTCCGGCAACATCTTCTTCCTGAAGCTGGGCCTTGCGATTGCCGGGGCGATGGTCGGCTTCCTGCTCTCCTGGTACGGTTATGACGCGGGCGCGAAAGCACAGAGCGCGGACGCCATTAACGGGATCGTGCTGCTCTTTACCGTTATTCCCGGCATTGGATACTTAATTACCGCGGGCGTGGTACGTCTGCTGAAGGTGGATCGCGAAACCATGAAGCAGATCCAGGCCGATCTGGAGAAGCGCCGCACCAACTACCGCGAGCTGAACGACTATCAGGAACTTAAAGCCGCTGAGACTAAATAAGGAAAGCCGAATGCAAACCTGGCCAAATCCGTTTATCGAACAACGCGCCGACCCGTACATTTTACGCCATGAGGGGCAGTACTATTTTATTGCCTCCGTGCCGCAGTACGACAGGCTGGCGATCCGCCGCGCAGACTCGCTGGAAGGGCTACGCGACGCTGAAGAGGTGGTAGTCTGGCGCAAACCCGACACCGGCCCGATGAGCCAGCTAATCTGGGCGCCCGAACTGCACCACGTCGACGGCAAGTGGTACATCTATTTTGCCGCGACGCACACCCAGGCGCTCGACGCGCTCGGTATGTTCCAGCACCGCATGTTCGCCATTGAATGTGCTGACGGCGATCCGCTCACCGGTACGTGGACGGAAAAAGGTCAGATAAAAACGCAGTTCGACACCTTCGCCCTGGACGCCACCACCTTTGTTCATCAGGGGAAACGCTGGTATTTATGGGCGCAGAAAGCGCCGAATATCACCGGCAACTCCAATCTTTATCTGTGCGAAATGGCGAACCCGTGGACGCTGAAAGGCGAGCCGGTGATGCTCAGCAAACCGGAATACGACTGGGAATGCCGCGGTTTCTGGGTCAACGAAGGCCCTGCGGTGCTGTTCCATGACGATAAGCTGTTTATCAGCTACTCTGCCAGCGCCACCGATGAGAACTACTGCATGGGATTACTGTGGATAGATATGAACGCCGATCCGCAAAACCCGGCAAACTGGCACAAATCCCCTCGCCCGGTTTTCGTCACCAGCTTTGAGAACCGCCAGTACGGGCCAGGACACAACAGCTTTACGCAAACGCCGGAAGGGGAAGATGTACTGGTGTATCACGCGCGTAATTACACCGAAATTGAGGGCGATCCGCTGTACGATCCGAACCGTCATACCCGCCTGAAGCTTGTCCGCTGGGACGAAAACGGGATGCCTGATTTCGGCATCCCGCCTGCGGATACGCTGTAGCGTTTGCGGCGCGCTGGGTTACACCAGCGTGCCGTAAATGGTCAGCAGCGCCACAATAACGACCACCGCAAACGACGTTTTCTTCGCCATTGAAACGGCGGCTTTTGGCGTTTCAATCTTGTCGGTATGCGGCTCGCGCGCCAGTGAGAACTGCGCCAGGCGCGTTAACACCTGGTACTGGGACGTATGGCGGTCGCCAAGAGAAGCGAACCATGCGGGCAGCGCTTTTTCACCGTGGCCAATTAACGCGTACACCACGCCCACCAGACGCACCGGAAGCCAGTCGAGCACGTGCAGGATGGCATCAATTCCGGACAGCAAACGCTCATGCGGCGTCAGATAACGGGCAAGCCAGGTCTGCCAGGCGCGCAGAAACGCATAGCCCATCAGCAGGACCGGCCCCCACGGGCCGCCCACCACAAACCAGAACAGCGGTGCCAGGTAGTAGCGGAAGTTAATCCACAGCAGCGCGTTTTGCAGCTCGCGCAGGAACTCGCGCTCGTCGCAGTCCGGCGGCACGCCGTGGATCATCGTCAGCTCGCTCGCCATCGCGCCGCGCGCGTGGGCATCGTCACGGGAGGCGGCTTTCAGGTAGGCATGATAGTGCAAGCGCACCTTGCCCGCACCAATACACAGCACGCCGAGCAGGATCCACACCACCAGCAGCGGCACGTTGAAAAACAGTCCGTACAGCGAGCGCAGAAGCAGGAAGGTAATCGCCATCACGCCCGCCATCATCAGCAGCGTGCGCAGCATGGAAAAGTGCTTGATGCGGCGGAATAACACTTCCAGCCGGTGATCCAGTTGCCAGTGTTCGCCGAGCTTGAACAGGCGTTCAGCGATGATAACCAGCAGCATGGTAAACAACGTCATGGTATCTCCTTATTCTGACGACGCGGCAAGCATGGCGCGAAACCGTGACCAGTCAAATGCCGGGCCCGGATCGGTTTTTCTCGCCGGAGCGATATCGCTGTGCCCGGTAATATTGTCGGCGATTGCCGGGTAGAGTCCGATAAGCGTGTGGGTAATAGCAACCAGCTGCTGATACTGAGCATCGGTGTAGGGGGTCGTGTCCGTGCCTTCCAGCTCGATCCCTATTGAGAAATCGTTGCACCGTTCGCGCCCGTGATACATCGACACACCGGCATGCCAGGCACGCTTATCAAAAGGAACATACTGAACCACCTCACCATCACGGCGAATCAGGCAGTGAGCCGACACGCGCAAATGCGCAATCTCAGCGAAGAAAGGATGGGCATTGGGATCTATCGTTCCCGTGAATAACGCATCGATCCACGGGCCGCCAAACTCACCCGGCGGGAGGCTAATATTATGAACCACCAGCAGTGTGGGCTTTTCATCCTCCGGGCGGCAGTCGTGGTGCGGCGAGGGCACATGCCGCGCATCCACCAGCCATCCGTTTTCTAACAACATGCTGGAACTCCTTCTGTATGGTGCAATGACTCGGTTCAGAGTAGCATGTTTCAATATTATGATTCGTTACCAATTTGGAGTTTTATCATGCCGCCTCGCCGCTACAACCCCGACCACCGACGTGAAGCGCTTCTGGAACGTATTAATATGGATATTCCGGCAAGCGTCGCCCATGCGTTGAAAGAAGACCTGGGGGGTGACGTTAACGCCGATAAAGACATTACCGCACAATTGTTGCCAAAAGAGACACGCTCGCACGCGGTCATTATCACCCGTGAGGAGGGCGTTTTTTGCGGCAAGCGTTGGGTTGAAGAGGTCTTTACTCAGCTGGCGGGCGACGATGTGCAGGTGACATGGCACGTTGATGATGGTGATGCGGTGACCGCCAATCAGCCACTGTTCGAGCTGGACGGGCCATCCCGCGTATTGCTGACCGGCGAGCGTACCGCGCTCAATTTTGTCCAAACGCTCTCTGGCGTCGCCAGTGAAGTTCGCCGCTACGTTGACCTGCTGGCCGGCACCCGAACCCAGCTGCTGGATACCCGTAAAACGCTGCCGGGCCTGCGCACCGCCCTGAAGTATGCGGTACTGTGCGGCGGCGGCGCAAACCATCGTCTCGGTTTATCCGATGCCTTCCTGATTAAAGAGAACCACATAATTGCTTCTGGCTCCGTGCGTCAGGCGGTGGAGAAAGCCTTCTGGCTGCACCCGGATGTGCCGGTTGAGGTGGAAGTTGAAAGTCTGGAAGAGCTGGAGCAGGCGATTAAGGCCGGGGCCGATATCATCATGCTCGATAACTTCGAAACGGAGCAGATGCGCGAGGCGGTGAAACTGACCAACGGCCGGGCCCAGCTTGAAGTCTCCGGAAACGTCACTTTCGACACGATCCGTGAGTTCGCTGAAACCGGCGTGGATTACATCTCCGTCGGCGCGCTGACCAAGCACGTTCGCGCCCTCGACCTCTCAATGCGCTTCAAATAACGCGCGCTCCCCTCTCTGCCCGGAGAGGGGAATTTCAGCTCTGCTCGCAAATCCATTGTCTCTTCCTGCAACACGGAATGAATTCTCTGAAGCCTCTTTCCCGTTCCCTTATTTGCCCCTCGTTTCTGCCCTGTCCCGCTGACAAAGTAGCGCCACTTTGCATAAGGAGCAGATATGGACAGACAACAAGGATTCACGCTCATTGAGCTGATGGTGGTCATTGGCATTATCGCGATTCTGAGCGCCATCGGCGTTCCCGCCTATCAGAACTACCTGCGTAAAGCAGCCCTCACCGATATGCTGCAAACTTTCGTGCCTTACCGTACCGCCATTGAGCTTTGCGCGCTCGATCGCGGCGGCGTGGAAAGCTGCGATGCCGGCAGTAACGGTATACCCTCTCCTGCCACGACGCGTTACGTTTCAGGAATGAGCGTGGCGAAAGGGGTCGTGGCCTTAACGGGCCAGGAAAGCCTGAACGGGCTGACGGTAACCATGACGCCACAGTGGAACAACGGCAACGGTATGACGGGCTGGACGCGTGACTGCAACATCAGTGCTGACAGCGCGCTTAAGCAGGCCTGCGAAGACGTCTTCCGCTTCGACACACACTGAGGAGCGGATAATGAACACCGATCAACTCGTGGCACTTTGTCTTCGCCACCATGCGCTGCTGCTCACCAGCGACAGCGACATGATTAGCATCGCCGTCGTGGGAAACCCCGCGCCTGAACTGATGGAGGCCCTGCGCTTCGCGACCCAAAAGCGGATTGATATCGAATGCTGGAGCGCTGAACGCATGGAAAAGCACCGGCAGTTAACCGCGCAATCGCATCTGCCTGTCGTTTCACAACCCCACTCCGCGGTAGATATCCTAAACCACACGCTGCAGCAGGCAATAAACCAGCGCGCGTCTGACATCCATATCGAACCGATGGAGCACGCGTGCCAGATCCGCTTGCGTATCGACGGGGTACTTTACCCGCAACCTCCCCTTTCCGCCGCGCTGACGACGATGCTCAGCGCCCGGTTAAAAGTGCTGGGTAATCTGGATATTGCAGAACGCCGCTTACCGCAGGACGGTCAGTTTACGATCGAGCTGACAAACGAGCCGGTCTCGTTTCGTATCTCCACGCTTCCCTGCAGCGGCGGGGAAAAAATTGTGCTGCGCCTGCTGCACCAGGTTCAGCAAGCGCTGGAACCGAACGCGCTTGGCATGAGCGCTAAACAGCTGGCCTGTTTTAATGAGGTACTCCACCAGCCTCAGGGGCTAATTCTGGTCACCGGCCCGACGGGCAGCGGCAAAACCGTAACGCTCTACAGCGCGCTGCAGGCGCGTAACACCCCTGACGTCAACATCTGCAGCGTGGAGGATCCCATTGAGATCCCGCTTGTAGGGTTAAATCAGACTCAGATTAACCCCCGCGCGGGCTTAACATTCCAGAGCGTACTGAGGGCGCTGCTCCGTCAGGATCCGGACATCATTATGGTCGGGGAAATTCGCGATGGTGAAACGGCAGAAATTGCCATCAAAGCCGCACAGACCGGACACCTGGTGCTGTCGACGCTGCACACCAACTCGACGATGGAAACCCTCATTCGTCTGGAGCAGATGGGCATTGCACGCTGGATGATCTCTTCCGCGCTCTCGATGGTGATTGCCCAGCGGCTGGTTCGACGCCTTTGCCCGCACTGCCGACAGAAAACAGGGGAGCATACGGACTTACCGCGCTCGGCCTGGACGCGGCAACTTCCTCGCTGGCAGCCCGCAGGCTGCGATCGTTGTTATCACGGTTTTTACGGCCGCGTGGCCATTTTTGAAGCGCTTGCGATCGATAATCCCCTGCGCCAGGCGATTGCCAGCGGGGCAGGCATTGAGGTGATAGAAGCCAGTGCACGGCAGGCGGGACTCATCTCGCTGTTTGAACACGGCTGCATGGCCGTCGAGCAAGGGCTCACCACGCTTGAAGAGTTAGTGCGTGTTCTGGGAATGCCCGATGGCCGCTAATCAACTCTGGCGCTGGCGAGCAATCTCCGCTGAAGGAGAACCCCGAAGCGGGGTTCTCTGGGCCACAGACCGCAGCGCGGCCTTCACCAGGCTGATGCGTAACGACCTCCATCCTCTGGCCCTGACCCGATGCGCTCAAAGACACCGCTGGCGTCCACATCACTGCTACGAGATGTTTCGTCAGCTCGCAACGCTTCTGCAGGCCGGCCTGACGCTCGCACATAGTCTGCAAATGCTGGCAGACCAGCATCCAGTAGAACCGTGGCGGGGGCTACTGCAAAGCGTTGCCGATGAACTCAGCGAAGGGCGTCCTTTTTCTGAGGCGCTTAAACGGTGGCCAGCAGTCTTTAGCCCACTGCATATCTCAATGGTGAAAACCGGAGAGCTAACAGGGAAGCTTGAAGCGTGCTGCCGGGAGCTTGCAGAGCAGCAAAAAGCGCAGCAGCAACTCAACGCGAAAGTGAAAAAAGCGCTGCGCTACCCGGCGATCGTCCTGACGCTGGCGGTGCTCGTCGTGCTGGCAATGGTCACCCTGGTTTTGCCCGAGTTTGCCGCGATTTACAAAACGTTTAACACCCCGCTTCCGGCACTGACGCGAATAGTGATGGGGATAGCCGCGTTTATGCAGTCATATGCCCTCGTGCTGTTCGCGATGCTACTTGTTCCCGTAACCGCTGCCTGGGCTCTGCGTCACCATCCTCGCTGGCAGCGTATTCTGCTGAGTTTTCCCGTAATGGGAGCGCTGGCGAAAGGGCAAAAGCTGGGGCAGATCTTCACCGTGCTGTCACTTACGCAGCAGGCGGGCATTGCCTTCTTACAGGGTCTTGAGAGCGCAGAAGAGACCGCTGAAAGCCGGTACTGGCAAGGGATACTCAGCAGCATAAGGGAGGACATCGAAAAAGGTCTCCCCGTCTGGTCTTCCTTCCAGAAAGCGGCGATGTTTACCCCGCTCTGCATCCAGCTCTTACGAACCGGCGAGATGTCAGGTTCGCTGGACGTCATGCTGGCAAACCTTGCCCGCCATCACACGGAACAGACCTTTCAACGGGCAGACAACCTGGCGGCGCTTCTGGAGCCGCTGCTGCTGGTTGTTACTGGAGTCATCATCGGCACGCTGGTAGTGGCAATGTATCTGCCGATTTTCCATCTGGGAGATGCGATGAGCGCGGGGTAGTGCAACAGCGCTGGCGCACGGGCATGCGCCAGCGAAAGCCATTACAGGCTATTGAAAACGCGGTTTTCCTGCTCCTGAACACGAATAAACGTCGTGCGTTTCGTCAGCTCTTTCAGGCGGGATGCACCTACGTAGGTGCAGGCTGAGCGCAGGCCACCGAGAATATCGCGCGCGGTGTTTTCAACCGGACCGCGCAGTGGCAGCTTCACGGTTTTGCCTTCTGCCGCACGGTATTTAGCCACGCCACCGACGTGACGGGTCATCGCGGACTCAGAGCTCATACCGTAGAACAGCATGAATTTCTCGCCGTTCTCTTCCACTACGGTGCCGCCGCTCTCTTCGTGACCTGCCAGCATACCGCCGAGCATCACGAAGTCCGCGCCGCCGCCAAAGGCCTTTGCGACATCGCCCGGCATGGTGCAACCGCCGTCGCTGATAATCTGGCCGCCCAGGCCGTGCGCCGCATCGGCACATTCAATGACCGCGGAAAGCTGCGGATAACCAACTCCGGTCTTAACGCGCGTGGTGCATACGGAGCCCGGGCCAATGCCCACTTTCACGATGTCGGCACCGGAAAGGATCAGCTCTTCACACATTTCACCGGTCACCACGTTGCCCGCGATGATAGTTTTGTTCGGCCAGGCTTCGCGCGCCTTGCTGACGAACTGTACGAAGTGCTCGGAGTAACCGTTCGCCACATCAATACAAACGAAGCTAAGCGCTGGGTTGGCATTCAGGATCTGTTTGGTCTTTTCGAAATCTGCATCGGAGGTACCCGTGGAGACCATCACGTGCTTCACCACATCAGCAGAGGCGGACGCAACAAACGCGTTCCACTCTTCAGGAGTGTAGTGCTTGTGGACTGCAGTAAGAATATCGAACTGAGCCAGCGCCGTTGCCATCTCAAAGGTACCGACCGTATCCATGTTGGCAGCAATGATTGGCACGCCAGACCAGGTCTGACCGGAGTGTTTAAAGGTGAATTGACGTTCGAGTTCAACGTCTGAGCGACTTTTCAGTGTAGAGCGTTTAGGGCGGATAAGAACGTCTTTGAAACCTAACTTCAGATCTTCTTCGATACGCATGTGCGGATTCCTGGGGTTAGAGGCAAATATGTTAAAAGCACAACTCCAGTGACGCTATCATACGCACTAATACCTGCTCCGCAAGACTGCGAAATTCTCTTTTTTTACGCTACAATCCTATAAATTTACCTGGTAAAAAGCGGGTAAAGAGAATCAAACAATTACTGTCGCACGTTTGTTTTTTAAGCAACTGATTTTCATAATGAATAATTCCCAGGATTTGATTTAATGGGGTATATCGTCGCAGTAACCGGCGGCATCGGTAGTGGCAAAAGTACCGTTGCGGACGCGTTTTCTCGTCTCGGCATCGCGATTATTGATGCCGATATTATTGCCCGTCAGGTGGTAGAGCCCGATACACCCGCGCTAAAGGCCATCGCAGACCATTTCGGTCAGGCAATCATCAATGCCGACGGCACGCTGAACCGCCGTCAGCTTCGCGAATATATTTTTTCTGATTCTGCGGAAAAAGCCTGGCTTAATGCCCTGCTCCACCCCATTATCCACCAGGAAACTCAGCGTCAGATAGCCGCAGCCCGCTCGCCCTATGTCCTGTGGGTGGTTCCGCTCCTGGTGGAAAATCAGCTGTATAAGAAAGCCAATCGGGTACTGGTGATTGATGTCACACCCGAAACGCAAATCCAGCGAACCATGACGCGCGATCACGTCTCGCGTGAACATGCTGAACAAATTCTTGCCGCTCAGGCCACGCGCGCTCAGCGCCTTGCCGTTGCGGATGATGTTATTGATAATAACGGCGCACCAGATGCCATTGCATCGGATGTTGCCCGTCTGCACGCGCAGTATCTGACGTTCGCCGCGCAGGCCGTTGCACAGGAAAAACCATAATGTCCACTCACATTCTTTTTGAGCACCCGCTTAATGAAAAAATGCGTACCTGGCTGCGCATTGAATTTCTTATCCAACAGCTTTCACAACATCTTCCTGTTAACGATCATGCCACGGCGTTGCACTTCTTTCGCAACGTAGGCGATCTGCTGGATGTGATTGAGCGTGGCGATGTCCGTACGGAGCTGTTGAAAGAGCTGGAGCGCCAGCAGCGTAAATTACAGGCCTGGGCCGAAGTGCCGGGCGTGGATCAAAGCCGGATTGACGCCTTACGTCAGCAATTGAAAAACAGCAGCACAACGCTGATGGCAGCGCCGCGCGTTGGGCAATATTTACGAGAAGACCGTTTGATTGCGCTGGTGCGCCAGCGCCTGAGCATACCGGGCGGTTGCTGTAGCTTTGACCTGCCAACGCTGCATATGTGGCTGCATATGCCGCAGGAACAGCGCGATCGTCAGGTAAACAGCTGGCTGGGCAGCCTGGAGCCGATGAATCAGACGTTATCGCTGATCCTCGATCTTGTGCGTAACTCTGCCCCATTCCGCAAGCAAACCAGTCTCAACGGTTTTTATCAGGACAACGGCGACGACGCCGATCTTCTGCGTCTAAATCTGTCTCTTGGCGAGCAGCTTTATCCACAAATTTCCGGGCATAAAAGCCGTTTCGCGATCCGCTTTATGCCGCTGGACAGTGAAAATGGCACCGTGCCGGAACGCCTCGATTTTGAACTGGCCTGTTGTTAAGGAGTGCCAATGTCTGACGTCACCACCGTAAACTGCCCAACCTGTGGCAAAACCGTTGTCTGGGGCGAAGTGAGTCCATTTCGCCCATTCTGCTGCAAGCGCTGTCAGCTCATTGACCTGGGCGAATGGGCGGCGGAAGAGAAACGTATTCCGAGCGAAGGGGACCTCTCGGATAGCGATGACTGGAGCGAAAGCCAGCAGTAACGTTCAAAGCCTGCTGGCGCTTCGTCCGGCAGGCCTACATATTTGCCGCTAAGCGGCGGATCACAGGCTCATTGGCTGGCGGGAATTTATCGGCATCACTGGCCTGAAGTTCCACCCAGTTACCCGGCTGTCCTTCTTTTCCCCATGGGTCACCTTCCCAGCTTTCCACCAGCCAGAACCACAGCGTGATGTGCCTGTCGGGAAACTGGTATTCCAGCTTATCAAACAGCGTGGCGCCAAGCGGGGTAATCCCCACCTCTTCCTGCAGCTCACGCACCAGCGCCTCTTCCGGCGTTTCTCCTGATTCGATTTTCCCACCAGGAAACTCCCACTTGTTCGCCATATGGGCGTCGGCAGCGCGCTGGGTGATGAAGATTTGGTTTTGCGGGTTGCGAATAATCCCGACGGCAATTTGCAGTATTTTCATAGTTTCACTTCCATAAAAAAGGCGCAGATGTCTGCGCCTTTTCTTTTTTTATGAACTTAGTTCAGACGGCCGTGGCAGGCCTTGTATTTTTTACCAGAACCACATGGGCATGGATCGTTACGACCCACTTTACGATCGCCGGTCTGCGCGGCGATCGCTGCTGCGGCTTCGCTTTCGTCGGTCTGGTGGCTCAGCTGCTGCATCTGCGCCAGACGCTCAGCTTCTTCACGACGCTGCTGCTCCATCGCTTCCACTTCTTCCGGCATACGCACCTGAACCTTACTCAGGGTGCTGATCACTTCATACTTCAGCGACTCCAGCATAGAGGCAAACATGGAGAAGGATTCGCGCTTGTACTCCTGCTTCGGATCTTTCTGTGCATAGCCACGCAGGTGGATACCCTGACGCAGGTAGTCCATCGCCGCCAGGTGCTCTTTCCACAGGGAGTCCAGCGTCTGCAGCATCACGCCTTTTTCGAAGTGACGCATCATCTCAGCGCCAACCACTTCTTCCTTACGCTTGTAAACCTCCAGCGCGGTTTCAAAGATACGTTCGCGCAGGGTCTCTTCATGAAGCTCAGGCTCTTTGTCCAGCCACTCTTTGATTGGCAGATCGAGATCGAAGTCGTTTTTCAGGCGTTCCTGCAGGC
This sequence comes from Enterobacter sp. KB-280D8, assembly GCF_041399405.1. NCBI lineage: Bacteria > Pseudomonadati > Pseudomonadota > Gammaproteobacteria > Enterobacterales > Enterobacteriaceae > Enterobacter > Enterobacter sp. KB-280D8. The sequence goes on from NZ_JBGKEC010000004.1 coordinate 110,725, forward strand.
CTTCAACATCCCACATCTCTTCCAGAGACTGCGGTGGAATATGCGCGTCGATGGTGGCTTTGAACACATCCTCGCGGATGCTGTTGATGGTTTCGCTCACGTCGGACACGTCCAGCAGTTCGTTACGCTGGGTGTAGATTGCACGACGCTGATCGTTGGCAACGTCATCGTATTCCAGCAGTTGCTTACGAATATCGAAGTTGCGGCTTTCCACTTTACGCTGGGCGTTAGCGATCGCTTTAGTCACCCACGGGTGCTCAATGGCTTCGCCTGGCTTCATGCCCAGCTTACGCATCATGCCGGACACGCGGTCGGAGGCGAAAATACGCATCAGCGCATCTTCCATAGACAGATAGAAGCGGGAAGAACCGGCGTCCCCCTGACGACCCGCACGGCCACGCAGCTGGTTGTCGATACGACGAGATTCGTGACGCTCGGTACCAATGATGTGCAGGCCACCGGATGCCAGCACCGCGTCGTGGCGCACCTGCCAGTCGGCTTTGATCTGCGCGATCTGCTCTGGCGTTGGGTTTTCCAGCTCTGCAACTTCAGCCTGCCAGCTACCGCCCAGCATAATATCGGTACCACGACCCGCCATGTTGGTGGCGATGGTCACGGCTGCCGGATAGCCAGCCTGAGCAACAATGTCTGCTTCTTTAGCGTGGAACTTGGCGTTCAGAACGTTGTGCTTGATGCCAGCTTTGGTCAGTTCGTTAGAAACCACTTCAGATTTCTCGATGGAGATGGTCCCCACCAGAACCGGCTGACCATTGGCAGTACGGTCACGAATATCTTCGATGATCGCCTGAATTTTTTCGGCTTCGGTCATGTACACCAGGTCCGGCATATCCTTACGGATCATCGGACGGTTGGTTGGCACAACCACGGTATCCAGCTTGTAGATGGAGCTGAATTCAAACGCTTCGGTATCTGCAGTACCGGTCATCCCTGCCAGCTTCTCGTACAGACGGAAGTAGTTCTGGAAGGTAATAGACGCCAGCGTCTGGTTTTCGTTCTGGATATCCACGCCTTCTTTCGCTTCAACGGCCTGGTGCAGACCGTCAGACCAGCGACGACCCTGCATGGTACGACCGGTGTGTTCATCGACGATAATGACTTCACCGTCTTTCACGATGTAGTCGACGTCGCGGGTGAACAGCGCGTGCGCACGCAGCGCGGCGGTCACGTGGTGCATCAGCATAATGTTGCTCGGAGAGTACAGAGACTCGCCTTCTTCCATAATGCCTTCAGCCACCAGCAGCTCTTCAATTTTCACCAGACCACGTTCGGTCAGGTTCACCTGGCGCGCTTTCTCATCAACGGAGAAGTGGCCTTCACCCTGGAAGGTATCGGAGTCTTCTTTCTCCTGGCGCAGCAGGTGTGGAATGATTTTGTCGACTTTACGGTACATGTCAGAGCTGTCTTCGGCCGGGCCGGAGATGATCAGCGGGGTACGCGCCTCATCGATAAGAATGGAGTCAACCTCATCCACCAGCGCATAGTGCAGCTTGCGCTGGACGCGCTCTTCCGGGCTGAACGCCATGTTGTCACGCAGGTAGTCGAAGCCGTATTCGTTGTTGGTACCGTAGGTGATATCAGCGTTATACGCTTCACGCTTGGCGGGCGCCGGCAGGCCGGACATGTTGATGCCGACGGTCATGCCGAGGAATTCGAACAGCGGACGGTTGTTTTCGGCATCACGCTGGGCCAGATAGTCGTTGACGGTAACGACGTGAACGCCCTTCCCGGTCAGTGCATTCAGGTAAGCCGGCAGCGTTGCGGTCAGTGTTTTACCTTCACCGGTACGCATTTCCGCGATGCAGCGCTCGTTAAGCACCATACCACCCAGCAGCTGAACGTCGAAGTGACGCATGCCAAATACGCGTTTACTCGCTTCACGCACAACCGCGAAAGCTTCCGGAATAAGGCTCTCCAGGGTTTCGCCTTTTTCCAGGCGCGCGCGGAATTCCGCGGTTTTCGCCTTCAGCTCATCATCAGAGAGCTTCTCCATCGCCGGTTCCATACCGTTGATGACGTTTACAGCTTTGCGCATACGGCGCAGGGTACGATCGTTACGACTACCGAAAACTTTGGTTAATAATTTGATTAGCATAATAAATTCTCAAACGCCCCAGACGGGCAGATAAATTAAGGTATTGAAAAAGTTAATTTAGCTGAGGCGTTGAGGCCCGGCGCGGATGCCGTGAACCTGGCTAATCCATGTCGAAACGGAGAATGATACAGGGGAGACAAACCCGGTTTGCGCCGTCTGACTCACGTTCACAGGCGGCTGGTTGTCCTGCGTCAGAAGCGCATTAAGCGTATCGAGCAGGGCAAGATGCTGAGCCTGAACCGGCAGCGTTTCTTCAGCAACAGGCATCGTCTGCGGCGCCATCGCGAACGACAGATGACGGATAACCGTGCGGATGGCGTGCTGCTGCCAGTAATCAACGGAGAAATTAGGACGACGGCTGGCTTCAAGCCACGCGAGATTAGTAAAATTAACCCGCGTCGAGAGATCGTGTTTAGTCGTAGTGGAACGTGCTGGTGTCGCTGCTTCCGCACTGTTGCTGAGCGCAGGCAAGCCGAAACTCGCCGCGACCATCCCTAATAAGAGATGCGGCCAGAAGTAACGTCTGCCAAATTGTCGCCAGCGCGTCAGTATTCCGCTCACTTGCTCCACCACATTCGCCCGCCAGTGCAGGCTGAGTTCAGTTATTCTTTTTTTAGCGCCCAGATATTACCACTAAAGCCACTACACAGCAGCAGGAATGACACCTCGTAGCAGGTAAAAACGGTCAATAATGCAGCGAACACACCGTTATTCGGCACCCGACAAAGGCCAGGGAATAGAGGGACAAATCACAGAAGGGCAGAAATAAAAACGACTGGCTTCCCTGGTCGGAGAGAGTACCAGGTGAACCAGTCGCTTTTCTTACGAAACGGCGTTAACCGTTACGCCAGGACCATAGTCGGTGCTTTGAACGCCAGCGGCAGCTCAGCTTCGTCTTCGAAGGTCACATATTCCCAGGCTTCCTGTTTTGCCAGGACGGCCTGCAACAGTTTGTTGTTCAGTGCATGACCGGATTTAAACGCGGTAAATGCACCAATGATGTTGTGACCACACATGAAGAGGTCGCCGATCGCGTCCAGCATTTTGTGACGAACGAATTCATCTTCAAAACGCAGGCCGTCTTCGTTCAGTACGCGATAATCGTCAACAACGATGGCACAATCGAAGCTGCCGCCCAGGCACAGGCCGCGGGACTGCAGATATTCGATATCACGCATGAAGCCAAACGTACGTGCGCGGCTGATCTGGCGCATAAACGCATCAGCAGAGAAGTTCATCGCATAGCGTTGGGTGCTGGCATCAATCGCCGGATGGTTAAAGTCGATGGTAAAGTCCAACGAGAAACCATTGTACGGTTTGAATTCAGCCCACTTGTCGCCATCTTCGACGCGAACGGTCTCTTTAATGCGAACAAATTTCTTCGCACAGTTCAGTTCTTCGATGCCGGCATCCAGCAACAGATAAACGAACGGCGCAGCACTACCATCCATAATCGGGATTTCTGGCGCATCGACTTCAACAATAATGTTGTCGATACCCAGACCCGCCAGGGCGGCGTTCAGGTGCTCTACGGTAGAAATCCGCACGTCATGCTCGTTCACCAGACAAGTACAGAGCATAGTATCACGCACAGATTTGGCATCGGCCGGAAAATCTACCGGTGGATTCAAGTCGGTGCGACGATAGATGACCCCGGTATTGGCCGGCGCAGGGCGTAACGTCAGTGTGACTTTCTTGCCGGTATGTAAACCGACACCCGTCGCCTGAACGATACGTTTAAGTGTCCTTTGTTTGATCATCGTATAATCTCGCCAAATTAACTATCCAACCGAGAGTGTATATCACTAACGGTGGGCCAGTTTAGCACAAAGAGCGCAAATCCCCAAATTCCAGCCAATTCTTAGTCAGCTTGCTTACGCAGGAACGCCGGGATGTCCAGATAATCTGGCTCTTTTGCCGTTTGCGGCGTTGGGTCGTTCACCACTTTCGCGGCCGGTTTTTGCTCCTGAGTCAGAGGAGACATACCGTGCTGCTGGTAACGATCCATTACCGGTTGCTGAGTCTGCTTGTTGGTCACCAGGGTGATCTCAGGACGCTTGTCCATACCGATACCGGTCGCAACAACGGTAACACGCAACTCGTCGTTCATTTCCGGGTCAAGAGACGTACCGATTACCACGGTCGCGTTGTCAGAGGCGAACGCACGGATGGTGTTACCCACGGTTTCGAATTCATCCAGACGCAGGTCAAAGCCAGCGGTAATGTTGACCAGCACGCCGCGCGCACCAGACAGATCGATATCTTCCAGCAGTGGAGAAGAGATAGCCATTTCAGCCGCTTCTTCAGCACGGTCTTCACCGCTCGCCACGCCAGAGCCCATCATCGCGTAGCCCATTTCGGACATCACGGTGCGAACGTCTGCAAAGTCAACGTTCATCAGGCCAGGACGGGTAATCAGTTCAGCGATACCCTGAACCGCGCCTTTCAGCACGTCGTTTGCCGCGCCGAAGGCGTCCAGCAGGGAGATACCGCGACCCAGAACTTTCAACAGTTTGTCGTTCGGGATAGTGATCAGCGAGTCCACATGCTTGGACAGCTCGGTGATACCCTGCTCCGCGAAGGCCATACGCTTTTTGCCTTCGAAGTTGAAAGGCTTGGTCACGACAGCAACGGTCAGGATACCTAAATCTTTTGCCACTTCAGCCACAACAGGTGCTGCACCGGTACCAGTACCGCCGCCCATGCCTGCTGCGATGAAGACCATGTCCGCGCCTTCCAGTGCAGCACGCAGGGCTTCACGATCTTCTTCAGCCGCGTTACGGCCGACTTCCGGGTTAGCTCCAGCCCCCAGGCCTTTGGTGATACCACCGCCGATCTGGATAGTCTGGCCAACTGCCGTCTTACGAAGTGCTTGCGCATCGGTGTTAACTGCAAAGAATTCAACACCTTCAATGCGTTCACGCACCATATGCTCTACGGCGTTACCGCCGCCGCCACCGACGCCGATGACTTTAATCACCGCGTCGTTGGTCAGTTCCATAGGTTCAAACATAATTTCTCTCTCCGTTGTGCCTGTCGCCCGAGACCGCTAATTCTCTCCGGTCTCTTTAAAAAATTAAAACTCTTTTCGCAGCCAGTTGTTCAGTCGTTTGACCCACGACCCCACTGAGACGCGTTTTTCCACTTCTGCTTCACCACTGAGATGAGATTCCTTCCCGTAGTGGAGCAGGCCCACTGCCGTTGAATAGTACGGCTCCTGGGCATAATCCGTTAAACCGGTAATATTCAGCGGCGCACCAATACGCACCTGCGTATGGAACACGCGCTGAGCGCAGGCCGCAAGACCTTCAATTTGCGCTGCACCGCCGGTTAATACAATCCCCGCCGCAAGATGATGTTTCACGCCCTGCTGACGAAGCTGTTCCTGTAACTGTAAAATCTCTTCGTTGACCAGGTTGAGCAGCTCGGTATAGCGTGGCTCAATCACCTCTGCCAACGTCTGGCGCTGCAGGCTACGCGGCGGACGACCGCCCACGCTCGGCACTTCAACGCTCTCATCTTTGCCAACAATAGACCCCAGCGCACAGCCGTGGCGCACTTTAATCGCTTCTGCATCGCTCGGTGGCGTACCAAAAGCGTAAGCAATATCGCTGGTCACAACGTTCCCTGCGTATGGGATCACTTTGGTGTGGCGCAGCGCACCGCCGGTATACACGGCCATGTCCATTGTACCACCACCAATATCGACCACACAGACACCCAGTTCACGTTCGTCTTCGGTCAGCACGGAATAACTTGCCGCCAGACCGGCGAAAATAAGTTGGTCAACTTTCAGGCCACAACGTTCAACGGCTTTTACAATGTTCTTCGCCATATCGTTGTGACATGTGATCAGGTGCACTTTTGCCTGCATACGCACGCCAGACAGACCAACCGGGTTCTTGATCCCTTCCTGGTAGTCGATCGCATACTCCTGCGGGATCACGTGCAGCACGCGATGCTCATCGCGAACGCGCACGGACTTCGCCGTATGCACAACGTTTTCAACGTCTTCCTGCGTCACTTCTTCTTCGGAAATCGGCACCATACCGATTTCGTTCTGGCAGCTGATGTGCTTGCCAGAAAGGGCCAGATAGACAGAAGAAATCTGGCAATCTGCCATTAATTCAGCCTGATCGATGGCGCGCTGTACGCACTTCACCACCGACTCAAGGTCGTTTACCCCACCTTTATCCATACCACGGGACGGGCAACTGCCCACGCCAATGATATTGACCATACCGTCGGGCAGAACTTCCCCTACTAAAGCGGCAACCTTCGCGGTGCCAATCTCCAGTCCAACTACCAGTTTTCTGTCCGTCGCCTTGATCATTGTTGTTCTGCCTGTACCTGTGCCTGATTCTGTTGCTGATTAGGTTCCTCGACCGGAGCCGGCTCCCAACCGACTGCTGCGCCTGAGTCATAGCGCAAATCAACGTAGCTTATCCGTTTGCCGTCCGTCTGCGCCTGCTGCTGTAAAACCGGGTAAAGTTCTACAAAACGCGCCAGACGTTTCATTGTGTCGCCGCGTCCCAGGTTGAGCTTAATGCCGTTCGTCAACGTCAGCTGCCAGGAGCGGCGCGCCGTCATCGCAGCATCTTTTAACGTAAACCTGTCCTTCGCCAGCACCTGGCCCATTTCACGAAAACCCTGCAATACTTCGTTTTCGCTGCCTTCCGGGCCATACAACATCGGTAAATTTTGCTTGTTGACACGATCGCTCGGGACGCTGAAGGAATTTCCGTCTACGTCAACCATGTGCTGATCATTCCAACGCGCAATGGGCACATATTCAACCAGATGAATCTTCAATTCATCAGGCCATTGTTTTCTGACACTCGCCTGTTTTATCCATGGCAGACGTTCAATCTGGCTCTGAATAATATTGACGTCCTGCGTCATAAAGGTGCCGGGCGATCCCAGCGCCAAAATTGACTGGCGAATATCATCGTTACGCGTGTAGTGACGCTCACCGGTCACCACCAGCTTCGACAGCGGCAGCCGCTGCGCATCTTCCATCCAGCCCAGCACCATCCAGCCGCTGATAAACACGGTGCACAGCACCCCGAGCAGGAAAATAATCCCTGCAAGACGCGTTCCATTACTCCGGCGTGAAGAAGTATATTCTTCTTCGTCATCGCGGTTGCGCGTGTTCAATGCAGCCTGAGACATATCAGCCCGCCTGGTCCAGAATACGTACGACTAACTGAGAGAAGCTCATTCCCGCCTGACGCGCCGCCATCGGCACAAGGCTGTGGCTGGTCATTCCCGGCGAAGTATTGGCTTCCAACAGATAAAACTGCCCGTCATTGTCCTGCATCACATCAATGCGTCCCCAGCCGCGACACCCGAGAACATTCCAGGCTTTTACCACCAGGGACTGTAATTCGGCTTCACGCTCACCTTCAAGACCACAAGGGCAGAAATATTGCGTCTCATCAGAGAGATACTTCGCCTCATAATCATAGAAGACTCCGGCGGGTTGGATGCGAATTGACGGTAAAATTTCTTCGCCAAGCATCGCGACGGTAAATTCCGGCCCGCTGAGCCATTTTTCAATCAGAACTTCTTCATCGTGTTGAAATGCCAGCGCTAAAGCAGATGACAAATCTTCAGCTTTATCGACCTTTGACATCCCGACGCTCGACCCTTCCCGGCTCGGCTTTACAATAACCGGTAAGCCCAGTGACGCAATGCGTGTATTAACGCTGTCCGACAGGCCCAATTCAAATTCGCGACGGGTCAGCGCCACCCAAGGTGCAACAGGTAGCCCCGCGCCCTGCCAGAGTAACTTACTGCGCAGTTTATCCATAGAGATGGCGGAAGCCATCACGCCGCTGCCGGTGTAAGGCATGCCGATCAGATCCAGAAGCCCCTGCAGGGTTCCGTCTTCACCGCCACGACCATGTAACGCGATAAAGACCTTATCGAAGCCCATCGCTTTTAATTGCGTCACGTCGACCTCTTTTGGATCGACCAGGTGCGCGTTTACGCCGCCTTCACGCAGGCCCGCCAGCACGGCAGCCCCGGAATTCAGGGAAACCTCGCGCTCGGCGGAGGTGCCGCCAGAGAGGACTGCAATCTTATCAGCCATGATGCTCATCCTCCTGGGTTTGCGGCTTCAGTTTGATTTCAGCTAAAGTACGGGCGATTTTGCCGATATTTCCCGCACCCTGAATCAGAATCAGATCGTTACCGGTCAGGACCGGTGCCAGAATTTCCGCCACCTGCGCCGGATCAGATACCAGAATAGGGTCAACTTTACCGCGCCCGCGAATGGTACGACACAGGGAACGACTGTCCGCGCCCGGAATCGGCGTTTCGCCTGCGGCGTAAACATCCAGCATCAGCAGGGTATCCACCTGCGACAGGACGCTGGCGAAATCGTCATACAGATCGCGGGTACGCGTGAAGCGGTGCGGCTGGAAGATCATCACCAGATTCTTCTCCGGCCAGCCCGCGCGTGCGGCTTTGATGGTCGCGTCCACTTCGGTCGGATGGTGACCGTAGTCGTCTACCAGCATCGCGGTGCCTGGCTTACCATTCACCGCATCCAGCGGGAATTCACCGAGGAAGTCGAAGCGACGCCCCGTGCCCTGGAAGCTTTCCAGCGCGCGCAGGATCGCTTCATCGTCAATGCCTTCTTCCGTCGCAACAGCCACTGCCGCAGCGGCGTTGAGCGCGTTATGGCGCCCAGGCGCATTCAGCGTGACGTGCAGCAGCTCTTTGTCCTGACGCGCCAGAGTGAAATGGCCCTGCGCACCAATCTGTTTGTACGCTTCCACGCGGACGTCAGCGTCTTCGCTGAAACCATAGGTAGTGATTTGACGACCGACGCGCGGCAGCAGCTCGCGGATCACCGGGTCGTCGACGCACATTACCGCACGCCCATAAAACGGCAGGTTGTGCAGGAAGTTGATAAAGGTCTGCTTTAAGTTCTCGAAGTCGCCCTGGTAGGTATCCATATGGTCAGCTTCGATGTTCGTGACAATCGCCACCATCGGCTGCAGATGCAGGAACGACGCGTCACTCTCATCCGCTTCCGCAATCAGATAACGGCTGTGGCCCAGACGCGCATGCACGCCTGCCGCTTTCACCAGACCGCCGTTGACGAACGTCGGATCGAGCCCGGCTTCCGCATAAATACTGGAGACCATCGCCGTGGTCGTGGTTTTACCGTGGGTGCCGGCAATCGCAATGCCGTGACGGAAACGCATCAGTTCCGCCAGCATTTCAGCACGGCGGATCACGGGAATGCGCGCTTCATGCGCGGCAACGATTTCCGGGTTGTCAGAGGAGATGGCGCTTGAGACCACCACCACGCTCGCATCGCGCACGTTTTCCGGGCGATGGTTGAAATAGATAGTCGCCCCAAGCGACGCCAGCTGCTGCGTTACAGGGTTTGGCGCCAGGTCAGACCCGCTGATCTGATAGCCTTCGTTAGCTAACACTTCGGCAATACCGCCCATGCCAGCACCACCGATGCCAACAAAGTGAATGTGCCGGACGCGACGCATCTCGGGCACGATTGAACGCAGTTTTGCCAGTTGTTGTGTATTCATTCTCTAAACGCCATCGACTACTTAAAATTCGTGCCGCGCTTCACGCGCTGCGAGGGTTAAGCCTGGGCTGCCAGGCTCACTTCTTTTGCCACCCGTTCTGTCGCATCCGGGATAGCAACCGCGCGCGCGCGTTGTGCCATCTCCAGCAGTGCGTCTCTGTTCCAGCCCGCCAGGGTGGTGGCGACCGCATCGGCGGTAAATTGTGGCTGTTCAAAAATTTTCGCCGCGCCGGCTTTCTCAAGCGGCAGCGCATTCCAGTACTGCTGTCGGTCTTTGTGCTGGAACGGCACGAACAGCGCGGGTAAACCGGCGGCGGCAATTTCGCTCACCGTCAGCGCCCCCGAGCGGCAGACCACGACATCGGCCCAGGCATAGGCTGCGGCCATATCGTCAATAAATTCCGTCACTTTATGCTGCGGTTTTCCCGCTTCGGCATAAGCCTGCTCAACGGTCTGCTGAGCGCCTTTTCCGCTCTGGTGCCAGATCGTCACGGCATCCCCCAGCTTTGCCGCCACCTGCGGCATCGTCTGGTTTAAAATACGCGCCCCCTGAGACCCACCGACAACCAGCACACGAACCGGACCTTCACGTCCCGCCAGGCGGGCATCCGGCAGCGGTAGCGCCAGCACGTCCACGCGCACCGGGTTGCCCACCACGTCCGCTTTCGGGAACGCGCCGGGAAACGCCTGCATCACTTTGGTCGCGATTTTCGCCAGCCACTTGTTGGTCAGGCCGGCAATACCGTTCTGCTCATGCAGCACAACGGGAATACCCAATGACCATGCGGCCAGCCCGCCGGGTCCAGAGACATAGCCGCCCATGCCCAGCACCACATCGGGCTTAAAGCGCTTCATGATGGTCCGCGCCTGACGCCAGGCGTTGAAAATACGCACCGGTGCCAGCAGCATGGCCTTGAGGCCTTTTCCCCGCAGGCCAGAAATTCGAATAAAGTCGATCTCGATACCGTGCTTCGGTACCAGGTCGGCCTCCATGCGGTCTGCGGTTCCCAGCCAGCGTACCTGCCAGCCCTGATCCATTAAATGGTGCGCAACCGCCAGTCCCGGGAACACGTGTCCGCCGGTACCGCCCGCCATCACCATTAACCGCTTCGGTTGATTCATCGTGAACCTCGTGTAAACGCCTGGGCTTTCTCCAGACGCGTCTCATAATCTATGCGTAACAAAAACATAATGGCCGTCGACATGATCAACAGACTCGAACCACCATAGCTGATCAGCGGCAACGTCAGACCTTTGGTCGGCAGCATACCCGCTGCGGCCCCGACGTTAACCAGCGCCTGGAAGCTAAACCAGATACCAATTGAGCAGGCTAAGAAGCCTGAGAAGCGGTGATCGATCTCCAGCGCTTTCCGGCCGATGGACATAGCACGGAAAGCGACGAAGAATACCATTAATAGCGCTAATACCACACCGATATAACCCAGTTCTTCCCCAATAATGGAGAAGATGAAGTCAGTATGCGCTTCCGGTAAATACTCCAGTTTCTGAACCGAATTGCCCAGGCCTTGTCCCCAGACTTCACCGCGGCCAAACGCCATCAGCGACTGCGTCAGCTGATAACCGCTGCCGAACGGATCTTCCCAGGGGTTCCAGAATGAGGTAACGCGGCGGATACGGTAAGGCTCAGCGAGGATCAGCAGCACCACCGCTGATATCCCCATTCCGATAATGGCAATGAACTGCCACAGCTTGGCCCCTGCCAGGAACAGCATCGCCAGTGTCGTCACGAACAGCACCACCACAGTACCGAGGTCAGGCTGCGCCAGCAGCAGAATCGCCAGCACCAGAATCACGCCCATCGGCTTTAAGAAGCCGCGAAGGTTATTACGCACCTCATCGACCTTACGGACCAGGTAGTTCGCCAGATAGCAGAACAATGAAAGCTTGGTAAATTCCGCTGGCTGAATACGCAGCGGGCCGAAGGCGATCCAGCGCGATGCCCCGTTAACGGAGCTCCCGACAACCAGCACGATCAACAGCATGATGATAGAAGCGATCAGCATCGCGGTACTGTGCCGCTGCCAGAACGCCATCGGCAGACGAAGCGTCACCAGCGCCAGGCAAAACGCCAGAATGATGTACAGCCCGTCACGCTTGGCGAACAGGAAGGGATCGTTCGCCAGACGCTGCCCGACGGGCATGGAAGCCGAGGTCACCATGATAAAGCCGATCGCCGCCAGCCCCAGCGTCAGCCAGAACAGGGTGCGATCGTACATAATCAGGCTATCGGAATCTTTATCCCGTGAAGCCATCACCCAGCCTTTAAGCGCCGCAAACAGCCACACCAGGATCCCAAATCCTGGCAGGCGCGGCATTTTCAGGCGAGGGAGAGATAAACGCATCAGCCTAACTCCTTCGCAAGGCGGGTAAAGACATCGCCACGCTGTTCGAAATTCTTAAACTGATCGAGGCTGGCGCACGCCGGGGAGAGCAGAACCATGTCGCCAGGCTGCACGCGCGGGGCGATCAGGCGCATCGCCTGTTCCATCGTTTCAGTTTGCTCGGCAATTTCCGGGCGTAGTTCAGCCAGCTCGCTGCCGTCGCGGCCAAAGCAGTACAGGCGGATGTTATCGCCGGTGAGATACGGCTTCAGGGAGGAGAAATCTGCGGATTTGCCGTCTCCCCCCAACAGCAGATGCAGGGTACCGTCAACGTGCAGACCGTTCAGCGCGGCCTCCGTGCTTCCCACGTTGGTCGCTTTGGAGTCGTTAATCCAGCGCACGCCGTTATGCTCCAGCGCCAGCTGGAAACGGTGCGCCAGGCCGGAAAACGTGGTCAACGCTTTCAGGCTGGAAGAGCGCGGCAGCCCTACGGCATCCGCAAGCGCCAGCGCCGCCAGGGCATTGGTGTAGTTGTGCTGGCCGGAAAGCTTCATCTCTTTCACGTTCAGCACTTTCTCGCCTTTCACGCGCAGCCAGGTTTCTCCCAACTGACGGTTCAGATGATAATCACCCATGGTGATACCAAAGCTGATACAGCGCTCATCCGCGCCACGCACGGGCATGGTCAGCGCGTCATCGGCGTTAACCACGCAGACTTTGGCGTTTTCGTATACGCGCAGCTTGGCCGCGCGGTACTGCTGCAGACCAAATGGATACCGGTCCATATGATCTTCAGTCACGTTGAGGATTGTTGCCGCCGCCGCATGCAGGCTGGAGGTGGTTTCAAGCTGGAAGCTGGAAAGTTCCAGAACGTACAGCTCGCAGCCTTTGTCCAGCAGCATCAGCGCGGGCAGACCGATATTGCCGCCTACCCCTACGTTCATGCCTGCGGCTTTTGCCATTTCACCCACCAGGGTGGTAACGGTGCTTTTGCCGTTAGAACCGGTGATCGCGATAACCGGCGCCTGCGCTTCGCGGCAGAACAGTTCGATATCGCCAACAATCTCAACGCCCGCATCCGCGGCAGCGCTCAATGAAGGGTGCGCCAGCGCCATTCCCGGGCTGGCGACAATCAGATCGGCTGCCAGCAGCCAGTCATCATTCAGACCACCAAGGTGGCGTTCAACCTGTTCCGGCAGCTTGTCCAGACCCGGCGGAGAGACACGCGTATCCATCACGCGCGGCGTAACGCCGCGCGCAAGGAAAAAGTCCACGCAGGAGAGGCCTGTAAGGCCTAACCCGATGATAACGACTTTTTTGCCCTGGTAATCTGCCATGATTAACGTACCTTCAGCGTTGCCAGGCCAATCAGCACCAGCATCAGCGAAATAATCCAGAAGCGCACAATCACGCGCGGCTCCGGCCAGCCTTTCAGTTCATAGTGGTGGTGGATCGGCGCCATACGGAAGATGCGCTGACCGCGCAGCTTGAAGGAGCCAACCTGCAAAATCACCGACAGGGTCTCAACCACAAACACGCCGCCCATGATCACCAGCAGGAACTCCTGACGCAGCAGTACGGCGATAATGCCGAGCGCACCGCCTAAAGCCAGAGAACCGACGTCGCCCATAAAGACCTGCGCCGGGTAGGTGTTGAACCACAGGAAGCCCAGCCCCGCGCCAACAATCGCCGTACAGACGATCACCAGCTCACCCGCGTGGCGCAGATAAGGGATGTGCAGGTAGTTCGCAAAGTTCATGTTACCGGTCGCCCACGCCACCAGCGCGAAACCGGCGGCCACAAAGACGGTTGGCATAATGGCCAGGCCATCCAGACCGTCGGTCAGGTTAACGGCGTTGCCTGTGCCAACAATCACAAAGTAGGCCAGCAGGATGTAGAACAGCCCCAGTTGCGGCATCACGTCTTTAAAGAACGGCACCACCAGCTCGGTGGCAGGCGTGTCTTTCCCGGCCAGATACAGCGCGAAGGCCACGCCCAGCGCAATCACTGACATCCAGAAATACTTCCAGCGGGCGATCAGGCCCTTCGTGTCTTTGCGGACGACTTTGCGGTAATCATCCACAAACCCGATAATGCCGTAGCCCACCAGCACGGTCAGCACGCACCAGACGTACGGGTTGGACGGGTAGGCCCACAGCAGCACGGAAACAACGATCGCGGTAAGGATCATGATCCCGCCCATCGTCGGCGTACCGCGCTTGCTGAAGTGCGACTCCGGACCGTCGTTACGTACGACCTGGCCGAAAGAGAGTTTTTGCAGACGGGCAATCATGCGCGGGCCCATCCACAACGAGATGAACAGCGCAGTCAGCAGGCTGACGATGGCGCGAAACGTCAGATACGAAAAGACGTTAAAGCCAGAATAATATTTGACCAAATGTTCGGCCAGCCAAACTAACATGTCCCGTTCTCCTGTAATGCGTGCACAACCTCTTCCATGGCGGCACTACGTGAACCTTTCACTAACACTGTCACAATTTGTTTTTCTGTAATTAATGCCTTAAGGCGCTCAATTAAGGCGGCTTTATCGGCAAAATGTTCGCCAACGCCGCTGGCACGGCTAATCGCCTGGCTCAGTTTTCCTGCGCTCAGCACGCAGTCCAGCCCCGCCGCTTTTGCCGCTTCACCGACCTGGGTATGACAGGCTTCGCTTTCATCGCCCAGCTCGGCCATATCGCCAACCACCATGATGCGGTAGCCCGGCATTTCAGATAATACCTGCACCGCCGCCGTCATCGAGCCGACGTTCGCGTTGTATGAGTCATCCAGCAGCAGCTTGTTTTCCGAAAGCTGAATCGGGAACAGACGTCCCGGCACGGCTTTCAGGTTCGCCAGCCCCGCTTTGATCGCCTCATGCGACGCGCCCACCGCCGTCGATAACGCCGCTGCCGCAAGCGCATTGGCGATGTTATGGCGTCCCGGCAGCGGCAGCAGCACGTCTACGCCGCCCGTCGGAGTGGTGAGGGTGAACTCCGTACCGTGCGACGTCACATGGATATTGGTCGCGGTAAAGTCACTGTTGGCCGCATTCGGCGAGAAGCGCCAGGTTTTACGCGAACCAATGATGCTTTGCCAGTTCAGCCAGTCGTTGTTATCGGCGTTAAGAATGGCAATACCGTCATCCGGCAGGCCGGTGTAAATCTCACCTTTCGCTTTCGCCACGCCTTCCAGCGAGCCGAAGCCTTCAAGATGCGCCGCCGCCAGGTTATTCACCAGCGCCGCTTCCGGGCGAGTCAGGCTTACGGTCCAGGCGATTTCGCCCTGGTGGTTTGCCCCTAACTCAATCACCGCAAATTCATGTTCTTTAGTCAGGCGAAGTAATGTCATCGGCACGCCGATGTCATTATTGAGGTTGCCCGCGGTATAGAGCGTATTGCCGCACTGGCTGAGGATCGCCGCCGTCATCTCTTTCACCGACGTTTTGCCTGATGACCCGGTCAGTGCGACAACGCGAGCAGGCACCTGCTGACGCACCCAGGCGGCCAGCTCGCCGAACGCGAGACGCGTATCGTTCACCACAATCTGCGGCAGATCGATATCGAGCCTGCGGCTGACGAGCAGCGCACCGGCGCCGTTCTCTTTGGCCTGTTCTGCAAAATCATGCGCGTCAAAACGCTCGCCTTTCAGCGCCACAAACAGACAGCCCGCAGTAATTTTGCGGGTGTCCGTCGTCACGGCATCGATGGTCAGGTCTTGCCCGTGCAGGTCGCCCTGCAGGATGGCAGCGGCCTGACGTAACGTGATGCTAATCATGCCACTACTCCCAGCAGGCGTGCTGCCGTTACGCGGTCCGAGTAGTCCAGACGGCGATTGCCAACAATCTGATAATCTTCATGCCCTTTGCCCGCCAGCAGAACAACATCATTCTGCTGCGCCTGCATAATGGTGTTGGTCACGGCTTCCGCACGGCCTTCCACCACGCGGGCACGACCGGCGTCCAGCATTCCCGCCAGAATGTCGTTGATGATGGCGCGCGGCTCTTCGGTACGCGGGTTGTCATCGGTCACAACCGGAATATCCGCGAACTGCTCGGCAATAGCCCCCATCAGCGGGCGTTTGCCTTTATCGCGATCGCCGCCGCAGCCAAACACGCACCAGAGCTTACCGGTGCAGTGCAGGCGCGCTGCTTCCAGTGCTTTTTCCAGCGCGTCCGGGGTGTGGGCATAATCAACCACTACGGTCGGTTTACCCGGCGCGCTGAACACTTCCATACGGCCGCAGACCGGCTGCAAACGCGTTGACGTTTCCAGCAGCTCCGCCATCGGATAACCCAGCGCCAGCAACGTCGCCAGCGCCAGCAGCAGATTGCTGACGTTAAACGCCCCCATCAGGCGGCTTTCAATTTCACCTTCCCCCCAGGAAGAGGCAAAGCGGATCGTCGCGCCGCTGTCGTGATAGTTAACGTCAACGGCCTTCAGCCAGCGGCCGTGGCAGTTCGGATTGATATGGTCTTCCATCGACACCGCAACCGCGTCCGGCAGCTTCGCAAGCCAGCGGCGGCCCACTTCGTCATCGGCGTTGATGATAGCCTGGCCGTAATGGTGAGTAGAGAACAGCAGCCATTTCGCGGCTTCGTAGTGCTCCATATCACCATGGTAATCAAGGTGATCGCGGCTCAGGTTCGTGAACACTGAAGCAGCAAATTTCAGCGCCGCAACGCGGTGCTGAACCAGACCGTGCGAAGAGACTTCCATCGCGGCAAAGGTTGCCCCCTGACCTGCCAGACCGGCAAGCACATGCTGTACGTCAACCGCCGAGCCGGTGGTGTTTTCCGTCGGGCTCACTTTGCCCAGCAGGCCGTTGCCTACGGTGCCCATCACGGCCCCCGTTTCACCCAGCAGCTGAGCCCACTGCGCCATCAGCTGTGTGGTGGTGGTTTTTCCGTTCGTGCCCGTCACGCCAACCAGACGCAGCTGGTCGGAAGGTTCGTGATAAAAACGTCCTGCCAGTGCAGAGAGACGCTCATTCAACTGGCTGAGATAGACAACCGGCACCCCGTGAATTTCACGGATCTCACCGTCGGTTGCCTCGTCTTTGGCCTCAGCAATAATGGCAGCAACACCTTGCGCAATCGCCTGCGGGATATAACGACGCCCGTCCGCCTGATGACCGACCACCGCCACAAAAAGATCGCCAGAAGCAGCCACGCGGCTGTCCAGTACCATCTCTCGTAGTGCTCGCGCAGGTAGCATAGGCACCCACGGAGCGAGAAGGTCGCGCAAATTACGATCTGCCACCTGTACCCTCGCCTTGATTAATTACAAATTCACTTTTTTCACCCGTCGCCAGCGCATCCGGTTCAACGTTCATGGTGCGTAACACGCCGCCCATGATGGCGCCAAACACAGGCGCAGAAACGGCGCCGCCGTAGTATTTACCCGCCTGTGGATCGTTAATGACGACCACAAGCGCAAAACGCGGATTGCTTGCAGGCGCAACGCCTGCGGTATAGGCAATGTATTTGTTGATGTAGCGACCGTCTGGCCCCACCTTTTTCGCCGTACCGGTTTTAATGGCGATGCGGTAGCCTTTAATGGCCGCCTTCACGCCGCCGCCACCCGGCAGCGCCACGCTTTCCATCATGTGCACAACGGTACGAACGATGGATTCCGGGAAGATACGCTCGCCCGGAACCGGTGGATCAACTTTGGTGATGGACAGCGGGCGATAGACGCCATAGCTGCCAATCGTTGCGTAGACTCGCGCTAACTGTAACGGGGTTACCATTAGCCCGTAGCCGAAAGAGAAGGTGGCCCTCTCTATGTCAGACCACCGTTGTTTTTGAGGATATAAGCCACTGCGTTCTCCGACCAACCCCAAATTGGTCGCCTTTCCCAGTCCAAAACGTGAGTAAGTCTCTACTAACGCTGAGGACGGCATCGCTAACGCCAGCTTTGAAACACCGACGTTACTCGACTTCTGTAATACCCCGGTCAGGGTCAATTCGCTGTAGCGCGCCACGTCTTTAATCTCGTGGCCGTTAATACGGTAAGGGATCGTGTTCAGGACCGTGTTTTCATTGACGATACCGCGCTGAAGCGCCGTCATCACCACCATCGGTTTCACCGTGGACCCGGGTTCGAACACGTCAGTAATCGCCCGGTTACGCATCGCATCTTTTGCGGTGCCGGTAAAGTTGTTCGGGTTGTAGGACGGACTGTTGGCCATGGCCAGCACTTCGCCAGTGCTGACATCCACCAGCACGGCGCTGCCTGACTCGGCCTTGTTAAACGCCACAGCGTTGTTGAGCTCGCGGTAGACCAGCGCCTGCAGGCGCTCGTCAATACTCAGGGCCAGGTTATGCGCCGCCTGGCTGTCCGTAGAGGAGATATCTTCGATGACGCGCCCGTAGCGGTCCTTACGCACAATTCGCTCGCCCGGCTGGCCGGTGAGCCACTTATCGAAACTTTTTTCAACGCCCTCAATCCCCTGGCTGTCGACGTTGGTGAAGCCAATGAGGTGAGCGGTTACTTCACCGGACGGATAGTAACGACGGGATTCTTCGCGCAGATGAATGCCCGGCAGCTTCAGTTTTCGAATGTAGTCCGCCATGTCAGGGTTAACCTGGCGCGCCAGATAGATAAAACGCCCTTTCGGGTTCGCGTTGACGCGGGAGGCAAGCTGATCCAGCGGCATTTTGAGCGCATCTGACAGCGCTTTCCAGCGGTTATCAAGCGTGATGCCACCGGCATCGTGCAGCTCTTTCGGGTCGGCCCAGATCGCTTTCACCGGCACGCTCACCGCCAGCGGGCGGCCTGAACGGTCGGTTATCATTCCGCGAGAAGTCGACACTTCCTGAACGCGAAGGGAGCGCATATCCCCCTGGCGTACCAGCATGTCAGGGGCGATGATTTGCAGCCACGCCACGCGCCCCAGCAGGAAACCCAGCGCCAGTAAAATGCAGCCGCAAAGCAACGCAAAACGCCAACTGATAAAGTTGGCCTGTTCTTCCTGACGTTTTGGTTTTAGCGTTTTTGCCGCTGCTTTCATGCGTCGCGTTTTCCCTTATTTTTGTACTACGATATTTTCCTGGGAAGGATCAACATGCTGCAGTTGCAGCTTTTCCGTTGCGATCCGTTCAACCCGGCTGTGATCGCCGAGCGCGTTTTCTTCAAGGATCAGATTTCGCCATTCAATATCCAGCGCATCGCGTTCCAGCACCAGCTGCTCGCGCTGCGCAGTCAATAAACGTGTATGGTGAGCCGTGGTCACCACCGTAACTGCCGTAACAATGATGCAAATGAACAGGCAGAGTGGCAGCTTCCCAAACCGCAAAAGATCGTCGCCGATCACGCCAGGCAAAGCATGGCGCTCGTTGCTTCCTAACGATCCCTTAACTTTGCTTAGGGTCTCTGTCACTCTGCCGATCATGCGTTCGTCCTCTCTGCAACTCGCAGCACTGAACTACGGGCGCGTGGATTCTCTGCCACCTCTTCTTCGCCCGGCATCAACTTGCCTAATGCTCGCAACTGACGGCCACCCAGCTTCCTGAGTTGTTCTTCCGTCATCGGCAGCCCCGCTGGCACTTGTGGACCGCGGCTCTGTTCACGCATGAAGCGTTTCACAATGCGGTCTTCCAGCGAATGGAAGCTGATGATGGATAACCGCCCACCCGGGGCCAGCACGTCGAGCGAGCTTTTTAGCGCCAGCTCTATTTCCTCCAGTTCACTGTTTACCCAGATGCGAACCGCCTGGAAGGTACGGGTCGCGGGATGTTTGTGCTTATCCTTCACCGGCGTCGCCGCCGCGATCACTTCGGCCAGCTCTTTGGTGCGGGTCATTGGCTCAACGCGGTTGCGCTCAACGATGGCGCGCGCAATGCGCTTGCCAAAACGTTCTTCGCCAAAGGTTTTGATCACCCAGGCAATATCCGCTTCGTCAGCGGTCTGCAGCCATTCGGCGGCAGACTGGCCACGCGTCGGGTCCATACGCATGTCCAGCGGACCGTCGCGCATAAAGGAGAAGCCGCGTTCTGCATCATCAAGTTGGGGTGAAGAGACGCCAAGATCGAGAAGAATCCCGTCGATCTTGCCCGTAAGATCGCGCTCAGCAACGTAATCCGCGAGCGCAGAGAAAGGTCCATGCACGATGGAAAAGCGTGGGTCATTGATGGTCTGTGCAACGGCAATCGCCTGCGGATCGCGATCGATTGCCAGCAGGCGCCCTTCCTCTCCAAGCTGGGAGAGGATCAAACGCGAGTGACCACCGCGACCAAACGTGCCATCAATGTAGATGCCATCCGGACGAATGTTCAGGCCGTTCACGGCCTCGTCCAGCAGCACCGTTTTGTGTTTATAATTTTCCATCATATTTATAGAGACAAGTCCTGCAGCCGTTCCGATAAAGTTGCGGAATCAGACTGCTCAGCGTCGATATCTTCCTTGACCTGTTGATACCAGGCCGTTTCGTCCCACAGTTCAAACTTGTTGAACTGTCCGACCAGCATCACTTCTTTGGTCAGACCGGCATGTTGCCGCAGCACGGGCGCAATCAGTAATCGCCCGGCGCTATCCATCTGACACTCACTGGCATGTCCCAATAACAGCCGCTGCACGCGGCGCTCTTGCGGGTTCATGCTCGACAGTCGCGACAGCTTTTGCTCAATAATTTCCCATTCAGGTAAGGGGTAAAGCAGCAGGCAGGGGGAGTTGATGTCAATGGTGCAAACCATTTGACCCGAAGCGTTCTCAATCAGCTGGTCGCGATATCGGGTTGGGACCGATAAACGCCCTTTGCTGTCGAGATTGACTAACGTAGCTCCACGGAACATGCCAGTCTCACCCCTCCTCACCACTTTAACCCACAAATTCCCACCTAAAGGAGTTTACGGAGCGAGGGAAAAGCTTGTCAAGCCAGGACTCTCCCTATAAGGACCCGAAAGGCCGCTATTTACAGAGATAAACAGACCTGGCTAATAACTGCACAACTGGCGAGGCAAAATTAACGTTATGAATATTTGTAAGAAAAAAACCGAATATGCACACTAGCGTTAAGGCTCACTCAATATCATCGCAGATAAATATAAAGTGTCAGTTTGCGACGCGGGCAGCATTTTATGACAGATTCTCTGGGGATAACAGCGCCAGATTCACGCAAGCGGTCGGTGAAGGCGGCGGCTGCGTTGCTGGCCGGTCAAGGGGGAAGGGAAAACGGCTGAATATTCATCGACCGAAGAGGGTTTGTAACAAAATAATACAAAGAGAGGCTTTTAAAATGGCTTCGTGATTCTTTAAGGACCATTTAAAACGACAAAATGAATTAGGAAAAATAGTAGATTATGATCTCTCAAGAATTATCCTAATTTCATTGCGGGAATTAACTCGGCAAATTATTTCAGTAAAAAGGGGCGGTTTTCGCCGCCCCGTCATTTCATTTATGGCGGCTCAAAATTCCGCGATGATAGAGATTACGTTTGATACGCGTCAGACCCGGCTTCGGTTTTCGCGGCTCATCCAGGCTCGCCAGAACAATCTCCAGAACGCGTTCAGCTACATCGCGGTGACGCTGAGCCACTGCCAGCACCGGGCACTGAAGGAAATCGAGAAGCTCGTTATCCCCAAACGTGGCGATCGCCAGGTCGGAGGGAAGCTTGCCTTCACGACGTAAGGTGACATCCATCACCCCCTGCAGAAGAGCAAACGACGTGGTGAACAGCGCCTGGGGCATCGGGTGCGTCTCCAGCCATTTTTCGAACAACTGCGCAGCGGCTTCGCGTTCATAGCTGTTGGCATAGAGATAGTGGACTTCACGCGGATCGTCTTTCCAGGCGGTTCTGAACCCCTGCTCACGCAGGAAGCTCACGGAAAGCTCAGGCAGCGCGCCAAGATACAGCACCGTTTCAGCGGGGAAAGTTCTCAGCTCAGCGGCCAGCATTTCCGCGTCATCCTGATCGGCACCCACTACGCTTGTGAAATGCTCACGATCGAGTGCGCGGTCCAGCGCAACGATGGGGAAAGGATCGTTCGCCCAGCGCTGGTAGAACGGATGCTCCGGCGGTAAGGAGGTCGAGACGATGATGGCATCAACCTGACGCTGGAGCAGATGCTCAATGCAGCGCATCTCGTTATCGGGCTGGTCTTCAGAACAGGCGATCAGCAACTGGTAACCGCGCTGACGAGCCTGACGTTCAAGATAGTTGGCGATACGGGTATAGCTGGTGTTTTCCAGATCCGGGATCACCAGACCAATAGAGCGGGTGCGCCCGGCGCGCAGGCCGGCAGCGACAGCATTCGGATGGTAGTTATGCTCACGAACCACCGCCATAACTTTTTCAACGGTCTTATCGCTGACACGGTACTGCTTTGCTTTGCCGTTAATCACATAGCTGGCCGTTGTTCGTGACACGCCGGCTAGCCGGGCGATTTCATCCAGTTTCACAATTGCCCCTTAAAAAAAGAAAAGAGTCCATGGCCCTGTCAAGGTTATGGTTAAATCTTTTAACATCTAAACGCAGAAAAGCCTTCGCGGCAACCGCTTTTATCTGCGTTGTCGGCTGATTACGCAAAAAAAAGCCCGGCTTTGGTGACCGGGCTGAAAGAGGCGAACCTTTTTAACAACTACCGCATGATTTTCTCGCCGCGTGACAGACCAACGATCCCCGATCTCGCCACCTCAACAATTTTTGCTACATCCCGCACGGACGCCAGGAAAGCGTCCAGCTTGTCACTGGTTCCGACCAGCTGAACCGTATAAAGAGAAGGCGTGACGTCGATAATCTGCCCGCGGAAGATATCCGCATTGCGTTTGACCTCTTCCCGCCCGTAACCGCTGGCCTGAATTTTTACCAGCATGACCTCACGCTCAACGTAAGCGCCCTGCCCCAGCTCGCTCACGCGCAGCACGTCGACCAGCTTATGCAGCTGTTTCTCGATCTGCTCAATCACCTTGGCGTCGCCAACGGTCTGAATCGTCATACGCGACAGCGTCGGATCGTCCGTTGGCGCTACGGTCAGGCTTTCAATGTTATAGCCGCGCTGCGCAAAAAGCCCAATGACGCGCGACAGTGCGCCAGACTCGTTTTCCAGTAATACCGATAATATCCGGCGCATATCAGGTTCTCTCCGTTTTGCTTAACCACATCTCATCCATACCGCCGCCGCGAATATGCATCGGATAAACGTGCTCGGTCCCATCAACGATGACATCCATAAAGACAAGGCGGTTGTTTTTAACGTGCTCAAGCGCTTCTGCGAGCTTCGTTTCCAGTTCAGCCGGGTCGGTCACCCGCATCCCCACATGACCGTAAGCTTCAGCAAGACGAACAAAATCTGGCAGCGATTCCATGTACGACTGAGAGTGGCGGCCTGAGTAGATCATATCCTGCCACTGCTTCACCATGCCGAGATAGCCGTTGTTGAGGTTGAGTACCAGCACCGGCAGCTCATATTGCAGCGCGGTGGAGAGCTCCTGAATGTTCATCTGGATACTGCCGTCACCGGTCACGCAGACAACGGTTTCATTTGGCAGCGCCAGCTTAACGCCCAGCGCGGCAGGCAGGCCAAAGCCCATCGTGCCTAAACCACCCGAGTTGATCCAGTGACGCGGTTTATCAAACGGATAATAGAGGGCGGCAAACATTTGATGCTGGCCCACGTCAGAGGTTACATATGCATCGCCTTTCGTCAGTCGCCAGACCGCTTCGATGACCGCCTGCGGCTTAATATGCTCGCTTTGGGTGTCATATTTCAGACACTGCCGCGCGCGCCACTGCTCAATTTGCTGCCACCAGTCGCGGATCTCATCCAGCGGCTGAGCTGTGTTCTCCAGGGCCAGCAGATCCAACATTTGTTCAAGGACCTGACGAGCGTCGCCGACGATAGGTACATCAGCCGACACCGTTTTTGAAATTGAGGTTGGATCAATATCAATGTGCAGCACGGTGGCATTCGGGCAGTACTTCGCCAGGTTGTTGGTAGTACGATCGTCAAAACGCACGCCGACGGCAAAGATCACGTCAGAATGATGCATTGTCATGTTGGCTTCATAGGTACCGTGCATCCCTAACATGCCGAGCGCCTGACGGTGGGTGGCGGGAAATGCTCCGAGCCCCATCAGCGATGACGCAACAGGAAGATTGAGCTTTTCAACCAGTTCACGAAGCTGTGTCTCACACGCTGAATTGACAGCCCCGCCACCGACATAGACCACCGGTTTTTTAGCAGCCAGCAGCGTTTGCAGCGCACGTTTGATCTGACCTTTGTGGCCCTGCGTTGTTGGGTTGTAAGAGCGCATGCTCACCGATTCCGGCCAGACATAAGGCAGCTTGTTTGCCGGGTTCAGGATATCTTTAGGGAGATCGACCACCACCGGCCCCGGGCGCCCGCTTGCCGCCAGCCAGAACGCCTTCTTCAGCACGCCAGGAATGTCTTCGGTTTGCTTTACCAGGAAGCTGTGCTTCACAACGGGACGCGAAATCCCGACCATGTCGCACTCCTGAAACGCGTCATAGCCAATCAGTGATGTCGCGACCTGTCCGGAAAGGATCACCAGCGGAATAGAGTCCATGTACGCGGTCGCAATGCCGGTAATGGCGTTTGTCGCACCAGGCCCCGACGTGACCAGGACCACGCCCACTTCACCCGTCGCACGCGCCAGGCCATCGGCCATGTGCACCGCCGCCTGCTCATGGCGTACCAGCACATGGTCAATGCCCCCTACCGTATGCAGCGCATCATAAATATCAAGAACCGCACCGCCAGGATAGCCGAACACTTGCTTTACGCCCTGATCGATCAGCGACCGGACGACCATTTCCGCGCCAGACAACATCTCCATGCTTTGCCTCCAGGCATTTTGTTATAGACGGACCGCCGAATTCATTTCCGCACCGTCTTGCGATCGGGATGAACCCGTCTTCTATTTTGCAGAGTGATACTTACCTTAACCGCTCGTTATGAGGCAGGCAATTCGCAAACCAGGAGAGAGAAGAGGCCGCGAAAGCAGAAAAAACAGACATTGTCAGAGGATATGGTTAATTCATCTGAAATTAGAGGGCGAGATGATAAATCATCGCTGAAAAGCGCGGCGATCCAGAAAATCATCTATTTTTACAGGCCTGGCAGCCACCAGACAAAATACACAACAGAACAAAATATCAATAAATGAAATAAAACCAAGATAAATTACATGCAGAGATGCAATTTATCCTGACTCGATTATCGACGGCAGATGCTAATAAGTAGCTCTTCCATCCACTGATGTCCTTTATCCCGTCCAGCGGCTTCATGCCAGGAGAGATAGCAGGTACGGCTATTTAGCTTGAGTGGCAGGGGCAGAATTTGCAGATTTAATGCGCCAGAGAACTCTTCTGCCAGCCAGCGTGGCGCAATTGCCACCAGCTGCGTCTGGGAAACGACGTTTAATACACTGACCATGGCCATCCCCTGATAAGCCACGCTCGCCTGTTTCTCCGCAGTGTCGTACCACGGCAGGCTAAAGGAGGCATATCTGTCGAGCGCGACAACGGCATGCTGTTCGCTATAAACGTCACTTTCACGTAGCGGAGCATTCAGTCGTGGATGTTTTTTGCTGGCAACCAGCACCATTTCATCTTTAAACAGCGGTACGCAGGAAAATTCAGGTCGGCGGAATTCTTCATACCCCAGGACAAATTCGGTTTCCTGGTAACGTAACTGGTGTTCAGTGTTTTGATTTAAGGACGATTTAAAGACAAGATTAATATTAGGTGCGATCTCTTCAACTTTATTATAAATAATTGATGTCAGATAATTATCTAATGGGCTGCAGACGCAGAGATGGAATACTCTCTCACTGCTTAAGGGTTCAAAGCCCGAGCCTGGCAGCTCATTTTGAACCAGTTGCAGCGCCTGGCGGATGGAGCCGAAAAGCTGGAAAGCCCGCGCTGTCGGCTGGATCCCTCTGCCATAACGAACGAATAATTCGTCGTTGAACATCACTTTAAGCCTGGCAACCGCGTTGCTTACCGCAGGTTGTGACATTCCCAACGCTTGTGCCGCCCGGGTGATATTCTGCTCCTGCATGACGGCATCAAACACCGTCAATAGATTAAGATCCACCGTGCGCAACTGCGGTTTAATCCCATCAGTAACCTGTGGTTGTTTAATATTATTTTCTGGCACTTCTGACTCCACTGTCACGCTACACTCCCTTCGCCAACGCACTGTAATAATTTCAGAAAATATGATTTACCATGCAAATACGACCAGCGAAAGAAAATTGTTTAAAAATCGGAATATATAAAGATCACGTAATAACGTTAAAATAAAAATAGACGCAAAAGATATGTTTAACTTTAGTGCTGGAATGAAACCATAAACCGAATCAATATACAACAACCATCCAGTTAAGGATGACTTAAGTATAATTAAACTGTTATCGCTGTTGCTCAGTACTAAGTTAATAATCTGTTATCACCTTTCATTTCAGTGAAGTCAAAACACACTTACCAGAATGATAAACAAGTGATATTAAAGAATTTTTAAAAGGACACCTACATAACAAAACGATCGCCTGAAAAATACCTATTAATTTTATTTGTTTCTGCAAATGTTTTTTAAGTCCAAATTTAGACAATTTGTAAAGCCAGACAAGAAAAATCCAGCACAATAAGCTAAAGCACACATCCTCCCTGCTCGACCTTCCGGGGCCGTTTTTACCATCAGGGGTTGACATGCACAGTCGTATCCAGTACCACTAAAAGCATATTGAATTTAACGGAGCACGATTCATGACACGCACCATTCGTTTCACCGGTCTACTACTACTAAACGCATCCACTGTGCGCGGTAGACTGGCGGGCGAAATTCAGCGTTGAATCGTCACCAGTAAGACTAAAAACCCGCGCCACTGCGCGGGTTTTTTTATGCTCGTAGCAAGGCGCCCTAAGACTGACAAGGACCTAACCCATGAGCCAGCAAGTCATTATTTTCGATACAACTTTACGTGACGGTGAACAGGCATTACAGGCAAGCCTGAGTGTAAAAGAGAAACTGCAGATTGCGCTGGCTCTCGAACGTATGGGCGTCGACGTGATGGAGGTCGGCTTCCCGGTCTCGTCTCCGGGTGATTTCGAATCCGTCCAGACTATCGCCCGCACCATTAAAAACAGCCGCGTGTGCGGTCTGGCGCGCTGCGTAGAGAAAGACATCGACGTTGCTGCTGAGTCGCTGAAAGTGGCCGAAGCCTTCCGTATTCACACCTTTATTGCCACCTCCCCCATGCATATCGCAACCAAGTTGCGCAGCACGCTGGATGAGGTCATTGAACGCGCGGTATATATGGTTAAGCGCGCACGCAACTACACCGATGACGTTGAATTCTCCTGTGAAGATGCGGGCCGTACGCCAATCGAAGACCTGGCGCGCGTAGTGGAAGCCGCCATCAACGCGGGCGCGAAAACCATCAACATCCCGGACACCGTCGGCTACACCATGCCGTTTGAGTTCTCCAACATCATCACCGGCCTGTATGAGCGCGTACCGAATATTGATAAAGCGATCATCTCAGTGCATACCCATGATGATTTGGGCCTGGCCGTAGGCAATGCCATCGCCGCGGTGCACGCCGGCGCGCGTCAGGTAGAAGGCGCGATGAACGGTATCGGCGAGCGCGCGGGCAACTGTTCGCTGGAAGAAGTGATTATGGCAATCAAGGTGCGCAAAGACATCATGGACGTGCACACCCGCATCAATCACAACGAAATCTGGCGCACCAGCCAGACCGTCAGCCAGATTTGCAACATGCCGATTCCGGCCAACAAAGCGATTGTCGGCACCGGCGCCTTCGCGCACTCCTCCGGTATTCACCAGGACGGCGTGCTGAAGAACCGTGAAAACTACGAAATCATGACTCCGGAATCCATCGGCCTGAACCAGGTGCAGCTGAACCTGACCTCTCGCTCTGGCCGCGCGGCGGTTAAGCACCGTATGGAAGAGATGGGTTATCAGGACAGCGATTACAACATGGATCAGCTGTACGACGCGTTCCTGAAGCTGGCCGACAAGAAAGGCCAGGTGTTCGATTACGACCTGGAAGCGCTGGCCTTCATCAACAAGCAGCAGGAAGAGCCAGAGCACTTCCGTCTGGATTACTTCAATGTGCAGTCCGGCTCCAGCGACATCGCCACCGCCTCGGTCAAACTGGCCTGCGGTGATGAAATTAAAGCGGAAGCGGCAAACGGCAACGGCCCTGTCGACGCTATCTATCAGGCGATCAACCGTGTCACCGAGTACGACGTTGAGTTAGTGAAGTATGACCTGACGGCGAAAGGACATGGTAAAGATGCGCTGGGTCAGGTGGATATCGTCGTCAACTACAACGGCCGCCGTTTCCACGGTGTGGGCCTGGCGACGGATATTGTCGAATCCTCCGCGAAAGCGATGGTGCATGTCCTGAACAACATCTGGCGCGCCGCTGAAGTCGAAAAAGAGTTGCAACGCAAAGCTCAGAATAAAGAGAACAACAAGGAAACCGTGTAATGTCGAAGAATTACCATATTGCTGTGTTGCCGGGTGACGGTATTGGCCCGGAAGTAATGGCACAGGCGCTGAAAGTACTGGAAGCCGTTCGCACGCGTTTTGCGATGAAAATTACTACCAGCCACTACGACGTGGGCGGTATTGCGATTGATAATCACGGAACGCCATTGCCGAAAGCCACCGTTGAAGGCTGCGAAAATGCCGATGCCGTGCTGTTTGGCTCCGTCGGTGGCCCAAAATGGGAACATCTCCCGCCGGCAGAGCAACCAGAGCGCGGCGCGCTGCTGCCGCTGCGTAAACATTTTAAGCTGTTCAGCAACCTGCGTCCGGCGAAGCTGTATCAGGGGCTGGAAGAGTTCTGCCCGCTGCGCGCGGACATCGCGGCCAACGGATTCGACATTCTCTGCGTGCGCGAGCTGACGGGTGGGATCTACTTTGGTCAGCCAAAAGGTCGCGAAGGCAGCGGCCAGCATGAGAAAGCGTTTGATACCGAGGTGTATCACCGTTTCGAAATTGAACGTATCGCCCATATCGCGTTTGAGTCAGCACGTAAGCGCCGCCATAAGGTGACCTCCATTGATAAAGCGAACGTGCTGCAGTCGTCCATTTTGTGGCGCGAGATCGTCAGTGAAGTCGCTAAGCAGTACCCGGACGTTGAGCTGTCGCACATGTACATCGACAACGCAACGATGCAGCTGATTAAGGATCCGTCCCAGTTTGACGTGCTGCTCTGCTCCAACCTGTTCGGCGATATCTTGTCTGACGAGTGCGCGATGATCACCGGTTCTATGGGCATGCTGCCATCCGCCAGCCTGAATGAAGAAGGCTTTGGACTGTACGAGCCGGCGGGCGGCTCCGCACCGGATATCGCCGGCAAAAACATTGCTAATCCGATTGCGCAGATCCTCTCCCTGGCCCTGCTGCTGCGCTATAGCCTCGATGCAGGCGACGCAGCAACCGCAATTGAAAACGCCATTAACCGGGCGTTAGAAGAAGGCGTCCGTACCGGTGACTTAGCGCGCGGCACGGCAGCAGTCAGTACCGATGAAATGGGCGACATTATTGCCCGCTATGTCGCTGAAGGGGTGTAATCATGGCTAAGACGTTATATGAAAAGTTGTTTGATGCGCACGTTGTTTACGAGGCACCAAACGAAACCCCGCTGCTGTACATTGACCGTCATCTGGTACACGAAGTGACCTCTCCGCAGGCATTTGACGGCCTGCGCGCGCACAAGCGCCCGGTACGTCAGCCGGGTAAAACCTTCGCGACTATGGATCACAACGTCTCCACCCAGACCAAAGACATTAATGCCTCGGGTGAGATGGCGCGTATCCAGATGCAGGAGCTGATCAAGAACTGCAACGAGTTTGGCGTTGAGCTGTATGACCTGAACCATCCGTATCAGGGCATCGTCCACGTGATGGGGCCTGAGCAGGGTATTACCCTGCCGGGCATGACCATTGTCTGCGGCGACTCCCATACCGCAACCCACGGCGCGTTTGGCGCGCTGGCCTTCGGGATCGGCACGTCTGAAGTGGAACACGTTCTGGCGACCCAGACCCTGAAGCAGGGCCGCGCCAAAACCATGAAAATTGAAGTAAAGGGTAAAGCCGCGCCGGGCATTACCGCGAAGGACATCGTGCTGGCCATCATCGGTAAAACCGGCAGCGCGGGCGGTACCGGCCACGTTGTGGAATTTTGCGGCGACGCGATTCAGGCGCTAAGCATGGAAGGTCGTATGACCCTGTGCAACATGGCTATTGAGATGGGCGCAAAAGCTGGCCTGGTCGCGCCGGACGAAACCACCTTCAACTATGTGAAAGGCCGTCTGCATGCGCCGAAGGGTCAGGATTTTGACGACGCGGTGGCGTACTGGAAAACCCTGAAAACCGACGACGGCGCGACCTTCGATACCGTTGTCACGCTGCAGGCGGAAGAGATTGCCCCTCAGGTGACCTGGGGCACCAATCCGGGCCAGGTGATTTCCGTCAACGACAGCATCCCGGACCCGGCGTCCTTCGCCGATCCGGTCGAGCGCGCCAGTGCGGAAAAAGCGCTGGCCTATATGGGACTGAAGCCAGGCGTACCGTTGACCGATGTCGCCATTGATAAAGTCTTTATCGGTTCCTGCACCAACTCACGTATCGAGGATTTACGCGCGGCGGCAGAGATTGCCAAAGGCCGTAAAGTGGCGCCGGGCGTGCAGGCGCTGGTGGTTCCAGGCTCCGGTCCGGTGAAAGCCCAGGCGGAAGCGGAAGGTCTGGATAAGATCTTCATCGAAGCAGGCTTCGAGTGGCGCCTGCCGGGCTGCTCAATGTGTCTGGCGATGAACAACGACCGCCTGAATCCGGGCGAGCGCTGCGCCTCTACCAGCAACCGTAACTTTGAAGGCCGTCAGGGCCGCGGTGGACGCACCCATCTGGTCAGCCCGGCAATGGCCGCCGCCGCGGCAGTTACCGGCCATTTCGCCGATATTCGCAGCCTGAAATAAGGAGACAATCATGGCAGAAAAATTTACCCAACATACGGGCCGTGTTGTCCCGCTGGACGCCGCTAACGTCGATACGGACGCGATCATTCCTAAGCAGTTTTTGCAGAAAGTGACCCGCACCGGTTTTGGCGCACACCTGTTTAACGACTGGCGTTTTCTGGACGACAAAGGCGAAGTGCCGAACCCGGAATTCGTCCTGAACTTCCCGGAATACAAAGGTGCCTCCATTCTGCTGGCGCGGGAAAACTTCGGCTGCGGCTCATCGCGTGAGCATGCGCCATGGGCGTTGACCGACTACGGCTTTAAGGTAGTTATCGCCCCGAGCTTCGCGGATATCTTTTACGGCAACAGCTTCAACAACCAACTGCTGCCGGTGACGCTGAGCGACGAGCAGGTCGATGAATTGTTCGCGCTGGTTAAGGCGAACCCGGGCATGGCGTTTGAGGTGGATCTGGAAGGGGAAGTGGTGAAAGCCGGGGATAAGACCTACAGCTTCAGCATCGATGCCTTCCGTCGCCACTGCATGCTCAACGGTCTGGACAGCATTGGCCTGACGCTCCAGCACGAGGACGCCATCTCCGCGTACGAGAAAAAACAGCCTGCGTTTATGGGCTAAAAGCAGTGGCCCGCTGCACGCGGGCCATTGCTTCCCTCCGATACCTGTCAGACAATCGTCTCATTTCGTGAAGCCACCTCCCGGAATCAAACATCCTTGACCCGGCAGGTCAGCCCAAGCGTAACCACCGAAATCGCCGCAATCACCCAGTAAACCGAGGCATGGCCATAGCTTTGCGCCAGCGCCCCCTGAATCACCCCCGCCAGAATAACGCCCGTCGAAATGCTGTTGGTAAAAAGCGTGGTCGCAGAGCCTGCGCGTCCGGGCATAAGATCCTGGAACCAGAGCATGCCGATCCCGGCAACGATACCAATAAACACAGCGTTAAACAGCTGCAGCGCAAGCAGCGCTTCACGCGAATGGAAAAGGATCAGTCCCGCGTAAAACAGCACCCCGGCCGCCACGGCGACGATCATCATCCGACGCTTTCCGAAGCGCTTCACGTAATACCCCGCAAGAATCATCGCTGGAATTTCCAGCCCGGCAGCTGTGCCCATTAAGATCCCGGCAAGCTTGTCCGGCAGGCCCAGATCGCTGCTGATCCACAGCGGCATATCAATGATGTACATGGTGTTACAGGTCCACATCAGCGTGGAGGCGATAAACAGCATGCGGACGTTTTTATCCTGCCAGCCGCTCACCTGCGTGATGGGCTTATCCGTCGTCTGCTCAATCCGAGCGACGGACGGCAGCGCAAAGGCAATCAGCGCCAGGCTAATAATAAAAATGCCTGCCGCGATCGAAAACATGACCGTGAAGCCATAGTTCAGCGCCAGCATGAAGGCCAGCGGCGGGCCGATGACCCATGCAAGAGAGAGCTGCGCGCGCATCACCGAGCTGAACATCACCACCTCCCGCGCCGAGCTGTCGGCGTATTCACGGGCCAGCGCGAACAGCTGCGGCATGGCGGTATTGGCAAGAGAGGCCAGCAGCACGCCGCAGGTGATGAGCGTCAGGTAGTGACGGTTAAAGGCAAAAAGCAGCGCGTTGCCCACGGCCATCGCGCAGCAAAAGAGGATCAGCCTGCGGCGATCGCCCTGGCTGTCCGATCGTTTCGCCAGTCCCAGGCTAACGAGGATCCCGGCAATGGCGTTGACGGTATAAAACAGGCCAACCCAAAACGGCTGTGCGCCCACCTCGCGGCTGAGGAACAGGCTCAGCGTCGGCGCCTGTAGGGCCCCCGCCACGCCCATCATAAAGGCCACCAGCATAAAAGCGGCATATACGCCATTCAGGCGGCGCCCCATCGTCATCAACCACAGCATGCGCAAGTCCTTGTGAAAGCGAATCGAAATTGGGTGAAAGAATAAACGAAAAAAGCCAGCAAAAACATTTTGCTGGCGGGTGATAAACACCAATACTCAGTCACACATGATCGAGGCGAGTTAGCGGGAAGAGGTCGGTTTCGTAACGTCCCACTGCATCAGTTCTTCCAATATTTTCAGCCGTTGCTCTGCACACTGGCGGGCCAGCCAGGACGATCCTTTTGTCGCTGAAAAGTACTGCTGATAAAACTGACGTGCGGTAGACCTCTTCATAATTTACCTCCTCACTTCATCGGGAAGCATTATTGGCCTAATATAGGGATTAATAAATTGCTGATTTTTTGTCAGGAGTTCCCCTTTTATGCCATCCGGTCGACTGCAACAACAATTTATCCGCCTGTGGCAGTGCTGCGAGGGTCAATCGCAGGAGACCACGCTTAACGAGCTGGCAGAACTCCTCAATTGCTCTCGCCGCCATATGCGCACGTTGCTCAACACCATGCAGCAGCAGGGCTGGCTAAGCTGGGAGGCCGAGGCCGGACGCGGCAAGCGCTCTCGCTTAACCTTCCTCTATACTGGTCTGGCGCTGCAGCAACAGCGGGCGGAGGATCTGCTGGAGCAGGATCGCATCGATCAGCTGGTCCAGCTGGTGGGCGACAAGGCCGCCGTGCGCCAGATGCTGGTCTCGCATCTGGGGCGCAGCTTTCGTCAGGGCCGCCACATTATGCGGGTGCTCTACTATCGGCCAATGAAAAACCTGTTGCCCGGCACGGCGTTGCGTCGTTCTGAAACCCATATGGCCCGGCAGATATTCAGCGGCCTGACGAAAATAAATGAGGAAAACGGGGAGCTGGAAGCGGACATCGCGCACCACTGGCAGCAGCTTTCCCCCCTGCACTGGCGTTTCTTTTTACGCCCGGGCATTCACTTCCACCACGGACGCGAGCTGGAGATGAGTGACGTCATCGCCTCTCTGGAACGCGCCCGCACGCTTCCGCTCTATTCGCACGTCTCGCGGATCCACTCCCCCACGGCCTGGACGCTGGACATTGAATTGTCGCAGCCGGACAGATGGCTGCCGTGGCTGCTGGGCTATGTGCCCTCAATGATCCTGCCCGGCGAATGGCGATCGCTGAACAATTTTGCCAGCCTGCCGATTGGCACGGGCCCCTACTCCGTGACGCGCAATACCAACAACCAGCTCAAAATCCGCGCCTTTGATGACTATTTTGGCTATCGGGCGCTGATCGACGAAGTGAACGTCTGGGTATTACCGGATCTCAACGAAGAGCTGAGCGCAGGCCTGACGCTGGAAGGCCCCACAACAAGCGAAAAGGCGTTCGAAAGTCGCCTGGAGGAGGGCTGTTACTACCTGCTCTTTGACAGCCGCAGCCACCGCGGAGCAAACCACGACGTCCGCACGTGGATCAGCCATGTTCTGGCCCCGGCTAACCTGATTTATCACGCAGAGGAGCAATACCAGACCTGGTGGTTCCCGGCATATGGCCTGCTTCCGCGCTGGCACCATGCTCAGCCGGTGCGCAGTGGAAAACCTGCCGGGCTGGAGACCATCACCCTCAGCTACTATCGCGATCACATTGAGCACCGTTTTATCGCGAAGATTATGAGCAAGCTGCTGGCGGCCGAAGGCGTGACACTGGCGATACAGGAAGTCGACTATGATGAATGGCACCGCGGGGATGTCGTCAGCGATATCTGGCTCAATAGCGCCAACTTCACGCTGCCGCTTGATTTCTCGCTCTTTTCTCACCTGTATGAAGTGCCCCTCATTCAGCACTGTATCAACCGGGACTGGCAGCAGGACGCCGCGAAGTGGCGGGCAGGCGAAATGGATCTGGCCGCATGGTGCCAGGAGCTGCTGGCCGGGCAGACGATCGTACCGTTGATCCACCACTGGCTGCTGATCCAGGGACAGCGCAGCATGCGCGGCCTGCGGATGAACACCCTGGGCTGGTTTGATTTTAAATCCGCCTGGTTTGCGCCGCCGGAACCATAACGCTTTCGTAATATTCACCAAATCATTACAATAGCGCCGTTCTCAACGGGGTGCTGCATCACAGATGTGCGCTGAGATAATACCCGTCGAACCTGATCCGGATAACGCCGGCGAAGGGATTTGAGGCTGTCGCTCAAAATCCTTTGCCACTCAACTCTGAGGTGCAAAGTGTTAAAAAAAGTTTTCCCCCTGCTGGCGCTGTTTGCGCTGCCTGCTTTCGCGAAACCCGTCCTGACGGTCTACACCTACGACTCCTTCTCCGCCGACTGGGGCCCTGGCCCGGTGGTAAAAAAAGCCTTTGAAGCCGACTGCAACTGCGAGCTGAAGTTCGTGGCGCTGGAAGATGGCGTGTCGCTGCTCAACCGTCTGCGCATGGAAGGGAAAAACAGCAAGGCCGACGTGGTGCTCGGGCTGGATAACAACCTGCTGGAAGCCGCGACGCAAACCAGACTGTTTGCCAAAAGCGGCGTGGCGGCAGATGCCGTCAACGTGCCGGGCGGCTGGAAAAACGACACCTTCGTGCCGTTCGATTACGGCTATTTTGCTTTTGTTTACGACAAAAATAAGCTGAAAAACCCGCCGAAAAGCCTGAAAGAGCTGGTGGAAAGTGACCAGAAGTGGCGCGTGATCTATGAAGATCCGCGTACCAGCACGCCGGGTCTGGGCCTGCTGCTGTGGATGCAGAAAGTCTATGGAGATAAAGCGCCGGAAGCGTGGCAGAAACTGGCCGCCAAAACCGTCACCGTGACCAAGGGCTGGAGCGAAGCCTACGGCCTGTTCCTGAAAGGGGAAAGCGACCTTGTGCTGAGCTACACCACCTCTCCGGCCTACCACATCATCGCAGAGAAGAAAGACAACTATGCCGCCGCGAATTTTGCTGAAGGGCACTATCTGCAGGTGGAAGTGGCAGCGCGTACCGCCGCCAGCAAACAGCCGGAGCTGGCCGAGAAGTTCCTGAAGTTCATGGTTTCACCGGCGTTCCAGAATGCGATTCCCGCAGGCAACTGGATGTATCCGGTCACCAGCGTTACCCTGCCCGCAGGTTTCGAGCAGTTGACCAAACCAACAACCTCGCTGGAATTTACGCCGCAGCAGGTCGCCGCGCAGCGTGCAGCATGGGTAAGTGAATGGCAACGCGCCGTCAGCCGTTAATTCCCGGCTGGTTAATCCCCGGCCTGCTCGCCGCCATGCTGATGGTGGTGGTCAGCCTGGGGGCATTCCTTGCGTTGTGGTTTAATGCGCCAGAGAGCGATCTGCTCGCGCTCTGGCACGACAGCTATCTCTGGCACGTTATCCGGTTCTCTTTCTGGCAGGCGTTTCTTTCTGCGCTGCTGTCAGCGATCCCGGCCATTTTCCTCGCGCGAGCGCTGTACCGCCGGCGTTTTCCCGGCAGGCAGGCTCTGCTGCGCCTGTGCGCCATGACGCTGATCCTGCCGGTTCTGGTGGCCGTTTTTGGCATTCTGAGCGTCTACGGTCGTCAGGGCTGGCTTGCTTCGCTCTTTGCATCTTTGGGGCTGGAGTGGACCTTTTCCCCTTACGGGCTGAAAGGCATTCTGCTGGCGCACATTTTCTTCAATATGCCGATGGCGACGCGCCTCTTTTTACAGGCGCTGGAAAACATTCCCGGCGAGCAACGCCAGATTGCGGCTCAGCTCGGCATGCGCGGCTGGTCGTTCTTCCGCTTTGTCGAATGGCCGTGGCTGCGACGTCAGATTGCCCCGGTGGCCGCGCTAATCTTTATGCTCTGCTTCGCCAGCTTTGCCACCGTGCTTTCGCTCGGCGGTGGGCCGCAGGCCACCACCATTGAGCTGGCGATTTATCAGGCCTTAAGTTACGACTACGATCCGGGCCGCGCCGCGCTGCTGGCGATGGTGCAGATGGCGTGCTGTCTGGTGCTGGTGCTGCTGAGCCAGCGACTGAGTAAAGCCATTCCCGCTGGCAGTAATCAAATAACCGGCTGGCGCGACCCGCAGGACAGCCTGCACAGCCGCGTCGCCGATTTTATCCTGATTACGCTGGCGCTCATGCTACTGCTGCCGCCGCTGATGGCCGTTATCGTTGACGGACTGAACCTCAATCTCACGTCCGTCCTGCAGCAACCCGTCCTCTGGGAAGCGACGTGGACCTCGCTGCGCATCGCGCTGGCAGCCGGGCTGGTCTGTGTACTTCTGACCATGATGCTGCTCTGGAGCAGCCGCGAGCTCTACGCGCGTCATGCTCGTAAAACCGGACAGGCGCTGGAGCTGACGGGCATGCTGATTCTGGCGATGCCGGGCATCGTGCTGGCGACGGGCTTCTTTTTACTGTTCAACAGCACCATCGGCCTGCCGGAAAGCGCCGACGGCATCGTCATTTTTACCAACGCCTTAATGGCCATCCCTTACGCGCTTAAGGTGCTGGAAAACCCGATGCGCGACGTCAACAGCCGTTACGGTTTACTGTGCCAGTCGCTGGGCATGCAGGGCTGGCAGCGACTGAAGGTGGTCGAACTCCGCGCGCTAAAACGGCCGCTCGCCCAGGCGCTGGCGTTTGCTTGCGTGCTGTCGATTGGCGATTTTGGCGTGGTAGCCCTCTTTGGCAACGAAGATTTCCGCACGCTGCCGTTCTGGCTCTATCAGCAAATCGGCTCTTATCGCAGTCAGGACGGCGCGGTCACAGCACTGTTACTGCTGCTGCTGTGCTTTGCCTTATTTACCGTTATCGAAAAACTTCCGGGGCGCGATGTTAACACTGACTGATGTAACCTGGCTTTACCAGCATCTGCCGATGCGCTTCACGCTCTCCGTGCGCCAGGGGGAGATGATCGCCGTACTTGGCCCAAGCGGCGCGGGAAAAAGCACGCTGCTTAATTTGATTGCGGGTTTTCTTCAGCCGGCAAGCGGCGCGATCGTCATTGAAAATCACGATCATACCCACACGCCGCCCGCAAAACGTCCGGTCTCAATGCTGTTCCAGGAAAACAACCTGTTTACCCATCTGACGGTGCGGCAAAACATCGCTCTGGGAATGCATCCGGGGCTCAGGCTGAACGACGCCCAGCGCCAGAAGCTGGAGATCATTGCCGCACAGATGGGGATCACCGGGTTCATTGACAGGCTGCCGGGCGAGCTTTCCGGCGGCCAGCGTCAGCGCGTGGCGCTGGC
Organism: Enterobacter sp. KB-280D8; assembly: GCF_041399405.1. Classification (NCBI taxonomy): domain Bacteria; kingdom Pseudomonadati; phylum Pseudomonadota; class Gammaproteobacteria; order Enterobacterales; family Enterobacteriaceae; genus Enterobacter; species Enterobacter sp. KB-280D8. The sequence continues at coordinate 148,754 of NZ_JBGKEC010000004.1, forward strand.
GCGTTGTCTGGTGCGAGAGCAGCCAGTACTGCTGCTGGATGAGCCGTTCTCGGCGCTCGATCCCGCTCTGCGCCAGGAGATGCTGGCGCTGGTGCAGGACGTCTGTCAGCGCCAGCAACTGACGATGCTGATGGTGTCGCACAGTATTGAGGATGCCGCACGGATTGCGCCGCGATCGGTGGTGATTGCGGAGGGACGTATTTTGTGGGACGGAAGTACAGAAGAACTGCTGAGTGGTGAAGCGGGGGCGTCTTCATTGTTGGGCATTCGTGTGGTCTGATGCCCTTACCGTGGCCCTCTCCCCCAGGAAGAGGGAAAACGCCTTAACGGCTTACCACCTTCAACAGAATCTCGCCGTACACCGGCATCAGCGGGTGACGAATCAGCACCACCAGGGCCACCACCGCAACGCCCAGCGTCAGCGGGGCCAGCCACAAAAGACGAGAGCGCGGAAGATAGCGCGTCAGGCGATCGACGCTGGCTTTCGCGCTGCGCCATAGCCGCCAGCAGAGCCAGGCCGCCAGCCACAGCAGCACAGCCGTGCCCAGCAGCAGCCACTTAAACTCACCGCTTTGCATGCCGTCAGGGATATCAATCGCCGCGCCGGCGAGGATCCCCGGCAGGAAGTAAAACGGCGGCCAGAAGACGCAGCCGATGATGTTCGGCACCACGAACTTCGCGACCGGAAGGTCCAGCATCCCCGCCACCATCGGCACCAGCGGACGCGTTGGCCCAACGAAGCGGCCTACCAGAATGGTAAACATGCTGTGCTGATGCAGGGCATGCTCGGTTTTATCCAGCAGCGCTTTGTTCTTTTTCATAAAAGACCAGCGGTGCAGCGGCTTCTTAAAGCGCCAGCCCAGCCAGAAGGAGATCCAGTCCCCCATCAGGCAACCGATAATCCCGGCCAGCCACGCCTGCCAGAAATTAACCTCGCCGCTGCCGATCAGCGCGCCAAGCCCCGCCATCATCACGGTTCCGGGCAGGATCAACCCAACAAGCGCCAGCGATTCCAGAAACGCCACCAGCGCCACGGCGATGAGCGAGTACATAACGGACTGGGTAATAAAGTGTTCCAGCAATGCCTGCATAACTATTCCGGTCAGAAAACGAATCAGCGATTCTGCTTAGCGCCCCGCACCGCGTCAAGGCAACAATTGTCTGAATAGTTTACAGGTTGCTTTCCGCATTCACCTGCTTGTTTATCTTTTTTTACCGTTTATTCACATCCCGCGCGGAATTCGCTCGGGCTCGCGCCGGTGCATTTCTTAAACACGCGAGAAAAATAGAGCTGATCTTCAAATCCCACGTTGCGCCCAACGGTAGCAATCGGCATTCGGGTGGTGCTGAGCAGCAGCTTCGCCTGACTGATGCGCTGATCCTCACGCCAGCTCAGAACGCTGACGCCCAGCTGCTGGCGGAACAGATGCGACAGCCGCGACGGCGACAGACAGACGTGTTGGGCGACGCTGGCGATATCAAACTGGCTGTCGGCCAGATGGTCGCTAATGTACTGGCAGGCGTCGCGGACGCGGTTATCCAGCGGTGGGTTAAGCGATTCGTTGATGGCCTCCATGCGGCGCAGCAGCACCTGCTCAAGCAGGTTTATCGCCAGCAGTTCGGCATAGCGCCCGCCGGCCTGCCCCGCCTCAATAATCTGCGCGAACAGTTCGCGAAACTGCGCCAGATGAACCTCATCCGGGCGATAAAAGCCGGTATGCGCAAAAATAGCCGGCCACGAAAGCCACTCCTGCCAGTAGGCGCGCGGGCGAAAATAGACCCACTGGTGATACCACTCTTTAGCATCCGGATGACGCCCGTAGTGGTGGATCTCTCCCGGCGGAAACAGCAGGATATCGCCGGGACGGCAGACAAACTGCTGGTCACCGTTCTTGATGATCCCTTCCCCCCGCACGGTCAGGTTGAGAATATACCCTTTCATCCCGAGCGGTCGGTCGACGTAAAAATCGAGATATCCCTCAGCCTCGATAGGGGTCAGTCCCGCCACAAGGTGCGCGTTAAACGAGTATCCCGGCAACAGGGGATCGTTTTGCGTTTCGGCCATAGATTCAGTTCTCCCAAGGGTCCTGAAGGAAACCAATTGTCCATATCACTAAAAGCAGTATAAAAATGGCCTGCGAAAAGATCCAAAAAGCATCACGCCTCTTTTACGTCCGCCATGTTTCAGCCTTTCCCCCTGATTTCTCCGCCAGTACAGGCAGATAAGCAGTAACAAAAGTGTCTATAAGTGCGGCAGAAATGTCCACATTGAATATTTGCACGGCGTCACACTTTCCGTCGTAACAGCAATTTAGTCCATAAGATTAGCGGATCCTGCCTGACGATTTTCGCCCCCAGTCTCTAATGTTCTTCCATACCTGTTTTTTGGATGGAGCAACACCATGGCAATTGCAATTGGCCTCGATTTTGGCAGCGACTCGGTTCGCGCGCTGGCAGTGGACTGTACGTCCGGCCAGGAGATAGCAACCAGCGTTGAGTGGTACCCGCGCTGGCAGGAAGGGCGCTACTGCGATGCGGCGAACAACCAGTTCCGTCATCACCCGCGGGACTACATTGAGTCGATGGAAGCGGCAATCAAAACCGTACTGGCCGAACTGACGGACGCCCAGCGGGCCCAGGTCGTGGGGATTGGCGTCGACAGCACCGGCTCCACGCCTGCCCCGGTGGATGCCGAAGGCCGCGTGCTGGCACTGCGCCCGGAGTTTGCCGACAACCCGAACGCCATGTTCGTGCTGTGGAAAGACCATACTGCCGTGGAAGAGGCCGAAGCCATCACGCGCCTGTGCCATCAGCCGGGCAAAACAGACTACTCACGCTACATCGGCGGGATTTACTCCAGCGAATGGTTCTGGGCCAAAATCCTCCACGTCACCCGCGCCGACGCAACCGTTGCGCAGGCCGCGGCGTCCTGGATTGAGCTGTGCGACTGGGTGCCTGCCCTGCTCTCCGGCACCACCCGGCCGCAGGATATTCGCCGCGGGCGCTGCAGCGCCGGGCATAAATCCCTGTGGCATGAAAGCTGGGGCGGCCTGCCTCCGGCCGCGTTCTTTGATGAACTCGACCCAATCATCAACAAGAATCTCAAATACCCGCTGTTTACCGACACCTTCACCGCCGATATTCCGGTCGGCACGCTTTGTGAAGAGTGGGCGACGCGTCTCGGCCTGCCGCAGAACGTGACCATCTCCGGCGGCGCGTTTGACTGTCATATGGGCGCCGTGGGCGCGGGCGCGCAGCCCAACACCCTGGTAAAAGTTATCGGTACTTCGACCTGCGACATTCTGACGGCAGATAAAGCCAGCGTCGGCGACCGCGCGGTGAAAGGCATCTGCGGCCAGGTTGACGGCAGCGTGGTGCCGGACTTCATCGGTCTGGAAGCCGGTCAGTCCGCGTTTGGCGATATTTACGCCTGGTTTGGCCGCGTGCTGGGCTGGCCTCTGGACCAGCTGGCAGCGGCGCATCCAGAGCTGAAACCCCAGATTGCCGACAGCAAAAAGCAGCTCCTGCCGCAGCTCACCGAAGCCTGGGCCAAAAATCCGTCTCTCGATCACCTCCCGGTGGTGCTGGACTGGTTTAACGGTCGCCGCACGCCGTTTGCCAACCAGCGTCTGAAAGGGGTGATTACCGATCTCAACCTGGCGACCGACGCTCCAGCGCTGTTCGGCGGCCTGATTGCCGCAACGGCCTTCGGTGCCCGCGCCATTATGGAGTGCTTCACCGAGCAGGGCATCGACGTGAACAACGTGATGGCGCTGGGCGGCATCGCCCGTAAAAACCCGGTGATTATGCAGGCCTGCTGCGACGTGCTGAACCGTCCGCTGCAGATTGTGGCTTCCGATCAGTGCTGCGCGCTGGGCGCGGCGATTTTCGCTGCCGTGGCCGCAGGCGTGCATTCCGATATCCCGACCGCACAGCAGCATATGGCGAGCGCCGTCGAAAATACGCTCCAGCCGCATGCCCGGCAGGCACAACGCTTTGAACAGCTTTATCAGCGCTACCAGCAATGGGCAAAAAGCGCCGAACTTCACTATCTCCCTGTCGCCGCCCCGGCCAAAAGCACCGCGGACACTACGGCAACCCTGACCCATTAAGGACACGATGATGACCATTTTTAATAACTATGAAGTGTGGTTTGTGATTGGCAGCCAGCATCTGTACGGACCGGAAGCGCTGCAGCAGGTGACGAAACACGCGGAGCACGTGGTTAACGCGCTGAACGCGGAAGCCAAACTGCCGTGCAAACTGGTACTGAAACCGCTGGGCACCACGCCGGACGAAATTACCCACATCTGCCGCGACGCGAACTACGACGATAAATGCGCAGGTCTGGTGGTGTGGCTGCATACCTTCTCTCCGGCCAAAATGTGGATCAACGGTCTGTCTATCCTCAACAAACCGCTGCTGCAGTTCCATACCCAGTTCAATGCCTCCCTGCCGTGGGACAGCATCGACATGGACTTCATGAACCTGAACCAGACCGCGCACGGCGGCCGCGAGTTTGGCTTCATCGGCGCGCGCATGCGCCAGCAGCACGCGGTGGTCACCGGCCACTGGCAGGATGGCAAGGCGCAACAACGTATCGGCTCCTGGATGCGACAGGCGGTCTCTAAGCAGGATACCCGCCACCTGAAAGTGGTGCGTTTCGGCGACAACATGCGTGAAGTGGCGGTCACCGACGGCGATAAAGTCGCTGCGCAGATTAAATTCGGCTTCTCCGTAAATACATGGGCAGTGGGCGACCTGGTGCAGGTGGTGAATGAAATCAGCGACGGCGACGTGAGCGCGCTGGTGGATGAATACGAAAGCAGCTACCGCCTGACCCCTGCGGCACAAATCAACGGCGACAAGCGCCAGAACGTGCTGGATGCAGCGCGCATTGAGCTGGGCATGAAGCGCTTCCTGGAACAGGGTGGCTTCCACGCTTTTACTACCACTTTTGAAGACCTCCACGGCCTGAAACAGCTGCCGGGCCTGGCTGTACAACGTCTGATGCAGCAGGGCTACGGCTTTGCAGGCGAAGGCGACTGGAAAACTGCCGCTCTGCTTCGCATCATGAAGGTGATGTCGACCGGTCTGCAGGGCGGCACCTCCTTTATGGAGGACTACACCTACCACTTCGAAAACGGCAACGACCTGGTGCTCGGCTCCCACATGCTGGAAGTGTGCCCTTCTATCGCCGTCGAAGAGAAACCGATCCTCGACGTGCAGTATCTCGGCATCGGCGGCAAAGCCGATCCGGCGCGTCTGATCTTCAACACCCGCACCGGCCCGGCCATCAACGCCAGCCTGATCGATCTGGGCGATCGTTTCCGCCTGCTGGTGAACTGCGTCGATGCGGTTGAAACGCCACATTCCCTGCCGAAACTGCCTGTCGCCAACGCCCTGTGGAAAGCGCAGCCGGACCTGCCGACCGCGTCAGAGGCGTGGATCCTGGCCGGCGGCGCGCACCACACGGTGTTCAGCCACGCGCTGGATCTGAACGACATGCGTCAGTTCGCCGAGCTGCACGATATCGAGCTGACCGTCATTGATAACGATACCCGCCTGCCCGCCTTTAAGGACGCGCTGCGCTGGAACGAAGTCTATTACGGTTCAAAACGCTAAGTACGGAATGCCCGGTGGCGCTACGCCCACCGGGCAGGGAGACAACAATGTTAGACGATCTCAAACGTCAGGTGCTCGAAGCCAACCTGGCGCTGCCGAAACATAACCTGGTGACCCTGACCTGGGGCAACGTCAGCGCCGTTGACCGGGAAAAAGGCGTGTTCGTGATCAAGCCTTCCGGCGTGGATTACACGGTGATGACCGCGGACGATATGGTGGTGGTCAGCATCGAGACGGGTGAAGTGGTGGAAGGTAACAAAAAACCGTCATCCGATACGCCCACTCACCGCCTGCTGTACCGGTCATTCCCGACCATCGGCGGCATTGTGCATACCCATTCTCGTCACGCGACCATCTGGGCGCAGGCGGGCCAGTCGATCCCGGCGACCGGCACCACCCACGCGGACTACTTTTACGGCACCATTCCCTGCACGCGTCTGATGACCGATGCAGAGATCAACGGTGAGTACGAGTGGGAAACGGGTAACGTAATTGTCGAAACCTTCGAAAAACAGGGAATCGACGCGGCGCAGATGCCCGGCGTGCTGGTGCACTCCCACGGCCCGTTTGCCTGGGGTAAAAACGCGGAAGATGCGGTGCATAACGCGATCGTGCTCGAAGAGGTGGCCTATATGGGGATCTTCTGTCGCCAGCTCGCGCCGCAACTACCGGATATGCAGCAAACCCTGCTGGATAAACACTACCTGCGCAAGCACGGCGCGAAGGCCTATTACGGACAATAAACTGTATATATCTCCAGCATAAAACATTCAACCAGGCTATAATCAGGCCTGGTTTTGTTTTATGGGATAGCGGCGTGGCACAGGCGCAAGAAGGCTTTTTACTGACCCGACACTGGCGGGATACCCCTCAGGGCACCGAGGTCGCGTTCTGGCTGGCGACGGACAACGGCCCGCTGCACGTTACGCTGCCGCCGCAGGAGTCCGTGGCATTTATCCCTGAAACGCACGTCGAAAAGGTGAAGCAGCTGCTGCGCGACGAAAGCGGCTGGCGCATTACCCAGCTTGAACTGAAAGATTTCCACCGCCAGCCGGTTTACGGCCTCTACTGCCGCGCCCATCGCCAGCTGATGCGCTATGAAAAGCTGCTGCGCGAAGCGGGCGTGACGCTCTACGAAGCGGATATCCGCCCGCCGGAACGCTTTCTGATGGAGCGGTTTATAACCGCGCCCGTCTGGGTAGACGGCGCAGAGCAAAACGGCACCCTCATCAACGCTCGCCTGAAGCCGAATCCGCATTATCGTCCACCTCTGAAGTGGGTCTCCCTGGATATAGAAACCACCCGTCATGGCGAACTGTACTGCATCGGTCTTGAAGGCTGCGGGAAGCGGGTTGTGTATATGCTCGGGCCGCCGAACGGCGATGCGTCCGCGCTGGATTTTCAGCTTGAGTACGTCAGCAGCCGCCCGCAGTTGCTGGAGAAACTTAACCAGTGGTTTGCCAGGCACGACCCGGATGTGCTGATCGGCTGGAACGTGGTGCAGTTTGACCTGCGCGTGCTGCAAAAACACGCCGAGCGGTATCGCATCCCGCTGATGCTCGGGCGCGGAAATACGGAGCTGGAGTGGCGCGAGCACGGCTTTAAGAACGGCGTGTTCTTTGCGCAGGCCAACGGACGACTGATTATCGACGGCATCGAGGCGCTGAAATCCGCTTTCTGGAATTTCTCCTCCTTCTCTCTGGAAGCGGTAGCGCAGGAATTGCTCGGTGAAGGCAAATCCATCGACAATCCGTGGGACCGCATGGACGAGATCGACCGGCGCTTCAACGAAGACAAACCCGCGCTCGCTACCTATAACCTGAAAGACTGCGAGCTGGTGACGCAGATTTTCCATAAAACCGAGATCATGCCGTTCCTGCTGGAGCGGGCGACGGTAAACGGCCTGGCGGCAGACAGGCACGGCGGCTCGGTAGCGGCCTTTAGCCACCTCTATTTCCCACGAATGCACCGTGCGGGCTATGTTGCGCCCAACCTCGGAGACGTGCCGCCGCAGGCCAGCCCCGGCGGCTACGTGATGGACTCCCGGCCTGGACTGTATGACTCGGTTCTGGTGCTGGACTACAAAAGCCTCTACCCGTCGATTATCCGCACCTTCCTGATCGATCCCGTCGGGCTGGTAGAAGGCATGGCGCAGCCGGACGACGCCCACAGCACCGACGGTTTCCTCGGCGCCCGTTTTTCGCGGGAAAAGCACTGCCTGCCTGAAATCGTGGGGAACATCTGGCACGGCCGCGATGAGGCCAAGCGCCACGGCAACAAGCCGCTCTCGCAGGCGCTGAAAATCATTATGAACGCCTTTTACGGCGTGCTGGGGACCAGCGCCTGCCGCTTCTTTGATCCCCGTCTGGCCTCGTCCATCACCATGCGCGGGCACGACATCATGCGCCAGACCAAAGCGCTGATTGAATCCCGGGGCTATGACGTTATCTACGGCGACACGGATTCCACCTTTGTGTGGCTTAAGAGCGCACGTACAGAAGAGGATGCCTCGCGAATCGGCAAAGAACTGGTCGCTTTCGTGAACGCCTGGTGGCAGGAACATTTGCAAAAAGAGCGGTTAACCAGCGCATTAGAACTGGAATTTGAAACCCATTTTGCCCGCTTTTTAATGCCCACCATTCGCGGTACCGATCAGGGCAGCAAGAAGCGCTACGCCGGGCTGATTCAGGAAGGAGATAAGCAGCGTATGGTCTTTAAAGGCCTGGAAACGGTGCGCACCGACTGGACGCCGCTGGCACAGCAGTTTCAGCAAACCCTTTACCTGCGAGTGTTTCGCAACGAGCCGTATCAGGATTACGTGCGTGAAACCATCGCCAGCCTGATGGCGGGCGAACTGGATAACCAGCTGGTCTACCGCAAACGCCTGAGCCGCCCGCTGGCGGAGTACCAGCGCAACGTTCCTCCACACGTGCGCGCCGCGCGTCTGGCGGATGAAGAAAACGTGCGCCGCGGACGTGCGCCACAGTATCAAAATCGGGGTACCATTAAGTACGTCTGGACGATTAACGGCCCGGAACCCGTTGATTACCAGCAGTCTCCGCTCGATTACGATCACTATCTTACGCGTCAGCTTCAGCCCGTCGCCGACGGAATTTTGCCCTTCATTGACGACGATTTTGCTACACTAGTGACAGGGCAACTTGGCCTATTTTGACGCGTGACGAAATGGCTGCCATCCAGTACCATAGCGCCCTTTCCATTCCCGGACCCATTTTTCGATGACCGTCTTTTTTGACGGGGGTCGAACTATTGCCTGCAATTAAAGATTAGAGCCGAACAACTATGCCTTTTACACTTGGTCAACGCTGGATCAGCGATACAGAAAGCGAACTTGGATTAGGAACCGTCGTTGCCGTTGATGCGCGCATGGTTACCCTCCTCTTCCCTGCCACCGGTGAAAACCGCCTGTACGCCCGCAATGACTCCCCTGTAACCCGCGTGATGTTTAATCCGGGTGACACCGTGACCAGCCACGACGGCTGGCAACTGAAGGTTGAAGACGTAAAAGAAGAGAATGGACTGCTCGCCTACATCGGGACGCGTCTTGATACCGACGAGACGAATGTCATCCTGCGTGAAGTGCTGCTCGACAGCAAACTGGTGTTCAGTAAGCCGCAGGACCGCCTGTTTGCCGGGCAAATTGACCGCATGGATCGTTTCTCCCTGCGCTACCGCGCGCGCAAGTTCCAGAGCGAGCAGTACCGTATGCCGTGGAGCGGCCTGCGCGGCCAGCGCACCAGCCTGATCCCCCACCAGCTGAATATCGCCCATGACGTGGGCCGTCGCCACGCGCCGCGCGTGCTGCTGGCTGATGAAGTGGGCCTGGGTAAAACCATTGAAGCTGGCATGATCCTGCATCAACAGCTGCTTTCCGGCGCAGCCGAGCGCGTGCTGATCGTGGTGCCAGAAACCCTGCAGCACCAGTGGCTGGTCGAGATGCTGCGCCGCTTTAACCTGCGCTTCTCCCTGTTCGACGACGAGCGCTATGCCGAAGCGCAGCACGATGCCGACAACCCGTTTGAAACTGAACAGCTGGTGATCTGCTCCCTGGACTTCGTGCGCCGCAGCAAGCAGCGTCTTGAGCACCTGTGTGACGCCGAGTGGGATCTGATGGTTGTCGATGAAGCACATCATCTGGTCTGGAGCGAAGACGCACCGAGCCGCGAATATATGGCGATTGAACAGCTTGCAGAGCGCGTGCCCGGCGTCCTGCTGCTGACCGCAACGCCGGAACAGCTCGGTCTGGAAAGCCACTTCGCCCGCTTGCGCCTGCTCGATCCAAACCGTTTCCACGACTTCGCGCAGTTTGTGGAAGAGCAGAATAACTACCGTCCGGTTGCGGATGCCGTCGCGCTGCTGCTGGCGGGAAAACGTCTCTCAAACGACGAGCTCAACACCCTGAGCGATCTGATTGGCGAGCAGGATATTGAACCGCTGCTGCAGGCCGCGAACAGCGACAGCGAGAACGCGGAATCCGCGCGCAAAGAGCTGATCGACATGCTGATGGACCGCCACGGCACCAGCCGCGTGCTGTTCCGTAACACCCGTAACGGCGTGAAAGGGTTCCCGAAACGCGAGCTGAACACCATCAAGCTGCCGCTGCCAACCCAGTATCAGACGGCGATTAAAGTCTCCGGCATTATGGGCGCGCGCAAAACCCAGGAAGAGCGCGCCCGCGATATGCTCTACCCGGAACAGATTTACCAGGAATTTGAAGGCGATACCGGCACCTGGTGGAACTTCGATCCGCGCGTAGAGTGGCTGATGGGCTACCTGACCGCGCACCGCTCCCAGAAAGTGCTGGTGATCTGCGCCAAAGCGGCCACCGCGCTGCAGCTGGAGCAGGTCCTGCGCGAGCGCGAAGGCATTCGCGCCGCCGTGTTCCACGAAGGGATGTCCATCGTCGAGCGCGACCGCGCGGCCGCCTGGTTTGGCGAAGAGGACAGCGGCGCCCAGGTGATGCTGTGCTCTGAAATCGGCTCCGAAGGCCGTAACTTCCAGTTCGCCAGCAATCTGGTGATGTTCGATCTGCCGTTCAACCCGGATCTGCTGGAGCAGCGTATCGGCCGCCTGGATCGTATTGGTCAGGCGCATGATATTCAGATCCACGTCCCATATCTGGAAAAAACCGCCCAGTCCGTGCTGGTGCGCTGGTTCCACGAAGGTCTGGATGCGTTTGAACATACCTGTCCAACCGGCCGCACCATTTACGATCGGGTGCACGGCGATCTGATCGGCTTCCTGGCCGCGCCGGAAAACACCGACGGCTTTGACGATCTGATCAAGTCCTGCCGCGAGCAGCACGACGCGCTGAAAGCGCAGCTTGAGCAGGGCCGCGACCGCCTGCTGGAGATCCACTCCAACGGCGGTGAAAAAGCGCAGGCGCTGGCTGAGAGCATTGAAGAACAGGATGACGACACTAGTCTGATTAGCTTCTCCATGAACCTCTTCGACATCGTCGGGATTAACCAGGACGATCGTGGCGAGAATCTGATTGTCCTTACCCCGTCAGACCACATGCTGGTCCCGGATTTCCCGGGCCTGCCGGAAGACGGCTGTACCATCACCTTCGAGCGTGATGTGGCGCTGTCCCGCGAAGATGCGCAGTTCATCACCTGGGAGCACCCGCTGATCCGCAACGGGCTGGATCTGATCCTCTCCGGCGATACCGGCAGCAGCACTATCTCCCTGTTGAAAAACAAGGCGCTGCCCGTAGGCACGCTGCTGCTGGAGCTGATCTACGTTGTGGAAGCGCAGGCGCCGAAACAGCTGCAGCTCAACCGCTTCCTGCCGCCAACGCCGGTGCGTCTGCTGCTGGATAAAAACGGTACGAATCTCGCAGGACAGGTTGAGTTCGAAAGCTTTAACCGTCAGCTGAGCGCGGTGAACCGCCATACCGGCAGCAAGCTGGTCAATGCGGTGCAGCAGGACGTGCACGCTATTCTTCAGCAGGGCGAAACCCAGATTGAAAAAGCGGCCCGAGAACTGATTGACGCTGCGCGCAATGAAGCCGACGAGAAACTGTCTGCCGAACTGTCCCGTCTGGAAGCGTTAAAAGCGGTCAATCCGAACATCCGTGACGACGAGCTGGCGGCGATTGAAAGCAACCGTCAGCAGGTGCTGGAAAGCCTGAATCAGGCGGGCTGGCGCCTGGATGCCCTGCGTCTTATCGTTGTGACGCATCAGTAAACGGAGCGCAAGATGGTGATGGAGCCGTATAATCCGCCGCAGGATCCCTGGCTGGTCATTCTGTATCAGGATGAACACATCATGGTGGTCAACAAGCCGAGCGGCCTGTTGTCCGTGCCGGGGCGCCTGGACGAGCACAAGGACAGCGTGATGACGCGCATTCAGCGCGATTTTCCGCAGGCTGAGTCCGTCCATCGCCTGGATATGGCCACCAGCGGCGTGATTGTGGTGGCGCTGAATAAAGCGGCGGAGCGTGAGTTGAAGCGCCAGTTCCGCGAGCGCGAGCCGAAAAAGCAGTATGTCGCCCGCGTCTGGGGCCATCCGGCGCAGTCGGAAGGGCTGGTGGATTTGCCGCTGATATGCGACTGGCCGAACCGGCCAAAGCAGAAGGTGTGTTATGAAACCGGCAAGGCCGCGCAGACCGAATATGAAGTGCTGGAGTACGCGCCGGATAATACCGCGCGCGTCCTGCTTAAGCCGATTACCGGACGTTCGCACCAGCTGCGCGTGCATATGCTTGCGCTGGGTCATCCGATTCTGGGCGACCGGTTTTACGCCCCGCCGGAAGCGCTGGCGTTAGCGCCACGTCTGCAACTGCACGCGCAGACGCTCACCATCACCCACCCGGCCTTCGGTAACGCGATGACGTTTAAAGCCCCGGTGGACTTCTGAAAAAAAAGCCCGACGCTGTCGGGCTTTTGCTTATTTGAAACCTTTCTTCTCTTTAATCAGCTCGTACGCTTTCTGGATTTCCTGCGCTTTTTGCTTCGCCATCTCCATCATTTCCGGCGGTAAGCCTTTCGCGACCAGTTTGTCCGGGTGGTGTTCACTCATCAGCTTACGGTAGGCACGTTTAATTGTGGTTTGATCGTCCGTGGGCTTCACGCCAAGCACGTTGCAGGCATCTTCCAGCGTCGGGCCACGCTGCGCCTGCTGCCAGCCGCCACCGGACGACTGCTGGTGATAGCCGCCGCCAAACTGTGCCCCGCCCTGCATCATGCGCAGGAACTGGTCAAACTGCATACGGGAGATGCCCAGCTCTTCCGCAATGACGTACAGCACATCACGTTCATTAGGGTGAAGTGAACCGTCGGCAAATGCCGCCTGGATTTGGATTTCCAGAAACATCCGAATTAAATCAAAACGTCCGAAGCAGATGCTGCGGAACTGGCGCATCTTTTCACGCAGCGGATAGTTATCGGATTTACCGATGCGAAACGCATTTTGCGCAGCCACACGAGATTCACCGTGCAGATTCATGCGATCCATGAATACGCTGGCAATCTGAATATCGGCTTCTGTGACACGCCCTTTGGATTTGGTTAAGTGCCCCATAACCTCAAAGGTGGTGGAGAAAAAGAGTGACTGACGCTCGCGCTGATTGGCAAACCAGGCCATTTTGCGGCTGCGCGCCTTATCAAACATGTGGCCGATAATAAGCCCAAGCACAATCCCCCAGAACCCGGCACCCATGATGATGGCGAACGCAACGCCGATTATTTTACCCCAATACTGCATATACTCCCCGGATAGTCATATTCCTGGCCGACGCAACGTCATCATCACTGTGTTCAAGTCACGGTCAATTGAAGGACATCGCCTATAATTTGCTTTATCATACTCGTCATTCGATAGCGAGCCTAACACTCTGGCACGCAAACGGGCAGGATTAACGCTGGTACTGCGCAGATGAGTAAGATAGTCTCTGAGCGTTTGTAAGCCGTAGCCACTGATGACGGAACAATAAAATATAACGTATGAAAAAACGTATCCCCACCCTCCTGGCCACAATGATTGGCTCCGCCCTTTACAGTCAACAGGGGCTGGCGGCCGATCTCGCCTCGCAGTGTATGCTTGGCGTCCCAAGTTATAATCGCCCATTGGTGGAGGGCGATACAAATAGCTTGCCGGTAACCATTACTGCCGATAGCTCCAAAGGTACTTATCCTGACAATGCCACGTTTACGGGCAATGTGGATATTAACCAGGGCAATAGCCGCCTGCAGGCGGATGAAGTGCAGTTGCACCAGAAGCAGCCGGAAGGCGCGGCCGAGCCGGTACGAACGGTGGATGCGCTGGGTAATGTGCACTATGACGATAATCAGGTCATCCTGAAAGGTCCGAAAGCCTGGTCAAACCTGAATACTAAAGACACTAACGTCTGGGAAGGTGATTACCAGATGGTGGGTCGCCAGGGACGCGGTAAAGCGGACCTGATGAAGCAGCGCGGTGAAAACCGCTATACGATTCTGGAGAATGGCTCCTTTACATCCTGTCTGCCGGGTTCAAATACCTGGAGCGTGGTCGGGAGCGAAGTTATCCATGACCGTGAAGAACAGGTCGCGGAAATCTGGAACGCCCGCTTTAAGCTCGGCCCAGTTCCGGTTTTCTACAGCCCTTACCTGCAGCTTCCCGTGGGTGACAAGCGTCGCTCAGGTTTCCTGATTCCCAATGCCAAATACAGCACTTCGAATTACTTTGAGTTCTACCTGCCGTATTACTGGAACATCGCGCCCAACATGGACGCCACGATCACGCCGCACTATATCCACAAGCGCGGCAACATCATGTGGGAGAATGAGTTCCGCTATCTGACTCAGGCCGGGGCTGGCCTGATGGAGCTGGATTATCTGCCGTCAGATAAAGTGTTCCAGGATGAGCATCCAACGGAAGGTGATAAACACCGCTGGTTATTCTACTGGCAGCATGCCGGGGTGATGGATCAGGTGTGGCGCTTTAACGTTGACTACACCAAAGTTAGCGATTCGTCCTATTTTAATGACTTCTCGTCCAAATATGGTTCGAGCACTGATGGCTATGCCACGCAGAAATTCAGCGTTGGCTATGCGGTGCAGAACTTTGATGCAACCGTCTCGACCAAGCAGTTCCAGGTATTTTCTGACCAGTCCACGCCTACATATGGTGCAGAACCACAGCTGGACGTAAACTGGTACCAGAATAACGTAGGGCCATTCGACACCCGTGTTTACGCTCAGGCAGTGCATTTCGTAAACACGGATTCAGACATGCCGGAAGCCACGCGTCTTCACCTTGAGCCGACGATCAATTTGCCGTGGTCTAACGACTGGGCAAGCCTGAATACCGAAGCCAAGCTGATGGCGACTCACTATCAGCAAAAAAATGTTGATAATTACAACGCAACTAACAATGCACATCTGGAAGAGTCGGTCAACCGAACGCTCCCACAGTTCAAAATGGACGGGAAGCTAATCTTTGAGCGTGATATGGGCCTGCTGGCGGATGGTTATACTCAGACGCTTGAACCGCGTATGCAGTATTTGTACGTGCCGTATCGCGATCAGAGCAGCATTCAGAACTACGACTCTTCTTTGCTGCAGTCTGACTACAGCGGCCTGTTCCGCGACCGTACTTACGGCGGCCTGGACCGCATCGCATCCGCTAACCAGTTAACGACAGGCGTCACTACGCGCGTTTATGATGATGCCGCAGTTGAACGTTTTAACGTTTCTGTTGGTCAAATCTACTATTTCACCGAGTCTCGCACCGGCGATGACAACATTCAGTGGGAGAAAAACAACAAAACGGGATCGCTGGTTTGGGCGGGTGATACTTACTGGCGCATGACCGATCGTTGGGGTCTGCGTGGCGGAGTGCAATATGATACTCGTCTCGACAATATTGCTAATAGTAGTGCGGCTATAGAGTATCGTCGTGATGAAGATCGCATGATTCAGCTAAGCTATCGCTACGCTAGCCCGGAATACATTCAGGCGACGCTTCCGAAGAGCAACGATCAGAACAGCGTTAATTACTGGAAATTACCGCAATATTCAGACGGTATTTCTCAGGTCGGTGCGACAGCAAGCTGGCCTATCGCCGACCGCTGGTCAATCGTAGGCGCTTACTACTTTGACACTAACGCGAATAAGCCAGCGGACCAGATGGTGGGTCTGCAATATAACTCCTGCTGTTACGCGCTGCGCGTCGGTTATGAGCGTAAGCTTAACGGCTGGGACAGTGAAAACAATCAGGGCAAATACGATAACGTGATTGGCTTTAATGTCGAACTGCGCGGCCTGAGCTCCAACTACGGCCTTGGCACACATCAGATGCTGCGTTCGAACATTCTGCCGTACAGTAGCTCTTTGTAATGTGCTTGATTTACAACGTAATCCGCTTTGCGGTTAATTGAAATGGAAAAAGTATGAAGAACTGGAAAACGCTGCTGCTCGGTGTCGCTATGGTTGCGAATACCAGCTTCGCGGCCCCCCAGGTTGTTGATAAGGTCGCGGCTGTCGTTAACAACGGCGTCGTGCTCGAAAGTGACGTTGACGGTCTGATGAAATCCGTGAAGCTCAATTCGGGCGAAGCAGGCCAGCAGCTTCCGGATGATGCCACGCTGCGCCATCAGATCCTGGAGCGTCTGATCATGGATCAGATTATCCTGCAGATGGGTCAGAAAATGGGCGTGAAGGTGACTGACGAGCAGCTCGATCAGGCCATCGCTAACATTGCAAAGCAGAACAACATGACGCCAGACCAGATGCGCAGTCGTCTGGCTTATGACGGTATCAGCTACGCCACCTACCGCAACCAGATCCGTAAAGAGATGCTGATTTCGGAAGTGCGTAACAACGAAGTGCGCCGCCGCGTCACGATCCTGCCGCAGGAAGTGGACGCGCTGGCAAAGCAGGTGGGCAACCAGAACGATGCGAGCACAGAGCTGAACCTGAGCCACATTCTGATCCCACTGCCAGAGAACCCAACGTCCGATCAGGCTGCGGAAGCAGAAAGTCAGGCACGTTCTATTGTCGACCAGGCGCGTAACGGCAGCGACTTTGGCAAGCTGGCTATCACCTACTCCGCTGACCAGCAGGCGCTGAAAGGCGGCCAGATGGGCTGGGGACGTATTCAGGAGCTGCCTTCCATCTTTGCTCAGGCGCTGAGCACGGCGAAGAAAGGCGATATTGTGGGTCCAATCCGTTCAGGCGTGGGCTTCCACATTCTGAAAGTGAACGATCTGCGCGGTCAGAGCCAGAACATCTCCGTGACTGAAGTTCACGCTCGCCACATTCTGCTGAAGCCGTCACCGATTATGACTGACGATCAGGCGCGTGCGAAGCTGGAGCAGATTGCCGCGGACATTAAGAGCGGTAAAACCTCGTTTGCCAATGCAGCGAAGGAGTTCTCTCAGGATCCTGGCTCTGCGAACCAGGGCGGCGATCTGGGCTGGGCGGCAGCGGACATTTACGATCCTGCCTTCCGCGATGCACTGATGAAGCTGAATAAGGGTCAGCTCAGCGCCCCGGTTCACTCTTCATTTGGCTGGCATCTGATCGAGCTGATGGACACACGCAACGTGGACAAAACGGATGCGGCGCAGAAAGACAGAGCCTACCGTATGCTGTTTAACCGTAAATTCTCTGAAGAAGCGGCAACCTGGATGCAGGAACAACGCGCCAGTGCTTATGTGAAAGTGCTGAGCAACTAATGAAACAGCATCGTGTTGTTATCACGCCCGGCGAACCCGCCGGGATTGGGCCTGACCTCGTTGTCCAGCTCGCCCAGCGCAGCTGGCCGGTAGAACTGGTTGTCTGCGCTGATGCAACACTGTTACAAGACCGGGCGAAGCTGCTCGGTCTGCCTCTAACGCTCATCCCTTACGATGAAGGCCAACAGCCCGCACCACAGCAGGCCGGTACGCTCACGCTGCTCTCTGTCCCCCTTCGTACACCCGTTGTTCCAGGCCAGCTCAGCACGGAAAACGGCCATTACGTCGTTGACACCCTTGCTCGCGCCTGCGACGGTTGCCTGAAGGGCGAATTTGCCGCTCTGATCACCGGCCCCGTCCACAAAGGCGTCATCAACGAAGCGGGCATACCGTTTACCGGGCATACGGAGTTCTTCGAAGAGCGCTCGCACAGCCCGAAAGTGGTGATGATGCTGGCGACGGAAGCGATGCGCGTTGCGCTGGTGACAACCCATCTGCCGATCAAAGCCATTCCTGATGCGATCACCCCTGAACTCCTGCGCGAAATCATCGGGATTTTGCACCACGATCTACAGACAAAATTTGGGATCCCGCAGCCCCACGTGCTGGTCTGCGGCCTGAATCCGCACGCCGGAGAAGGCGGGCACATGGGCACCGAAGAGATCGACACCATTATTCCGGTGCTCAACGAAATGCGGGCGAAGGGGATGAATCTCAGTGGACCGCTGCCTGCGGATACCCTTTTCCAGCCGAAATACCTGGATAATGCCGACGCCGTGCTCGCGATGTACCACGATCAGGGCCTGCCCGTGCTAAAATACCAGGGCTTTGGCCGCGGGGTGAATATCACCCTCGGTTTACCCTTTATTCGAACATCCGTTGACCACGGCACTGCGCTGGATCTGGCAGGCCAGGGGAAAGCGGATGTCGGCAGTTTTATTACGGCGCTTAATCTCGCCATCAAAATGATTGTTAATACTCAATGACTAATCGAGTCCATCAGGGCCACTTAGCCCGTAAACGCTTCGGGCAAAACTTTCTCAACGATCAGTTCGTGATCGAAAGCATCGTGTCTGCTATTAATCCGCAGAAAGGTCAGGCTATGGTCGAAATCGGCCCGGGTCTTGCCGCGCTGACCGAGCCGGTAGGCGAACGCCTCGACGAGCTGACCGTTATCGAACTGGACCGCGACCTGGCCGCACGCCTGCAAACGCACCCGTTCCTCGGACCAAAGCTGACCATCTATCAGCAGGATGCCATGACCATGAACTTTGGCGAACTGTCGGAAAAAATGGGCCAGCCGCTGCGCGTGTTTGGCAACCTGCCGTATAACATCTCCACGCCGCTAATGTTCCACCTCTTTAGCTATACTGATGCCATTGCCGACATGCACTTCATGTTGCAAAAAGAGGTTGTTAACCGTCTGGTTGCAGGGCCGAACAGTAAAGCGTATGGTCGTTTAAGCGTGATGGCACAATATTACTGCAACGTGATCCCGGTACTCGAAGTACCGCCGTCCGCGTTCACGCCACCACCGAAAGTAGATTCTGCGGTTGTGCGCCTGGTGCCGCACAAAACAAAACCTTATCCGGTTAAAGATCTGCGCGTACTCAGCCGCATCACAACAGAAGCGTTCAACCAGCGCCGTAAAACGATCCGTAACAGCCTGAGCAATTCGTTTACCGTTGAGGTGTTAGCAGAGCTGGGGATCGACCCGGCAATGCGTGCGGAAAACATTTCCGTAGAGCAGTACTGCAAGCTGGCTAATTACATCAGCGAAAATGCGCCGCCGAAGGAGAGTTAAGCCATGATTGATTCGCCCCGCGTATGTGTCCATGTACAAAGCGTCTATGTTGAATCGCAATCCTCGCCGGATGAAGAGCGTTTTGTCTTTGCCTACACCGTGACCATTCGCAATCTGGGGCGGATGCCCGTGCAGCTGCGCGGGCGCTACTGGCTTATCACTAACGGCAATGGCCGCGAAATTGAAGTTCAGGGTGAAGGCGTGGTCGGTGAGCAGCCCCACATCGCCCCTGGCGAAGAGTACCAGTACACCAGCGGCGCGGTGATTGAAACGCCGCTGGGTACCATGCAAGGCCATTACGAAATGGTCGACGTCGATGGCAACGTGTTCCGCGTTGCTATTCCTGTGTTCCGTCTCGCCGTAACCACACTCATTCATTAATCTAATGTCTACATATCTGATTGGCGACGTTCACGGTTGCTACGATGAACTGATCGCATTGTTAAAACAGGTCGACTTTACGCCAGGACAGGACACGCTCTGGCTGACGGGCGATTTAGTCGCGCGCGGCCCGGGATCGCTTGAGGTTTTACGTTTCGTCAAATCGCTGGGCGACAGCGTTCGCATGGTGCTGGGCAATCACGATCTTCACCTGCTGGCCGTATTTGCCGGGATCAGCCGCAACAAACCTAAAGATCGCCTCTCTCCCCTGCTGGATGCGCCAGACGCGGACGAACTGATTAACTGGCTGCGCCGTCAGCCCTTACTTCAGGTCGACGAGGAGAAAAAGCTGGTCATGGCCCATGCCGGGATCACGCCACAATGGGATCTTGAGACAGCGAAAACCTGCGCACGTGACGTAGAGGCGGTGCTGGCGAGCGACTCGTACCCTTTCTTCCTTGATGCCATGTACGGCGATATGCCGAACCACTGGAGCGAGGATCTCAGCGGTCTGGCCCGCCTGCGCTTTATCACCAATGCGTTCACCCGCATGCGTTTCTGCTTCCCGAACGGGCAGTTGGACATGTATTCCAAAGAGACACCGGAAAGCGCGCCTGCCCCGCTCAAACCGTGGTTTGCTATTCCTGGACCGGTGACAAGCGAGTACAGCGTGGTATTTGGTCACTGGGCTGCGCTGGAAGGAAAAGGCACGCCGGACGGGATCTACGGTCTGGATACCGGATGCTGCTGGGGCGGAGAGTTAACCTGCTTACGCTGGGAAGATAAAGCTTACTTTGTGCAGCCGTCCAACCGACAGCTGGACTTAGGGGAAAGTGAGGCCGTTGCCTCCTGACTATTGCCCCCCTCCCCAAAAGACCGCACCGAACAGTCCCCTCCCCCCTTTGGGAAGAGGGGAGAGGGGTAGGAAAATCACTTAACGACGCTCCAGAATCTCGAAGCAGTAGCTGTGGGAGTTCTGCGCATCGGCGTCGTGGAATTCGCTGAACACAGATTCCCATTCGTCCGGATCGTAATCCGGGAAATGGGTATCCCCTTCCACTTCTGCATCAATGTGGGTCAGATACAGCTTCTGCGCTTTTGGCAGGAACTGTTCATACACACGACCGCCACCGATCACCATGATCTCTTCCGCGTCACCACAGGCGGCAATCGCTTCATCAACGGACTTAACCCATTCAACGCGATCGTCAGTGCCCGGCTGGCTGCTGATAACGATATTCTTACGGCCCGGCAATGGACGACCAATCGACTCCCAGGTCAGGCGGCCCATCACTACCGGCTTGTTTAACGTAGTACGCTTAAACCATGCGAGATCGGCAGGCAGGTTCCACGGCATGGCATTTTCCATACCGATAACGCGGTCCACCGCCA
Source organism: Enterobacter sp. KB-280D8 (assembly GCF_041399405.1). NCBI lineage: Bacteria > Pseudomonadati > Pseudomonadota > Gammaproteobacteria > Enterobacterales > Enterobacteriaceae > Enterobacter > Enterobacter sp. KB-280D8. The sequence continues at coordinate 169,639 of NZ_JBGKEC010000004.1, forward strand.
GCGCTGCAATCAGACTGATCATTGAAAATTTCCCGGATGCAAAAAATTGCCGCCACTATACGGAAAGCTTAATCTTTCGTCGACTGGCGGCAGAGTAAAGATACAGAAATTTTTTATTATTGCTGGCAACTCCACTTCACGCGGAAGGTTTACTCTCGGGCTCGTCAGCCGGATCGCCGGTGTGCTTGCCCTCTTCCGTGCCCTGCCAGCCGTGACGCTGGATCAGCGACAGGTGATTGCGGTCCTCGTTAATGATTTCCGTCAGCATCGCGCTGGTGCGTTTAAACACCGCTGCACGCTCCGTGGCCGTGCTGCCTGCCATCGCCGCCATCTCTTCCACCATCCCGGTGTTAAAGCGGCGGAACAGGTCCGCACGTTCGCGCGCCTCATACGCGCCGAGCCCCAGATTTTCCAGCGCCATCCGGCCAGACTTCAGCGCGCCTTCGAATGTCTCACGTTCCGGCGCCTCAACCCCTGCCTGGCGCAGCCGGATGTAATGATCTACATCGCGCGCGCGGGAAATTATCGTCAGCGCAGGGAAATGCTCTTTTACCAGCTCCACCATCTGCATGCTGGTCTCCGGATCGTCAATGGCGTTAATCAACACCTCTGCTTTTGCCGCCCCGGCGGATTCCAGCAAGTCGACGCGGGTCGCATCGCCGTAAAACACCTTCATATCAAATTTACGCAGGGTATCAACATGGTCGGGGTCGTGATCGAGGATGACCATCTTCACCCCGCTCGACAGCAGTAAACGCCCCACGATCTGCCCGTAGCGGCCAAATCCGGCGATGATAACGCGCGGCTGCTCCTCGTCGATCTCGTCGGCTTCGCGCTCCTGCTCGCTACCCGATTTTTCAAGGCGCGTCAGAACCACCAGCAGAACAGGCGTCGCCGCCATCGACAGCGCGACCGCCAGCGTCAACGCTTTCGCCCACTCGGGATCGAGCACGTTTGCCATCTGCGCGGCGCCAAACACCACGAACGCAAATTCGCTTCCCTGACCCAGCAGCACGGCAAACCAGCGGCGCTGCTTGTTCGGCACCTTCAATGGGCGCGCAATCAGCCACAGCATCACCATTTTAATGACGAGGAAACCGACGAGCAGGATGACAATCCGCAGCGGGTGCGTGACCAGCGTGCCGAAGTCGACGGACATCCCCACCCCGATGAAAAACAGCCCCAGCAGCAACCCTTTGAACGGCTCGATATCGCTTTCCAGCGCGTGACGGTATTCAGAGCTCGCCAGCAGAACGCCTGCGAGGAAGGCCCCCATCGCCATCGACAGTCCGGCTTCCTCAAGCAGCAAACCAAAGCCAAACACCAGGAACAGCGCCACGGCGCTGAATACTTCGCGCAGGCCCGAGCGGGCAACAAACCGCAGTAACGGACGGGTCACGTAGCGCCCCAGCAGGACCACCAGCGCCAGCGCCCCCACGACTTTTAATGCCGAAAGCGCGAACGCACCCAGCGTCGTGGACGAGCCGCTTGCCGCCAGCAGCGGAATCATCGCCACCAGCGGAATAGCGGCAATATCCTGGAACAGCAGCACCGAAAACGCGCTGCGCCCCATCTGCGAGACCGTCAGATTTCGCTCGTTCATCGCCTGCATGGCAATCGCCGTTGAGGAGAGCGCCAGCGTCATGCCGATAAGCTCAGCCACTTTCCAGTCCATGCCTAACAGGATACAGAACCCGCCCAGCAGCAGGCCGCAGGCCACCATCTGCAGCGCGCCTCCGCCAAATACCGAGGCGCGAAGCTTCCATAATCTCTGCGGATCCAGCTCCAGGCCAATCACAAACAGCATCAGCACCACGCCAATTTCAGCGAAATGGAGGATCGCCTCCGCATCCGTGACCAGTCGAAAGCCCCACGGCCCAATGACGCAGCCCGCAATCAGGTAGCCGAGAACAGAGCCCAGCCCCAGACGTACCGCCACGGGCACAATCAGTGCCGCCGCGCCGAGATAAATCAGCGCCTGTATCAGCGTATGGCTATCCATGGTGCGTCTCCTGCCACTCAAGTAAGCGTTGTTTATAATGGCGAGCCTGCGCCTGCAGCGTTTCATCGTCGCAAACAAAGGTGCAGTGCATCGCAAACGGCGGGAGCCAGTTCAGTCCACAGTAAAGCGCAGTGGCCTGCAGCGGCTGCGCCAGCACGTCAAACCCGGGAAAGGAACCAATATCAAAGTGGCTTTCCCCACCGCCGGTAGTGACCGCCCACATCAGGCTTTTGCCTTTTAGCGCATGGCCGTTGTGACCATACGCCCAGCCATGGGAGAAGACTTTATCAATCCACAGCTTCAGGAGCGGGGGCGCGCTGTACCACTGCATAGGATGCTGCCAGATAATCAGATCGGCACGGGAAAGCGCCTCCTGTTCGGCAGCGATATCGATATTGAAATCGGGATAGAGTTCATAGAGGGAACGTATCTCTACGTTATCAAGCGTCCTTACCTGCTCAAGCATCCGCTTATTCGCATGCGAATGGTGCGGATAAGGGTGGGCATAAATTATCAGAATCATTGATTAGCCTGTGGTTACTGCTTTCTTTTAACAAAAGAGTGTAGTCAGTAATTCAACAGGCTAATAGTGAATATTATTGACGGGCTTACGTCAGAATTCTGAATTAGTTATCCAGTTCGCCCATCGATTTAACCTGGTCACGGTTAATCTGCTCAGTTTGGCCGGTTTCAGCGTTTTTGTAAGACACCAGACCGGTATCGTCATCCACCTGCGGTTTGCCGTCGGTGACAATGGTTCTGCCATCGGTGGTTTTTACGGCCTGATTAGACGAACAGCCCGCAACGGTAAACATTGTCGTGGCAGCCAGAACGGAAGCGATCAGTAATTTATTTTGCATGGTGTTTTCCCCTGCTCTCAGATGAATTTCGTTATCGACCTAACCATTTTAGGCTAACTGACTGAAAGCGGATGAAAAACCAGAAGGTTCTGAAGAGAGGAAGAATGCCCGGTTACCGAACGGCACCGGGCAATTTGTCTTACTTGCTAATCTGCGCGTGCATTTCCTGCACCGAAATCACCTTCTCGGTGGCGTCCGCGTTCAGCGCCATGGCCGTCGCGAAACCGCCGTTCAGGGTGGTGTCGTAGTGCACTTTGTACTGCAGCGCGCTGCGGCGAATCAGCTTGGAGTCTTCAATCGCCTGGCGGCCTGCGGTGGTGTTGATGATGTAGGTGTATTCGCCATTCTTGATACGATCCTGAATGTGCGGACGACCTTCATGCACCTTGTTCACCAGACGCGGGTTGATGCCGGCTTCGCCCAACACAATCGCCGTACCGTGGGTTGCATCCAGTTCGAAGCCCTGTTTCAGCAGCTTGGCGGCCAGGTCAACCACGCGCTCTTTGTCACCTTCACGAACGGAGAGCAGCGCACGGCCTGATTTTCTCATGGTGGAGCTACTGCCCAGCTGCGCCTTCGCGAACGCTTCTGCGAAGGTGCGGCCCACGCCCATCACTTCACCGGTAGAGCGCATTTCTGGCCCTAACAGCGGGTCAACGCCCGGGAATTTGTTGAACGGCAGCACCACTTCTTTCACCGAGTAGTACGGTGGGATGATCTCTTTTGTCACGCCCTGCTGAGCCAGCGTCTGGCCTGCCATCACGCGTGCCGCCACTTTCGCCAGCGGAATACCAGTGGCTTTAGAGACGAACGGTACGGTACGTGCCGCACGCGGGTTCACTTCAATCAGGTAAACTTCGTTGTCTTTTACCGCGAACTGAACGTTCATCAGGCCGCGGACCTGCAGTTCGAAGGCCAGCTTTTGCACCTGCTGACGCATCACGTCCTGAATCTCCTGACTCAGCGTGTACGCTGGCAGAGAACAAGCGGAGTCGCCGGAGTGTACGCCCGCCTGCTCGATGTGCTCCATGATGCCGCCAATCAGCACCATTTCGCCGTCGCAGATGGCGTCAACGTCCACTTCAACCGCGTCGTCGAGGAAGCGGTCGAGCAGCACAGGTGCATCGTTGGAGACGCTCACCGCGGTCTGGAAGTAGCGGCGCAGGTCGGCTTCGTCATAAACGATTTCCATCGCGCGGCCGCCCAGTACGTAGGAAGGACGTACCACCAGCGGGTAGCCAATCTCTTTCGCCTTCTCGACAGCCTGTTCGATAGCGGTCACGGTGGCGTTCGCAGGCTGTTTCAGCTTCAGACGGTCAACCGCCTGCTGGAAACGCTCGCGGTCTTCCGCACGGTCAATCGCATCCGGACTGGTGCCGATAACCGGCACGCCTGCCGCTTCCAGCGCGCGCGCCAGCTTCAGCGGGGTCTGGCCGCCGTACTGCACGATAACGCCTTTTGGCTTCTCAATGCGCACGATTTCCAGCACGTCTTCCAGGGTAACCGGCTCGAAGTAGAGACGGTCAGAAGTGTCGTAGTCGGTGGAGACGGTTTCCGGGTTACAGTTGACCATGATGGTCTCGTAACCGTCTTCGCGCAGCGCCAGCGAGGCGTGTACACAGCAGTAGTCAAACTCGATGCCCTGGCCGATACGGTTTGGGCCGCCACCCAGCACCATAATCTTGTCGCGGTCGACGGACGGATTCGCTTCGCACTCGTCTTCATAGGTGGAGTACATGTAAGCGGTGTCGGTGGAAAACTCTGCCGCACAGGTGTCCACGCGCTTGTAAACCGGGTGCAGGTCATACTGGTCGCGCAGCTTACGGATTTCCGCTTCGCGCACGCCCGCCAGCTTAGCCAGACGCGCGTCGGCGAAGCCTTTACGCTTCAGCATGCGCAGGAAGTCTGCGTCCAGGCCGTTGATGCCCAGCTCTGCCACTTTCTCTTCCAGACGCACCAGCTCTTCAATCTGCACCAGGAACCAGCGGTCGATGTTGGTCAGGTTGAACACGCCGTCGACGGAGAGGCCAGCACGGAAGGCATCGGCGATGTACCAGATGCGCTCCGCGCCCGCGTCTTTCAGCTCGCGGCGGATTTTGGTCAGCGCTTCCGGGTCGTCCAGGCTCACTTTCGGGTCAAAGCCGGTCGCGCCCACTTCGAGGCCGCGCAGCGCTTTCTGCAGGGATTCCTGCTGCGTGCGACCAATCGCCATCACTTCACCGACGGATTTCATCTGGGTGGTCAGACGGTCGTTCGCGCCTGCGAACTTCTCGAAGTTAAAGCGAGGAATTTTAGTCACAACGTAGTCGATGGACGGTTCGAAGGACGCAGGGGTGCGGCCACCAGTGATGTCGTTCATCAGCTCGTCGAGGGTATAACCCACCGCCAGCTTCGCCGCCACTTTCGCAATCGGGAAGCCGGTCGCTTTGGAGGCCAGCGCGGAGGAGCGGGAGACGCGCGGGTTCATTTCGATAACAATCAGACGGCCGGTTTTCGGGTTAACGGAGAACTGCACGTTAGAGCCGCCGGTTTCCACGCCGATTTCACGCAGTACCGCCATCGAGGCGTTACGCATGATTTGATACTCTTTGTCGGTCAGCGTCTGGGCTGGCGCAACGGTGATGGAATCACCGGTGTGGATACCCATCGCATCGAAGTTTTCGATGGAGCAGACGATGATGCAGTTGTCGTTTTTATCACGCACCACTTCCATCTCGTACTCTTTCCAGCCAATCAGCGATTCATCAATCAGCAGCTCTTTGGTTGGGGAAAGGTCCAGACCGCGTTCGCAAATCTCTTCGAACTCTTCGCGGTTGTAGGCAATACCGCCGCCGGTGCCGCCCATGGTGAAGGAAGGACGGATGATGCATGGATAACCCACTTCAGCCGCAACGGCCAGCGCCTCTTCCATGTTGTGCGCAATACCGGAACGCGCGGTGTCGAGGCCGATTTTCTTCATCGCCACGTCGAAGCGGCGACGGTCTTCTGCTTTATCAATCGCGTCGGCGGTCGCACCAATCATGGTCACGCCGAACTCGGCCAGCACGCCCTGACGCTCAAGCTCCAGCGCACAGTTCAGCGCCGTCTGGCCGCCCATGGTTGGCAGGACCGCGTCCGGACGCTCTTTCTCGATGATTTTACGCACCACTTCCCAGTGAATCGGCTCGATGTAGGTTGCATCGGCCATTTCCGGGTCGGTCATGATGGTTGCCGGGTTAGAGTTCACCAGAATAACGCGGTAGCCCTCTTCACGCAGGGCTTTACACGCCTGCGCGCCGGAGTAGTCGAATTCACAGGCCTGGCCGATGACAATCGGGCCAGCGCCAAGGATCAGGATGCTTTTTATGTCTGTACGTTTTGGCATGGTCTTCTCGGCTCCTGATTATTTAGCGGTCTTACGGTATTGCTCGATAAGTTCGATGAAGTGATCGAACAGCGGCGCGGCGTCGTGCGGGCCCGGGCTGGCTTCCGGATGACCCTGGAAGCTGAATGCTGGCTTATCGGTGCGATGAATCCCCTGCAGGGTGCCATCGAACAGCGACTTATGGGTCACGCGCAGGTTAGCCGGCATTGAGGCTTCATCGACGGCAAAGCCGTGGTTTTGCGCGGTGATCATTACCGTGTTGTTATCGATGTCTTTCACCGGGTGGTTACCACCGTGGTGGCCGAACTTCATCTTAACGGTGTTCGCACCGCTCGCCAGCGCCAGCAGCTGATGGCCGAGGCAGATGCCGAATACCGGGATGTCGGTTTCCAGGAAGGACTTAATGGCGGCGATGGCGTAATCGCACGGTGCCGGGTCGCCAGGACCGTTGGACAGGAAAATACCGTCCGGATTCATCTTCAATACGTCTTCGGCAGAGGTCTGAGCCGGCACCACCGTCAGGCGGCAGCCGCGGTCAACCAGCATGCGCAGAATGTTGCGCTTGGCGCCAAAATCGTAGGCCACCACGTGGAACGGCAGCTCGCTCTCTTTTTTCGCTTCCGGCAGGTCGCCTTCCAGCGTCCAGCTACCCTGCGTCCAGCTGTAGGCTTCCGCGGTCGTCACTTCTTTCGCCAGGTCCATGCCGTTCAGGCCCGGGAAGGCTTTCGCTTTTTCCAGCGCCAGCGTCGCATCGAGGTTATCACCCGCGATGATGCAGCCATTCTGTGCACCCTTCTCGCGCAGCAGACGCGTTAACTTACGGGTATCGATATCGGCAATCGCCACGATGTTATGGCGCTTCAGGTAAGAAGAGAGGTCTTCGGTATTGCGGAAGTTGCTGGCAATCAGCGGCAGGTCGCGAATGACCAGGCCTTGCGCATGTACCTGAGAAGATTCTTCGTCAGCCGCGTTGGTGCCGACATTGCCGATATGAGGATAAGTAAGAGTAACGATTTGGCGAGAATAGGAAGGATCAGTGAGGATTTCTTGATAACCGGTCATTGAAGTATTGAAAACGACTTCCCCAACCGCCGAACCCGTTGCCCCTATGGCCCGACCGATAAACTGGGTTCCGTCTTCCAGAACCAATAGCGCTGACTTAATCAAAACACCCTCCAGAGAATATTCACTCACTTTATTTGCATATTAATTCATAACCATGTCATGGATCAATGCAAATGTGTTGCCAGCGGATTTTTGGCAAACGGCGGCATTCTGGAGATTTGGTGGGTAAAAGTCAACTTAAAACGGATATTTTGTTTAGTCTTTTACAGGCCTGGCGATAGGAATGCGGCTTAAGCGACAAAAAGATCAGGTAAATCACTGCGGAAAACGCTTGCGCGCCTGGTTTAATAAAAAATAAGAGGATGGAGCATTATAAAGTGGACCAAATGGTCAAAATTTACATTTCTGCAACGTTAAAACGCAGCAATAGATAGATTTTTATAGGCTTATTTCCTGATTCATATTGAAACAGTCAAAAATAAAAGGGCAATAAAATATTGCCCTATGCAATCAAACAATTACGACTGCAATAACCACATCACGATGGGTAATAATGCTTACAAATTGTTGAGATCAAGCACATCTCGCATATCAAAAAGTCCATCTTTCTTGTTTTTAAGCCACAAAGCGGAACGTACCGCGCCGTTGGCAAACGTCATTCGGCTTGAGGCTTTATGAGTAATCTCCACGCGTTCACCAATATCGGCGAACATCGCCGTATGTTCGCCGACGATGTCACCCGCACGTACCGTTGCGAAACCAATAGTGCCCGGTACGCGTTCGCCGGTGTGACCTTCGCGGGCATAGACCGCGCAGTCTTTTAAATCTTTATCGAGTGCATGAGCAATCGCCTCGCCCATAGCCAGCGCCGTGCCTGACGGCGCATCAACCTTGTAGCGGTGGTGGGCTTCGACAATTTCAATATCGGTATAGTCGCCCATGACCTTCGCTGCTTTCTCCAGCAGCTTGAGCATGACGTTAACGCCCACGCTAAAGTTCGCCGCGAAGACAATCGCGATCTCTTTTGATGCGTCCTGGATGGCCTGCTTACCCGCGTCATCAAAACCGGTGGTGCCGATCACCATCCCCTTGCCGTGCTGGCGGCAAAATGCCAGGTGCGTCAACGTACCTTCCGGGCGGGTAAAGTCGATAAACACATCGAAGTCATCTTTAACCGCATCCAGGCTGCTCTGGACGGTAACGCCCGTCTTTCCTGCGCCCGCCAGTTCACCTGCGTCGGCCCCCAAAAGCGATGAGCCTTCACGCTCCAGCGCCGCGCCCAGCGCTACGCCATCCATCTGAAGTGCCGCCTGAATCAGCTGACGGCCCATACGTCCACCCGCGCCCGCAATGGCGACACGGATCTGTGCATCATGCATAGTTATTCTCTTACGTTAAAATGATGTAAATCGTTTTCAGATTAACCAGCATTCGCGGAGGCTGCCAACTGAAAACACCAATAATTAGAATTTAACGTGAAACCGACTTAAATATCAGTAAAAGACATGATTTTGTGGTCACGATAAAGTACGGGGCAAAAAAAAGGCCAGCACATGAGATGCTGGCCTTTTCGCTGTTTAGGGGTTATTCCACTTCGCGGGCGTCGATACGCAGCTCTTTCGGCACTTCGAAGACGATATTCTCTTCGCGTCCTTCCAGCGGAACCGCTTCGCCACCGCCCAGCTCCTGCAGACGGGTTATCACGTTCTGCACCAGGATATCCGGCGCGGAAGCGCCTGCGGTAACGCCAACGCAGACCGCATTTTTAACCCACGCTTCCTGGATGTCCGCCGCGTCGTCGATCAGGAACGCCGCTTTACCCATGCGCTGCGCCAGTTCGGCCAGACGGTTGGAGTTAGACGAGTTTTTGGAACCGACCACCAGCACCACGTCCGCCTGTTCAGCCAGCGCGCGCACCGCTTCCTGACGGTTGGTGGTCGCGTAGCAGATGTCATCCTTACGCGGCCCGACGATTTTCGGGAAGCGCTGGCGCAGGGCGTCAATCACATCCGAGGTATCATCAACCGAGAGCGTCGTCTGGGTCATAAACGACAGACGGGCGTCATTTTTCACGTTCAGCGTAAAGACATCTTCCGGCGACTCAACCAGATACATTCCCCCTTCCGGATTGCTGTACTGGCCCATGGTGCCTTCGACTTCCGGATGACCCGCATGGCCAATCAGAATCGACTCTTCACCGCGACGGCTGGCGCGCGCCACTTCCATATGCACTTTCGTCACTAATGGGCAGGTTGCGTCGAAAACGGTTAAATCGCGGCTTTTCGCTTCGTTACGCACCGCCTGAGAGACGCCGTGCGCGGAGAAGATCAGGATCGCACCGTCCGGCACTTCGCTGATCTGCTCGATGAAAATAGCGCCGCGCTCGCGCAGGCTATCCACCACGTAGCGGTTATGTACCACTTCGTGACGCACGTAAATTGGCGCGCCGTAAATCTCCAGCGCGTTTTCAACAATGCTGATAGCGCGGTCTACACCGGCGCAGAAGCCGCGCGGGTTAGCCAACAGGATCTGCATTTCAGGCCTCCAGTGCCGGATCGATCTCCAGCACTTCAACATCAAAATGAACGGTACGCCCGGCAAGCGGATGGTTGAAGTCAACGGTGATAGAGTCGCCGTTAATCTCGCGGATCACGCCAGGCATTTCGCTGCCGTCCATAGCGGTAAAGAGCATAATCGCCCCGATTTCCGGTTCGCCCGCGTCCATAAACTCGCGGCGCGAGAAATACTGGATCAGGTCCGGGCTTGGCACGCCAAACGCGGCATCCGGCTCCAGCGAGAACACTTTTTTCTCCCCCTCTTTCAGGCCCAGGAGCTGCTGCTCAAGACCTTCAGAGAGGGAGGTATCGCCGAGACGAAACAGGGCAGGTTTGCCGTTATTGCGGGTGGATTCGGCGGTGGAGCCGTCATCCAGCTTCAGCGTGAAGTGAACGAGAACCGCGCTGTTGCTCTGTACGGATTTAGACATGCAAATTGCTCGCTTGTTTTGCCCGGTGGCATTACACCACCGGGCGAGTGTGTTACGCCTGCTCTTTCGCGGCCGGTTTAGGCAAGAAGCCTTCCAGCACGATTAACGCCGCACCGATGCAAATTGCGGTATCGGCCAGGTTAAAGGTCGCGAAGTGCCAGTCGCCGACGTAGAAGTCGATCATATCGACCACAAAGCCGTGCCACAGGCGGTCAAACAGGTTGCCGAGCGCGCCGCCAATGATCAGCGCGTAGGCAATGTTATTCAGCTTTTGCGTGGCCTTTGAGCGGTACATCAGCACGGCCAGCACCACGCAGATACCGAGAGCGATACCCGCAAAGAACCAGCGCTGCCAGCCACCGCTGTCGGCAAGGAAGCTAAACGCCGCGCCGTAGTTGCGTGCATAGTGCAGGTTAAGCGACGGGAACAGCGAAACCGTCTCCCCCAGAGCAAAATTCTGGAGGATCAGGAACTTGCTGCCCAGATCGATAATCAGCACCACCACAACCAGCCACAGCCAGCGCAGTCCTGTTGAACAGAGAGTTTTACTCATCAGGCAAACTTACGTTTTTCGCCGTCACCGGCGACGTTGCTTACACAGCGTCCGCAGATGTCTGCGTGTTCCGCCACCTGGCCGATATCGGTAGTGTAATGCCAGCAGCGCGGGCACTTCTCACCTTCGGCTTTGCTCAGCGCGACTTTCAGCCCCTTGAGCAGCTCGCTCTGCTGCGCATCAGCAGAAGCCTCGGCATAATCCGCAACTTTTGCTCCGGAGGTCAACAGGACAAATCGCAATTCATCGCCCAGCGCGGTCAGCTTCGCCGCCAGCTCAGGTTCGGCGTACAGAGTCACTGCCGCTTCCAGAGAGCCACCAACTTTCTTGTCAGCACGCGCCTGCTCGATCACCTTGTTCACTTCGCCACGCACTTTCAGCAGCTCGTCCCAGAAGGCATCGTTCATTGCTTCGGTGCTGGAGAGATCGAACAGACCTTCATACCACTCGCCGGTGAAGACATATTTCTCACGGTCGCCAGGCAGATAGCCCCAGATTTCATCTGCGGTGAAGGACATGATCGGTGCCATCCAGCGCACCAGCGCTTCTGCGATGTGGAACAGCGCGGACTGGCAGCTACGGCGCGCCACGCTGTCCGCCTTCGCGGTGTACTGGCGGTCTTTGATGATGTCGAGGTAGAACGAGCCCATCTCGATGGAGCAGAAGCGCATCAGGCGCTGCACCACTTCGTGGAAGTCGTAGGACTCATACGCCTTAACGATGTCTTCCTGCGCCGCTTTCGCGCAGCCTACCGCCCAGCGGTCCAGCACGACCATCTCTTCCGGTTTCACCATGTCTTTCACCGGATCAAAACCGTTCAGGTTCGCCAGCAGGAAGCGCGCGGTGTTACGGATACGACGATAGCTGTCAGCAGCACGCTTCAGGATCTCGTCCGATACAGCCATTTCGCCGGTGTAGTCGGTAGAGGCTACCCACAGGCGCAGGATATCCGCGCCCAGCTTGTTCATCACGTCCTGCGGAGAAACGGTGTTACCGATGGATTTGGACATCTTACGGCCCTGTCCATCCACGGTGAAGCCGTGAGTCAGTACCTGACGGTAAGGCGCTTTACCCTTCATCGCGGTGGAGATCATCAAAGATGACATGAACCAGCCGCGGTGTTGGTCAGAGCCTTCCAGATACATATCGGCAGCGTGGCCGGCAAACTCCGGGCGCACATCGACCACGGAGGCGTGAGTAGACCCGGAGTCGAACCACACGTCCAGGGTATCCGGCACTTTCTCGTAGTTGTCCGCGTCCGCGCCCAGGATGTCACGGGCGTCGAGATCCCACCACGCCTGAATGCCGTCAACTTCAACGCGCTTCGCCACTTCTTCCATCAGTTCCAGGGTGTTCGGATGCAGTTCCTGCGTCTCTTTATGCACGAAAAGAGACATCGGCACGCCCCAGGTACGCTGACGGGAAATACACCAGTCAGGACGGTTAGCCACCATGGATTCGATACGCGCCTGGCCCCAGTCCGGGATCCACTGCACGCCTTTAATCTCTTTCAGAGACTGCTCGCGCAGGCCTTTCTGATCCATGCTAACGAACCACTGCGGGGTCGCACGGAAGATGATTGGCGTCTTGTGACGCCAGCAGCACGGATAGCTGTGCTGCATTTTCTCAACGTGCAGCAGCGCGCCGCTGGTGCGCAGCATATCAACGATAATGTCGTTCACTTTGAAGACGTTGATGCCGTCCAGCGCCGGATAGGTGCCAGGCAGGTAAGAACCGTCCGGGCCAACCGGATTGGCGATTTCAAGACCGTACTTCAGGCTGATGTTGTAGTCGTCAGGACCGTGGCCACCGGCGGTATGTACCGCACCGGTACCCGCGTCCAGCGTCACGTGGTCGCCCAGGATCGCCGGAACGTCGAAGTCCAGGAACGGGTGTTTGAAGCGCATCAGCTCAAGCGCGTCGCCTTTTACGGTACCCAGCACGGTGTAGTCGGTGATATTCGCGCGTTTCAGCACGCTTTCAACCAGATCTTTCGCCAGGATAACCGCGCGGCCATCAATCTGCACCAGCGCGTATTCGAACTCGCCGGAGAGCGAGATTGCACGGTTGGCTGGCAGCGTCCATGGGGTAGTGGTCCATATCACCAGAGAGATCGGGCCGCTAACGCCAGGCAGACCGAATTTACCTTTAATGGCATCCTGATCGACCGCTTCGAAGGCCACATCGATAGAAGGTGAAGTTTTGTCGTAATACTCCACTTCCGCTTCTGCCAGCGCAGAGCGGCAGTCCACGCACCAGTGCACCGGCTTCGCGCCTTTGTGCAGGTGACCGTTACCGATGATTTTGCCCAGCGCACGGATGATGTTGGCTTCGGTTTTGAAGTCCATGGTCAGGTACGGGTGCGACCAGTCGCCCAGCACGCCCAGACGGATAAAGTCAGCGCGCTGGCCTTCAACCTGGGTGGCAGCGTATTCGCGGCACTTCGCGCGGAACTCTGCAGCGGTAAACTTCTCGCCAGGCTTGCCAAACTCTTGCTCTACTTTCAGCTCAATTGGCAGACCGTGGCAGTCCCAGCCCGGAACGTAAGGCGAGTCATATCCCGCGAGTCCTTTGGACTTCACGATAATGTCTTTCAGAATCTTGTTTACAGAGTGACCAATATGAATGCTGCCATTCGCATATGGAGGGCCATCATGCAGAATGAAGGTTTTTTTGCCTTTTTTAGCTGCACGAATGATGCCGTACAGGTCATCATCGGTCCAACGCGCCAGCATTCCCGGTTCGCGCTTGGCGAGATCGCCGCGCATCGGGAACCCTGTTTCCGGCAAATTCAGGGTTGATTTATAGTCACTCATCAGATTCTCGGTTCCGTATTTATCACGTAGGCAGTTAAGCCGGTTCTATAGCCCAAAATACTCGCGGGCCGTCAATTCATCTCGCGCGATTTGCGCCTTAAGTTCATCCAGCGAAGCAAATCGCTGCTCATTGCGTATTTTTTTACGCAGTATCACATCTATATGGCGACCATAAAGGTCCATTACAACGTCCAGCAGGTGCACTTCTAGCTGTTGACGCACACCAGCAACGGTCGGACGCGTGCCAATGTTGGCAACGCCGTAAAACGGCTTATCGCCAAGTCCTGCTACTTCCACCGCATAGACCCCTTTAACCGGGGAAACCTGACGACGCAGCGGTATATTCGCCGTCGGGAAACCTATCGTGCGGCCCAGCGCGTCGCCATGGACCACGCGGCCAGAGATGGTAAATGGATGTCCCAGCAGAGTTTCTGCCGTCTCCAGTTCATCATTAGCCAGCGCCTGACGCACCGCCGTGCTGCTGACGCGCACGCCGCCTTCACAGAAGGTCATCGCGCTGGTGACGTCAAAACCGTACTCCAGACCAGCCTTCTGTAATAGCAAGAAATCGCCCTGACGACCAGCGCCAAAGCGGAAATCATCCCCCACGGCGAGAAACTGTACGCCAAGACGCTTAACCAGCAGGTCGCTGACGAAATTTTGTGCTGTCAGTGCGGCAAAGCGACGATCGAAACGCACGCACAATACGTAGTCCACGCCGGACTCTGCCAGGTAGCGCAACTTTTCGCGCAGGCGAGTGAGGCGGGCGGGAGATTTATCGCCCGCGAACAGCTCCAGCGGCTGTGGCTCGAAAATCATCACCACAACGGGCAGGCCACGGGCCTCCCCTTCTTTACGCAATCCCTGCAACAGCGCCTGATGACCACGATGCACGCCGTCGAAATTACCAATAGTCAGCACGCACCCGTGCGGGGCTCTGCTGAGATTATGTATGCCGCGTATCAGCTTCATGTCTGGCTCAAAACAGTGAAAATCGCCAAAGTATACCTTGTACAGCGGTTAAGGTTAACCGGCGATTGTTCGCGCAAAACAGAAAGCCGTAATGATTTCATCAGGCTGACCTTTCACAGCGAAAAAATCTGCCCGTGAACTGCGATTTTTACGCCGAAAGGCTGTATTCACGAAAGACAAGCTGGTAGAATCTTGCGCCATCACTACGTAACGTAGCGTCGCTAATTAACGGCGCTTATTTGCACAAATCCATTGACAAAAGAAGGCAAAGAGGGCATATTCCTCGGCCTTTGAATTGTCCACATAGAACATATTTGGGAGTTGGACTTGGCTAATATCAAATCAGCTAAGAAACGTGCCGTTCAGTCTGAAAAGGCTCGTAAGCACAACGCAAGCCGTCGCTCTATGATGCGTACTTTCATCAAGAAAGTATACGCAGCAATCGAAGCTGGCGACAAAGCTGCAGCGCAGAACGCATTTAACGAAATGCAACCAATCGTGGATCGTCAGGCTGCTAAAGGTCTGATCCACAAAAACAAAGCAGCGCGTCATAAAGCAAACCTGACCGCGCAGATCAACAAACTGGCTTAATCGCCACTTGTTGTTGCTTGTTTAAAGAACCCGCTTAACGCGGGTTTTTTTATGTCTTCAGAACGCCGGTGGCGTAAATAGCGCCGAGTAGTCACGGTTGCAGATTCGCTGCACCGCCGGATGCTGAATCATCCTTTCGGCGAAAATGGCGTGGTACTCTTCCATCACGTTATCTACCCTGCCAATCTCCGTAATCTTATCGTCTGAATAGAGATCGTGCGCATAGAGCGTTGGTGCCACGAAGATCGCATTATGCGCTTCGCCGAAGGCTTTCATCAGCGCAGCATCGTCAAACTCACCGAGGATCTCCACGTTCAGCCCCTGTGAGTTAAACCAGTTCAGCAGCTTGCGTCCCAGCATGGAACGCCTTCCCGGCACCAGCAGGCGACGCTCTTCGAGACAGGCCGGGAAAGGTTTCTCCGGCGGCGGATTGATGCACCAGAAGCTCACGCCGCATTCGCCAATTTTCACCGAGAACAGCCCCTCCTGCTGTGTGGAGTCGATGGGGCAGTCCGAGATAATCATGTCCAGCTTATGCTGGCTCAGCTGCTCCAGCAGCATCTCGTGGGTGGATTCAAAGCAGCGCAGGTGGATTTGTTCATCTTCTACCACGGCGGCATCCAGCACGCCGCTCACCAGCCGTTTGGAGAGCGCATCCGCCACGCCCACGTCAAAGAGCAGGTTCGACTCTTTGCGGTAGTTGACGATATCCAGCATCTCCTGACTCAGGGTGAACATTTTGTCCGCATAGCGGAAAACCAGTTCACCCAGCTCGCTCGGCTCAATCCCACGGCCCTTTCGCTTGAAGAGCTTACCCTGCAGACGTTCTTCCAGGGCTTTAATTTGCCCGGTGATGGTTTGCGGCGTCAGGTAAAGCGCCTCTGCGGCCCCCACGACCGAGCCCTGTTTATAGACGTGCCAGAAGTAGTACAGATGGTTGTAATTTAAATGAGACATCGCGTCTTCTCTCCCTGAGTGTGTATCGGGAGAAGGATCGTCTCCTCCCGGTGTTCCGCTATGCCTGGACGGCCTGTCCGGACAACTTCACCTTCAACAAGGTATACCCAATCACTGCGGCCAGTAATGACCCGATGAGAATGCCGAGCTTCGCCCAGACGATGAGCTCAGGCGCGTTTGCGCCAAACGCCAGCGTCGAGATAAAGATCGACATGGTAAATCCAATGCCGCACAGCACGCCGACGGCCATAATCTGACCAAAGCTTGTACCGTTCGGCAACGACGCCAGCTTCATCTTCAGCGCCAGCCAGCAGAAGAGGCTGATCCCCAGCGGCTTACCGATAAACAGCCCGGCAATAATGCCCAGCGGCAGGACAGACGTCAGCCCGTCCAGCGTAACGCCCTGCAGGGAAACGCCCGCGTTGGCAAACGCAAACAGCGGCAGGATCATAAAGGCGACCCACGGATGTAGTACGTGTTCCAGCTGTTTAGCGGGAGACTTTCCGTCCTGCGGCTTAAGCGGCACGAAGAAGCCGACAATCACGCCTGCCAGCGTGGCGTGCACGCCGGACTTCAGCACCGCCGTCCACAGCACCATCCCCACCAGAATATAGATACCGATGCGGCGAACATTGAAGATGTTCAGCAGCGCCAGCACTGCAATCGCCCCGGCGGCCACGCTCAGGGACAGGATCGACAGATCGCTGGTGTAGAACAGCGCGATAATCACAATGGCGCCCAGGTCATCAATAATCGCCAGCGCCATCAGGAAGATTTTCAGCGCAACCGGAACGCGGCTACCGAGCAGGGCTAAGACACCGAGCGCAAAGGCGATATCCGTTGCGGCCGGGATAGCCCAGCCGTCACGCGCGACAGGATCCTGCCAGGTAAATGCGAGAAAGAGCAGCGCCGGAACGACCATCCCGCCAATGGCAGCGATCACCGGAAACGCCGCGCGCAGGCGGCTGGCGAGCGAGCCGAGCACCAGCTCGCGCTTAACTTCCAGTCCTACCAACAGGAAGAACACCGCCATCAGCGCATCGTTGATCCACAGCAGCATGTTCTTGTTAATTTCCAGCGCCCCGACCTTCAGCTCGACGGGTGTTTCCAGAAATGCGTGATAGAGATCGCGGGTCATGCCCAGGTTAGCCAGCCCCATCGCGGCCGCCGCGGCAATAATCAGGATCACACCACCGGACGCCTCACTGCTAAAGAAACGGTGTAGTAATTTCATTTATGTTCTCTCTTTTACAACAATACCTCGATAAAACCATAATACCAAGCCAAATAGCTCGGCAAAAACAGATTAATATTGAGTATAGACTCAGTTTTACCGATCGATATCGGCAAATAAAAAAAGCCCGGAATCGCTTCCGGGCTTTTTGAAGATGAACACCAGCTAACGAACTAGCGGGTCAAATCATCGAAGAATTTTTTGACGCCATCAAAGAAGCTTTTGGAGCGTGGGCTGTTTTTCTCACCCGTTGGGCCGCCAAAGCTCTCCTGAAGCTCTTTCAACAGCTGTTTCTGCTTGTCGTTCAGGCCAACCGGCGTTTCCACGACGACGCGGCACAGCAGGTCGCCCTGAGCACCACCGCGAACAGATTTCACACCTTTGCCGCGCATGCGGAACAGCTTGCCGGTCTGGGTTTCGCCAGGGATTTTCAGATTGACGCGACCGTCCAGCGTCGGCACTTCGATTTCACCGCCGAGAGCCGCCATCGCGAAGTTGATCGGCACTTCACAGTACAGGTTGTTGCCTTCACGCTCGAAGATGGCGTGCTGTTTCACCTGTACCTGAACGTACAGATCGCCTGCCGGCGCGCCGTGCTCGCCTGCTTCGCCTTCACCCGCCAGACGGATGCGGTCGCCCGTATCAACGCCAGCCGGGATCTTAACGGACAAGGTCTTGGTTTTCTCAACGCGACCGTGGCCGTGACACTTGGTGCACGGATCTTTAATCAGCGTACCGCGACCGTGACAGTGCGGACAGGCCTGCTGTACCGCGAAGAAGCCCTGACGCATCTGTACCTGGCCGGAGCCGTGACAGGTTGGACAGGTCTGTGGCTGGGTACCCGCCTTCGCGCCGCTGCCGTGGCAAACATCACACTCTTCCAGCGTCGGAATACGGATCTCTTTCGTGACGCCACGAACGGCCTCTTCAAGAGTGAGATCCATGTTGTAGCGCAGGTCTGCGCCGCGCGCCGCGCGCTGACGACCACGACCGCCGCCAAAGATATCGCCGAACACATCGCCAAAGATGTCGCTGAAATCCGCACCGCCGCCAAAGCCGCCACCACCGAATCCACCGCCGCCCATGCCGCCCTGTTCAAAGGCTGCGTGGCCGTACTGGTCATAGGCCGCACGTTTTTGTGCATCGGTCAGGACTTCGTAGGCTTCTTTGATCTCTTTAAATTTTGCTTCAGCCTCTTTGTCACCCTGGTTACGGTCCGGGTGGAATTTCATGGCCAGGCGCTTATACGCCTTTTTGATTTCACGCTCTTCCGCAGTTTTCGGAACGCCTAAAATCTCGTAATAGTCTTGCTTTGCCATTGGTTTTTTTAAGCCCCTTAACATGCGAGCACGGGCGTGGAGAGTTCTCCTACGCCCGTGCCGATTAATTACCCTGCATCAGGGCGATTATTTTTTGTCTTTAACTTCTTCGAACTCAGCGTCGACAACGTCGTCGTCTTTCGCGTTGTTCGCAGAAGCGTCAGCGCCCGCCTGCTGCTGTGCGTGCTGCTGCTGAGCGATTTCCATCAGCTTCTGGGAAGCCTGTGCCAGCTCCTGCATCTTCGCTTCGATATCCGCTTTGTCTTCGCCTTTCAGAGACGTTTCCAGCGCGCTCAGTGCAGCTTCGATAGCAGTTTTATCTTCCGCTGGCAGTTTATCGCCCGCTTCTTCAACCTGCTTACGGGTGCTGTGCAGCAGATGGTCACCCTGGTTACGGGTCTGAACCAGCTCTTCGAACTTACGGTCGGATTCCGCGTTAGCTTCGGCATCACGAACCATTTTTTCGATTTCCGCTTCGTTCAGGCCAGAAGATGCCTTGATGGTGATCTTCTGCTCTTTACCGCTGTTTTTATCTTTCGCAGACACGTGCAGGATACCGTCAGCATCGATATCGAAGGTGACTTCGATCTGCGGCATGCCGCGCGGTGCCGGGTTAATACCATCCAGGTTGAACTGACCCAGAGATTTGTTATCAGACGCACGCTTACGCTCACCCTGCAGCACATGGATGGTTACCGCAGACTGGTTGTCTTCAGCGGTAGAGAACACCTGGCTGTGCTTGGTTGGGATGGTGGTGTTTTTGTTGATGAGCGCAGTCATCACACCGCCCATGGTTTCGATACCCAGAGACAGCGGGGTAACGTCCAGCAGCAGTACGTCTTTCACTTCACCGGTCAGAACGCCGCCCTGAACCGCAGCACCGATAGCAACTGCTTCGTCCGGGTTCACGTCTTTACGTGGCTCTTTACCAAAGAATTCAGCCACTTTCTTCTGAACCATTGGCATACGAGTCTGACCACCCACCAGGATAACGTCCTGGATATCAGATACAGACAGGCCAGCATCCTGCAGTGCAACTTTCAGCGGCTCGATAGAACGGTTCACCAGGTCTTCTACCAGGCTTTCCAGTTTCGCACGGGTCACTTTGATGTTCATGTGTTTAGGACCGGTCGCGTCTGCAGTGATGTACGGCAGGTTCACGTCAGTCTGCTGAGCGGAAGACAGTTCGATCTTCGCTTTCTCAGCGGCTTCTTTCAGGCGCTGCATTGCCAGCGGATCGTTACGCAGGTCAATGCCCTGATCTTTCTTGAACTCGTCAACGAGGTAGTTGATCAGACGGGTATCGAAGTCTTCACCACCCAGGTGGGTATCACCGTTGGTTGCCAGAACTTCGAAGGTTTTTTCGCCGTCAACTTCGTCGATTTCGATAATAGAGATATCGAAGGTACCACCACCCAGGTCGTAAACCGCGATAGTACGGTTGCCGACTTCTTTATCCAGACCGTAAGCCAGCGCAGCCGCGGTTGGTTCGTTGATGATACGTTTTACTTCCAGACCTGCGATACGGCCAGCATCTTTAGTTGCCTGACGCTGCGCATCGTTGAAGTAAGCAGGAACGGTAATAACAGCTTCAGTTACCGGCTCACCCAGATAATCTTCAGCGGTTTTCTTCATTTTTTTCAGCACTTCAGCAGAAATCTGCGGTGGTGCCGTTTTGGTGCCTTTCACATCAAGCCACGCATCGCCGTTATCTGCCGCGATGATTTTGTAAGGCATGATAGAAACGTCACGCTGAACTTCTTCGTCCTGGAAGCGGCGGCCAATCAGGCGTTTGATCGCAAACAGGGTGTTTTGCGGGTTTGTCACTGCCTGACGTTTAGCCGGCTGACCAACCAGAGTTTCACCATCCTGGGTATAAGCAATGATAGAAGGCGTGGTGCGATCGCCCTCGGCGTTCTCCAGCACGCGTGCAGTAGTGCCGTCCATAATCGCTACACAAGAGTTGGTAGTACCCAGGTCGATACCAATAATTTTACCCATCTAAACGTCTCCACTAAAAATTCAGTCAACATGTGGTTGTGTACCTGTAATAAGGGCAGAACGTGCTTTTTCAACTACCCAGATTTGATTTTTTTCAGGTCCACACACTGCGGTTGACTACAAGATGGGGTCGCGACGGCATCCATCAAGGGGGAACGATAAAAAAAATTTTAATTTCACCCTGATGAGATCATAGACGGCGTCGATGCCGCCCATTATGATGCCGCGCCCCGTCAGGGAGAATTGACGCGGGTTTTACCATTTCACCATATTAATGATGATTTTTTTGAGGACTTATGGGCAACACTAAGTTGGCTAATCCGGCTCCGCTGGGCCTGATGGGTTTTGGCATGACCACCATTCTGCTGAACCTGCACAACATCGGGATGTTCCCGATGGACGGCATTATCCTGGCGATGGGCATTTTTTACGGCGGTATCGCGCAAATCTTCGCGGGCCTGCTGGAATATAAGAAAGGCAACACCTTCGGCTTAACCGCCTTCACTTCTTACGGCTCGTTCTGGCTGACCCTGGTCGCCATCCTGCTGATGCCTAAAATGGGCCTGGCAGACGCGGCAAACGCCCACTTCCTGGGCGTCTACCTGGGCCTGTGGGGCGTCTTCACCCTGTTCATGTTCTTCGGCACCCTGAAAGGCAACCGCGCACTGCAGTTCGTCTTCCTGAGCCTGACCGTCCTGTTCGCCCTGCTGGCGATTGGCCACCTGGCGGATAACGAAGGCATCGTTCACGTAGCAGGCTGGATTGGCCTGGTGTGCGGCGCAAGCGCTATTTACCTGGCAATGGGTGAAGTGCTGAACGAACAGTTTGACCGCACCATTTTACCGATTGGTGAAAAACACTGATCCCTCTGTCGTGCCCGCCTCGCGGGCACGATATTCTCCCGCCTGACGAAGCCAAACGCCTAATCCCAGCCCCATCAGCGAGAGCGCGAGTACATACCAGGCAGGCGCCATCGGCGACACCCCCATCATCACCGTGACCACTATCGGCGTCAGCCCGCCGAAAATGGCATACGCGACGTTATAAGAGAACGAGATCCCGGTGAAGCGAACCTCCGGCGGGAAGGCGCGCACCATGACGTAAGGCACAGCACCCACTACGCCCACGCACAGCCCCACGATACCGTACAGCAGGAACAGCTGTTCAGGATGAGTGCCCGCCAGATGGTAGAACGCCCAGCTGGACGCGGCCAGTAGCAGGCTGCCGACAATAAAAGTCAGGCTGGCACCGAAACGATCCGCCGCCAGCCCGGCGGCCAGACAGCCAAAGCAGAGCATGATTGTCGCGATACTGTTCGCCTGTAAGGTCACGGCAGGGGCGAAACCGTACTGTTTCTGCAGCCACACCGGCGACATCAAAATCACCACCACAATGCCCGCCGACAGCAGCCAGGTGAGCAGCATCGACACCACCACCGCTTTTTTATGACGCACCACGACGGCTTTGACCGGCAGCTCCTGCGCCAGCGCCTTGCGCTGCTGCATTTCGAGGAAAATAGGCGTCTCCTGCAGCCAGCGGCGCAGGTACATTGCCACCAGGCCAAACGCCCCACCCAGCAGGAACGGAATACGCCAGCCCCAGTCGTGCACGGCCTGCTGCGTCATGCTGGTGTTGACTATCGTCGCCACCACCGACCCCAGCAGGATCCCGACGGTCAGCCCCGCCGTTAACGTTCCGCAGGCGATACCGATGCGGCGGGCAGGAACGTGCTCCGCCACAAACACCCAGGCCCCCGGCACTTCCCCGCCGATAGCCGCGCCCTGGAGAATGCGCATCAGCAGCAGCAATAGCGGGGCGAGAATGCCCATTGAGGCATAAGTTGGCAGCAGGCCGATGGCCAGCGTCGGCACCGCCATCAGCAGAATGCTCAGGGTAAACATCTTCTTACGCCCGACAAGATCGCCAAAGTGGGCCATGATGATGCCGCCCAGCGGACGCGCCAGATACCCGGCAGCAAAAATGCCGAAGGTTTGTACCTGACGCAGCCATTCCGGAATATCCGCCGGGAAGAAGAGCGCCCCCACCACGGCGGCGAAGAAAACAAAGATGATGAAGTCGTAAAACTCCAGCGCGCCGCCTAAGGCGGCGAGCGTGAGGGTTTTGTAGTCCTGTCGATTCAGAGGTCGGGTGTTATGTGACATAGCGAACCATTGTGCATGTGTTGTGGATTATTTTTTACAGCAATCGTAAAGAAAAAATTACTATATCGTAAATCCATTTACACGCTACTGCGGCTGGCGCTAATGTCACATTTTAGTTAATTTCAGGAGATTGTCTCGCGGCGCGCGCTTTTAGGACGAAATGCTGCTACCACTTTGTCGTCAGTTTCCACGTACGGCCCGTCAAGCAACTGTATACAATACGGTACACTCGCAAATATGCCGTGCACAATGACGCTGCCGTCCTCGGCTTTTAATCCTTCCAGCGTCTCTTTGATCGACTTCGGCTGTCCCGGCAGGTTCAGAATCAGCGCCTGCTTGCGGATCACCCCTACCTGGCGGGAAAGAAGCGCCGTCGGGACAAAGTGTAGACTGATCTGGCGCATCTGTTCGCCAAAGCCCGGCATTTCACGATCGGCAATAGCCAGCGTCGCGTCCGGCGTCACATCCCGGCGCGCGGGGCCGGTTCCGCCCGTGGTCAGCACAAGGTGACAGCTCATCTCATCCACCAGCTCACACAAGGTCTGCTCGATGATCGGTTGTTCGTCGGGGATAAGGCGAGTCTGGATCTCAAACGGGGTGGTCAGCGCACTCGCCAGCCACGCTTCCAGAGCGGGGATGCCTTTATCCTGGTAAACGCCGCTGGAGGCGCGGTCAGAAATCGACACTAAGCCGATGCGTAAGGTATTCATATCCATTCCATTCAAAAAGTACTGATTAAAGGGAATGATACACGCAGAGGGAAAATTCAGACAGGGATCAGAAGAAGACGCGTGACCGGGAGCCCGGTCACGCAGAATGATTACAGCAGGTCGCCGATCATTTTTTCCAGTTTTTCCTGGTCAACAGCAAACTTACGGATACCGTCCGCCAGTTTGTCTACGGCCATTGGATCCTGGTTGTGCTGCCACAGGAACTCAGATTCAGTGATGCGCTCTGGGCGTGCTTTCACTTCACCGGTGTAGGACAGTTTACGCTCCAGGGTACCTTCGCTCTCTGCCAGCTCTTTCAGCAGCGCAGGCGCGATGGTCAGGCGGTCACAGCCAGCCAGCTCGATGATTTCACCGACGTTACGGAAGCTTGCGCCCATAACCACAGTCTCATAGCCATGCTGTTTGTAGTATTCGTAGATTTCAGTCACAGAAATCACGCCTGGATCTTCAGCCGGTGCGTACTCTTTCTTATCGGTGTTGGCTTTGTACCAGTCCAGAATACGGCCCACGAACGGAGAAATCAGGTACACGCCTGCTTCCGCACACGCACGTGCCTGTGCGAAGGAGAACAGCAGGGTCAGGTTACAGTTGATGCCTTCTTTTTCCAGCTGCTCAGCAGCGCGAATGCCCTGCCAGGTCGACGCCAGTTTGATCAGGATACGGTCATTGCTGATACCCGCATCGTTGTACAGTTTGATCAGGCGTTTTGCTTTCGCGATTGACGCTTCGGTGTCGTAGGAGAGACGTGCATCCACTTCGGTAGAGATACGGCCCGGAACCAGCTTCAGAATTTCCAGACCGATGTTCACTGCCAGTTTATCAGTAGCATCCACAACCTGCTGCGCGCGGTCATTGCTCTGTGCTTTCGCCCAGGTCACAGCCTCGTCAATCAGTTTGCGATACTCAGGGATCTGTGCGGCGTTAAGGATCAGAGAAGGGTTAGTTGTGGCATCCTGCGGCTGGTACAGCTTCATTGCCGCGATATCTCCGGTGTCAGCTACGACAGTGGTGAACTGACGAAGGGAGGTCAATTTATCCGTCATGATAGTGTTTCTCTTTTAACGTGCCCTGGATAATTCACGCTACCGACAGCATGCCTGCAGCGGAAAAATGACAGGTTTACTTGTTAGGGGGATGTAACCGGTCTGCCCTGATGATAACACGACGGAGGGGTAGCGCAACCGCAGACAGTGCGCTTAGGCAGAGTATGATAAACTCAGAATATTAACAGGCTGCTAAGCAACAGCATGCCCAATCAGTGGTAGCGCTTACATATTCACATTGGCATCAACAAGAGGGACGTTAATGCCTGATTTCTTTTTCTTTATTAACGAAGTCCTCTGGGGTTCGATAATGATCTACCTGCTTCTGGGAGCAGGTATCTGGTTTACGCTACGCAGTGGGTTTATCCAGTTTCGTTATATCCGCAAGTTTGGCAGAAGTCTGAAAAACAGCGTCACGCCCCAGCCGGGGGGATTAACGTCGTTCCAGGCGCTCTGTACCAGCCTGGCGGCACGCCTTGGCAGCGGTAATCTGGCGGGCGTTGCGCTGGCCATCAGCGCCGGTGGGCCAGGCGCGGTGTTCTGGATGTGGGTCACGGCGCTTCTAGGAATGGCTACCTCTTTTGCCGAAAGCTCACTGGCGCAGCTTTACAAAGAGAAAGACAGAAACGGGCAGTTTCGCGGCGGTCCGGCCTGGTATATGGCGCGTGGCTTAGGAATGCGCTGGATGGGCGTTCTGTTCTCGCTTTTTTTACTTCTCGCGTACGGCCTAATCTTTAATACCGTGCAGTCAAACTCCGTCGCCCATGCCCTGCGCTATACCTTCTCCTGCCCGGAGTGGATCACCGGCATCGTTTTAGCCCTCTTTGTGTTGCTCACCATTTCTGCCGGCATCAAAGGCGTCGCCCGTCTGATGCAGTGGCTGGTTCCCATCATGGCGCTGCTCTGGGTTGCCGCGAGTCTGGTCGTCGCTGCGCTGCATGCCGACCAGGTTCCGGGCGTGATTGCGACCATCTTTAAAAGCGCCTTTGGCTGGCGCGAGGTCGCGTCTGGCGCCCTGGGTTACACCCTGAGCCAGGCGCTGATGGCAGGTTTTCAGCGAGGTATGTTCTCCAATGAAGCCGGAATGGGCTCCACTCCCAACGCCGCCGCGGCCGCCTCTTCCTGGCCGCCACACCCGGCAGCACAGGGTATCGTGCAGATGATAGGCGTTTTTGTGGATACCGTTATTATCTGTTCCGCCAGCGCCATGATCCTCCTGCTGGCCGGCCCGGTACCCCATACCTCGGACGCCGTCGGGATCCAATTTCTCCAGCAGGCGCTGGTGAATCTTACCGGAGGCTGGGGGGCAGGATTTGTCTCGCTCATTCTGATGCTATTCGCCTTCAGCTCGATTGTGGTGAATTACCTGTACGCCGAAAACAACCTCATCTTCCTGAAATTCGACTCTCGTCCGGCCATCCTCTTGCTTCGCCTGGGCGTGATACTGATGGTGATCGCGGGCTCCCTTCTGAATATGCCGCTGGTCTGGCAGTTGGCTGATGTCATTATGGCGCTAATGGCAATCACTAACCTGACGGCGATCCTGCTGCTCTCGCCCGTTGTGAACCTTATTGCCAGGGATTATCTGCGCCAGCGCAAGTTGGGCGTCCCCCCGGTTTTTGATGCCGCACGCTATCCCGAAATTCAGTCACAACTCGCCCCCGGCACCTGGGATGATTTGCCCCGGCGATAACAGCTATCGATCAATTCAGGGCGATTTTTTGTTAAAGTCGCTCTAAATTTCCTGCAAGGACTGGATATGCTGATTCTGATTTCACCTGCAAAAACGCTCGACTACCAGAGCCCGCTCGCCACCGAGCGTTATACCCAGCCAGAACTGCTGGACTACTCGCAACAGCTGATCCGCGAAGCGCGTAAGCTCTCGGCGCCGCAAATCGCCTCGCTGATGAGCATCAGCGACAAGCTGGCAGACCTTAACGCGACCCGATTCCATGAGTGGCACCCGGATTTCACCCCCGCCAATGCGCGCCAGGCGATCCTGGCGTTTAAGGGCGATGTCTACACCGGCCTGCAGGCGGAAGATTTTAGCGAAGCCGACTTTGATTTTGCCCAGCAGCATCTACGCATGCTGTCGGGTCTGTATGGCGTGCTGCGCCCGCTGGATCTGATGCAGCCATATCGTCTGGAGATGGGGATTCGCCTGGAAAACGCCAAAGGCAAAGACCTGTACCATTTCTGGGGCGACATCATCACCGACAAGCTGAACGCGGCGCTGCACGCTCAGGGCGATAACGTGGTGGTTAACCTGGCATCCGATGAGTACTACAAGTCGGTGAAACCGAAAAAGCTGAACGCGGAGATCGTTAAGCCGGTCTTCCTTGATGAGAAGAACGGCAAGTTCAAGGTCATCAGCTTCTACGCCAAAAAAGCGCGTGGCCTGATGAGCCGCTACATCATTCAGAACCGCCTGACGAAGCCGGAGCAGCTGACCGGGTTTAACAGTGAAGGGTATTTCTTTGACGAAGAGGCGTCGGGGAAAGGCGAACTGGTGTTTAAGCGTCACGAGCAGTAAAAAACAACCCCGCCTGCTGGCGGGGTTTTGCGTTAATGGTGTTTCCAGTCCGGTCCCGGACGGTGGTCGCGGTCGTTGCAGGCCCGGTAAGGCGTAGCCGCCACCGGGCAACACAATCACGCGCGCGTCATCATCAACTTACGCAGCGCCGCAAAGTCCGCCGGCAGCTCATGAGACAGCAGCGGCAGGTCAGCACGCTCGGCCAGCTCTTTCGGCAGCGGCAGCGTTTCGCCCAGGATCGCTTCCACGCTCTCTTTGAACTTCGCCGGATGCGCGGTGCCCAGGAACAGGCCATATTCACCCGGGTTAAGCTGGTCGCGCAGCGCCCGGTAGGCAATTGCCGCGTGCGGCTCAGAGGTGTACCCCACCGCCTTCAGCTCGCGCATGGTGGCTTTGGTGGTTTCGTCCGTCACCGCGGCGTAGCCCAGGTCACCCAGACGCCAGATCTTACGGCGGAACAGCTCTTCTACGCGCGGCCAGTTGTTCGGCTGTGACACGTCCATGGCATTGGAGAGCGTGGCCTGCGTGGCGTTAGGAGCCCATTTGCCGTCTTTCAGGAAGCGCGGCACGGTGTCGTTGGCGTTGGTAGCAGCGATAAAGCGTTTGACCGGCAGCCCCAGAGATTTCGCCAGCAGGCCCGCCGTCAGGTCACCAAAGTTACCGCTTGGTACGGAAACTACCAGCTGATTGCGCGCTTCCTGCGGCAGCTGCGCCACCGCTTCGAAGTAGTAGCAGATCTGCGCCAGCAGACGGCTGATATTGATGGAGTTCGCCGAGTTCAGCCCCAGCGCGGCCTTCAGCTCTTCATCATCGAACGCCTGCTTGACCAGCGCCTGGCAGGCATCGAAATCGCCGTCGATCGCCACGGTTTCAATGTTGCCGCCGAGGGTGCAGAACAGTTTTTCCTGCAGCGGGCTGATCTTGCCTTTTGGATAGAGGATCACCACGCGGACGTTTTTCAGGCCATAGAACGCGTGCGCCACCGCCGCGCCGGTATCGCCGGAGGTGGCGGTCAGGATGGTCACCGGTTTGTCGCCGCTGATGTGGGTCAGCATCTGCGCCATAAAGCGGCCGCCGAAATCTTTAAACGCCAGGGTCGGGCCGTGGAACAGCTCCAGACAGCCAACGTCAGGCTCCACCTGCTTAACCGGAGCCGGGAAAGCAAACGCCGCGCGCACGCGCTCTTCCAGCAGCTCCTGCGGGATTTCGTCGCCGATAAATGCAGAAAGAATTTTGGTGCTGCGGGTGACAAAATCCTGTTTCAGCAGTTCGTCGATGTCGGTCAGCTGGAATTCCGGCAAGTCATGCGGGAAAAACAGCCCCTGGTTTTTGCCCAGCCCCTGAGACACCGCCTGCGCGAAGCTGACCTGCTCGTTATGATCTTTAAGGTTGTAGAGTTTCATTAATTATCCCAGTACTCGTGCGCCAGCCGTGTCCAGACGGCAAATATGAACAAAGCCTTCCTGATTTTGCAGGTAGTGTTTAGAGAGCCAGTCCGCCACGCGCTGCGCGGTGTCTGGCTTATCGCACAGGGCGAACAGCGTCGGGCCGGAGCCGGAGATGCCGCACGCCTGCGCGCCGATATCCATTGAAGCCTGTCGCGCCTCGTTAAAGCCGGGCAGCAGCTTCGTGCGGTACGGCTCGGCAATGACGTCCTTCATTAGCTTCGCCGCCAGCTGCGGCTGACGGGTGTAGCAGGCGTGGATAAAGCCCGCCAGATGACGCCCGTGGGCGATGCAGTCCTGGCGACGATACTGCGCAGGCAGGATCGCACGCGCTTCCGCGGTAGAGACCTTAATGCCCGGATACGCCAGCACCCATAGCCACTCATCAAACCCTGGCACCTGCTGGCTGATGATGCCATTTTCTTCGATCATCAGCTGCATGCCGCCGAGGAAGCACGGCGCCACGTTATCGTAATGAATACTGCCGGAGATGCGTCCTTCAAGCTCGCCCATCAGCCCCAGCAGACGGCTGTTATTCAGCGGCTTACCGCAGTGCTCGTTCATCGCCACCAGTGCGGCAACCACCGAACAGGCGCTGGAGCCCAGGCCCGAGCCAATCGGCATACTTTTTTCCAGCGTCATGGCGACCGGCACATTTTTGCCGATCTCCTGACAGAATCGTTCCCAGCACTGATAGACAATATTCTCGCGCGGCTCAGACGGCAGCTTACTGGCAAAGCGGCCCACGTTATTCAAGCTGAAGCTCTCTGCCGCTTCAACCGTGACCGTATCGCCCAGCAGCGAACCATCTACCGGCGTCACCGCCGCACCCAGCACGTCAAATCCGACGCTCATATTGGCGCTGGAAGCCGGGGCATAAACTTTGACCATGTTAAACTCCTAACTTCCATGACAGGGTACGCAGCAGATCGGCAAACACACCCGCCGCCGTAACATCGTTCCCTGCGCCATAGCCGCGAAGCACCAGCGGCAATGGCTGATAATAGTGGCTGTAAAACGCGAGGGCGTTTTCGCCGTTTTTAACTTTGTACAGCGGGTCGTTGCCATCCACTTCGGCAATCTTCACCCGGCATACGCCATCTTCTTCAATGTTGCCAACATAGCGCAATACCTTACCTTCATCACGGGCTTTCGCCACTCGCGCGGCAAAAGCGTCGTCAAGCTGGGGCAAATTCGCCATAAAGGTGCTGACATCGCCGCTGCTGTCAAACTCGGCTGGCAACACGGGTTCAATCACGATATCGGAAAGCTCAAGCTCGCGCCCCGTTTCACGCACCAGGATCAGCAGCTTACGCGCCACGTCCATACCGGAGAGATCGTCACGCGGGTCCGGCTCGGTATAGCCCAGCTCGCGCGCGGCACGGGTCGCTTCCGAGAGGCTCATGCCCTCATCGAGCTTGCCGAAAATAAACGACAGGGAGCCGGAGAGAATGCCGGAGAAACGCTGCAGTTCGTCGCCCGCGTTCAGCAGGTTTTGCAGATTTTCGATAACCGGCAGGCCGGCACCGACGTTAGTGTCGTACAGGAACTTGCGGCGCGACTTGCTCGCCGCCAGACGCATCTGGTGATAGTAATCCATCGACGAGGTGTTGGCCTTTTTGTTCGGCGTCACCACGTGGAAGCCTTCGCGCAGGAAATCGGCGTACTGGTCGGCCACAGCCTGGTTTGAGGTACAGTCAACGATCACCGGGTTAAGCAGGTGATACTCTTTCACCAGACGGATCAGGCGCCCCAGGTTGAACGGCTCTTTCGCCTCCTCCAGCTCCGCCTGCCAGTTTTCCAGGTTAAGACCGTGGACGTTGGTCAGCAGCGCCCTGGAGTTGGCGATACCGCAGACGCGCAGGTCGATATGTTTTTTCTTAAGCCACTCCTGCTGGCGCTTCACCTGCTCCAGCAATGCGCCACCGACCCCTCCTACGCCAATCAGGAACAGCTCGATCACCTGATCGGTGTTGAACAGCATCTGGTGCACCACGCGAACGCCGGTGGTCGCATCGTCGTTATCCACAACAACGGAAATTGAACGCTCGGACGAGCCCTGAGCAATCGCCACGATATTGATATTGGCCCGCGCCAGCGCGGCAAAGAATTTGGCGGAGATACCGCGCAGAGTGCGCATACCGTCACCGACCACAGAGATCACGGCCAGGCGCTCCTGAATGGAGAGCGGCTCCAGCAGTTCCTCTTTTAACTCCAGGTAGAACTCTTCTTCCAGCGCGCGGCGGGCGCGCAGACAGTCGACCTGCGGCACGCAGAAGCTGATGCTGTACTCGGAAGAGGACTGGGTGATCAGCACCACCGAGATACCGTTGCGTGACATGGCCGCAAAAACGCGCGCCGCCATGCCGACCATCCCCTTCATCCCGGGACCGGAGACGCTGAACATCGCCATATTGTTCAGGTTGGAAATACCTTTCACCGGCAGGCCATCTTCATCGCTGCTGGCACCAATCAGCGTGCCTGGCGCCTGTGGGTTACCGGTGTTTTTAATCAGGCAAGGGATCTGGAACTGGGCAATCGGGGAGATGGTACGCGGGTGAAGCACTTTGGCGCCGAAGTAAGAAAGCTCCATCGCTTCCTGATACGACATCGACTTCAGCAGCCTGGCGTCCGGCACCTGACGCGGGTCGCAGGTATAGACGCCGTCGACGTCAGTCCAGATCTCACAACAGTCCGCGCGTAAACAGGCAGCCAGCACGGCGGCAGAGTAGTCGGAGCCGTTGCGGCCCAGCACCACCAGTTCACCCTTCTCATTTCCGGCAGTGAAGCCTGCCATCAGGATCATGTGGTCAGCGGGAATTTTGCTTGCGGCGATACGGCGGGTTGATTCGGCAATATCAACGGTAGATTCGAGGTAGTGACCCACCGCCAGCAGTTTCTCAACCGGGTTGATAACGGTCACGCTATGGCCGCGCGCTTCCAGCACGCCCGCCATGATGGCGATGGAGAGTTTTTCGCCCCGGCAGATCAGCGCCGCGTTGACGCTGTCCGGGCATTGGCCCAGCAGGCTGATGCCGTGCAGCACATGTTTGATCTGAGCAAACTCCTGCTCAACGAAAGACTTCAGCTGCGCGAGCGGGAAACCATGCTGTGCCTCTGCCAGCCCCTGCAGCAGCTCAGCGAAGATACGCTCTGCGTCGCTGATGTTCGGGAGTGCATCCTGGCCACCGATGGTCTTTTCAATCATCGCCACCAGATGGTTTGTGATTTTTGCCGGGGCAGAGAGGACGGTCGCAACCTGCCCCTGCCTGGCGTTGCTCTCCAGGATATCGGCAACACGCAGAAAGCGTTCTGCATTTGCCACTGATGTACCGCCGAACTTCAACACTCGCATGGTTCTACCTCGTTTCCTTTAGCCGAAAAAAAAGCCCGCACTGTTCAGGTGCGGGCTTTTTTCTGTTTTTCCTGTACGCGTCAGCCCGCATCGTTACCTGTGGTAATGATGATGGTTGTGGTAATGGTGGTGATGCTGATGCGTTTCATGGATGTTGTGTACTCTGTCATTATTATCTGTCTGTGCTGTATTCTTTTAGGGTTAAAGGATCGGGCACCTTAAGTCAATGAATTTTTAATTTGATCACAATTCCGCAGACGTTCACGTCACGCTGCGCGCCGTTTTATTTTCATCCTAATCCCCCAACTGCAACCCTCCACGACAGACCTTTTCGCCATACTAAAAACTTCTGGCAGCATTTTACTCGGCCAATTTTTTTTCAATATCGTGCAGCAAACGGTGCAACATGGCAGTGTCCCGCTGCTCAAGACGTCCAAGGCGCTGCTGTAGCCAGTCGGCCATTTTTTGATCGTCCGCAACGCCAAGGCTCGATAGCAGGCTCTCCACGCGGGCACGAAGCGCGGCCAGCTGATTTTCATTTGCCGCTTCTGCCTGAGGTTGGGGGATTTGCATTAGGGAGGCTAATTGATAGCAATAGACCATGACCGCCTGGCCTAAATTCAGGGAAGGATAATCGGCTACCATCGGCGCACCGGTGAGAACGTCCGCCAGCTCAAGCTCTTCGTTGGTGAGCCCGGAATCTTCGCGACCAAATACCAGCGCGGCTTTCTCCAGCCACTGGCTTTTCTCCTCCAGCATGGGTACCAGTTCAGCAGGCGTGACGTAGTAGTGGAACTTCGCCCGGCTGCGTGCGGTGGTCGCAACGGTAAACGAAATATCGTGCAGCGCGTCGGCAAGCGTAGCGTAAGTCTTTATATTATCGAGAATATCACCCGAACCGTGCGCCACCCAGCGGGCGGCAGGCTCCAGGTGCGCAGTGCTGTCCACAATACGTAAATCGGTAAAACCCATGGTCTTCATGGCGCGCGCCGCAGCGCCTATATTTTCGGCTCTGGCTGGAGCGACCAGTACAATCGACAGATGCATTTATGCTCTCTTTTTAATCAGTTAGCGGGTAAAAATGTGATGCACTTCAACATATTACGCAGCGCGAATTTACAAATTTGCAACACGAATCACCGAAATAGCGTTTCATAATAAATTAAAGACGCTAAACTATTTTGTGTCTGAACAATCAGTTAGAATGTTAACAGGAGCCTATTATCCCTATGTTTTATAATGATAATGGCAACATGAATACCCTATTCTGATTGGATTCGCTTCGTTTATAAATCAATCTCCGCAACTAGTTGGTTTATTGAAAAATTGTGACAAAGGCTAGCATTCGGCTACGATGATTTCATCAAACTGTTAACGTGCTACAATTGAACTTGATATATGTCAACGAAGCGTAGTTTTATTGGGTGTCTGGTGTCACTTAGCCTGTTATGTTGCTGTTAAAATGGTTAGGATGACAGCCGTTTTTGACACTGTCGGGTCCAAAGGGAAAGTACCCAAGACCAAGCTAATGATGTTGTTGACGTTGATGGAAAGTGCATCAAGAACGCAATTACGTACTTTAGTCACGTTAAGCCGATCATGTTAATTTGCGACATGTATCAGGCAGGTCAGGGACTTTTGTACTTCCTGTTTCGATTTAGTTGGCAATTTAGGTAGCAAACATGCAGACCCCGCACATTCTTATCGTTGAAGACGAGTTGGTAACACGCAACACGTTAAAGAGCATTTTCGAAGCAGAAGGCTACGATGTCTTTGAAGCGACCGATGGCGCAGAGATGCATCAGATCCTTTCTGAAAATGATATCAACCTGGTGATCATGGATATCAACCTGCCGGGCAAAAACGGTCTTCTTCTGGCGCGCGAATTGCGCGAGCAGGCGAACGTCGCGTTAATGTTCCTGACGGGCCGTGACAACGAAGTTGATAAGATCCTTGGCCTGGAAATCGGTGCGGATGACTACATCACCAAGCCGTTCAATCCTCGCGAGTTAACCATTCGTGCACGCAACCTGCTGTCCCGCACCATGAACCTGGGCACAGTCAGCGAAGAGCGCCGTAGCGTCGACAGCTACAAATTCAACGGCTGGGAACTTGATATCAATAGCCGTTCGCTGATTAGCCCGAACGGTGAGCAGTATAAACTGCCGCGCAGTGAATTCCGCGCGATGCTGCACTTCTGCGAAAACCCGGGCAAAATTCAGTCCCGTGCAGAGCTGCTGAAGAAAATGACCGGCCGTGAGCTGAAGCCTCATGACCGTACCGTAGACGTGACCATCCGTCGTATTCGTAAACATTTCGAATCTACGCCTGATACGCCGGAAATTATCGCCACGATCCACGGCGAAGGGTACCGCTTCTGCGGAGACCTGCAGGAGTAATCCGGCAGTTAACCCATGAAAAAACGGCGCATTTGCGCCGTTTTTTTTATTTCCAGATCCGCATCGTATCGTCATCCGGCGATGCAGCTGGCTCAGACCGCTTCGGCTGTGAAAGTGAATACCAGTCGAGATGTCGGGTCAGGTACATCACGGCGAACAGTGCCAGCGCCAGCACCGCTGACCCCAACAGCAGCGCGCTATCCTCCGAGCGCAGCAAGAACCACATCACCACGTCCAGCCCCAGCAGGGCCAGCACGAACAGCCCGCTACGCTTCCAGCTTTTCAGCACAGCCCGCAGGTACATCCCGTTCATCGCCGCGCCAACCAGACTTGCAACAACCCAGGCTGGCGTAAAGCCGACGTGTTCTGACAGCGCCAGCAGCACCAGATAGAACAGCACCAGCGACAGCCCCACCAGCAGATACTGCATCGGGTGCAGGCGCAGCCCGGTCAGAGTTTCGAAAACAAAGAAGGCCATAAACGTCAGCGCAATCAGTAAAATAGCGTACTTGATCGCCCGGTCAGTCAGTTGATACTGATCGGCGGGCGTGGCTACCGTGACGCTGAAAGCGGGGATCGACTCCCACGCCGGAGATTCACTGCCGTTGAACCAGCTCTCAAGGTTGTTCGCAAACCAGCTGCTCTGCCAGTTCGCCTGGAAACCGGAATCACCAATTTTGTGCTTCACCGGCAGATAGTTACCCATAAAGCCTGGATGTGGCCAGTTACTGTTCAGCGCCATTTCACTGTTACGTCCCACAGGCACCACGGCAAAACTTCCCGTCCCTGCCAGATTCAGCGACATCTCCATGACAAACGTTTTTGGCTCCAGCGCTTTGTCCGTCAGCGGGATATGAATCCCGGAAAGCCCCCCATACACGCCTAAACCCGGCTCTACGCCCAGCGTCTCACCGTTGATACTGGAGACGTTCACCGTGCCAATACCGCGAGCGTCGCCCACGCCAACAACGATAAACGGCTGCCCCAGGGTCATCGCCTCCCCTTTCAGCTGCGTGATTTTTTCGGTGTTGAACCGTGCTTTTATGTTGAGTTTAGTGTTCCAGATCTGCCCGTCATAAATACCGATATTTCGGGACTCAACGTGCTGGTTACCCTCAACCAGCAGAGACTCCGGCAGGATAAAGCGCATATAGCTTTTCTTGTATTCGACGTTCTTCTCATCCTCTAACTTGTAGAAGATCTCCGTCACCGGGATCGCAATCAGTGGGCCGACCAGTTTTTGCGGTCCACTGGTACTCTGGCGAAGCGTATTTTCGACATCGTTACGGTAGCTTTCACGCTCTGAAATGAGGTTACTCACCATAAACAGCGGAACTAACAGCAGCAGAATGCACCCCAGCAGGGTGCTTACTTTCCAGAACAGGGGGGATTTCATCATTACGTCTCCTTTGTGATGAGGAGAGCGTAACCAGGCTGTGTGGGGGCAGTTTGAAGTTATGTGAAGGGACGGTGAAGTGTCAGCGTGGCCATCACGCCACCTTCATCACGATTGCGCAATGTAATGTCTCCCTGATGCAGACGAGCCACCTCCCGGACAAAGGCCAGCCCAAGCCCGCTGCTCTTAAACCCGTTCTCCCGCGGCAGGGAATAGAAGCGTTCAAAAATACGATCCTGCGCGTAATTCGGGATCCCGCTTCCGCTGTCGGTGACGATCAGCTGTATCTGCCCGCGCTCTTCCCGGGCCGCCAGTTCTATGGATCCGCCCTGCGGCGTAAAATCGATAGCGTTATCCAGTAAATTGCCGAGCGCCTGTTCGAGCAGATCGGGATCGCCTTCAACATAAAGCGAAGCAGGCTGGAGGGTCAGCGCAATCTCTTTTGTCGCCAGCTGCGCCGATCGCGCGTCGGCAAGCCGGGTAAACAGCGAGTCGACCCGGACGGCCTCGGGCGTAATCTCGACCCGATTTTCAAGCCGAGCCTGAGCGAGCAGTTTTTCAACCAGCGACTGCATTCGCGCGTTTTGTACCAGAATATTATCGATGAAACGAGCAGCCACCTGCGGCGGCGGCTGCTCGGCGAGTATTTCCGCCGCGCCGCGTATGGCGGCGATCGGGCTTTTCAGCTCGTGGGTGAGCGCATGGACATAGCGTTCAATATAGTTTTTCCCTTCGAGGCGAATGCGCATATTTTCCAGCGCCTGGGCCAGCTTGTGCAGTTCGCTACTACCTGGATTGGGCAGCGGGAGAGGCGTGTCGGTGGTCACCGAGTCGGCGTAGCGCGATAACGTACTGATGGAACGGTTGATCCACCAGGCGACAAAAAGACCGATCAGCAAAGCAATGCCGAGCAGCGCCCCGCCTGCCCACAGAATTCGCCGCTCGCTGCGATGGATAACCGGTGCCATCGCGCTGTTAGGTTTCCCTACCGACAGCACGCCGATGATTTTGCCCTGCTCCACAACCGGCGCTGCAACATACATCACCGTACTCTCCGGATCCTCGGGATTGATCTGAGTACTGCGCGCGCCGTATTCGCCGCGAAGCGTCAGCCAGACGTCGTTCCAGCGAGAGTAATCCTGCCCCACGGCCAGACCGGCGGAATCAAAAACCACTCTACCCTGCGCATCGGTCATATAGACGTGATACTCGTTGCGCACCTTATGAATGCCGCCGATATTGGCGCGGAAAGGCCGCTGATGGAGTTGGGAAAAGGCCTGCGCCAGTTTGCCCTGCTGCGCATTGCCCGAAAGAAGATCCTCACGCCCGACTTCGGCGAGCAAGGTCGCGGTATCGATCAACGTGCCCTCGGTTGCCCTGCGCACGCCGGGCTTCACTTCCTGAACAAAGATCGACAGCACAAACCACGCGGCGATGGCCACGATGAGGAAATATCCCAGCAACAACCGCATCCCAATGCGCATCAGTAAAGGCCCAGACTATAGCCCATACCGCGATGGGTGCTGATGGGTGAAAGTTCCTCGTTCACCGCCCGCAGCTTGGCGCGCAGGGTTTTGATGTGGGTATCCACGGTACGATCGAAACTGTCCCCGTCTTCACCCCATACCTTGTCCATGAGTTGCTGGCGAGAAAATACTCGTCCGGGCGCCTGTAACAGGGTTTTGAGCAGCAAGAATTCGTAGCGGGTCAGGGGCAATGCTTCACCGCACCAGCTGATTCGGGCTGCAGGTTCGTTCAGCTCAAACTGCCCGATACGCACCGTCTCTGCTGGCGCGGCGGATTTTTGCATCCGCCGTAAAATGGTCCTTACCCGGGCACATACCTCGCGCGGGGAGAAAGGTTTGGCGACGTAGTCGTCTGCGCCCATT
The DNA here is from genome assembly GCF_041399405.1 of Enterobacter sp. KB-280D8. Classification (NCBI taxonomy): domain Bacteria; kingdom Pseudomonadati; phylum Pseudomonadota; class Gammaproteobacteria; order Enterobacterales; family Enterobacteriaceae; genus Enterobacter; species Enterobacter sp. KB-280D8. Next base: position 207,312 of record NZ_JBGKEC010000004.1, read on the forward strand.
TCCAGGCCGAGGAGTTTATCCACTTCGTCACTGCGTGCCGTCAGAAACAGCACGGGCAGTGATGGATGCTGCGCAAGAAGCTGGCGGCAGAGCTCGAAACCGCTGATGTCCGGCAGCCCGACGTCCAGAATGGCGAGCGCCGGAACCTGCCGCCGCGCCGCCTCCAGCACCGGTAGCCCCCGTTCAAACGCCTTTACCGCAAACCCTTCCTGCTGAAGCATGTAGATAAGCGTATCGGCGATACTGGTTTCGTCTTCAACCAGCCAGACCACAGGTTGTTGCATGGTTCATCCCTGCATTAATGCCACGGCATAATCGGCACCGCGCTGATCGCGTTTTTCGGTGAGCCTTCCACCACTTTGTCGGAATACGCCAGGTAGGCCAGGGTGTTGCGTTTGGCATCATAGAAACGCACCACCTGTAGCTTTTTAAACACCAGCGAGGTCCGTTTCTGGAATACCACATCGCCCTGCGCTTTGCCGTTTTTGATTTTATCGCTCAGCTCAACCGGCCCCACCTGCTGACAGGAGATCGCCGCATCGGAAGTGTCTTCCGCCAGCCCCAGGCCGCCTTTAATACCGCCCGTCTTCGCGCGGCTAACGTAGCAGGTAACGTTTTTCACGTCCGGATCGTCAAACGCCTCCACCACAATTTTGTGGTCCGGACCGAACATTTTGAACACGGTATCGACAGAACCAATCTGTTCCGCCTGCGCCGCACGGCCCGCTACCAGCAACAGGGCAGTAAGAAGCAAAGTCTTGTATTTCATATTGTTACCATTCTTTAAAATTGCACTGAGCAATTATTCAACACGTTAGTCAAAAATGTAGCAAGATCACAGGATTAGAATATATTCACCCAAAACGAAGGAGAAAAGGCATTAATGCGCAAAAAAAACACTGAATGCTAAAACATCAAAAAATGCTATTATCCGCTAACCTGTTATCAGGCACCTGCTGTTTTAAGGATGAGGATAGTATATGGATCAGGCTGGAATTATTCGCGACCTGCTCACCTGGCTGGAAGGTCATCTCGACCAGCCTTTGTCACTGGATAATGTGGCGGCTAAAGCGGGCTATTCCAAGTGGCATCTGCAAAGGATGTTCAAGGATGTCACCGGTCATGCTATCGGGGCCTATATTCGCGCACGTCGTTTATCGAAATCTGCTGTAGCGTTGCGCCTGACGGCGCGGCCCATTCTGGATATTGCTTTGCAGTACCGTTTTGATTCGCAGCAGACCTTCACCCGCGCCTTTAAAAAACAGTTCTCGTTGACGCCAGCGCTCTATCGCCGCTCGCCTGACTGGAGCTCGTTTGGTATGCGTCCGCCGCTGCGTCTGGGCGAGTTCGCAATGCCGAAATACGAAATGGTCACTCTGCCGGAAACCCATCTGATCGGTACGACCCAGAGCTATTCCTGCTCTCTGGAGCAGATTTCTGAGTTCCGTCATCAGATGCGCGTCCAGTTCTGGCGCGATTTCCTGAGCCATGCGCCGGCCATTCCGCCGATCCTGTATGGCCTCAACGAAACGCATCCAAGCCAGGAAAAAGACGACGAGCAGGAGGTGTTTTACACCACCGCCCTCACCCCTGACATGGCCAACGGCTACATTCAGGGCTCTAAACCTGTCGTACTGGAAGGCGGCGAGTATGTGATGTTCTCATACGAGGGTTTAGGAACGGGCGTCCAGGAGTTTATCCTGACCGTTTACGGAACCTGCATGCCAATGCTGAATCTGAATCGCCGTAAAGGTCAGGATATTGAGCGCTACTACCCGGCGCAGGATGCCAAACCGGAAGAAGGCCCAATCAATCTGCGTATGGAATTCTTGATTCCGATCCGTCGTTAACGCTGCAGTTCGTCAAGCGCAGGGGCATCGAGATGCGAAATGTCCCCTGCCATCTCCACCACCCAGCCCGACGCCAGCCACGCGCTTTCCTGGTAATCAATCCGGGAAATGGAGCAGTTGCGCAGACGCAAACGGCGCTCGGCATAAGCCGGCAATCCCAGAATGGTGCTCACCAGACAGCCCAGGGCGATACCGTGACTCACCAGCAGCGGACGGCTGCCTGCCGGAAGCTTGAGGCATTCCGCCAGTGCCGCATGCATACGCACGCTCAGCTCCTGCATGGATTCGCCCTCAGGAATACGGCCATCTTCGGTACCGTTCACCAGTGTGCGACGCCAGCCCTCTTCCGTTTCCGTCAGCGTATCGATATGGCGCTTTTCCAGCACGCCCATATCCAGCTCGCGCAGGCGCGGCTCAAGCATCACATCGCAGCCGCAGGCGTCTGCAATGATGCGCGCCGTCTGCTGTGTGCGACCTAAATCGCTGGTAATAACGTGGGTAATGCCCAGCGTTCTGGCGCGTTCCGCCACCTGCCACGCTTGCTGCACACCCTTCTCGGTGAGAGGACTGTCTGACTGGCCTTGAATACGTCGCTCGGCGTTCCACTGCGTTTCACCGTGGCGAACAAGGTATACCTGTAACATGCTTTTTTTCCGTTATACTGCGATGAGTTTTTTTGAATCGAGCTTAATTATGCACCATGTTGTCTCTGCTACCACCAATCCTGCCAAAATTCAGGCAATTCTAAAGGCTTTCGAAGAGATTTTCGGCGAAGGATCCTGCCATATTGAGGCCATCGGCGTCGAGAGTGGCGTACCTGAACAGCCGTTTGGCAGCGAGGAAACGCGCGCTGGCGCACGAAATCGCGTGGCAAATGCAAAAGCCGCGGCCCCGAAAGCTGACTTCTGGGCCGCCATAGAAGCAGGCATCGACGAAGGCGCAACCTTTAGCTGGGTGGTGATTGAAAGCCGCGAGCAGCGCGGCGAAGCACGCTCGGCCACCCTGCCGCTGCCGGAGATCATTCTGGAAAAAGTCCGCGCAGGTGAAGCGCTCGGGCCGGTAATGTCGCACTACACCGGCATTGATGAGATTGGCCGTAAAGAAGGGGCAATTGGCGTCTTTACGGCGGGTAAGCTCACGCGTTCAGGGGTTTACCATCAGGCGGTGATCCTGGCGTTAAGCCCGTTTCATAACGCCATTTATCGTTGATCGCCCAATAAGACTGACTCAAGCCACTGACGCAGCTCGACCGGCGCAGACTTCAGGCTGTTCGATCCACGGGTGATGGTCGCGATGCCCGCGCCCAGCTCGTTTTTCAGCTCGCGCTGGCTCATCTCACCGCGCAATAGCTCTTCAATGATGCGCACGCGCGTGCCCAGCGCCTCACGCTCGTCCGGCGTGAGCATCAGCTGCATGAGGGGTAGGTGCAAATCCTGCTCGTAAGACTGGCGAAGCAGCTCCACAAAACGAAGCCACTCCTGGTGACGCTGTTCGGCCATCGCCGAGGAATATGGGGAATGCTGGGTCATGTTATGCTGCCTCTTGTACTCATTAGCGAGTACAGCATAACACAACCCATGCCGATCAGTAACGTCTCTGCCACTCAGCATCGCTCATCAGGGTATCTTTCTGCCCCATGAAGTAGCGATAGTAGGCGTCATAGGCCAGCACGTTCTTCACGTAGCCGCGCGTTTCCGAGAACGGGATGCTCTCGACAAACGCCACGGCGTCGATGCGTCCGGCGCTATTGCCAAGCCAGGTGCGCACGCGACCCGGGCCGGCGTTATACGCCGCCGACGCGAAGATACGGTTATTGCCGAACTGCTGATACACGTACTGCAGGTAGCTGGTGCCGATGTTGATGTTGGTATCCGGATCCAACAGCTGTGACGGGCTACTGTACCCAGGGATATTAAACATCTTCACCGTGTGCGTTGCCGTGCCAGGCATAATCTGCATCAGCCCGCTGGCGCCCACCGGGGAACGGACTTTCGGGTTCCAGGCGCTCTCCTGACGAGCAATCGCCATGGCGTAGCTTTGCGGGATATCTTTGCCGCTGGTGTAGCGGTCAAACAGATCTTTATACGCCAGCGGGAAACGCTCTTCGAGATGATCCCACAGCTTACCGGCGATCGTCGCCTGCACGCTCAGATCCCACCAGTGATTATCAAACGCATAGCGGGCAAGCTGCGCTTTTTCATCCGTGGTGCGGCTGGTCACCAGGTTGGCCCACTCGCTGCGCGCGGTGTTATCCATGTTCCAGTACATCAGCTCGCGAACGCGCGCCATCTCTGGTCCCTGCGTCAGCGACGGGTTCGCATTAGCGGGCGCTTTGTCGATCCTGAGCGTGTACTCTTCGCCCAGACGCTGGGCGGCCGCCATCGGATAGAACCCACGCTGCTGCATCAGCGAGTGAAGAATATCTTTGGCTTCGCCTTCACGACCACGCTCCAGCAGCAGATCCGCCTGCCAGTAGCGCCATTCGTCTTTCTCTTTGGCATCCATCGGCAAACGCGCGAGCCAGGTGTTGAGGCCACGGCGGTCGCCGGTACCCAGCGCCATGCGCACGCGGCGTTCCACCAGCGACGTGGAGTTAGAACGCATAATGGCATCGTCTCGCCAGCGCGCCTGTTCGTCGGTCACATCCGTGCCCATCAGTCGCCACGCCACGATGTCGCGCAGCTCCTGGGTTTGATCTTCATTCAGCTGCTGCGCCTGCACCAGCTGCGGGATCATCAGCCGCGCATTTTCGACATCGTCGCGCGCCACGCTGGCAAAAGCCACCGCCGCCATCTGGCGGGTAAAATCGGTCGAGCCCGTGCTGCGGGCAAAGGTCAGCACGCTGTTCGGATCGTTTGCCAGCGCGATAACCGCCGAGGAGATAGTCTGGTAATCGGACGGCATCTGCCCTGCCAGCGCGGTCACCAGACGCGTGTTGCCGGCTTTCATCGCCAGGCGGATGCGCTCAAGGTAGGCCAGCGGGTCCTGCTTGCCGGACGCGCGCCATGCGCCAAACAGGGAATCACAGGCGTTCGGCTGGCTTTTGCCGGTCAACCACAGATCTTTCGCCCCGGCCCATGCCTCTTCCTGCTGTCCGGTCGCCCATTTCGCATAGTAGTAATTACACTGCGCTTCGGTGGTATTCGGCTTGTCAGGGCTAAACGCCAGCAGGCCGCGCCAGTCTTCACGACGCGCCAGCTCATTCACAAAACGAGACTGGAGATTCCGGGCAGGCGGCAGGGTCGGGTTCGCCTTAATGAAATTATTCACGGTGACGGTCGGCTGGTTCATCAGATCGTCGGTAATCTGGCGATACTCCAGATACGGATACAGCGGATAATCTTTGAGCGTCGGCATCAGCGCCTGCACGGTATCCATCTGCTTGTTGTCCCACGCCTGTTTAATCTGGGCGTAGCGGTTACGTTGTTCATCCAGTGAATCTGCATGCACCGCCTGGCTTACCGCCATTACGCATACGCTGGCAGCCAGCAGACGCCAGACCACCCGTTTGGCTTTTTCCACAAGCTCTTCCTCATTGTTTTTTCGTCAATTGCAGCGTCTTGCCACGTCAAAGTCACAACAACTTATGCTAACCAGGCATCCTGCAACGCGCCACGTCATGGACACTTTTTTACCTTTCTTGCGCGTTTTAACACTCCCGACGTTCCTGGCTGGGATTAGGGCGTGAAAAAGGCTACACTTCGAGGCTGAAATTCCTTCTCATTACGATAAAAGAGGCGAAGTCCACGTGGCTCAATTCGTTTATACCATGCATCGTGTCGGCAAAGTTGTCCCGCCGAAACGTCATATTCTTAAAAATATCTCGCTGAGCTTCTTCCCGGGCGCAAAAATTGGTGTTCTGGGTCTCAACGGTGCCGGTAAGTCCACCCTGCTGCGCATCATGGCCGGCATCGATACAGACATCGAAGGTGAAGCCCGTCCGCAGCCTGGCATCAAGATCGGCTACCTGCCGCAGGAACCTCAGCTGAACCCGGAACACACCGTACGTGAGTCCGTTGAAGAAGCGGTGTCCGAAGTGGTTAACGCCCTGAAAGGTCTGGATGAAGTGTATGCCAAATACGCCGAGCCGGATGCGGACTTCGACAAGCTGGCCGCTCAGCAGGGCAAATATGAAGAGATTATCCAGGCGCACGATGGTCACAACCTGAACGTGCAGCTGGAGCGTGCGGCTGATGCCCTGCGTCTGCCGGACTGGGATGCGAAAATCGCGAACCTCTCCGGTGGTGAACGCCGCCGCGTGGCGCTGTGCCGCCTGCTGCTGGAAAAACCAGACATGCTGCTGCTCGATGAACCGACTAACCACCTGGATGCGGAATCCGTGGCATGGCTGGAGCGCTTCCTGCACGACTTCGAAGGCACCGTGGTGGCGATTACCCACGACCGTTACTTCCTCGACAATGTCGCAGGCTGGATCCTGGAGCTGGACCGCGGCGAAGGCATTCCGTGGGAAGGCAACTACTCCTCCTGGCTGGAGCAGAAAGATCAGCGCCTGGCGCAGGAAGCTTCTCAGGAAGCGGCCCGTCGTAAGTCTATTGAGAAAGAGCTGGAGTGGGTGCGTCAGGGCGCGAAAGGCCGTCAGTCTAAGGGCAAAGCCCGTCTGGCACGCTTCGAAGAGCTGAACAACACCGAATACCAGAAACGTAACGAAACCAACGAACTGTTTATTCCACCTGGAGCACGTCTGGGGGATAAAGTGGTTGAAGTCAGCAACCTGCGCAAGTCTTACGGCGACCGCCTGCTGATCGACGACCTGAGCTTCTCCGTACCGAAAGGCGCTATCGTTGGGATCATCGGTCCGAACGGCGCGGGTAAATCGACCCTGTTCCGCATGATGTCCGGTCAGGAACAGCCTGACAGCGGCTCTATCACCCTGGGTGAAACCGTGAAGCTGGCCTCCGTTGACCAGTTCCGTGACGCGATGGATAACAGCAAAACCGTGTGGGAAGAAGTCTCCGGCGGTCTGGATATCATGCGTATCGGCAACACCGAGATGCCAAGCCGTGCCTACGTTGGCCGCTTTAACTTCAAAGGCACCGACCAGGGCAAACGCGTGGGCGAGCTGTCCGGCGGCGAGCGCGGTCGTCTACACCTGGCGAAGCTGCTGCAGGTTGGCGGTAACGTTCTGCTGCTCGATGAACCAACCAACGACCTGGATATCGAAACCCTGCGCGCGCTGGAAAACGCCCTGCTGGAGTTCCCGGGCTGCGCGATGGTTATCTCGCACGACCGCTGGTTCCTGGACCGTATCGCCACCCACATCCTGGACTACCAGGACGAAGGTAAAGTGGAGTTCTTCGAAGGTAACTTCACCGAATACGAAGAGTACAAGAAACGCACGCTGGGCGCCGACGCGCTGGAGCCGAAGCGTATTAAGTACAAGCGTATTGCGAAATAAAAGCAAAACGGCAACTTCGGTTGCCGTTTTTTATGTTTGTACCCTCTCCCCGTGGGAGAGGGTCAGGGTGAGGGCATCAGGCCGCACAAAATCACCCACCCACGTAATACCGCTTCACCTCATCGAACTGCATCGCAAACTCGATATAGCTCATCAGCGCGGGCGAGTTCAGCTTGCGGCTCGGATAGGCCAGCCACAGATCGTTACCTTCAACATTCCACTCAGGCAGCACCTGAACCAGCGCACCCTTTTCGATCTTATCTTCCAGCAGAAATGCGGGTAACAGCGTGATCCCCGCACCGGCAATCGCACATTCGCGGGCGTACACCAGATTATCGGTCAAGTGGGCATTATTCGGCAGGTAGCGGTAATCCTCGCCCTCGCTTCGCAGAAGCCACTCCGACCACGCCCGGTGCGTAATACTGCGGTGATCCACCAGTTGGCGAGGATGCGTCAGCGGCTCCCGACGCGCCAGATAGTCCGGCGAGGCCAGCATGTAGCGCGGGCAATGCCCGATCATCCGGCCAATCAGGGAGGAGTCCTGCGGCCTGCCGGTGCGCAGCGCCACGTCAAAGCCGGACTCGACCAGATCCACCACATCGTCAGAGATCGACACATCCAGCGAAACGTCAGGATAGCGAAGCTGGAACTCGGCATTCATATGCGCCAGCAGCGTCGCCCCAATCCCCGCCGGACAGGTGATCCGCAGTCGCCCGCTGGGGTTTTCACGCAACCGTTGAATGGCGTACTCCGCCCGCTCGCTGGCCGCCAGCATCTCGCGACAGTGCACCAGATAGTGCTCGCCCGCGAACGTGAGGCTGATCCTGCGCGTGGTGCGGTTGAGCAGGCGGATCCCCACCTGCTGCTCCAGCTGACTAATCCGCTGGCTCACGCTGGATTTTGGCAGTTCCGCCTTCTGCGCCGCCGCGGTAAAGCTGCCCATCTCTGCCACCAGCGCGAATAGAGCCATATCCTGCAGCTGTTTAAACATGATTGTTCATCCTTTGCGAACGCTGAGTTCTTGATTGTCCATCTTATCATGCAGCTGGCCACTTAATAGACTAGCCTCAACAAAACGCATGCCATTGAGGAGCACACCATGTCTGTTAAAGCCATTGCCGTTAACCCAGAAAAGCCATCCACCTTCATTGAAATCACCCCGCCTATGCCGCAGCCCGGCGAGCACGATCTGCTGGTGGAGGTGAAAGCCGTCTCCATAAACCCTGTAGACACCAAGGTGCACGCAGGCATTGTCAAAAACGGGCTGAAAGATCCGCGCGTGCTCGGCTGGGATGCCAGCGGGATCGTCAAAGCCGTGGGGACTGGCGTGACCGGATTCAAACCGGGCGACGAGGTATGGTACGCGGGAGACATCACCCGCCCGGGCAGCAACACCACGCATCAGCTGATCGATGCGCGCATAGTCGGGCACAAGCCTGCCAGCCTCGGCTGGGCGGCTGCCGCAGCACTGCCCTTAACCGCGCTCACCGCGTGGGAAGGCCTGTTTGAACGGCTGAACATTCAGGATGCAGGGGCGGACAAAACGCTGCTGATCATCGGCGGCGCGGGCGGCGTGGGCTCGCTGGCGATCCCGTTTGCGAAGCACAACAGCAAAGTGAAGGTCATCGCAACCGCTTCACGAGAAGATTCCGCCCAATGGTGCCGCGATCGTGGGGCTGACGCGGTGGTGAACTACCGCGATCTGAAAGGCGAGCTGGCAAAACAGAACATCACCTTTGTGGATTACATTTTCATCCTCAACGACACCGACGGGCACTGGGATGCGGTCAGCGAACTGATTGCACCGCAGGGGCATATCTGTTCCATCGTTGAGAATGAACATCCGCTGAACCAGGACAAGCTCAAGTCCAAATCCGCCGCGCTGCACTGGGAGTTTATGTACACCCGCAGCATGTACCAGACCGCTGATATGGCGCGGCAGGGTGAGATCCTCAATGAGGTGGCGAAGCTGGTGGATAACGGCGTGGTAGAAAGTTCGCTGAGTGAAACACTGCACGGGCTGAGCGTGGAAAGCATTACCGAAGCGCACCGTAAAGTGCTGGAGGGGCATATGCGGGGGAAAGTGGTGGTTGAGTTCTGAGTGGTTTGTTCCCCTCTCCCCTCTGGGGAGAGGGTTAGGGTGAGGGGGCGATGATTTAACCCTGCTCCCCCATCATCTCCTTCACCAGCTCGACGCAGCGCAGGAAACGCGAGTCGTAGTCCGACTCTTCCACATGCACAAACTCAACGTTGTTTTCGTTGAGCATCTCCACCAGCATGGACTGGAATTCTCGCCTGTCCACCGAGCTGCCGAGGCTGCGCATGCCGTCGGCCACCCACGGGGTATTATTTTCCAGCAGGATCACCAGGTCAAAACGGTATTCGTCAATCAGCGCCTGCACGAACGGGTGTTCGCGCCCCTCGTACTTTTTACAGAACGCCTGCGTGGTGACGAAATCGGTATCGATAAAGGCCACTTTATTGGCGTATTTCACCGCAAAATCAATGTACTGGGCGTGTCCGAGGGCAATTTTATCGTAGTCCGAATACTGCAATGCCATCTCGTCGCCGCCGAGGTGCGAGAACACATAATCGCGGCCATACTCCCACGCGCTGGTGGTGTTGAAGATGTTCGCCAGCTTGTTGACCAGCGTTGATTTACCGCTCGATTCACCGCCCAGAATAGCCACCGTGCGCACGAAGAACGGCTTCACTTCGGTCGGGATGTAATCCCAGTAGCGGAACGGGTTCTCGCGGATCTGCGCCCCGCTGATGTTCATAAAGGTGCGTTTTGGATCGATCAGCACCGTCTCGATGCCCAGATGCTCGCGGAACTGCGGCGCGTCGGACTCTTCAGAGGTGTAGATCCAATTAGGCGCAATGCCCTTTTCTTCCATAAACGCTTTGATGCCGTTGCTCCACACGTCCCAGCCGTGCGGGTACGGCTCCATGCCCTCTTCGTTAAAGGCATGAATACGAATGTTTTTCTGGTACTTAAAGGTCTGCAGCAGCCAGCGCAGGCGGTCCGGCACGGTGGGCTGCTGCGACATGGCGCTGTCTCCAAACAGCTGACGGTCGCGAGTTTCGTCGTAACCCATGATGATGTGCAGCTCGTCGACCTGGCTACAGGCGCGCTGGATCAGATAGATATGCCCGGTATGCAGGGGGTAAAACTTGCCGAACACCACGCCGATGTTCTTTTGCATACGCGGGAATTCGAGCCCCAGAAAACGGTGCAGCGCTTCGAGCTTCTGCGCGCTGGGGCTTTTGATTTTGGCGTTCAGCAGTTGGCTCAGGTAGCCTTTGGTCATGCCGCTGGCGTCAGCCACCTGCTGCAGCGTGCAGCCTTTCTGACGGATTGCGGTTTTGATGTAGTCAAATGATGACATAAATTACGGTGCCTCCTGCAAAATCGAATACGTAATTATAAGTCGTCAAAGACATTTAACGCATCTGCGAGTTTCTTAACGCCAAAGACCTGCATCCCTTCCGGGATTTTTTTCGGCACGTTAGCTGCCGGAACAATAGCCCGACGGAAGCCGTGTTTTGCTGCCTCGGAGATACGTTCCTGGCCGCTCGGCACCGGACGGATTTCCCCGGCCAGCCCCACTTCACCAAACACCACCAGATCCTGCGGCAGCGGCCTGTCGCGCAGGCTGGAGACCATCGCCAGGAGTAGCGCCAGATCTGCGCTGGTTTCAGTGACTTTGACGCCGCCAACCACGTTAACGAACACATCCTGATCCGCCATCTGCAGGCCGCCGTGACGGTGCAGCACCGCCAGCAGGATCGCCAGACGGTTCTGCTCCAGACCGACCGCCACGCGCCGCGGGTTACCCATCATAGAGTGATCCACCAGCGCCTGAATTTCGACGAGCAGCGGGCGCGTGCCTTCCCACAGCACCATCACCGAGCTGCCGGAGGTGATCTCATCGCCACGGCTCAGGAAGATAGCAGATGGGTTGCTGACCTCGCGCAGCCCCTGCTCGGTCATGGCAAACACGCCCAGTTCGTTCACCGCCCCAAAACGGTTTTTATGGCTGCGCAAGGTGCGGAAGCGGGAATCCGCGTCGCCGTCGAGCATCACGGAGCAGTCGATACAGTGCTCAAGCACCTTCGGCCCCGCCAGCGAGCCGTCTTTGGTCACGTGGCCGACCATCACAATCGCCACGCCGCGCGTTTTGGCAAAGCGCGTCAGGTAAGCGGCGGTTTCACGCACCTGTGCCACGCTGCCCGGCGAGGACTGAATGTCCGCCATGTGCATCACCTGGATGGAGTCGATCACCATCAGCTTCGGCTGCTCTTCTTCGGCGATCATGCAGATCTGCTCGATGCTGGTTTCGGAGAGCATGTTCAGGTTGCCGGTCGGCAGGCCCAGGCGGTGCGCGCGCATCGCCACCTGCTGCAGTGACTCTTCCCCCGTGACGTACAGAGTTTTCATCTGTTCGGCGAGCTTGCAAAGCGTTTGCAGCAGCAGGGTCGATTTCCCCGCGCCCGGGTTACCGCCGATCAGGATCGCGCTGCCCGGCACCACGCCGCCGCCGAGCACGCGGTCAAATTCCTTGAAGCCGGTGGAGAAGCGCGGCAGCGCCTCCAGGCTGATATCTGAAAGTTTTTGTACCTTCGACACGCCTGCATTGCCCGCATAACCACTCAGGCGTTCATTGCGGGCCACGCTCGGCGAAGCCGCCACACCACGCACTTCGGTGATGGTGTTCCAGGCATGACAGGCGCTGCATTGCCCCTGCCAGCGCGGATAATCCGCACCACATTCATTACAGACAAATGCGCGTTTTGGAGCTTTCGCCACGGTTTACCTCGTTATTTCTGATTAAGGCTGCCGGAGAGAATGCAGAACACCCCCATCAGGTCAGCGTGACGGATAGTCACTTCCGTCTTTTCATTCACTTTTGGCTTGGCATGGTAGGCAATGCCAAGGCCAGCAACTTTGATCATCGGCAGATCGTTCGCGCCATCACCGATGCCGACGGTCTGCTCGACAGGAATGTCATATTTCTCCGCCAGGCGCGTCAGGGTGTTGGCTTTGTACTGGGCATCCACGATGTCGCCGATCACCTGGCCGGTCAGCTTGCCGTCCATGATCTCCAGTTCATTGGCCACCACGGTGGTCAGATGCAGTTTTTCCCGCAGGTAATCCGCGAAGAAGGTGAAGCCACCAGAGGCGATCGCCACTTTCCAGCCGAGGGACTGCAGCTTCAGCACCAGCTGCGTCAGTCCCGGCATCAGCGGCAGCACGTCGCGCACCTGGCGCAGAATATTGGCGTCGGCCCCTTTCAGGGTCGCCACGCGCTGGCGCAGGCTGGCGGTGAAGTCCAGCTCGCCGCGCATCGCACGCTCGGTGACTTCCGCCACCAGCTCGCCGCTGCCCGCCAGCTTCGCAATCTCGTCAATACACTCGATCTGAATGGCGGTTGAGTCCATGTCCATGACCAGCAGGCCAGGGGTTTTCAGGTGAGGGATTTTACCCAGCGGCGCAACGTCCAGCCCGGCGTCATGCGCCAGACGCGTTGCGCGCTGCGTCAGGGAACCCGCCAGCCGGATGACCTGGTAATCTTCCACGCACCAGGCCGCTACGATGACCATCGCCGCGCCCAGCCTGGTTTGATACTGGGTCAGGCGTTGCTTATCCAGGCCGCGTCCGTACAGCAGCCAGCCGCTACGGCCAGCGTGGTAATCCAGAGGCATCACCTCATCGCCACTTAACGAGAGCGGCAATCCTGGCCATAAAGAGACATCCATTGGCAGGTCACACCAGGTAATGTTCGGCATTAAAGCTCCTGTAATTTCGTTCGCGCCGGAAGGTTCCAGAGGGAAAATAACGCATGAGGCTACCCTGTAACCATCACTTCTGGCAACATTAAGCCCTAAATTTTCAGCAGGTGGAATATGGCTCGCGCAAAACTGAAATTCCGGCTTCATCGCGCCGTGATTGTCCTTTCCTGTCTCGCACTGTTAGTGGCATTGATGCAGGGGGCATCGTGGTTTAGTCAGAACCATCAGCGGCAGCGCAACCCGCAGTTTGAAGAGCTGGCCCGCACGCTGGCGCGTCAGGTGACGCTCAACGTTGCGCCCCTGATGCGCACCGAGACGCCGGACGATAAGCGGATAGGCCAGGTCTTGCGTCAGCTTACGGAAAACAGCCGCATTCTGGATGCGGGCGTATACGATGAAAAAGGTGACCTGATTGCCCGCGCCGGAGAGCACGTCGACGTGCGCGACAGACTGGCGCTGGACGGCAAAAAAGCCGGGGGCTATTTTAACCAGCAGATCGTCGAACCCATTCAGGGCAAGAATGGTCCGCTGGGCTATCTCCGCCTGACGCTCGATACTCACACTCTGCCGACCGAAGCCAAACAGGTGGATAATACCACCAATATTTTGCGCCTGATGCTGCTGCTCTCGCTGGCCATTGGCGTCGTGCTGGCGCGTACCCTGCTTCAGGGCAAGCGCACCCGCTGGCAGCAGTCGCCGTTCCTGCTGACCGCCAGCAGATCGGTTCCCGAAGACGAAGAGAGCGAGAAGAAAGAATAGTGATAAAGTAGGCGAACGATTCGGAAAAGGAACTCTGCCATGACGACGTTACGCCTGCTTATCTCTGACTCTTATGATCCCTGGTTTAATCTCGCGGTAGAAGAGTGCATCTTCCGCCAGATGCCCGCCATCCAGCGCGTGCTGTTTCTCTGGCGCAACGCCGATACGGTGGTCATTGGCCGCGCGCAAAACCCGTGGAAAGAGTGCAATACGCGGCGTATGGAAGAGGACAACGTCCGTCTGGCACGCCGCAGCAGCGGCGGCGGCGCGGTGTTTCACGATCTGGGCAATACCTGCTTTACCTTTATGGCCGGCAAGCCTGAATACGATAAAACCATTTCAACCTCCATCGTGCTAAACGCACTGAATTCGCTCGGCGTAACGGCGGAGGCGTCGGGGCGGAACGACCTGGTAGTGAAAACGCCCGAGGGCGACCGAAAAGTCTCCGGCTCCGCCTACCGCGAAACCATGGATCGCGGGTTCCACCACGGCACCCTGCTGCTGAACGCCGATCTGAGCCGTCTGGCGAACTACCTGAATCCGGACAAGAAAAAGCTCCAGGCGAAAGGGATTACCTCCGTGCGCGGGCGCGTGGCGAATCTGGTTGAACTGCTGCCGGGGATTACGCACGAGCAGATTTGCGACGCGATCCGTGACGCGTTCTTTAAACATTACGGCGAGCGCGTGGATGCGGAAGTGATTTCGCCGGATAAAACCCCGGATCTGCCCAACTTCGCCGAAACCTTTGCCCGCCAGAGCAGCTGGGAGTGGAACTTCGGTCAGGCCCCCGCGTTTTCTCATCTGCTGGACGAACGTTTTACCTGGGGCGGTGTAGAGCTGCATTTTGACGTGGAGAAAGGCCATATCACCCGCACGCAGGTATTTACGGACAGCCTCAACCCGGCACCGTTAGAAGCGCTGGCGGCCCGCTTGCAGGGCTGTTTGTATCGGGCAGATATGCTGCAGCAGGAATGCGACGCGTTAATTGGGGATTTCCCGGGGCAGGAAAAAGAGTTAAGGGATTTGTCAGCATGGATTGCACAGGCAGTGCGCTAGTAAAAAAGCCCGCTGGCGCTGCGCTTAGCGGGCCTACAAAACCGTAGGCCGGGTCAGGCGAAGCCGCCACCCGGCACAACAGCTCTTACTCTTTATCGCCCAGCAGAACGGATTCCAGCGCGATTTTGATCATGTCGTTGAAGGTGGTCTGACGCTCGGCAGCGGTGGTCTGCTCGTGGGTACGGATGTGGTCAGAGACGGTACAGATGGTCAGCGCTTTCGCACCAAACTCAGCCGCGACGCCGTAGATACCCGCCGCTTCCATTTCCACGCCCAGGATGCCGTATTTTTCCATCACGTCGAACATCTCGCCGCCGTCCGGTGCATAGAACAGGTCAGCAGAGAAGATGTTACCCACGCGCGCTTCAACGCCCAGCGCTTTTGCCGCGTCGACTGCGTCACGCACCATGCCGAAGTCAGCAATCGCCGCGA
Organism: Enterobacter sp. KB-280D8; assembly: GCF_041399405.1. Classification (NCBI taxonomy): domain Bacteria; kingdom Pseudomonadati; phylum Pseudomonadota; class Gammaproteobacteria; order Enterobacterales; family Enterobacteriaceae; genus Enterobacter; species Enterobacter sp. KB-280D8. The sequence continues at coordinate 222,618 of NZ_JBGKEC010000004.1, forward strand.
AGTCGTGGTCTTTGAAACGCATACGGTTAACTTTGGAATCGGTGCAGGCACCCATGCCGATAACGATATCACGCAGCTTAACGTCCATGCGCACCGCGCCGCAGGAGCCCACGCGGATGATTTTCTTCACGCCGAAGTCGGTGATCAGCTCTTTGGTGTAGATGGAGCAGGATGGGATACCCATACCGTGGCCCATGACGGAGATTTTGCGGCCTTTATAGGTACCGGTGAAGCCCAGCATGCCGCGAACGTTGTTCACTTCACGCACGTCTTCGAGGAAGGTTTCCGCAATGTGCTTCGCGCGCAGCGGGTCGCCCGGCATCAATACGACGTCAGCGAAATCACCCATTTCTGCGTTAATGTGAGGAGTTGCCATCTTCAGTTCCTTTTCATTTAATATCTCCCTCTCCCTGTGGGAGAGGGTTGGGGTGAGGGCATCAGGCCGCACCCGTATTTCTCGTGGGAGAGGGTTGGGATGAGGGCATCAGGCCGCACCCAATCCGTTTAGAACATGGCTTTGCCATATTCCATGTCAGACGTGCCAAAATATTTCGCAATGGTCTGGCCGATGTCCGCGAAGGTTTCACGGTGACCGAGCGAGCCCGGCTTCACTTTCGGGCCATACACCAGCACCGGGATGTGCTCACGGGTATGGTCGGTACCGGTCCAGGTTGGGTCACAGCCGTGGTCCGCTGTCAGGATCAGAATGTCATCTTCACCCACCAGCTCCATCAGCTCAGGCAGACGGCGGTCAAACAGTTCAAGGCCAGCAGCATAACCCGCAACGTCGCGACGGTGGCCCCAGGAGGAGTCGAAGTCCACGAAGTTGGTAAAGACAATGGTTTTGTCGCCCGCTTCTTTCATCTCTTTGATGGTGGCATCGAACAGCGCATCGAGACCGGTCGCTTTGACCTTTTTGGTGATGCCGCAGTTGGCGTAGATATCCGCGATTTTACCCACGGAAACCACGTGGCCGTCTTTCTCTTCAACCAGCTTCTGCAGCACGGTTGGCGCTGGTGGCTCAACGGCCAGGTCATGACGGTTACCGGTACGCTGGAAGTTACCCGCTTTGTCGCCGATAAACGGACGCGCGATCACGCGGCCAATGTTGTACCCGCCTTCGGTCAGCTCTTCACGGGCGATTTCGCACAGCTCGTAGAGTTTATCCAGGCCATAGGTCTCTTCGTGGCAGGCAATCTGGAACACGGAGTCAGCAGAAGTGTAGAAAATCGGCTTGCCGGTTTTCATGTGCTCTTCGCCGAGCTGGTCCAGAATCACGGTACCGGAAGAGTGGCAGTTACCGAGGTAGCCCGGCAGGTTGGCACGCTTGACCAGCTTATCGAGCAGCTCCTGCGGGAAGCTGTTCTCGTGATCGGAGAAATAGCCCCAGTCGAACAGCACCGGCACACCGGCGATTTCCCAGTGACCGGACGGGGTGTCTTTACCGGAAGAGAGCTCGTGCGCCCAGGCGTAGGCGCCCACCACTTCCGCGTTGCCGTCCATACCGGCTGCGATTTTACCGGTAGAACCTTCATGCGCTTTCACCAGACCGAGGCGGGTCAGGTTTGGCAGAGTCAGAGGGCCTTTACGACCGTTGTCCGCTTCGCCTTTGGCACAGGCTTCCGCGATGTGACCCATGGTATCGGAACCCACGTCACCAAAACGTTCTGCATCTTCGGTTGCGCCGATGCCGAATGAGTCCAGCACCATAATAAATGCACGTTTCATAATTGTTCTCCGTACTTAGTGCTTCATAAAAATGCGATCAGATCAGTATACCGCTATTCGGTGATACGGCGATAGACCGTTGGGGTGTTTTCCGGCGCTTTATCATCAAGCGTAATGGCGGCTTTCACCGCTTTCGCCGCGTCCTGCCAGCTGGCTTCATCTTTGGCGTGGATCACCGCCAGCGGACGTTGGCCGTCAACGCTGTCGCCCAGACGGGCCATGTCGGTAAAGCCGACGCTGTAATCAATGGTGTCGGATGCCTGACGACGACCGCCGCCCATAGACACGACAGCCATGCCGAGCGCGCGGGTGTCCATGGCAGAGACAAAGCCTTCGCTATCCGCATAGACGGCTTTGCTGAGCATCGCTGTCGGCAGGTACTTCGCGTAATTTTCGACGAAATCGGTCGGGCCTTTTTGCGCCGCCACCATGCGGCCAAAGATCTCCGCCGCTTTGCCGTTGTCCAGCACCGCCTGCAGCTTCGCGCGGGCCTCCGCATCGTCTTTAGCAAGCTTGCCGGAGATGAGCATCTCCACGCACAGCGCCATAGTGACGTCGAACAGACGCGGGTTACGGTATTCGCCGGTGAGAAATTGCACGGCTTCGCGGACTTCAACCGCGTTACCGGCGCTGGAAGCCAGCACCTGGTTCATGTCGGTCAGCAGCGCGGTGGTGCGCACGCCCGCGCCGTTAGAGACGCCAACAATCGCTTCGGCCAGCGCCTCAGAGAGTTCATAGGTCGGCATAAAGGCGCCGCTGCCCACCTTCACGTCCATCACCAGCGCGTCCAGCCCTTCAGCCAGTTTCTTCGCCAGGATAGAGGCGGTGATCAGCGGGATGGAGTCAACGGTCGCGGTGATATCGCGGGTTGCATAGAAACGTTTGTCTGCCGGAGCAAGAGAGCTGGTCTGGCCGATAATCGCCACACCAACGTCTTTAATAATGTCGCGGAAGCGGTTGTCGTCCGGGAAGATATCGAAGCCCGGAATGGCTTCCAGTTTGTCGAGCGTACCGCCGGTGTGGCCCAGGCCGCGCCCGGAGATCATCGGAATGTAACCGCCGCAGGCTGCCACCATGGGGCCGAGCATCAGAGACGTCACGTCGCCCACGCCGCCGGTGGAGTGTTTGTCCACAATCGGGCCGTTAAGGTTAAGGCTTTTCCAGTCCAGAACGGTTCCTGAATCTCGCATCGCCATGGTCAGCGACACGCGCTCGGGCATCGACATATCGTGGAAGAAAATGGTCATCGCCAGAGCCGCAATCTGCCCTTCTGAGACGGTGTTATCACGAATGCCGTTGATAAAGAAGCGGATCTCTTCGTCGCTTAATGCCTGACCATCACGTTTTTTACGAATAATTTCTTGTGCGAGAAACACGGTAACCTCCATGCGGAATCGGGGGAGTTGTGGCGGGTGGCGCTACGCTTACCCGCCCTACGATCCTGTTGGCCGGATAAGCGAAGCGTCATCCGGCATTGTCTGGCAATCAGTAGCTGCTTGCGCTCTTACCGTCGCCGTGACCCAGCGCCTTCAGCAGGCTTGCCAGCAGGCTGGACGCACCGAAGCGGTAGTGGCGGGAGTCCGCCCACTCTGCGCCGAACAGCTCGTCGGCAATTGCCAGGAACTGCTGCGCGTCTTCCGCGGTACGCACGCCGCCCGCAGGCTTGAAGCCAACGGTTTTGGACACGCCCATATCGCGGATAACTTCCATCATGATGCGCGCGCTTTCCGGGGTCGCATTCACCGGTACTTTACCGGTAGAGGTTTTAATGAAATCCGCACCGGCTTTGATGGAGATTTCAGACGCTTTACGAATCAGCGCCTCTTCTTTCAGCTCGCCGGTTTCGATGATCACTTTGAGCAGCACGTTTGCCGCCGCACACGCGTCTTTACAGGCTTTCACCAGGTCAAAACCGACCTGCTCGTTGCCAGCGATCAGCGCGCGGTAAGGGAACACCACGTCAACTTCGTCTGCGCCGTAGGCAATCGCCGCACGGGTTTCCGCCAGCGCGATCTCGATATCGTCGTTGCCGTGCGGGAAGTTAGTCACGGTTGCAATGCGCACGTCCGGAGTGCCCTGCTCTTTCAGCGTTTTGCGGGCAATCGGGATAAAGCGCGGGTAGATGCAGACAGCGGCGGTGTTGCCCACTGGCGTTTTCGCCTGATGGCACAGGGCGATGACTTTTTCATTGGTGTCGTCATCGTTCAGGGTGGTCAGGTCCATCAGTTTCAACGCGCGCAGGCTGCTTGCAGTTAAATCGGTCATAACATTCTCCAACGGCAGTGCCGTATAAATTTTACCTTGCGGGTCTGTGAGTATTCTAACATTCACCCGCATCCACACTTCGACATTCATCACAGTTAATGAAAACTGCGTACAAATTTGCATTACTGTAATGAGATCTTCTTCAAACTTTAGCGCGTAAATTGCCGACTAAAGCAGCGATACCCCCTGTCGGATCAAAAGCCCCGACAGGCTGGCTTCCTACAATTCGCTCATCATCCGCAGAACACTCAAGGAAGCGAATATGCCCCACTCCAGCCCCGACGCCCTGCAACAACGTTGCCAGCACATTGTGACAAGCCCGGTGTTAACCCCGGAACAAAAACGTCATTTTCTGGCGCTGGAAGCGGAAAACAACCTGCCGTATCCGACACTTCCTGAGGCCGCGCGAGCCGCGCTGGACGAAGGGTTTATCTGCGACATGTTCGAAGGCCACGCGCCTTACAAACCCCGTTACGTTCTGCCGGATTACGCAAAATTTCTGGCTAACGGTTCAGAATGGCTGGAGCTGGAAGGGGCGAAAGATCTCGACGACGCCCTCTCGCTGTTAACCATCCTCTACCACCATGTTCCGTCCGTCACATCGATGCCGGTCTATCTCGGTCAGCTTGATGCGATATTAACTCCGTATGTTAGAATTCTAACACAAGAAGAGATCGATAGCCGAGTAAAACGTTTCTGGCGCTATCTCGACCGTACGCTGCCGGATGCGTTTATGCACGCAAACATCGGGCCTGCCGACAGCCCCATCACCCGTGCCATTCTGCGTGCCGACGCAGAGCTGAAGCAGGTCGCGCCGAACCTGACCTTTATCTACGATCCCGATATCACCCCGGACGACTTGCTACTTGAGGTGGCAAAAAACATATGTGAATGCAGCAAACCGCATATTTCCAATGGCCCAATGAATGATAAAATTTTCACAAAAGGCCGTTACGGCGTGGTGAGTTGTTACAACTCCCTGCCGCTGGCAGGCGGTGGCAGCACCCTGGTGCGCCTTAACCTCAAAGCCATGGCTGAACGCAGCACATCCATTGAAGACTTCTTCACCCGCACGCTCCCGCACTACTGCCAGCAGCAAATTGCCATCATCGATGCACGCTGCGATTTCCTGTACGGGCAGTCTGGCTTCTTTGAGAATAGCTTCCTGGTAAAAGAGGGGCTGATTGATGCCGATCGGTTTGTGCCAATGTTTGGCATGTACGGCCTGGCGGAAGCGGTAAACGCGCTCTGTGAGAAAGCAGGAATAGCGGGACGCTACGGAAAAGACGAACAGGCCAACGCGCTGGGCTATCGCATCAGCGAACAGCTTGCGGCGTTCGTCGAAAACACTCCGGTGAAGCACGGCTGGAAGCAGCGCGCGATGCTGCACGCCCAGTCAGGCATCAGCTCCGATTCGGGCACCACGCCGGGGGCGCGTCTGCCGTACGGTGACGAACCGGATCCCATCAGCCACCTGCTGGCTGTTGCGCCGCACCATAAACACTATCACTCCGGGATTAGCGATATTTTAACGCTGGATGAGACGGTAAAACGCAATCCTCAGGCGGTGGTTCAGCTTTGCCTGGGTGCGTTCAGGGCCGGTATGCGTGAGTTCACCGCGAATGTCGCCGGTAACGATCTGGTCCGCGTAACCGGGTATATGGTGCGCTTGTCGGATCTGGAAAAGTACCGCGAAGCCGGATCGCGCACCAATACCACCTGGCTGGGTGAAGAAGCCGCACGCAATACCCGAATTCTGGAACGTCAGCCGCGCGTGATAAGCCATGAACAGCAGATGCGCTTTAGTTAGTCAGGTCATTCCCTTCTCCTGCGTAGACGGGCCGGGCAGCCGCCTGGCGCTGTTCCTGCAGGGCTGCAACCTGCGCTGCAAAACCTGCCACAACCCGTGGACCATCGGGCGCTGCAACGACTGCGGGGACTGCGTGCCCCACTGCCCGCATGACGCGCTGACCATTCAGGCAGGACGCGTCTGGTGGCAGGAGAGTCACTGCCAGCAGTGCGACACCTGCCTGCGCCTGTGCCAGCAGCAGGCCACGCCTATGGCGCACCGCTTCAGTGTGGACGAGATCCTCACCCAGGTCCGCAAATCCGCACCGTTTATCGAAGGGATCACCGTGAGCGGCGGTGAAGCCACAACGCAATTGCCCTTTTTGATCGCCCTGTTCAACACGATCAAAGCCGATCCCGCCCTGCGTCACCTCACCTGTCTGGTAGACAGCAACGGTCTGTTAAGCGAAACCGGCTGGCAAAAGCTGCTGCCGGTACTGGATGGCGCGATGCTGGATCTGAAGGCGTGGGGGAACGAGCATCACCGCTTCCTGACCGGGCGCGAAAACCCGCAGATTAAACAGAGCATCCGCTGGCTGGCAGATCGTCACCGTTTGACGGAACTCCGCTTGCTGGTTATTCCGGAGCAGTGTGATTACCTGGAACATCTCAAGCCGCTAACGACCTTTATCCACGGGCTTGGGAATGTGCCGGTGCGCATCAACGCTTTTCATGCGCATGGGGTTTACGGCGAGGCAGCGTCATGGCGCAGCGCCACGCCGGAGGACGTTGAACCGCTGGCCCAGGCGCTGGAAAAAAAGAAAATAACGGTGATTCGTCCGGCGCTTTATCTATAGCGTGATGCCAAAAACCGAACGGGTATTTTCCAGCAGCGCGCCAGCAATCTCATCTTCAGGTTCCTGACGCAATTCGCACAGCACGTCAAAAACGCGCGCCGCCTGTTCCGGGCGATTCGGCTGCCCCTGAAAACCATTCAGCGGCATATCCGGCGCGTCAGTTTCCAGCAGAAGCGCCGACAGCGGCAGCTGAGCCATCACATCGCGGGTTTTACTGGCACGCGGATAGGTAATGGTGCCACCGACGCCGATTTTATACCCCAGCTCAATAAAACGCTGCGCCTGCTGCAGGCTGCCGGAAAAACCGTGTACAACGCCTCTTCGCGGCAGATCGATACGCTTCAGGTGCATTGCGAGCTTATCGTGCGTGCGTCTTGAGTGGAGGATCACCGGCAGATCGTGACGCTTTGCCAGCCTGAGCTGCGCGTCGAGGATCGTCTGCTGGCGCTCAAACTGCGGATCCTCGCGATAGAGATCGAGACCGATCTCGCCGATGGCGACAAGTTTCTCTCCTGCACTTTGCAGCACCTGATCCAGCTCTTCAAGATGCTCATCACGATGGCGCTCAATGACAATCGGATGCAGGCCGAGCGCGGCATAAAGCGCGGGGTATCGCGTGGAAAGATCCAGCACGCGGGAAAAATAGGCCGCTTCTACTGACGGCACAATGATCGCCTGAACGCCTGCCTCGGCAGCTTTCGCAATGCTTTGCGCTTCATCCCCCGCAAACGGCGGGAAATCAAAGTGGCAGTGGGTATCAACAAAGAGGTGCGTCACGCCAGATCCTCGTTATCCAGTAAAGCGTCATTCGCCTGCGGGATATCCACCAGCGGCATCGTCAGGGCATCATTGGCGACAACCGCAGGCGGCATAATAATCCGTTTATGCCGATGAAGCGGCGGCTGCTCTGCCAGCATTTTCCCCACCGTCGCCAGGAAGTAACGCCCGCACAGCCGCCCCGTTTTGTAATCCATGCGCAGCGCAGGGACGCGGCTGCCCAGCGCCATGCTCAGCAGCGGCTTCGGCGGATAGATTTCAAAAATTCGCAGCTTACCCGGCGGTTTTTCAATAAAGCGCTGCATCGCGCCGTAGGTGGTTTCATGCTGCTTTGCGATGTTCACCAGCGGCTGCAGGCTGCTGTCGCCCAGCCAGCGCTCCATCCGTTTAAACCACTGGGGTGTGTAATACATTTGCGACGGCACGGTACGGATCACCACGATGGTTTTCGCCCCGCGCCGGGCGGCTTCCTGCACCGGCACCGCATCGCTGATGCCGCCGTCGAGATAGCTGATGCCGTCCAGCAGAGCTCCGGTACGATAAAAACCGGGAATAGCGCTGGAGGCGCGGATGATGTCCAGCCAGTTATCCTTCTGCGGTGAGAAATAGCCCGGCGAGTAGTCATCCCCCCGGCTGGCGCACATCCAGAACGCTTTGCCGCTATCAAACAGACGGGCGGCGGTATCCATGGCCAGCGGCATCTGGCTGGAGGTCGACTCCAGAAGCCAGTCGAGATCGATCAGGTTGCCGCCGCGCACGAAGCGCACCGGGTTAAAAAATTCTTTCGCCGTGGTGTAGCGCATGATTACTTTTCGCGCGTAGCCGGGCTGGTTACAGACATAGGCAGAGAGATTCTGCGCCCCGGCGGACGTACCGAAGTAGAGGTCAAACGGGTTGAACTGCGCGCGCATAAATTCATCCAGCACGCCGGCGGTGAAAATGCCGCGCTGTCCTCCCCCCTCACAAACCAGTGCGAGTTGACCCGCGCGAAACGGTTTTAACGTCAGCGGCGCAATATTGCCGAGCGTAACGGGAATTCGTTGCCCCACCTCTGCTTTCCTGTTTTGATTATTTTATCACTCCACAGTAACGCACCCGACCTGTAACGCAAATAAGAAAAAGCCAGTCGCAGGGACTGGCTTTATTTTGTTGAAGAAATATTGCGTTTGCTATGGACGTCGACGCCCCGTAAACAGGCTGACCAGGAACAGAATAATACCGACGACGAAGACAATTTTAGCTGCCCATGCCGCTGTACCTGCCAGACCACCAAAGCCCAATGCGGCGGCAATTAACGCGATAACCAGAAATATAATGCCCCAACGAAACATAAGCTTCTCCTTTACCATAGTTAATGTCGGCCGCTAAACGTGAGCGCTCAGGTCACTCACCGGCGTTTTTCCAGAGTCGTTCTTATTTCGCCCGCAGGATTTAGCCCGGCGGGCGAATGGTCCAGAATTACTTCGTTTTCAGATCGTTTTTAACGCTTTTCACACCATCAATGGCTTTCGCAATTGACTCGGCACGTTCACTTTGCGCCTGGGAATCAACCGTACCGGAAAGCTGAACCACACCATCTGTGGTTTCTACTTTCACCTTACGAGACGGCACGATGTCATCTGCTAAAAGTTTAGCTTTGATTTCGCTGGTGGTTGCCGCATCCCCGGCATAACCTTTCACCGACGCGTTTTTACCGTCGCGAACGTGCAGTTTATCGCTCACGGAGGCCACACCTTCGACACCCTTAGCGACTTTCACCGCCTCTTCTGCCTGCGCCTGGCTTTCCACGAAGCCACTCAGGGTGACCACTTTCTTGTCGGTCTTAACGGAAATATCGGTGCTCTTGATGGCTTCATCATCCACCAGCGCGGCTTTCACTTTTGCTGTGATAGAGCTGTCGTCCATGAAATTACCGACTTTATTCATAGAGCTATCGATTTTTTGCCCCGCAGTATCGGCCGTGGACTGTGCTTTATCCATGGTGCTGCTTTCCGCCAGGGCGGAACCGCTAACCAGAACGCTACCCAGTGTTACAGCCAGCAGAGTTTTAGAAATCTTCAGTCTTGTCATATTCATCGATTTATTCCTGTGTTTTACCCGCTATTCGGGCTACATACTTCCTTAGTAGTTTTATATATTGCGAATAAACACACGGGTGAAATGGAGAACCAATCGACATGCATTGAACAGTTAATTCATCCACACCCGGTGCTAAACACTGAGTTAAATATAGATCACTCTCACAATGCCGCTTTCAGAATTGAGTAAAAAACGCGCGAATAGCGTGAATTAGCGGTGAATTAAGAACATTCCGCAAGGGATTAATAAGACTGGAATAAAAGAAGAGCACGGCGATTGCCGTGCTCTGAGAAGGGATTAGTGTTCGCGCGTTTTGCGGAACTGTACGTCAGGATAACGTTCCTGCGTCAGGTTCAGGTTGACCATCGTTGGCGCGATATAGGTCAGGTTGTCGCCGCCATCCAGCGCCAGCTGAATTTCGTTCTTACGCTTAAATTCTTCGAATTTCTTCACGTCTGAACACTCAACCCAGCGCGCGGTCGCCACGTTGACCGATTCGTAAATCGCTTCCACGTTGTACTCGCTCTTCAGACGCGCAACCACCACGTCGAACTGCAGCACACCCACCGCGCCGACAATCAGATCGTTGTTGGCGATTGGACGGAACACCTGCACGGCGCCCTCTTCGGAGAGCTGAACCAGGCCTTTCAGCAGCTGCTTCTGCTTCAGCGGATCGCGCAGGCGAATACGACGGAACAGCTCTGGTGCGAAGTTCGGAATCCCGGTGAACTTCATCATTTCGCCCTGGGTGAAGGTATCGCCAATCTGGATCGTACCGTGGTTGTGCAGACCGATGATGTCGCCCGGATACGCTTCCTCAACGTGCGAGCGGTCACCCGCCATAAAGGTCAGCGCGTCGGAGATCACCACATCTTTGCCAATACGCACCTGGCGCAGCTTCATGCCCTTCTCATACTTACCGGACACCACGCGCATAAAGGCCACGCGGTCGCGGTGTTTCGGGTCCATGTTGGCCTGAATTTTGAAGACGAAACCGGTGAATTTCTCTTCTTTCGCTTCCACTTCGCGAGTGTCGGTTTTACGCGGCATTGGCTGCGGAGCCCACTCCACCAGACCGTCCAGCATGTGGTCTACTCCAAAGTTACCCAGTGCGGTACCGAAGAAGACCGGGGTAATTTCACCGCTCAGGAACAGCTCTTTGTCGAACTCGTGAGACGCACCCTTCACCAGCTCCAGCTCGTCACGCAACTGCGCGGCCAGCTCTTCGCCAACCGCGGCATCCAGATCCGGGTTGTCCAGACCCTTCACAATGCGCACTTCCTGAATGGTGTGGCCTTTACCGGTCTGGTACAGATAAGTTTCGTCTTTATAGAGGTGGTAAACGCCTTTGAACAGCTTACCGCAGCCAATTGGCCAGGTAATTGGCGCACAGGCGATCTTCAGCTCGTTTTCCACTTCATCCATCAGCTCCATCGGGTCACGGATGTCACGGTCGAGTTTGTTCATAAAGGTGAGGATCGGCGTATCGCGCAGGCGGGTAACTTCCATCAGCTTGCGGGTACGATCTTCTACACCCTTCGCGGCGTCGATCACCATCAGACAGCAGTCCACCGCCGTCAGGGTACGGTAGGTATCTTCGGAGAAGTCTTCGTGGCCCGGGGTGTCCAGCAGGTTTACCAGGCAGTCGTGATACGGGAACTGCATCACGGAGGTGGTAATCGAAATACCACGCTGCTTTTCCATCTCCATCCAGTCAGATTTTGCATGCTGGCTGGAGCCACGGCCTTTAACGGTACCCGCAGTCTGGATCGCCTGTCCGAACAGCAACACCTTTTCGGTGATGGTCGTTTTACCGGCATCCGGGTGCGAGATAATGGCAAAAGTACGGCGCTTGGCCACCTCTTGCAGATAAGGAGACAACGTCATAATTAAATCTTCTTTTATAAGCGCGGCAGCACGCCACGCATCATGGAATACAGAATTGCGGCTATTTTACCCATCAACGGGGGGCAGGCAATCATTGTTTACACAGGAGTTGCTCCAGTTCGGTCAATGACGTCACGGTCCAGGTTGGCTCGATGCCTTCAGGCTTCACGCGGCCATGCGCATTTAGCCAGACGGTCGACAAACCTGACTTCATACCGCCAAGAATATCAGACTCTGCGGTATCCCCCACCATCAGCACGCGATCGCGGTCGGGATTACCGGCCTGCGCCAGCGCATAATCGAAAATCCGCGGATCCGGTTTCGGCACCCCCACCTCTTCGGAGATCACCAGCGCGTCAAAATGATCGCGCAGGCCGGTGCGCTCCAGACGGATTTGCTGCAGCGCGGTGAAGCCGTTAGTGATGATTCCCAGTTTCACTTTGCCTTTCAACGCATTCAACAGAGAAACCGCGCCCGGCAGTGGCGCGCAAATATCCGCCATCGCATTGAGAAAAGCATCATTCAGCGAGCCCGGACTCACATTTAAGCGCTCCGCCCAGACGTCAAAACGCTGATGCTGAAGCTGTAACGCAGTGATGGCACCATTCTGGTAATCCACCCACAGCGGCTTGTTCACCGCCTGATAGTCCTGAAAATCTTCAGCGGTGAAGGTCACGCTATAGTCGAGAAACATCCGCTGTAGGCCGCCAAACGAGTCAAACGTAAACAGCGTTTCGTCGGCATCAAAGAAAATCCAGTCCCATTTCATCGTTACAACCTTATCTTCGTTATCCAATCGGCAGAGCCATTATGATGGCGTCTTCACGTCCCTCTGCGGTGGGGTAGTAGTTACGGCGGACTGTCGCCTCGTTAAAGCCTAAGCTTTCATAGAGCGCGATGGCGGCGACATTCGATGCGCGCACCTCCAGCCACAGGGTGAAAACGTCACGGGTTTCGAGCTCACGAATGAGATGCTCAAGCAGTTCTCTTCCCAGCCCACGGCGCTGAAACGCCGGGTCGACGGCGATGTTAAACAGCGTCGCTTCGTCAAGAACGACCTGCGTGATGGCAAACGCGGCCATGGTGCCGTCAACGTCCAGACGGTAGTTCAGATAGCGCTCGCCCTGATTGCTGGCAAACGTTTTCTCGCTCCACGGAAAGGTGTGGGCGCGTGTTTCAATCGCGAACGCTGCGGTCAGGTCAGGCGTCGTGAGGGAAGAAATCGTGTTCATATTCGCAGATTTGTTGCCATAGCGCGCTGCGCGCCTTTGGATTGGCTTTCAGCTCGTCCAGCACTGGCGAGCTGATTTTGCTCCCCTGAAGAGAGATGTCGCTAGTCTCTCCGATGCGCCAGCTGTTACAGCGGCTATCAGGAGGAAGCATGGCAACCCGTTCAGGCGTCAGCTGTAAGACCTGGTCGGGCGTCAGCTTCAGGCTGCGAAGGACATCACCGATCAGGGGTTCATTCAGGGCAGGCAGTTCTTCCGCTACCATCACCAGCCGAACGTGCGCAGGGATGGAGATGGCGATTTCGCCCTGCAACGCCGTCGGGCGACGCAAGGCCCACTGGGTAATGCCCAGCTGCTGCAACTGCCAGTCTCGTCGGGATGTCATAGGGATAACTCCTGTCTCTCAGGCGCGCAAATATAGCAAATGTGTCGAAAGTGCGCCATCTACCTACTATAATCCCCGCCTGAGTTTATTGAGGAACAATTCATGTCTGCATTTACCCCGGCAAGTGAAGTCTTGCTGCGTCACAGTGATGATTTCGAAGAAAGCCGTATTCTGTTTGCCGGAGATATGCAGGATGACCTGCCCGCGCGTTTCGACTGTGCTGAAAGCCGTGCCCACACCCAATACTACCACCACTGGCAGGTGTTGAGCCGCCAGATGGGCGAGCGCGCACGCTTCAGCCTGGTGGCGGAGCAGAGCGATATTGCCGACTGCGATACGCTGATCTACTACTGGCCGAAGAACAAGCCGGAAGCCCAGTTCCAGCTGATGAACCTGCTCTCCCTGCTGCCGGTTGGCTGTGATATTTTCGTGGTCGGTGAAAACCGCAGCGGCGTCCGTAGCGCCGAGCAGATGCTGGAAGCCTACGCGCCGCTGACCAAAGTCGACAGCGCGCGTCGCTGCGGTCTGTATCATGGCCGTCTGGAAAAGCAGACAACGTTCGATGCCAACACCTTCTGGGACGAATACCAGCTTGACGGCCTGACCATCAAAACCCTGCCGGGCGTCTTCAGCCGTGACGCGCTGGATACGGGCAGCAAGCTGCTGCTCTCCACCCTGACACCGCACACCAAAGGCAAAGTGCTGGACGTGGGCTGCGGCGCGGGCGTGCTTTCAACGGTGCTTGCCAGCCATTCACCAAAAGTGCGTTTAACCCTGTGTGACGTAAGCGCCCCGGCGGTTGAAGCCAGCCGCGCAACGCTTGCCGCAAACGGCATTGAAGGCGACGTGATTGCCAGCAACGTCTTCTCTGACGTGACCGGCCGCTTTGACATGATTATCTCTAACCCGCCGTTCCACGACGGCATGGAGACCAGCCTCGAAGCTGCGCAAACGCTGATCCGTGGCGCGACTCGCCACCTCAACAGCGGCGGCGAGTTGCGCATCGTGGCGAACGCCTTCCTGGCGTACCCGAAAGTGCTGGACGAAACCTTCGGCTTCCACGAAGTGATCGCCCAGACTGGCCGCTTTAAGGTCTACCGCACCGTGATGACGCGTCAGGCAAAGAAATAATTTGCCATACAATGCAGGCCGGATAAGCGCCAGCGCCATCCGGCAAGCAGGTGTATCAATTCCGTCCATTTTTGCAGCAATCAATAAAAGGCGCGCAATTTTCAGTTGACGTAAAGCTGAAAACATCTAGAATGCGCCTCCGTGGTTACGATACTTTTACAGTATCGATGGTATGCGAAGGTGGCGGAATTGGTAGACGCGCTAGCTTCAGGTGTTAGTGTCCTTACGGATGTGGGGGTTCGAGTCCCCCCCCTCGCACCATAAATCACGTTGATATTGCTCGCACTGGGCGAAGGTGGCGGAATTGGTAGACGCGCTAGCTTCAGGTGTTAGTGTCCTTACGGATGTGGGGGTTCGAGTCCCCCCCCTCGCACCAACGAGGCGATATCAAAAAAAGTAAGATGACTGTGCGAAGGTGGCGGAATTGGTAGACGCGCTAGCTTCAGGTGTTAGTGTCCTTAGGATGTGGGGGTTCGAGTCCCCCCCCTCGCACCAATTATCTTACATCCCTTCTGTAACTCCTCTTGTTTTCCCTGTTATTTCAAACTCATCAGTATTACCAGAATTCCACTGATCAATGCGACACACGATGGCAGTAAAACAAAGTGACGAAGTTGCTTATGCCATATCATGCCTGACGTAACCAGCAATCCTGACACAATGATGGCCTTCCAGATATTGATGGAGAGATCGGCAAACATCAACACGCCAAGGATTACGCCCGGCAACAATACTCCCCATGCACTTCCCAGCGCCCTGTTCAACATACATCGCCCTTTCATAACGATAATGATAAACAATATCATATGATAAAAATTATCATTTGTCGCGCAGTGAAGCAAAAAAGATCGGCCTTTACCCTTATGTAGAATGACAGAAATTTCCTAAGGTGATAAATTGCTCACCTGTTAACTACACATAAAGTTTTTCTTATAATTACGCTTTGAGTTTTTTGCATATTTTAGTGCGAAACCACACCTACTTATCTGTTTTAATTAAATTTTAATAAAAACGCACGACTATGACATCACAATCCTGGCGGTCTTTGGTTCAAAGAAAATATCAATTATCGTTACGTTTATTTTTATTTCTGAACGCAACTTCAGCCGTGTTCTCGGTAACAAACCCGCTCTATTCTGTACGCGTGTTTTCTGCCCCTCTGATTGCAATTTTCGCGATCAGTACTGGCCTGTTCGTCTGGCACTGGAAAAAGCGCGCGCGGAAGATAAATATTCCTGCCGTTTCAGCAATCTTTGGTATTTTGTGGGCCTGGCAAATTGATTCGAAATTTTCGCTAATTACCCATGACCAGGCTATGTATTTGATAATAGCCTTACTCACGGTGCTTTTTATCGGAACGCTGGCCTTCGCCAGTAATATCAAAGCATTTACGCTGCACTCGCTCCCCGCCTTTATTGTCTGCCTGTGGTTAAGCGACCAAGATATATGGCTAAGAATGTCCTATTCTTTCGCACTTCCTGTGGTGGCTATTGCTATTCATAACATTTTGCAAAGGCGCAACGATCGCTTCGCCCAGGAGCTGCTCTCTCGCCTGCTGGAAGAACGGGAAACGCTGACCGATCTCAGCATGATGGATCCTCTAACCGGGCTCTATAATCGTCGCGGCCTGCAGAGCCGTCTGGAGAACCTGCCAGCGGTAGAAAACGGCGAACACTTTGTCCTTCTGATGGATATCGACCACTTCAAAGCCTATAACGACCATTATGGCCATATGATGGGCGACCAGGCACTGAAACGCGTCTCTGCGGCCATCCGTGATGCCGTCCGTTCACGCGATATTGTGGCGCGTTTCGGTGGGGAAGAGTTCATGGTGCTGCTGACGAATATTTCCCTTGAACACGCCCGCCATACGGCAGAGCGGATCCGTCAGAAAGTCTATGATTTGAAAATCCCTCATCTTTTCAACGAAAGTGTCGCCACCAACGTCACCATCAGCATCGGTATTGCCATTTTCGAAAATGAAGACGTTGAAGGCGCGCTGGAGAGAGCAGACAGAGCGCTCTATGAAGCAAAGCATTTAGGTCGCAATAACATTCTGCTAAGTGAAGAGCTACAAACCGCTTAAGCGCGTAAGCGGTTAATCAGGACAAAAGTCTTGCCATTGGTATGAGCAATAGTTAGGATTGGCAATCATTATCATTTAGATTCCTATCTCAACTATGGCTACGCAAACCGCACACATCGTTGAACCACTCCTCTGGCGAGCGCCGCTCACCAGCCGGGATGCGTCGCTTGCGGATGCCATACGGGATAAGATTGCACAGACGCGCGCCCACCTTCTGGACTTTATCAGGCTTGATGAAGCGCCCCCGCATCACGCCATGACGCTCGCTCAGTGGCAGCAACCCTCTACGCTGCAGTCGCTACTTGCAACCTATTCCGACCATATCTATCGCAATCAGCCGACCCTAACGCGGGAAAATAAACCGCTGCTTTCCCTGTGGGCACAATGGTATATCGGGCTGATGGTTCCCCCGCTCATGCTGGCGGTGTTAACCCAAAAGAGCATGCTGGCGCTCTCCCCGGATCATTTTCACGTCGAGTTCCACGAAACTGGCCGAGCAGCCTGTTTCTGGATTGACCTGCACGAAGATCGCGGCGCAGAGCAGTTCTCTGCTCAGGAACGTCTGGAACAGCTTGTCATCCAGGCCCTGATCCCAGTGGTGGAGGCACTTGAAGCAACGGGCGAGATCAACGGGAAGCTTATCTGGAGTAATACCGGATATTTAATCCATTGGTATTTAACGGAAATGAAACCGCTGATCGGCGATGAGAAAGTGGAGGCCCTGCGTCAGTCCTGCTTCTTTGCAAAACAACTTTCCGATGGCCGCGATAACCCATTATTCCGTACCGTTGTGCTCCGTGACGGGCTTCTGGTGCGTCGTACCTGCTGCCAGCGCTATCGCCTGCCGGACGTCAAGCAGTGCGGGGATTGCACGCTGAAATAATCGGGTGCGGCCTGATGCCCTCACCCTCTCCCACGGGGCTGAGGGAACAAACACTAAAAACGGCAACCTGAAAGTTGCCGTTTTGCTTTTACCTAGGCCACCTGCTGGTTGTCCTCTTCCGCATTACGCTGCGCTTCTTCCGCTTCCTGCTCCAGCAGCTGTTTCTCGTACACTTTAAAGAACGGGAAGTAGATGATTGCCGATACGCAGGCCAGAACGACCACCAGAATAGCGGCACGGAAATCCCAGCCCAGCGCCCATGCTGCGCCTATCGGCGCCGGTGCCGTCCAGGGTACTACGGAAATAACACGGCCAATCAGATCAAACGTCATCGCCGCCCAGGCCAGCACGGCGTTAACCATCGGGGCCAGCAGGAACGGAATAAAGAACACCGGGTTCATCACGATCGGCGTACCGAAGATAACTGGTTCGTTGATGTTAAAGAAGCTGGGCACCACGCTCAATCGGCCGATAGAGCGTAAATGCGCTGAGCGACTGCGCAGATAGCAAATCACCAGCCCCATCGTCGCACCCGACCCCCCAATCACGATAAAGAACGTCCAGAAGGCTTCCATAAAAATATGTGGCAGGGGATGACCGGCGGCCAGAGCGGTCTGGTTAGCCCCGAGGTTAGTCAGCCAGAACATCTGTAGCATCCCGGAGACGATGGCCGCCCCGTGGATCCCGGCGAACCACAGCAGATGCCCAATCAACACCGCCAGCAGGATTGCGGGCAGTGAGTCCGCCGCGGAAACCAGGGGCTTGAAGATGGACATAATTGCCTGCGGAATCAGCATGTCAAACTGAGACTGAATCAACAGGCTTAGCGGATAAAGCGTTAACACCACCACCAGCACCGGGATCAGCAGGTCAAAGGAGTTTTTGATCATCGGCGGCACCTGGTCTGGCAGGCGAATACCGATGTTATGCGCTTTCAGGAAACGCATCATCTCAACGCAGTAAATCGCCACCAGAATGGCGGTAAAAATACCCGTTCCACCCAGGCTGTCAACGGGAAGCGTGCCTTTAGTTTTAGGGGCTGCAACCAGCAGAAACGCCATCAGAGACAGCATGGCGCACATGAACGGATCCAGCTGGTGCGTTTTGACATAATGTTTGCCAAGGTTATAGGCGATGGCCGCGCAGATATAAATGGACATAATGCCCATCGTCATATCAAACGGCGTCAGGATCTGGCCTTCAAACTGCTTTGCCATATCCAGCCAGGCGCGCGCAAAACCCCAGGTGGTATCAGGCGAAAACGGTGGGTAAGCAAACACTAATAAAAATGAACCTACAATCATGAACGGCATCGCGGAGATAAACCCATCACGGATAGCCATGACATGACGCTGGGACGAGATACGCCCGGCAATCGGGCTCACGTAATTTTCAACGAAACGGAATATCAGATTAAACGCAGCATGGTTGGCAGACATGGTTGATCTCCTGTCAGACGTTTATTACGGGCGCACTCGCGCCGCACGTTGTTCCATAAATCAGCTTCACAACCTTGCTGGCTTGCGTACCAGCGGTACTGCTCAGACGAAATGGTTTCATAATTGGCTCTTATTATTGGATACAGGGGACGTTACATACTCAGTATTAATCTACGCATCACGCTCTGCAACCGGTTACTGTAACCGGTTTCTGTGATTGTGAAGAGGATCCAGAAATCAGCCATCCTGGATATTTGTTACTTAAGAGATATTTACAGAGCATAAATTCTTATGACAGATTACGCAGGATATTTGTCAGGAGGAAACAATGAGTTTGCAGTCCGTACAGCAGTTTTTTGCCGACAACGCGCCGGAGATAGAGGTAATAGAACTTAGCCAGAGTACGGCTACCGTTGCGCTGGCTGCTGCCGCCCACCGTGTAGAGCCGGGACAAATTGCCAAAACCTTATCGTTGAAGGTTAAAAATGAGGTGATTCTGGTCGTGGCGAAGGGTGATGCGCGTCTGGATAACAAAAAACTGAAAGACACGTTTGGCGCGAAAGCACGCATGCTCAGCAGCGATGAAGTGGTTACCGTTACTGGTCATCCCGTTGGTGGCGTCTGCCCGTTCGGGCTGGAAAACCCGCTCGCGGTTTACTGCGATATCTCGTTAAAACAATACGCTGAAGTGCTCCCTGCCGCTGGCGCAATTCATAGTGCCGTGCGTATTTCTCCAGACAGAATGGCAGAGCTGACATCCGCAAAGTGGGTTGATGTGTGCATCTGAATGATGCGCCAGAGCGTATCTGGCGCGCAAAAGGCAGGTTACAAAAATGTCGGTTTGCTTAGCCCCGCAGTTCGCGGTTCTCTAACCGGGAGATGGGTAAGAATATCCGCTGCGTCAAGCAACCCTACGTCAGAGTTCACCCCCAGCTTCACCATCGCATTAAACTTATGCGCGCGAATAGTCTTGATATTGCGCTCAAGCTGCGCCGCGATTTCGGGGATGGAATACCCGCATGACATATAACGCAAAATCGCTCTTTCCGTTGGGCTTAACATCCGGTTCTGACTGCAGTACCAGTGGTTAAGCATATTGTCATTAATGCGCAGCGTTTCGCTCAACAACACCATGAATTCCTTCATCAGGTGTTCGAGGGTCACCGATTTACTGACCACACCGTGCAGACGTGAAGGCGAAAGATGGCTAATCAACCGCGCTTCCATCTCATCCGAGACCAGGATAATGCGTTGGATATGGCTATGCGTAAACGCAAGATCCCGCAGATGCGCAAGGCAGTTACGGCGCTCTTCTCGCGCATCGGAAAGCGAATAGATCAGCGAGAAAAAATTCACGTGATGCAGTGCTTTCTTAAAGCCATCAAAATCATTAAACAGGTGCAGTTGATATTGGCTGAGTTCAGACTGCGTAAAAAGATGCTGCAGCCCGACCGCACTCATCGCGCAATTTTCGATGATGGCGATATGTCTTGTTGAATCGGTTTTTTCCATTCCTCGAACTCTCCATAGGCTGACATTAAACTCAGCTCTCTCATTCCCTGTGTACTGTTGATCCAGGCGTACATGTCGGCATTACTCCGCAATGAGAGCCTTCGCATCGCACTGTTTTTCTGCGCACTGATCGTTTTATTGCTCTTTTTAAGCAATGTAGCGATTTGGTTAATCCCCCACCCTTTGCCTAACAGGCGAAGCACCTTACGTTCAGAGTGCGTGAGCGCAATAAAGTGTTCGTCATTATCCTCACTTTCCTGAGGTTCTGGGGTTAATAACGTCTGGCTTATCCGCTCCGCGCGTTCACTCCCTGCCCGGATAGCGTTAACAACACCTTCAATAGGTTCCATATCAGAAAGCAGCGTGCTTTCCGGCCGCATAAGCAACTCAACGGCAATAGGGTAAAACGGCCGGGAGACCAAAAAGATCCAGTGGATTTCCCGGTACTGGTTCAGTAAGCGGTAATACTCTTCGAGCGTACCCCGTGGGTTCCTGTATTCGCCTGAAACATCGGCGATAATCACGTCTGCGCGGCGCAACTGAAGCAGGGTTAACTCCTGTAGTGAGCGGCAGTAGGTCAATTCAAAATCGGGGAAATGACGCGCCATTACGTCCCCTAGCCCATTCTGCATTACGGGTATTCGGCTAATGACAACGCCATGCTTACCAGGCAGTGACAACATAGACCCTCCGTGTCCATTTTTCATTTGATGAGTAACCTTAAACGCATCAATGTATAAGTATTTTCGTCCCTGAGTGTAAAACGGATTAATACAAGCAGAAGATGAGATATGTTCTTGGTTTAAGAAACGCCTAAAACAGCGCTAATATCTCACAAAGCGCAAATAAATTTAATTACGTAGTCATTAAAATAACGACAATATAAAATTAGAATAACTAAATACAAATATCTTATATTTCCAAAATAATAATTCACCGCATTGATAAATTAATACAAAAAACCTTTCGTGGCGGGAGTCGCAACTGTTTGCATAAACCTTGATCTGATCCACAGCAAAGGTCACCGCACTTTGTGCTAAAAGTAGGCATTATGGGCCAATCGGCAACTATCCACTTTCTCTTCGGGACACGACATGCAGGCAGATCGGTCAACGCAGCGTGCTATCACGCGGCTCTGTATTCAGTGCGGTCTTTTTCTGCTCCAGCACGGCGCGGAAAGCGCGCTGGTCGAAGAGCTTTCAACCCGGCTGGGACTGGCGCTGGGAATGGACAGCGTTGAAAGCGCTATCTCATCCAACGCCATTGTGCTGACCACCATTAAAGACGGGCAGTGTCTGACGTCCACCCGTAAAAACCACGACCGCGGCATTAATATGCACGTTGTAACTGAGGTCCAGCACATCGTCATCCTGGCTGAGCATAAGCTTCTCGATCTCAAGGAGATTGAAAAACGGTTTAACCAAATCAAGCCATTACGTTATCCACGCTGGCTGGTCGTGCTCATGGTAGGGCTGTCGTGCGCCTGTTTTTGCAAGCTCAATAAAGGCGGCTGGGACGGCGCGATCGTCACCTTTTTCGCCAGCAGCATCGCCATGTACGTGCGCCAGATGCTGACGCACCGGCAGCTGCACCCACAAATTAATTTCTGCATCACCGCGTTTGTTGCCACCACGGTGTCTGGCCTGCTGCTGCGCCTGCCGCAGTTTGCCGCTACCCCAACGATTGCGATGGCCGCCAGCGTGCTTCTGCTGGTGCCGGGCTTCCCGCTGATTAACGCCGTCGCCGACATGTTTAAAGGGCACATCAATACCGGCCTGGCACGCTGGGCCATCGCCAGCCTGCTGACGCTGGCGACCTGCATCGGCGTGGTGATGGCGATGACGTTGTGGGGGCTACGCGGATGGGCGTGATAGATTTTCTGCTGGCGCTGGCACAGGACATGCTCCTGGCCGCCATTCCTGCCGTCGGCTTTGCGATGGTATTTAACGTTCCGCAACGCGCGCTGCCGTGGTGTGCCCTGCTGGGCGCAATCGGTCATGGCTCACGAATGGTGATGATGACGGCGGGCTTTAACATCGAATGGTCGACGTTTATCGCCTCTATGCTGGTCGGCAGCATCGGTATTCAGTGGTCGCGCTGGTATCTGGCGCATCCGAAAGTGTTCACCGTCGCCGCCGTTATTCCGATGTTCCCCGGCATATCTGCCTATACGGCGATGATTTCCGCGGTGAAAATCAGCCATTTTGGCTACACCGAGCCGCAGATGATTCTTCTCCTGAGCAACTTTCTTAAGGCGTCCTCCATCGTCGGCGCGCTCTCTATCGGGCTGTCGATACCCGGGCTATGGCTCTACCGCAAGCGCCCGCGCGTTTGATATTTGTGTTATTTCGCTGCCGTGGAGATAATCTTTCTGGTCCGTTTGGTAAAAATAAGGAAAGGATGTGGCTAACCCTGGCAGCGAACACCCCGAGCACAGTGAAGAATCGAGCCTGAAAGAGAAAATTTTTCAGAGCGCTATCGCGCTGTTTGCCGAATTTGGACTGAACGGTGCCCGCATGGAGCAGATCGCCGAGAAAGCGGGTACCACCAAACGCATGGTGGTTTACCATTTTAAAAACAAAGAAAATCTCTACCTGCTTGTCCTGGAATACGTTTACACCCAAATTCGCGCCAGTGAAAAAGCGCTCAGCCTGGCGGATATGCCCCCTGTCGAAGCGCTGGTCCACCTGGTTGAAGCCACTTTTGACTATCACGCCGACCACTCGGATTACATCCGCATAATCTGCATGGAAAACATGCAGCGCGGCCGCTTTATGCAGCAGTCAAACTATCTTCGCCAGGTCAACCGCAGCGCGCTCGACCTGCTGGAAGGCATCCTGCGCCGGGGCAAAGAAAAGCTCCTATTCAGCCAGACGGTTGACGCCCGCGATCTTCACCGTCTGATCAGCAGCTTCAGCTTTCACTACGTTGCCAACAGCTACACCTTCACCCTGCTGTTTGAAGAGGGTGCAGACGAACAGGCCCAGCGCCAGCACTACCGTAAAATGGCTGTTCAGGTGGCGCTGCGTTATACCTGCCCATAATATTGCTTGCAATTAAATCGCACACAATCTATATTCATTTCATGAACGCAAAAACGAACGACACGACCGCTGCACTCCTGCTGGATAACCAGCTCTGTTTTGCCCTCTATTCGGCAAATCTGGCGCTTAATAAGCTGTACCGGCAACTGCTGGCACCGCTGAACCTGACTTACCCGCAATATCTGGTGATGCTGGTGCTGTGGGAGCAGGATGACGTGACGGTGTCGGACATCGGTGAACGGTTGTTCCTTGACTCCGCAACGTTGACGCCGCTCCTGAAGCGTCTGGAAAGCGCAGGGCTCATCAACCGCCACCGCTCTCGTAAAGATGAACGTCAGGTCGCCGTCACGCTGACTGAAGCCGGACGTGAACTTCAGCAGCAGGCATTGGGTATCCCACATGCGGTGGGATGCGCCGCACAGTGTGATACCGACACCATGCTGGCGCTCAAGCAACAGCTGGAACTTTTGCGACAACAGATTCAACGCGCGTGAGGCTATACTTTACGCGTCTTAGTTTACCCATATATATCGCACGCTATTAAATAGCACATACAAAAGTAAGATGAGGAACCTGCCATGTCTTTAGAAAAAGTTGTTTATACCGCCAAAGCAAAAGCAACCGGGGGCCGTGACGGCCGCGCGACCTCTTCCGATGGCGTACTGGATGTCAAACTGGGCGTACCAAAAGAGATGGGCGGCATGGGGGGAGAAGTCACGAACCCTGAGCAGCTGTTTGCCGCGGGTTACTCTGCCTGCTTCCTGGGCGCGATGAAGTTTGTGGCGGCTCGCGACAAATTTACCCTGCCAAAAGATGCGTTTATTGAAGGCGAAGTGGGTATCGGCCCGCTGCCAACCGGTTTTGGTATCGAAGCAAAACTGAATATCCACGTAGAAGGTATGGATCCTGCTGAAGCTAAAAAACTGGTCGATGCGGCGCACATTGTTTGCCCTTACTCTAACGCGACCCGCGGCAATATTGACGTCACGCTGAATATCATCGCGTAATCGGTTCTGTTCCCTCTCCCGCCGGGAGAGGGCCAGGATGAGGGCACCAGCCTGCACTTCCCCCTCCTTTCCTTCCCCCTCTCTGTGCTACCATAAGCCCATATCACGCCCGTAGTAATCAGTTGAGTAAGCGTTATGTCCTCCAGAATTCTGACCACCAGCATTGCTGGCATTGATGCCTTTATGCGCGACCCACGCGGTGTGTTGACCCACGCCGAAGGCGGCACGGTTGCGGTTTTTGCCGACAACGCGCCGGCGTTTTACGCAATCACGCCGGAACGTCTGGCACAGCTTCTGGAGATCGAGGCGCAATTGTCACGCCCGGAGAGCGACGTCACGCTGGATAACCAGTTCTTTGATGAACCGGTTAATGCCCCACTGGCTGTTCCTATGGGTAAATTTGCCCTGTACGCGGGCTGGCAGCCTGACGCGGATTTTCAGCGGCAGGCTGCACTGTGGGGCATTGCGTTAACCCAACCCGCCACCGCGGAAGAGCTCGCCGCGTTTACCGCCTGGTGGCAGGCGGAAGGCAAAGTGTTCACCCACATCCAGTGGCAGCAAAAGCTCGCGCGTCATCTTCAAATAACCCGCGCCAGCAACAATGACCGGCCAAAGCGCGATATCAACGCGTTTTCAGAACCGGATAAACAGATCCCAAGCGGATTCCGAGGTGCGAAATGAAGAACGTCGGCGACCTGATGAAACGTCTGCAAAAAATGATGCCTGCCAACGTGAAGCCCGCTTTCACCACGGGTGAAGAGCTGCTGGCGTGGCAAAAGGAACAAGGTGAAATTCGTGCCGCCGCGCTCGCCCGCGAAAACCGGGCGATGAAAATGCAGCGCACCTTTAACCGCTCCGGTATTCGTCCCCTGCATCAGAACTGCTCGTTTGATAACTATAAAATTGAGACCACCGGGCAGATGAACGCGCTTGCCGCCGCACGTCAGTACGTGGATGAATTCGACGGCAATATCGCGAGCTTCATTTTTAGCGGCAAGCCCGGGACCGGAAAAAACCACCTCGCAGCCGCCATCTGCAACGAGCTGCTTCTGCGCGGTAAATCGGTCCTCATCATCACCGTGGCCGATATCATGTCCGCCATGAAAGACACCTTCAGCAACCGTGAAACCAGCGAAGAACAGCTGCTTAACGATCTAAGCAATGTGGATCTCCTGGTCATCGACGAGATAGGCGTTCAGACGGAATCCCGTTATGAAAAGGTCATCATTAACCAGATTGTCGATCGCCGCTCCTCCTCCAAACGCCCCACCGGTATGCTGACGAACCACAACATTGACGAGATGACCCGTTTACTGGGTGAACGCGTCATGGACCGCATGAAGCTGGGCAACAGTTTGTATGTCATCTTCGACTGGGACAGTTACCGCAGCCGCGTCACCGGCAAAGAGTATTAAGACAGTTCCAGGAATCACCAGCAGGGCGCAGGTATATACTGGAACCCCTTCCGGCCCAAAACGGACCTTTTTGAGAAAGCCATTATGAAAAAACAGATTCTTATCAGCACCTTTTTAGGCGCGCTGCTGGTTACCGGCGCAGCGCAAGCGGCTTCCTGGCAGGATTCCCTGTCAAGCGCAGCAAATGAGCTGACCAAAGAGGGCAGCAGCGCCCAGGGCGGGCTCTCGGCCTCTTCTCTCACCAGCCTGCTGAGCAACAGCTCCCAGAGCCTGAGCGCGGGCACGATGAACAACGCGGCGGGGATTCTGGAATATTGCGCGAAGCAGAAGCTGGCGTCCGTGACCGACGCGCAAAACGTGAAAAACCAGGTGCTGGGCAAACTGGGTCTCGATACGCAGGAACAGAAAGCAGATACCAGCTATATGGACGGCATTCAGGGCCTGCTTAACGCGCAAAACGGCCAGCAGCTTAACCTGAGCACCCTCGGCAACTCCTCTCTGGCAAAACAGGTGAAAACCAAAGCCTGCGATCTGGTGCTGAAACAAGGCGTTAATTTCATCTCCTGATCCGCCCCATTTTCTGCCACAACACGCCGCGTTTAATGCGATAGGCTTGCATCGCGGCGTTAAACGAGCGTTTTTCCTACCTGCCACCGTCTCAGCGTCCGTTTGTCAGGATGCGACCGCCTTCATAAAAACGATTTTATAAACCAAATCCTAACAACAGCACACTTTCGTGACACTAAAATTGCAGCTAAACGACATCGCCATTACATTGTCTTACCAAAAATAAACAGTTAGCCAGCGAAGCACCTGGTGTCATGAGGATATGCTGTTGTCAGAATTTATCTCTCTTATCCTTTTTCTGGCTTCCGTCGGCGTTTATGCCTGGAAAGCCGGCCGTAACACCTGGTGGTTTATCGCCACGCTGGTGGTGCTCGGCATTTTTATCATTTTAAACATTACCTTATACGCCAGCGATTACTTCACCGGCGACGGCATTAACGATGCTGTGCTCTACACCCTGACGAACAGCCTGACGGGCGCGGGGGTGGGTAAGTACATCCTTCCGGGGCTGGGACTGATCGTGGCGCTGGTGACGATTTTCGGCGCGCTCGCCTGGGTGCTGCGCCGCCGTCGCCATCTCCCTCACCATCATGGCTACAGCCTGCTGGCGCTGTTCCTGGCGCTGGCCTCCGTTGATGCCAGCCCGGCGTTTCATCAAATTACCGAGCTTGTGAAATCCCAGTCGCGTGACGGCGATCCGGACTTCGTGGCCTATTACAAAGAGCCGTCGAAAACGATCGCCAACCCGAAGCTCAACCTTGTCTACATCTACGGTGAAAGCCTGGAGCGTACCTACTTTGATAACGACGCGTTCCCTAACCTGACGCCGGACCTGGGCGCGCTGAAAAATGAAGGTCTCGACTTCAGCCACACCATGCAACTGCCCGGCACGGATTACACTATCGCCGGAATGGTGGCTTCCCAGTGCGGTATCCCGCTCTTCGCGCCTTTTGAAGGCAACGCCTCCGCTTCAATGTCGACGTTCTTCCCGCAGAATATTTGCCTGGGCGATATTCTGAAAAACTCCGGCTATGAAAACTACTTTATGCAGGGAGCAAACCTGCGCTTTGCCGGAAAAGATGTGTTTCTGAAATCCCACGGTTTTGACCACCTGTATGGCTCGGAAGAGTTAAAAACGACGGTTGCCGATCCGACCTACCGCAACGACTGGGGCTTCTATGACGATACGGTGCTGGACGAAACCTGGAAGAAATTTGAGGAACTGTCCCGCGCCGGGAAGCGTTTTTCTCTATTTGCGCTGACGGTGGATACCCACCATCCGGACGGGTTCGTCTCGCGCACCTGTAAGCGCAAAAGCTATGACGTGGACGGCAAAAACAATAAGTCTTTCAGCGCCGTGACCTGTAGCCAGGAGCACATCGCCGCGCTGGTCGAGAAAATCAAAACCTCGCCCTGGTTTAAAAACACCGTCATCGTCGTCTCGTCCGATCATCTGGCGATGAAAAACAGCGCGTGGGATCAGCTCAACAAGCAGGACCGCAGCAATCTGTTCTTCGTCCTGCGCGGCGACAAGCCGCAGCAGGAGACGATCGCCACCAAGCGCAACTCCATGGATAACGGCGCGACGGTGCTGGACATTCTGGGCGGCGACAACTTTATTGGCCTTGGGCGCAGCACGCTGTCCGGACAATCCCTGTCGGAGGTCTTCCTCAACATGAAGGAGAAAATTCTCGCCTGGAAGCCCGACATCATCCGCCTGTGGAACTTCCCGAAAGAGATGAAAGACTTCACCATCGATCGGGATAAAAACACCGTCGCCTTCTCCGGCAGCAATTTCCGTCTGCCGCTGCTGGTACGCGTGTCGGATAGCCGCGTTGAACCGCTGCCGGAAAGTGAGTACTCCGCGCCGCTGCGTTTCCAGCTGGCCGATTTCGCCCCTCGCGATAACTTCGTCTGGATCGACCGGTGTTACAAAATGGGCCAGCTCTGGTCACAGCCGCTGGCGCTTTCTACCGACTGGTGCGTCTCTCAGGGGCAGCTTGGCGGAGAACAAAACGTGCAGCATGTTGACAAAGCCCAGTGGAAAGGCAAAACCGCCTTTAAAGATACGGTGATTGATACGGCTCGCTATCAGCACAACATCGACATGCTTAAAATCGTCGACAACGACATTCGTTATAAAGCGGACAGCTTCATCTTTAACGTGGCCGGCGCGCCTGAAGAAGTGAAGCAGTTTAGCGGCATCTCCCGTCCGGAGTCCTGGGGGCGGTGGTCGAACGCGCAGCTGGGCAACGAGGTGAAAATTGAGTACACCCATCCGCTGCCGGAACAGTTCGACCTGGTGATCACAGCCAGAGCTTACGGGCCCAACGCGAATAAGCCCGTGCCGGTGCGCGTGGGCGATGAAGAGCAGACGCTGACGCTTGGTAACGACGTAAGCACTCACACGCTGCATTTCACCAATCCATCGCGCAGCAATACTTTAGTCATTGTGCCGCCAGATCCGCAGTCCACCAATGAAGGGAATATTCTCGGCCACTCACCGCGCCAGCTCGGGATTGGCATGGTCGAAATCAAAATTGTCAGCAAGCAAGGCTAACGCATGCCCCGCCCGGCATTCCGCCGGGCGGTTATGAAAATAAATAATTCTATATAAAGTTTATAAATCAGATAAAAACTCTTTATATAATCCAATTTTATTTATAAATATCCCGCAAAAATCCACCACCATAGAATGTACAGCTCCTGAAATCACTACGGAGCGGTACACACTTTTATCATGCTAACCGGCTATAAGTTCGAGTCCATCCGGGCATTGCGCAGTGAAAATGTCATTGCCTGGGAGGTATTGTCCACGGCAAAGCCCCACGTCAATCTTGAAGACTACTTTAGCTCAATGCCCTCTGCGCAGCGTAAAGAACACTTCTTTGCGCAGCTTCGCCATACCCTGTCTTGCGAAGAAGGCGACAAGTATTACCTCAATGCGACATCGGATTTGCTGCTGGAACCGGACTTCCTCGACAGGCTGAAAGAAGAAACCTCCTGCCCGGAGAGGCTGGCTATCGAAGTTACCGATCTCCATACGATGGTACAACTCGACGATATGCAAAGCCGGTCCCTGCGAACAGGTATCGCGATGCTCCATCAGTGGGGCGTTGAAGTGTGGGCCGACGACGTCTGCGAAGACATTCTTCCCGAGCTGCTTGCCAGCCAGATCCGCTTCTGCGGCGTCAAAATTGACAAACATACCTTCTGGATCGGACGTACCGAGCAGGCTAAGTTCCTGCACCTTACCCGCCAGTACAAGCGTGTCGCCAGTAAGGTACTGATAGAAGGCATCGAAACCGCGGGTGATTTCGCGCTGGCCCGCGCCAGCGTGGCCGACTACGGCCAGGGTTATCTGTGGGGCATGAAATGACGCCTTTCATCCCGAATGCCGGCTATCAGGTCATCGTTCTGAGCAGCAATGCGTTTTTGTGGCTCGGCCTCCATTCGATAGTATCGACGGCCGTGTCCCCCCGTCCTGAGGCGTACTGGATCAACAACGTTACTCCAGAAGCGCTTCTGCGTTTGCAGGAGCTGCTCAGCACGCACACCGGGCAGAGCTGGCTGTTATTTACGGATACGGCCAGGGTCAACGACATTAACGCCCTGCCAGGCAATGAGCGGATCAGAGTGGTCCCGGGAAATGTGTCCCTTGCCCAACTAAGCCACTGCTTTAGCGACATGACCTTCTCTTTAGAAAATACCGCCACGCTCACGTACCAGGAAATGCGGGTTTGCATGCTGCTTCAAAAAGGCTTCAGCCCGGTGCGTATCGCACAAATCCTTAATAAGTCACCGAAAACGATCTACACCCACAAGCGTAACGCGATGAACAAATTTTGCTGTCAGAACCTGGCAGAATTCCATCGAAAACTCTGCCTGCTGGACGCTCTGGCCACTTCTCTGTAATTGCACTGTTATTCACGTCAGGAAATAAGATCATGAAAATTATCTCCACTGCTGTATGTTGTTCCGCTCTCCTGCTTCCTGCCGCTGCGATCGCCGCAGACAGCACCGCAAGCGCGACGATGCACGTTTCACTTGAGGTGGTAAAATCCTGCACCCTCAAAGCCAACGACCTCAATTTCTCACGCCACGGGTCGGATGAATCAAGCGAAATTCAGGCCAAAACGCAGGTCGATATTGTGTGTACCAACGGTACGCCGTTCACGCTCTCTGCCACCAGCAACGATAGCAGCGAAAACGGCACCTTCTGGCTGAAGCCGGAAAACGGTGAAACGGGCGCACAGAAGATAGCGTGGAAACTTTTTGCCGATGAGAGCAAACAGACGCAAATCACCAGCACCGATGGGCTTACCGATACCGGCAACGGCATGGCGCAGGAAGAGACGCTGTATGGCGTTATTGACGCAGGGGCGCTGACGACCGCGCAGGCGGGCGCCTACAGCGATGATGTCACCTTAAATCTGGTGTATTGATCATGCGGCGCTGTCTTCCCTGCATCATTCTGTGGCTCCTGATGCTGACGCTGCTGTCTCGCTACGCGCTGGCCGCCACGCTTCAGGTGGCCCCCGTGACGCTCGATCTCCAGAGCGGTCAAAGAGCATCCGCGGTTTACCTCACGAACAGCGGCAAAGCGGCCATCCATGCTCAGATACGGGTTTACGAATGGACCCAGCAAAACGGCAAAGATGTGTTAACGGCCACCGACGAGGTGGTCAGTAGCCCGGCGATGACCTCTCTGGCCCCGGGCCAGCAGCAGCTGGTGCGCATCATCGTTATGGAGCCCGGCATCCGTGAACAGGAGCAAAGTTACCGCCTGGTCATTGATGAGCTGCCGGATGAAACGTCCCGTGCGGCCAACCCCAACGCGGTGCACTTTCTGCTGCGCTACTCGATTCCCGTCTTTATTGCCGGAAACCAGAATATGCCCGTCAGCCGAGATGCCCTGAGCTGCGAACAGGCGGAGCCCCCGGGAACGATCCGCTGCTATAACGCCGGGAACAGCCATATTCGCCTGAGCCACCTGCAGGCCCTGACGGCCAGCGGGCAGGTTGTGGGATCGGTGAAAGGGCTGGCGGGCTATGTGCTACCGGGACAGACCGCGCTTGTGACACTTAAGCAGGCTTCACACCACACGCTCAGCGCACTGCGCGCCTATCTCAATGATGAACACCATGCCAGCCAGATCCCCCTGCGCCCGCTCGCTACTCGCGCTCCTGCTTTGGCTACCGCTCACGCTGTCAGCCCGGGTTGAACCCGCCGCCGACACCGTACAATGGCTGGCCATCACGGTGAATCACGCTCCTCGAGGGGAGCTGTGGGCCTGCCGGGTCGTGGGTGAGGCGCTGTGGATTGACCGCGGCGACCTCAAAAAGCTGGGGCTTCGCGCCCCGGATGACCACAGCGAATGGGTTGAACTGACGTCCCTGCCTGGCCTGAAGGTCAGTCTCGACTTACACGCTCAGCAGGTCTCCCTTACCGCCGACGCAGAGGCGCTCGACGGCCAGCAGCACCTGACTATCGAGAGGCCGACCGCGCAGTATCGCTATCCCGAGGCGCAGCCCATCAGCGCGTTTACGCTCGGGTATGCCCTTTATGCCAGCGACTCCCAGGGGAACCGCCAGCTTAACGCGCAGACCTCGTTGACCGCATCCGGGGCGCTTCCCGGCACCTTCAGCAGCAGCTTTTCAAGCCATGCGGGGGAGGAAAACAGCGCTGGGCGGCCCAGCCACACGCGTCTTGAAACCCGCTGGCAGTGGGACAACGCAGACTCGCTGACCAGCCTGGCGCTGGGCGACAACATCACCACGGGCACCCGCTGGAGCCGGCAGGTACGTTTTGGCGGCCTGCACTGGGCGCGGAATTTTGAGCTTAATCCGCAGCTCAACACCGAACCGCGCAGCCGCTACAGCGACACTGCCGTCCTGCCTTCAACGGTCGATCTTTACATCGACGGGCTTAAGCAGAGCAGCGAGCACGTGACACCGGGGGATTTTCTGCTGGATACCCTGCCCTCCTTCACCGGAAGCGGACAGGCGCAGGTGGTCATTACCGACATCAACGGTCAGCGTCGCACCGTACAGCTCGATCTCTACGGCGCGCCGGGGATGCTGGCGGAAGGGCTCAGCAGCGGCTCGCTGGATATCGGCTGGATGCGGCAAAACTACGCCCTGCGATCGAATGACTATGCCCCCGATCCCGTGCTCGACGCGGGCTGGCGCTATGGGGTAAGTAACCGGCTGACGCTGGCGCTGCACACGGAACAGCAGAGCAAACTGCGCAATGTCGGGACAGGCGTCGACTGGCTGATCTCGCCCGACATCGGGATTGTTAGCCAACATGTTGCCCTGAGCGACAGCCCCTATGGCCAGGGAAAACAGTGGGGCCTTGGCTGGCAATGGAACGGCAGCGGGACGGGCTTCTCTGCCAGCACCGTCCGTACCGATGCCGACTTTGCCGATAACGCCCGCACGATCGGCGCCCTGCCGGTCAGACGCAGCGATAGCGTCTGGCTAAGCCACTCTGTTCCTCATTTTGGTACCGTAGGCGCAGGCTGGGTACAGCAAAACATTCAGGGCAACAAACAGCGCTACCTCAACGCCTCCTGGTCCGTCTCGCTGCCGGCCCATCTCTCCACCACGCTGAGCTATACCCGTTCGTTTACGGATGCGTCGAGTAACGTTCAGCTTATGCTCTCGGTCCCGTTAGGCCGTGCGGATACTCTCTCCGTTCAGACCAGCCGCGAGACGTCACGCATGGATTATCGCCACCAGCCGGACGATCGACTCGGCGGCTGGTCATGGCAGCTGGGACAAAGCGTTGGTGAGCGCCGGGATATCTATGCGGACGTGGGCTATCTGGGTCATGCAGGCGAGTGGCACGTCGGGCTGGAGCAAGGCGCCAGGCTGGGCAACCAGTACGCCTCAGCCGAAGGCAGCCTGACGCTGCTGGA
This sequence comes from Enterobacter sp. KB-280D8, assembly GCF_041399405.1. NCBI lineage: Bacteria > Pseudomonadati > Pseudomonadota > Gammaproteobacteria > Enterobacterales > Enterobacteriaceae > Enterobacter > Enterobacter sp. KB-280D8. Next base: position 255,619 of record NZ_JBGKEC010000004.1, read on the forward strand.
TGGCAGCCTTCATGCCCTGCGCTACAGCCAACAGGGTCTGGCGCTGGTCTCCACCCACGGCGTTGGACACGTGCCAGTAATGCTGGAAAACCGCCCTGCAGGCGAAACCGATGAAAACGGCTATCTGCTGCTGACCGACCTGCCGCAATACCACAGCAGCAAGGTCAGCATCAATCCGCTGGATCTCCCTGCCGATGTTATGGCCCCCGTCACCGACATGGATGCCAGACCGGGCAACGGCAGCGCGGTAAAGGTCGATTTTAATGTCCATCACGCCGTGACGGTTCAGGCCCGGCTGGTCGACAGCCGCCACAAGCCGCTCCCGCTGGGCAGCATCGTTTCAACGCCACGCGGCGCGACCATCGTCGGACGCGACGGTTTTATCTGGCTTGAAGATCCGCCCCTGCCGGGTGAACTGGTGGTGAAAACCGGCGAGGGGGAGTGTCGGGTCACGCTTCCGGCCCCGCGCACCGCGTCATCAATACAGAATATTGGAGAACAACTGTGTCATTAAAAACACCGTTATTGCTGCTGCTCGTGCTGTCCATGAAGGCGATGGCGGCAGCGTGCTGGATAACCTCACCCGCCGCCATCAACTTTGGCAGCGTCGTGGCGGGAAATGCCGCCTCGACCAACACCGAGGTTAAATTTAGCTGTCAGGCCGACAATAACGGCACGATGGAATATATCAACGTCTGCCTGAGCAGCATTGATGCTCCACCCTTTCAGATGCTCTCGAACGGGGACCAGGAGGGGAAACAGTACACCCTGCTCTTCCGCCTGCTTAACGGCATCGCGCGCTCTCAGGAGCTGGGCCCCGCCAGCGGCGGGGATCTCATTCAGCAGACCCTGACTGCACAAAGCAATACCAGCATCAGCGGTAGCTTTCCGCTTATCGCCACCCTCCCGCCGGGGCAAAACCAACTGCCGGCGTACCACTATTACAACTACAACATGAATCTGCGCATCGCCTGGCACAGCGCCACCCGTCAGGATGCGCTGCAAAATTGCTCGGACGGCTCCGCGGAGGGCGAGCAGGTGCAGGGCGGCACCAGCGCGCAGGCCGAAATCAGCCAGGGGTGCTACATAGAACGCGTCACCCCGCTTAACTTCGGCACGCTGAGCAGCACCGCCACGCTGCGCCCGACGCGTTCCACGGCAACACTCACCACGCGATGTCCGGCCGGCACGGCGTTTACCCTTGCCATGGGCAACGGCAACCATGCCAGCGGCAATCAGCGGCAGCTTTGCAACGACGAAGGCCAGTGCCTGCGCTATGCGCTCTGGCAGGATGCCGCTGCCACGCAACGCTGGGGCGATTCGCGCAGCGGGGATGCGCTGGTCGTCACCCATCCCGCAGGCGGCACCCAAAGCTTCACCGTTTACGGAGAAGTCCCGGCCCAGCCTCTGAGCGGTACGGGGGAATTTATTGACGACGTGATAATTACGCTGACTTATTAAACCACTCAAAAAACCGTCTGGATCAATGTTATCGGTAACAATGGCGTTAAAATAGCCAGCAGCTCTGCTTAGAAGATGTAAACACCTTCTCTTTTTTTTCATTATCTCTGTCTGTTTTACAACAACTTATGAAATACCTGCTTGCTGATGCCATCGTCTACAACGACGAGGACGGTTCTGTTTCTCTTATCAATGCGCCGGATGAGGATGCGCAGATCCTCACCTGCACGGCCAATACCATCCTGAAGCTGCTGGTCCAGCATCATGGCAACGTGATTGAACGGGACACCTTTCTCCATGAGGTCTGGGATCGGCGAGGGCTACAGGGATCGAACAACTCGTTAAACCAGTACATCAGTATTTTGCGCAAAATGCTGGCAAGCCTGCTTCCCGACGCGCTGTTTATCGTCACGGTCCCTAAGACGGGCTTTATGCTCAGCGCCGACGTCACGGTAACGCCCCAGGAGGAGGCGCCCCCGGCCGCCAAAATGGCGAAACCGGCATGGCGCGCTCGACCGGAACGACTGTTCTGCGGCGCGCTTACTCTGGCGATCGTGACGCTGTGCCTCTGGATAACGGCGATCAAACCAGTAAACCCGCAGAGGGAAATCCATCTGCTGACCCATATCGGCTCCTGTCCGGTCTACACCTTTACGCCGCTGGCGGATGTGTTTCACGAGAAGGCGATTGCCCTGGCGCAAACCCTTCAGCAGGACGGCCATCTCCCGTGTCTGAAAAATTCCATTTTCTATATGCACATCCAGAGAACGCTTTTTTACGGCCACGAAGGGCGGCTGGTGCTTTCCCAGTGTTCCCTCACGCGGGATAAAGCGAGCGCCTGCCGTACGCTTTACTATTACGAGTGGTGATATGCGACAGATAAAAATTTGGCTCATTCTGATCTTTAACCTGATGCTCATCGGCGCCGCGCTGGCGTGGTACTTCTACACGCCCCCGCTGGCGGTGGCCTGCGACGGTAACCTGACCTTCTCCGACAGACGCGACAATCACGATTTCACCTTTGATGGGGAAATCATCATGCGGTTCCACCCCGACAAAACCGGGTACATCACCCTAAACGGCAACGTCGAGAACGCCCCGCAAAATTGGGAAGTGTCGCGGCAGGAGATGTTTAAGTGGCGGCACGTGGAGGGGGAACTCTATGAAATCATCATTCAAAAAGTGGAGCGTTTTAGCCACGATGCGATGCCGCCCGGCGTATTTGAAAAATACGTGGCAGGCCTGACGCTGGGGAAAAAAAGGCTCCTGACGATAGAGCGCACGCCGCATGATGCGCTGGTGATTAGCAACTTTTACTCGCCGGTGCTGGTCTGCTCGAAATAATGTCGGAAGGTCAGGCTATACTTCCCGCCATGAACATTTACATTCGCCCCACCACCAGCGACGACGTTGCCGCCCTGCCCGCCCTTGAACGCGCGGCGGGCGAACGTTTTCGTGACGACCCGGATCTCGCCTGGCTTGCCGAGGGTGAGGTCATTTCCGCTGAACAGCACCTCGGCTATGCCGAACGGGGGCTAAGCTGGCTGGCGCTGGCGAACGAGCGTCCCGTGGGGTTTCTCCTTGCAGAGGCACACCCTTCGGCACTGTATATTGTGGAGCTCTCGGTCGATCTGGCCTGGCAGGGAAAAGGAATTGGCCGGCAGCTCATCGCCCGTGCGGCTGACCATGCCCGCAAAGTGGGGCTGACATCGCTGACGCTGACGACGTTCCGGGACGTTCCGTGGAATGCGCCCTTCTATGCAAAGCTGGGGTTTGAATACGTCACTGAACTCACGCCTGAACTGCGTGAAAAACGTGAAGAAGAAGCAGCGCACGGCTTAGCGTATAACTCCCGCTGCGCCATGCGTCTGCCGCTTTGATATCGCCCGGTGGCGCTTCGCTTACCGGGCCTACAACACCTTTCCGTAGGCCGGGCAGGGCGCAGCCGCCACCCGGCACAACGCGCAGGATTAGAACGTTTCCCAGTTATCGCCCGCGTCCGCCGTCGCGGCCTTACGCGATATCACCGGCGCGGCAACGCTTTTCGCGGCAGCAAACTCGCGCGCCTTCATCTGCTCCTGCTGAATGCGGAACACCGCCACGGCCTGCGTCAGGCGGCTCGCCTGCTCTTCCAGAGCCGCCGCTGCTGCGGCAGACTCTTCCACCAGCGAGGCGTTCTGCTGGGTCACGCGGTCCATCTCTGCTACCGCCAGACCCACCTGGTCGATACCGCGGCTCTGCTCGTCAGAGGCAGACGCAATCTCGCCCATGATGTCGGTCACGCGGGTCACCGCGTTCACGATCTCACCCATGGTTTCACCGGCGCTTTCTACCAGCGTTGAGCCCACTTCCACGCGGCCCACAGAGTCTTCAATCAGGCTCTTAATTTCACGAGCTGCCTGGGCGCTGCGCTGGGCCAGGTTACGCACTTCCCCTGCCACCACCGCAAAACCACGGCCCTGCTCGCCCGCACGCGCCGCTTCTACCGCCGCGTTCAGTGCCAGGATGTTGGTCTGGAAGGCAATGCCGTCGATCACGCTGATAATGTCGGCAATCTTCTGTGAACTACCGGCAATGTCTCGCATGGTTTGCACCACGTTGTCCACCACTTTACCGCCTTTCTGCGCGGTTTCAGACGCGCTCAGCGCCAGATGGCTCGCCTGACGGGCGTTCTCGGCGTTCTGCTTAACGGTTGCCGTCAGCTGCTCCATGCTGGCAGCGGTCTCTTCCAGGGAAGCGGCCTGCTGTTCAGTACGGGAAGAGAGATCGTTATTGCCCATCGCGATTTCGCTCGCGCCGCTGTAGATCGCATTCGCGCCGTTACGCACGTCGCCCACGGTACGCACCAGCTCACTCTGCATATGACGCAGCGAGTCAGCCAGTTCACCCATCTCGTTGGACCCTTCCACGTCAATGCGCTTCACCAGGTCGCCGCTGGCGATATGGCGAATATTGTCGATCAGACGCGTCAGCGGAGAGATCAGCGCCTGCTTGATACCCAGCCAGACAGCCACGATCACCACCAGCACGGCAACCAGCACGCTTATCAACACCCAGATCGCCTGGCTGAAGGAGCTGTTGCTGTCTTCAACCGCCATCTGGTACAGCTTGTCGTTCTGCTGCAGGTAGCTCACGTACTGCTTCTCAAAACCATCCTGGTAGCTCTGGGTCGGCTGGTCGAAGAAGGCGTTGATTTTACCTGCCCCCAGCAGCTGAATCAGCTCTGCCAGCGCACCGTGGTAGATATCGTAGTTACGCTTAATCTCCAGCGCAGCGGCGTCGCTTTGACGCGGGTCGCGCGGCAGGGCTTCATAGTCAGCCCAGTTTTTTTCCGCCTGTTTCAGCGAGGCAGACGCAATTTGCATCAGATCGTTAACGGTCGCGCCGCTGCCGATATTGCTCTGATCCATCATGTAGCGGATGCCCGCGCGGTTAAGGGTATTACGGGTTTGCAGCAGCGCAACCCAACTCCCGTTCAGGGTGGATTGTTGCTGACGAATGGTTTGCAGGACGGTGAAATTCTCTTTGTCATTCTTCAGAGCATTAAAGAAAAGACCACCGGATGTGAGTTGTAACAGGCCAAATATAGCTAAAACCAGCATTAAGCTGGTGACAATCTTGATACGGTTTAACATGTTTTCTCTTTCCTCAGACAGATACAGAATTTTCGGCCTGGAAAGGGAAAACTTTACGAAAATCATCCTGGAATTTGTGGTTTTTACTCTTCTTCCCGCGCTGCGTTATGGCGGTTTCCGAGTTCAATAAACTCTTCCAGCAGCGCCGTCAGCTGCTTCATCTTCTCCGGCGTGTATTCCGCCTCAATCTGCTGATACGCCTCTTCCACCTGCGCCTGGGCGTGCTCGTACAGCGCATTGCCCTCTTTGGTCAGCGACACGTACAGCTTGCGCTGGTCGTTCACCGGCTTCAGGCGCAGCACCAGGCCGTCGCGCTCCATGCGCGTCAGAATGCCGGTCAGGCTCGGGCGCAAAATGCAGGTGCGAAACGCCAGGTCGTGAAAATCCATCGACGGATGCTCAGCCAGCACGCGCACGATACGCCACTGCTGCTCGGTGAGGTTATGGCGCTTCACAATCGGTCGGAAGTAGGACATCGCCGCTTCCCGCGCCTGCAATAGCGCGATGGTTAATGAATCATGCATAGCCTCTCCCCTTCACATCATTAACAAGTAAACAATTCATAAAAGATGTTTTTATAAACAACACGTTTTCCGTCAAAAAGTCTAACAGAAACCAGTCAATTTATTTAACCATATGATTTTAATAGATATAAAAATCAATATGTAAATTTATTGTTATTCATGTCACAAATTCTTCACTTCTGATTGCGAAATGAACAGCAAAAGCATAAAACCAGATCATTAACATATTAATGAATATCATAACCCGGGCCGTCGGGGTAAGGAGTATGTGAATGAAAGGTACCGTTTTTGCCGTCGCGCTGAACCATTACAGCCAGCGTGAAGCCTGGCGTGAGGCATTTGAAAAAGCCCCCTACAACACGCCGCCGAAAACGCCGGTGTGGTTTATCAAACCGCATAACACCGTGATTCGCGCGGGCGAACCGATCCCCTTCCCACAGGGGGAAACGGTGCTGAGCGGCGCGACGGTGGCACTGGTGGTGGGTAAAACCGCCAGCAGGGTGCGCGTGGAGGAGGCCGCGGAATACATCGCGGGGTATGCGCTGGCCAACGAGGTGAGCCTGCCGGAGGAGAGCTTCTACCGCCCGGCCATCAAGGCCAAATGCCGGGACGGATTTTGCCCGCTCGGCGAACCTGTCGCCGTTGATAACGTCGACAACCTGACCATTATCACCGAGATCAACGGCCGCGAAGCGGACCACTGGAACACAGCCGATCTTCAGCGCAACGCCGCCGAGCTGCTGAGTGCCCTGAGCGAGTTCGCCACCCTTAATCCCGGCGATGCAATATTGCTCGGCACCCCGCAAAGCCGCGTTGAGATCCGCCCGGGGGATCGCGTGCGTATTCTGGCGGAAGGGTTTCCGCCGCTGGAAAACCCGGTGGTGGATGAGCGTAGCGTCGCTATTGCTCACAGCACGCCGCCGCAGGCCACGCTGTTTGCCCTCGGCCTGAACTATGCCGACCACGCCAGCGAGCTGGACTTCAAGCCCCCCACCGAGCCGCTGGTGTTTATCAAAGCGCCAAACACCTTTAATGGCGACGGCCAGACCTCGGTGCGCCCGAACAATATCGAATACATGCATTACGAAGCGGAGCTGGTGGTGGTCATCGGTAAAACCGCGCGTAAGGTCAGCGAAGCCGAGGCGATGGAGTATGTTGCGGGCTATACGGTCTGCAACGACTACGCCATCCGCGACTACCTGGAAAACTACTACCGCCCGAACTTGCGGGTCAAAAGCCGCGACGGGCTTACGCCCATTAGCCCGAACATCGTGCCGAAAGCGGCCATCCCCGACCCGCACAACCTTCGTCTTCGCACCTTCGTCAACGGCGAGCTGCGTCAGGAAGGGACCACCGCCGATCTCATTTTCAGCATCCCGTTCCTGATCGCGTACCTGAGCGATTTTATGACCCTGCAGCCGGGCGACATGATTGCCACCGGCACGCCAAAAGGGCTGTCCGATGTGGTGCCGGGGGATGAAGTGGTGGTGGAAGTGGAAGGCGTAGGCCGCCTGGTAAACCGGATTGTCAGCGAGGAAACTGCAAAATGAAAAAGATTAACCACTGGATCAACGGTAAAAACGTCGCCGGAAGCGAGTACTTCCACACCACCAACCCGGCCTCCGGCGAGGTATTAGCGGAAGTCGCCTCCGGCGGAGAAGCTGAAATTCACCAGGCCGTCGCCGCCGCCAAAGAGGCATTCCCGAAGTGGGCTAACCTGCCGATGAAGGAGCGCGCGCGCCTGATGCGTCGCCTGGGGGATCTGATCGACCAGAACGTGCCTGAGATCGCCGCGATGGAAACCGCCGACACCGGCCTGCCGATCCACCAGACAAAAAACGTGCTCATTCCGCGCGCCTCGCACAACTTCGAGTTCTTCGCCGAGGTGTGCCAGCAGATGAACGGCAAAACCTACCCGGTCGACGACAAGATGCTCAACTACACCCTGGTGCAGCCGGTGGGCGTCTGCGCGCTGGTGTCGCCGTGGAACGTGCCGTTTATGACCGCCACCTGGAAGGTTGCGCCGTGCCTGGCACTCGGAAACACCGCGGTGCTGAAGATGTCTGAACTCTCCCCGCTAACCGCCGACCGTCTGGGCGAGCTGGCGCTGGAGGCGGGCATTCCGGCGGGCGTGCTGAACGTAGTGCAGGGCTACGGCGCAACGGCAGGCGACGCGCTGGTGCGCCACCACGACGTGCGCGCCGTCTCCTTCACCGGCGGCACCGCCACCGGGCGTAACATCATGAAAAACGCCGGGCTGAAGAAATACTCCATGGAGCTGGGCGGCAAATCCCCGGTGCTGATTTTTGAAGATGCCGACATCGAGCGCGCGCTGGACGCCGCCCTGTTCACCATCTTCTCGATCAACGGCGAGCGCTGCACCGCGGGCTCGCGCATCTTCATTCAGCAGAGCATCTACCCGGAGTTCGTCAAGCGCTTTGCCGAGCGCGCCAACCGCCTGCGCGTTGGGGATCCAAACGATCCGAATACCCAGATTGGCGCGCTCATCAGCCAGCAGCACTGGGAGAAAGTCTCCGGCTACATCCGCCTCGGCATTGAAGAGGGTGCAACCCTGCTGGCGGGCGGCCCGGACAAACCGACCGATCTGCCCGCGCACCTGAAAGGCGGCAACTTCCTGCGCCCGACGGTGCTGGCGGACGTCGACAACCGCATGCGCGTGGCGCAGGAGGAAATCTTCGGGCCGGTGGCCTGCCTGCTGCCGTTTAAGGACGAAGCGGAGGGCCTGCGCCTGGCGAACGACGTGGAGTACGGCCTGGCGTCATACATCTGGACCCAGGACGTCAGCAAAGTGCTGCGCCTGGCGCGCAGCATCGAAGCGGGGATGGTTTTCGTCAACACCCAAAACGTGCGCGACCTGCGCCAGCCGTTTGGCGGCGTGAAGGCATCCGGCACCGGCCGCGAGGGCGGCGAGTACAGCTTCGAAGTGTTCGCCGAGATGAAGAACGTCTGCATCTCGATGGGCGACCACCCGATTCCAAAATGGGGGATCTGATCATGGGTAAACTGGCGTTAGCGGCAAAAATCACCCACGTGCCGTCGATGTACCTCTCCGAGCTGCCGGGCAAAAACCACGGCTGCCGACAGTCGGCCATCGACGGACATAAAGAAATCAGCAAGCGCTGCCGCGAGCTGGGCGTGGACACCATCATCGTGTTCGACACCCACTGGCTGGTGAACAGCGCGTACCACATTAACTGTGCGGACCATTTCTCGGGCGTCTACACCAGCAACGAGCTGCCGCACTTTATCCGCGACATGACCTACGACTACGACGGCAACCCGGCGCTCGGCCAGCTGATTGCCGACGAGGCGGTGAAGCTGGGCGTGCGCGCCAAAGCGCACAACATCCCGAGCCTCAAGCTGGAGTACGGCACGCTGGTGCCGATGCGCTACATGAACGCGGATAAGCACTTCAAAGTGGTCTCCATCTCGGCGTTCTGCACGGTTCACGACTTCGCCGACAGCCGCCGGCTGGGCGAGGCCATCGTCAGCGCCATCGAGAAATACGACGGCACCGTGGCGGTGCTCGCCAGCGGCTCGCTGTCACACCGCTTTATCGACGACCAGCGCGCGGAAGAGGGAATGAACAGCTACACCCGCGAGTTCGACCGCCAGATGGACGAGCGCGTGGTGAAGCTGTGGCGCGAAGGCCAGTTCAAAGAGTTTTGCAGCATGCTGCCGGAGTACGCCGACTACTGCTACGGCGAGGGCAACATGCACGACACGGTGATGCTGCTGGGGATGCTCGGCTGGGACAAATACGACGGCAGGGTGGAGTTCCTCACCGAGCTGTTCGCCAGCTCCGGCACCGGCCAGGTTAACGCCGTTTTCCCGCTGCCCGCGTAAGGAGCCACCATGCCGCACTTTATTGCCGAATGTACCGACAACATCCGCGAGCAGGCCGACCTGCCAGGGCTGTTCGCCAAAGTGAACGAGGCACTCGCCGCCACGGGCATCTTCCCCATCGGCGGTATCCGCAGTCGCGCCCACTGGCTGGATACCTGGCAGATGGCCGACGGCAAGCACGATTACGCCTTTGTGCATATGACGCTGAAAATCGGCGCCGGGCGCAGTCTGGAGAGCCGGGAAGCCGTGGGGGAGATGCTGTTTGCACTGATCAAAACGCATTTTGCAGATCTGATGGCGAGCCGCTATCTGGCGCTGTCGTTCGAGCTCGACGAGCTACACCCGACGCTGAATTTTAAGCAGAACAACGTGCACGCGTTGTTTAAGTAATACCGCACGGACTGTCCCCTCTCCCTTTGGGAGAGGGAGAAAACAAACGTATAACAGGATATCGCCATGCTCGACAAACATACCCATACCCTGATCGCCCATCGCCTGCATCAGGCGGAGCAGTCCCGGGAGCAGATCCGTGCGATCTCCCTTGAGTACCCGGAGATTACGATTGAAGACGCCTATGCCGTCCAGCGCGAATGGGTGAGCCTGAAAATCGCCGAAGGCCGCGTGCTGAAAGGCCACAAGATCGGCCTCACCTCCAAAGCGATGCAGGCCAGCTCGCAGATCAGCGAGCCGGATTACGGCGCGCTGCTGGACGACATGTTCTTCCACGACGGCAGCGACATCCCCGTCGATCGCTTCATCGTCCCGCGCATCGAAGTGGAGCTGGCCTTCGTACTGGCAAAACCGCTGCGCGGCCCGAACTGCACGATCTTCGACGTCTACAACGCCACGGACTACGTCATCCCCGCGCTGGAGCTGATCGATGCCCGCTGCCACAACGTCGACCCGGAAACCCAGCGCCCGCGCAAGGTGTTCGACACTATCTCCGATAACGCCGCCAACGCGGGGGTGATCCTCGGCGGCCGCCCGATTAAGCCCGACGAGCTGGATCTGCGCTGGATCTCCGCCCTGCTCTACCGCAACGGCGTGATCGAAGAGACCGGCGTTGCCGCAGGCGTGCTTAACCACCCGGCGAACGGCGTAGCGTGGCTGGCGAACAAGCTTGCGCCATACGACGTGCAGCTTGAGCCGGGACAAATCATCCTCGGCGGCTCGTTTACCCGCCCGGTGCCGGCCAGCAGAGGCGACACCTTCCACGTCGACTACGGCAATATGGGCTCCATCAGCTGCCGCTTTGTGTAAGGAGACAAACATGCAAAACGCATTCAAGGCGGCGCTGCAGGCGGGCCGCCCGCAAATCGGGTTATGGCTGGGGCTGACCAGCAGCTACAGCGCCGAGCTGCTGGCGGGGGCAGGCTTCGACTGGCTGCTGATCGACGGCGAGCACGCGCCGAACAGCGTGCAAACCGTCTTAACCCAGCTGCAGGCTATCGCGCCGTACGCCAGCCAGCCGGTAGTGCGCCCGTCGTGGAACGACCCGGTGCAGATCAAACAGCTGCTGGACGTGGGGGCGCAAACCCTGCTGGTGCCGATGGTGCAAAACGCCGACGAAGCGCGGCTGGCGGTACGTGCGACCCGCTACCCGCCCGCGGGCATTCGCGGCGTCGGCAGCGCCCTGGCAAGAGCGTCGCGCTGGAACCGCATCCCGGACTACCTGCAGCAGGCCAACGATGCCATGTGCGTGCTGGTGCAGATTGAAACCCGCGAGGCGCTGAAAAACCTGCCGCAGATCCTGGACGTGGAAGGGGTCGACGGTGTGTTTATCGGCCCGGCGGATCTGAGCGCCGACATGGGCTTTGCCGGCAACCCACAGCACCCGGAAGTGCAGGCCGCCATCGAGCAGGCGATCGCGCAGATCCGTGCGGCGGGCAAAGCCCCCGGCATTCTGATGGCGAACGAGCAGCTGGCGAAACGCTACCTTGAACTCGGCGCGCTGTTTGTCGCCGTCGGCGTCGACACCACCCTGCTCGCCCGCGGCGCCGAAGCGCTGGCGGCGCGCTTTATCGAACAACCGGTTACGTCAGTGAATAACAATAAATCCGTCTACTAAACGTAAGATCTGGAGCGCAGCATGACGACCTCTACCCTGCAAGATATGAAAGCTATAGAACATCGCGCGATCAACAAGCTGTTCCGTCGTTTGATCGTGTTTCTCTTTATCCTGTTTGTCTTTTCGTTCCTTGACCGCATCAACATCGGCTTTGCCGGGCTGACGATGGGTAAAGATCTGGGCCTTACGTCGACCATGTTTGGCCTGGCCGCGACGCTGTTTTACGTCACCTACGTGCTGTGCGGGATCCCGAGCAACATCATGCTGGCGAAAATCGGCGCGCGCCGCTGGATCGCCGGGATCATGGTGGTGTGGGGCATCGCCTCCACCTGCACCATGTTCGCCACCAGCCCCGAAACGCTCTACGTCCTGCGCATGCTGGTGGGCATCGCCGAAGCTGGCTTCCTGCCGGGGATCCTGGTCTATCTCACCTGGTGGTTCCCGGCCTATCACCGCGCCCGCGCCAACGCGCTGTTTATGATCGCCATGCCGGTGACCATGATGCTTGGCTCGATCCTCTCCGGCTACATTCTGGCGATGGACGGGCTATGGAACCTGAAGGGCTGGCAGTGGCTGTTCCTGCTGGAGGGGCTGCCGTCGGTGGTGCTCGGCGTGGTGACCTGGTTTTACCTCAACGACACGCCGGATCAGGCCACCTGGCTGGACGATGACGAAAAGCGGGCGCTGAAAGCGATGATCGCCCGCGAGCAGGAGGTCGCCATTGCCCAATCCGTCACGCCGCGATCGACGCTGCGCGAGGTGCTGACGCCTGCGGTGCTGCTCTACACGCTGGCCTACTTCTGCCTGACCAACACCCTGAGCGCCATTAACATCTGGACGCCACAGATCCTGCAAAGCTTCAACACGGGCAGCAGCAACATCGTCATCGGCCTGCTGGCGGCGATCCCGCAGTTTTGCACCATCCTCGGGATGATCTGGTGGAGCCGCCGCTCCGACAAGCTGAAAGAGCGAAAAAAGCACACCATCCTGCCGTACCTGTTCGCCGCGGCGGGATGGATGCTGGCCTCAGCCACCGATCACAGCCTGATCCAGCTGCTTGGCATCATTATGGCCTCAACCGGATCGTTTACCGCCATGGCGATATTCTGGACCACGCCGGACCAGGTTATTAGCCTGCAGTCCCGCGCGGTGGCGCTGGCGGTGATCAACGCCATCGGCAACGTCGGATCCGCCGTCAGCCCATTGCTGATTGGGATCCTGCGCGACGCGACCGGCAGCTTCAGCTCCGGGCTGTGGTTTGTGGCCGGGCTGCTGGTGGTCGGCGCGCTGGTGCTGACGCGCATTCCGATGACGCAGCGGGATCAACAGAGGAACGAGCATGTGCCAGAGCCCTATCGCCAACATTGATATCAGCAAGGAGTACGACGAAAGTCTGGGCACCGACGATGTGCACTACCAGTCGTTCGCCCGCATGGCGGCCTTTTTTGGCCGCGACATGCAGGCGCATCGTCATGATCAGTATTTTCAGATGCACTTTCTCGATACCGGGCAAATTGAGCTCCAGCTCGACGATCACCGCTACTCGGTGCAGGCCCCGCTGTTTGTCCTCACGCCGCCGTCGGTGCCGCACGCGTTTATCACCGAATCCGACAGCGACGGCCACGTGCTGACGGTACGCGAAGATCTGATCTGGCCGCTGCTGGAGGTGCTCTACCCCGGCACCCGGGAAGCCTTCGGCCTGCCGGGGATCTGCCTCTCGCTGGCCGACAGGCCGGACGAGCTGGCGGCGCTGAAGCATTACTGGCAGCTGATTGCCCGGGAATCCACGGAACAGCTGCCGGGGCGCGAGCACACGCTGGTCCTGCTGGCGCAGGCGGTCTTTACCCTGCTGCTGCGCAACGCAAAGCTCGACGACCACGCTTCGGGCGGTATGCGCGGCGAGCTGAAGCTGTTCCAGCGCTTTACCCAGCTGATTGATGCGCACTACCACCAGCACTGGACGGTGCCGGAATACGCTGGCGAGCTGCACCTCACCGAATCCCGCCTGACCGATATCTGCCGCCGCTTTGCCAACCGCCCGCCGAAGCGGCTGATCTTCGACCGCCAGCTGCGCGAAGCCAGACGGCTGCTGCTCTTCTCCGACAACGCGGTCAGCGAGATTGCCTGGCAGCTGGGGTTTAAGGATCCTGCCTATTTTGCCCGGTTTTTTAACCGATTAGTGGGGTGCTCACCGAGCGCGTATCGGGCGCAGAAAGTGCCGGTGTCGCCTGTTCCCCTCACCCCTGCCCTCTCCCAAAGGGAGAGGGAGTAACCGTCCCCTCTCCCTTTGGGAGAGGGTTAGGGTGAGGGAAATCACACTCTGCGATCTCTCGCGAAAAGTACCCGCCGTTGTCCCAATCGTCCCTTCACGTCTCGCCCCTCTCAGGCTTCAATTAAACAACAAAAACAAAACATAAATTTAACAACTCTATTCCGATACGAGGTCCCTATGAAGCCTGAAGATTTTCGCGCAGACGCCAAACGTCCGTTAACCGGCGAAGAGTATTTAAAAAGCCTGCAGGACGGCCGTGAGATTTACATCTACGGCGAACGCGTTAAAGACGTCACCACCCATCCGGCGTTTCGCAACGCGGCGGCCTCCATCGCGCAGATGTACGACGCCCTGCACAAGCCGGACATGCAGGACACGCTGTGCTGGGGGACCGACACCGGCAGCGGCGGCTATACCCACAAGTTCTTCCGCGTGGCGAAAAGCGCCGACGACCTGCGCCAGCAGCGCGACGCCATCGCCGAGTGGTCGCGCCTGAGCTACGGCTGGATGGGACGTACGCCGGACTACAAGGCCGCGTTCGGCTGCGCGCTCGGCGCCAACCCGGCCTTCTACGGCCAGTTCGAACAGAACGCCCGCAACTGGTACACCCGCATTCAGGAAACCGGCCTGTACTTCAACCACGCCATCGTTAACCCGCCGATCGACCGCCACAAGCCTGCGGACGAGGTGAAAGACGTCTACATCAAGCTGGAGAAAGAGACCGACGCCGGGATTATCGTCAGCGGTGCGAAAGTGGTGGCAACCAACTCGGCGCTGACCCACTACAACATGATCGGCTTCGGCTCCGCGCAGGTGATGGGTGAAAACCCGGACTTCGCACTGATGTTCGTCGCGCCGATGGACGCCGAAGGCGTGAAGCTGATCTCCCGCGCCTCTTACGAGATGGTGGCAGGCGCTACCGGCTCCCCGTACGACTACCCGCTCTCCAGCCGCTTCGATGAGAACGACGCGATCCTGGTGATGGATAACGTGCTGATCCCGTGGGAAAACGTGCTGATCTACCGCGATTTCGACCGCTGCCGTCGCTGGACAATGGAGGGCGGCTTTGCACGCATGTACCCGCTGCAGGCCTGCGTGCGCCTGGCGGTGAAGCTCGACTTCATCACTGCCCTGCTGAAGAAATCCCTGGAGTGCACCGGTACCCTGGAGTTCCGCGGCGTACAGGCGGATCTCGGCGAAGTGGTGGCCTGGCGCAATATGTTCTGGGCGCTGAGCGACTCCATGTGTTCCGAAGCCACCCCGTGGGTAAACGGCGCGTATCTGCCGGATCACGCCGCGCTGCAAACCTACCGCGTCATGGCCCCGATGGCCTACGCGAAGATCAAGAACATCATCGAGCGTAACGTGACGTCCGGGCTGATCTACCTGCCGTCCAGCGCCCGGGATCTGAACAACCCGCAGATCGACCAGTATCTGGCGAAATACGTGCGCGGCTCCAACGGTATGGACCACGTTGAACGCATCAAGATTTTAAAACTGATGTGGGACGCCATCGGCAGTGAGTTTGGCGGCCGCCACGAGCTGTACGAAATCAACTACTCCGGCAGCCAGGATGAGATCCGCCTGCAGTGCCTGCGTCAGGCGCAGAGCTCCGGGAATATGGACAAGATGATGGCAATGGTCGACCGCTGCATGTCCGAGTACGACCAGCACGGCTGGACCGTGCCGCACCTGCACAACAACAGCGATATCAACATGCTCGACAAGCTGCTGAAATAGCGCAGCGGGAGGTTACAATGCATTCAGATGAACAACGCCTGCGTTTTCGCGACGCAATGAGCAGCCTGTCGGCGGCGGTCAATGTGGTCACCACCGAGGGCGAGGCGGGCCGCTGCGGCATTACCGCCACCGCCGTCTGCTCGGTGACGGACACCCCACCGTCGGTGATGGTGTGCATCAACGCCAACAGCGCCATGAACCCGGTATTTCAGGGCAACGGCAGGCTGTGCGTTAACGTGCTGAACCACGAGCAGGAGATCATGGCCCGCCACTTCGCCGGAATGACCGCCATGACAATGGAGGAGCGCTTCGCCCTTTCCTGCTGGCAGAAAGGCCCGCTGGCGCAGCCGGTGCTGAAAGGCGCGCTGGCCAGCCTCGAAGGCGAGATTATTCAGGTGCAAACCATCGGCACGCATCTGGTTTATCTTGTCGAAGTGAAAAACATTATCCTGAGTGACGCGGGACACGGCCTGATCTACTTCAGGCGTCGTTTCCATCCGGTCATGATGGAGGCGGAAGCCGCCGTGTGATCCCCCCTCGCGCTGGCCTTTTTTCGGGCCAGCGCCGCTTTCTACAAAAATTCCTAAGGTTTCCGCTAAATCACGCCGTTATATATCCATAAGAGAAATTTTCTGTGCCTGAATACTGACATCTCCGGTCAGTGCTTTTTGCATTGTTCAGCGCATACCCAATATACAGGAAGACCTTATGGCTAAAACGACGCGGAGCCGCTCGGCTGAACGTCTGGTCGATATTCTCCTTGAGCTACATTTACATGGCGTGGTAAACCGCAGTGCGCTAATGGAGAAATTTAAAATTACCGAGCGTACCGTCTACCGGGATTTAAATGCGCTCTCGCCCATTGTTGAACATACCGGTAACGGGCTATATCGGCTGATCCACTCCGCCCAATCTCCCGGCGGGCAGGGATTACATCACGCTCTGGCTAACTTCCTGAATGCCGATAATTTTTTCCCTGAAAGAAATACGGACTTCTGGCAAAAACTGGAGGCGCGCGTCGACGAAAACCATATTCTCATCCTCGGTAATGACGCAGAGCACACGGTACAGCGTGATATCCGCCGCCATTTAGCAAAAATCGAGAAATCGATTAAGAACCATAATGTTTGTCAGATCGTTTATAAGGGTAAAACCCGTCTGATTAATCCCTATAAACTCATTAACAAAAAAAATATATGGTATTTACAAGCTACCGAAAATAGCCGGTTGAAATCCTTTTCATTAAGCCAGATTAGCTGGTTTGATATTCAAAAAAACGTTTTTACCTCTGATGAAAATGTGCGGGCATTGCTGGAAAAAAGCCTCGACCCGTGGGTTTCCGAAACTACTTTCACCGTGAAAATATTCATTAAGGATAATATTTCACATTACTTCCTGCGCCGCGATCTCCTGCCGGAACAAGAGCTGCTGGAGCAACAACGCGGCGGCGTCACGCTTCGCTGCCAGGCAGCACACGAAAACCAGATCCTGCCGCTGCTGTTCTACTGGCTGCCGAATATTCAGATCCTGGAGCCGAGCTGGCTGAAGGAGAAGCTCATCAAGACGCTGGAAAACTACCTGTCGATGGAGCGCAGCCCGGAAAACCACGTGATCTCAATCACATAATTTCCCCCGCCAGCGGCGAGCCTTAACCACTCGCCGCGTTCTTTGACCGCTCACCCGTCACTTTCAACCACTCACGCATTTACCGCCCTTTACGCGCGCGCGGATCTGGCACGATCGCTCCAGCATTATCAATACCTCCTCACAACGAACCCTGACCCTTTTTTCATTACATAAAAAACCAGGTCTTACTATGGATACTAAAAAACTACTTAAGCACGTGCCCTGGGCCTTACTCGGGATCCTCGGTGCTTTCTGTCTGGCGGTTGTCGCATTGCGCCGGGGCGAACACGTAAGCGCCCTGTGGATCGTGGTCGCGTCTGTCTCCGTCTATCTTGTGGCTTATCGCTACTACAGCTTGTACATCGCGCAGAAGGTCATGAAGCTCGACCCGACCCGCGCCACCCCGGCGGTCATTAACAACGACGGCCTGAACTACGTGCCAACCAACCGCTACGTGCTGTTTGGTCACCACTTTGCCGCCATTGCAGGCGCGGGCCCGCTGGTCGGCCCGGTGCTGGCCGCGCAGATGGGCTACCTGCCGGGTACGCTCTGGCTGCTGGCGGGCGTGGTGCTGGCGGGGGCGGTGCAGGACTTTATGGTGCTGTTTATCTCCTCACGCCGTAACGGCTCGTCGCTGGGCGAGATGATCAAAGAAGAGATGGGCCGCGTGCCGGGCACGATCGCTCTCTTCGGCTGCTTCCTGATTATGATCATCATCCTGGCGGTGCTGGCGCTGATCGTGGTGAAAGCACTGGCCGAAAGTCCGTGGGGCGTCTTCACCGTCTGCTCTACCGTACCGATTGCGCTGTTCATGGGCATCTACATGCGCTTCCTGCGCCCTGGCCGCGTGGGCGAAGTGTCGGTCATCGGTATCGTGCTGCTGGTCGCCTCCATCTACTTCGGCGGCGTGATTGCGCACGACCCGTACTGGGGCCCGGCGCTGACCTTCAAAGACACCACCATCACCTTCGCGCTGATCGGTTACGCGTTCGTTTCCGCCCTGCTGCCGGTGTGGCTGATTCTGGCTCCGCGCGACTACCTGGCGACCTTCCTGAAGATCGGCGTGATCGTAGGGCTGGCGATCGGGATTGTGATCATCAACCCTGAGCTGAAAATGCCGGCGGTGACCCAGTACATTGACGGCACCGGTCCGCTGTGGAAAGGCGCCCTGTTCCCGTTCCTGTTTATCACCATCGCCTGCGGTGCCGTGTCTGGCTTCCACGCGCTGATCTCCTCCGGCACCACGCCGAAGCTGATGGCCAACGAAACCGACGCGCGCTTCATCGGTTACGGCGCAATGCTGATGGAGTCCTTCGTGGCGATTATGGCGCTGGTCGCGGCGTCTATCATCGAGCCAGGTCTGTACTTCGCGATGAACACCCCGCCGGCGGGTCTGGGCATCACCATGCCAAACCTGCACGAGATGGGTGGCGAAAATACCGCGCTGATCATGGCGCAGCTGAAAGACGCCAGCGCACACGCGGCGGCAACCGTCAGCTCCTGGGGCTTCGTGATTTCGCCTGAGCAGATCATGCAGACCGCGAAAGACATCGGCGAGCCGTCAGTGCTGAACCGTGCAGGCGGTGCGCCGACGCTGGCAGTGGGTATCGCACACGTATTCCACAAAGTGCTGCCGTGGGCGGACATGGGTTTCTGGTACCACTTCGGTATTCTGTTTGAAGCGCTGTTCATCCTCACCGCGCTGGATGCAGGTACCCGTGCGGGCCGCTTCATGCTGCAGGATCTGCTCGGCAACTTCGTGCCGTTCCTGAAGAAAACCGACTCTCTGGTAGCGGGTGTTCTGGGTACTGCCGGCTGCGTAGGTCTGTGGGGTTATCTGCTGTATCAGGGCGTTGTTGACCCGCTCGGCGGCGTGAAGAGCCTGTGGCCGCTGTTCGGTATCTCTAACCAGATGCTGGCAGCCGTAGCCCTGGTGCTGGGCACCGTTGTCCTCGTGAAGATGAAACGCACCAAATACATCTGGGTGACCGTCGTTCCCGCGCTGTGGCTGCTGCTCTGCACCACCTGGGCGCTGGGCCTGAAGCTGTTCAGCACCAACCCACAGCTGGAAGGCTTCTTCTTCATGGCTAACCAGTACAAAGAGAAGATTGCCGCAGGCGGCGCGGATCTGACCGCCCAGCAGATTGCCAACATGAACCATATCGTGGTGAACAACTACACCAACGCGGGTCTGAGCATTCTGTTCCTGGTGGTGGTGTACAG
Source organism: Enterobacter sp. KB-280D8 (assembly GCF_041399405.1). Classification (NCBI taxonomy): domain Bacteria; kingdom Pseudomonadati; phylum Pseudomonadota; class Gammaproteobacteria; order Enterobacterales; family Enterobacteriaceae; genus Enterobacter; species Enterobacter sp. KB-280D8. The sequence goes on from NZ_JBGKEC010000004.1 coordinate 275,035, forward strand.
CATTATCTTCTACGGCATCAAAACCTGGATGAAAGTGCGCAACACCGAAGGCCGTACGGATAAAGAAACCCCGTACGTGCCGGTACCGGAAGGCGGCGTGAAAACCTCTTCACATCATTAATAGGCCATCAAGCCCTGCGAATGCAGGGCTTGATTCTTATCAGGATTTGCGATGTTTGGTAACTTAGGACAAGCGAAAAAATACCTCGGTCAGGCGGCGAAAATGCTGATTGGCATTCCGGACTATGACAACTATGTTGAGCATATGAAGACCAATCATCCGGACAAGCCGTACATGACCTACACCGAATTCTTCCGCGAGCGTCAGGAAGCGCGCTACGGCGGAAGTGGAGAAGGCGGCGTCCGCTGCTGCTAAAGGAGAGACCATGACCCCGATTGCCGTTACCCTGCTGACCGGTTTCCTCGGCGCCGGTAAAACCACCCTGCTGCGCCACATCCTGAACGAGCAGCACGGCTTCAAAATCGCCGTCATCGAAAACGAATTTGGCGAAGTCTCGGTTGACGATCAGCTGATTGGCGATCGCGCCACTCAGATCAAAACCCTCACCAACGGCTGCATCTGCTGCACCCGCTCTAATGAATTAGAAGACGCCCTGCTGGACCTGCTCGACAGCCGCGATCGTGGCGACATCGACTTTGACCGTCTGGTGATCGAGTGCACCGGCATGGCCGACCCCGGCCCGATCATTCAGACCTTTTTCTCCCATGAGATTCTTTGCCAGCGCTACCTGCTGGACGGCGTGATTGCCCTGGTGGATGCGGTTCACGCCGACGAGCAGATGAACCAGTTCACCATCGCCCAGTCTCAGGTGGGCTACGCCGACCGCATCCTGCTGACCAAAACCGACGTGGCGGGACCCAGCGAAAAACTGCGCGAGCGGCTGACGCGCATTAATTCCCGCGCGCCGATTTACACGGTGACGCATGGCGACATCGATCTGTCTCAGCTGTTCAACACCAACGGCTTTATGCTGGAGGAGAACGTCACTGCGAAACCGCGCTTCCACTTTATGTCCGACAAGCAAAACGACGTGGCGTCGATTGTGGTGGAGCTGGACTACCCGGTGGACATCAGCGAGGTCTCCCGCGTGATGGAAAACCTGCTGCTGTCGTTTGCCGACAAGCTGCTGCGCTACAAAGGGATGCTGTGGATCGACGGTGAGCCGAACCGCCTGCTGTTCCAGGGCGTACAGCGCCTGTACAGCGCCGACTGGGATCGCCCGTGGGTCGATGAACCACCGCACAGCGTGATGGTGTTTATTGGCATACAGCTGCCGGAAGAAGAGATTCGGGCGGCGTTTGCGGGTCTGAAGAAATAACCGCACCAAACAATCCCCTCTCCCCTGCGGGGAGAGGGTTAGGGTGAGGGGTAACGCCTGGTATTATTTCAACGCCTCCGGCAGCGTCACAATCCACAGTTCGCTGTCCGATTCCGGCTTCTTCAGCGGCTTCACGCTGAGCGTGGTTTCCACCGGTTTATCATCCAGCGTCAGCTTGCCTTCCGCGTTCACTCGATAATCCTTGAGCTTTTTGCCCTCGACCGGGTGCTGCATCGCCACCTTCACGCCAAAGTCGTTATCGTTCGCCACCGCAAGCCGTTTGCTGTCGATCAGCGCCAGCCCTTCGGCCTTCTCCTGCTGCCAACCCAGCGCGCGCAGATCGACGACCTGCGTTTTTGCAGCAAGAGTAATGCCGCGCTGCACCAGGGTTTTCTCATCATCAAACTCCGGGTACTCGCCCGGCTTGTCGAAGGCGGTCAGGTCGCTCGCCTTGCTCAGATCCACCTTGTAGATAAGGTTACGCATCGCGTCGTTTTTATCCTCACCCTGCTCAATCAGCAGGATGTGCTGGTCATCCAGTGCCACGATGTCGCCGATTTTAGCATCGCTGTTTTTGCTGTAGGTCGCGCTGTCGATGGGGTAGCCGTACATCGCCGTTTTCCCGGTCGCCGGGTCGAAGCTGACCAGACGCGTAAACAATGCCTGCTTTTTGCTCTTACCGTCGATATCCAGCGTGCTTTGCACGGCGGCGATAATACGCCCGTCCGGCATCCGGGTCAGGCCTTCAAAGCCACGGTTCGGCTGGCGCCATTTGATAACGTTTGGCAGACCGCCCGCGATGGATTTTTCCCCTTCCGCGGCCTGCGGCCCGTGGATCGCCAGAATTTTCCCTTTACCGTCGACGTTAATCAGGAACGGGCCATACTCGTCGCACAGCCAGAAGCCGCCTTTGCCGTCCGGGGTGATGCCTTCCGTGTCCAGACCGCGGTTGTCACCCTTCAGAATTTTGAGGGTATCGCTGAACGCTACTTCATTGGTGGAGCCAATCACGCCGCTTTGCAGCGGCAGGCCGTTAATCTCGCCTTTATCATCATGCAGCGGGCGGGCATCCGTTGCCTCAGCTTTGCCGTTCTGAACGCGGATAGTCATCAGTAGCGGCGCGAAATCCGGAGTGACAAAAATTTTGGCTTCGTTTTTGCCCATTTTGGGCGCATCGGCGTTGGGACCGCGATCGGTCACGGTCGCGAAGGTAAGGGCATCGCCCTGCTTGCCCGTAAACAGCAGGCCAGAACCAATCCCCACCGGGAGTCCATTCGGAAACGCGTCGGCAAACGCGCCGTTGTATTTTACGTGTGAGCCGTCAGGGAAGCTGACGACATAGCGCTCCGCCGTGGGCTGCGCCGCCAGGCCAGAGAAAGAGAGCGCACAACCGATAAGCACAGGAATAATTTTTCTTTTCATATTGTTAGTATCCAGAAAGTGAAGCCCACAACGTAATGAACAAACGTGTCAGAAAAATGACATAGAACGAAAACGTGGCCGGGCATCTGAACGAATATTGACCACAAAGATGTAAAAAATTGTTTTTTTATATGATTTTAGAAATGGAATTGGAAATTATTAGAATCCCAATTAATTCATCTCAAATTACTATCCCCGGCTTGTTCAGATTTCGTTTAGTCACAAAATTAAACTGTTCCTCAACGCCTGAAATTTGTGCGTTGACACACCAACAACCCAACCTTGGCGTTACAAATAAAGATAAAAAAATTAACAATACCAGCATTAAAAGTCGATTTGCATCACATTTGCAGTCATAAACATCGCTTGTTAAGGTGCCCCCAGATTAATTTGATGATGAGGCACGAAACATGAAAAAAATGAATATCCTTCTTCTTTCTGCTCTGGCTGCCGTATCAGGTTCCGCACTGGCAATGGGCGGCAGCATTGAACAGGGTAAAAACTTTACCAACCTCAATCTGGAAATGGGGAAATCCTCATCCGGTGTTTATCTCGAAAGTAACTGGCTGAAAAACACCGACGACGGTACCCAGACTGGCGGCGTGGGCGCAGGGTACAACCTGGAAGTGGGCCCGGTGATGCTGAACGCGGGCGCAAAAGCCATCTACATCGGCCCGAAAAAAGGCGATAACGGCGTTGCTTTCCCGATTGGCGGCGGCGTAAACGTTGCGCTGACCGACAGCATCCACGTGTACGGTGAAGGCTATGCGGCACCAGAAGGCCTGAACAACAGCGTGAAAAATTACGTGGAAGCCAACGGCGGCGTAAGCTGGACCCCAATCAAACCGGTTACGCTGAAAGTGGGCTACCGCCACGTGAGCGTTGACGGCAAAGATGGTCGTCCAAACCACACCCTGATTGACGGCGCATATGTCGGCGGTGGAGTCAGCTTCTGATGAAACACCGCATCACCGCGCTTTGCGTTTTGAGCCTCACGCTGATGCTCACCGGGTGCGTCCAGTACAAATGGGTAAAACCGGGCGTGAGCGATACTGAGATGAATAAAAAGCTCACGGAATGCGAAGCACAGGCCCTGATCGATCTGCCCCCGGATAACGTAGTGACCGGTTCGAGCTCGGAAAAAACGGACAAAAAGAACAAGAAAAAGGATATTTCCACGAGCTACACGGTAGAAGACGCGAATGAATATCGCCGGGATACGTTAGTCGACAGCTGCATGTTTAAAAGCGGCTGGGACAAGATCGAAGTGCAATAATCCCTTTAAAAAAAACCTGCCGTCTGGCAGGTTTTTTATTACCTCTTACTTACGCACCACCACCAGCTTCTGGTTCACAAACTCTTTGATACCCAGATCCGACAGCTCGCGCCCGTAGCCGGAGCGCTTCACGCCGCCGAACGGCAGCTCTGGCGCGGTATCGGTGAGCCAGTTGATATACACCATCCCGGTCTCGATCCGCGACGCCATTTTCTTCGCGCGCTCGATATCCTGGCTGAACACCGCCCCGCCCAGGCCGTAGTGGGAGTCGTTCGCCAGCGCGACCGCCTCGTCGTCGTTTTTCACCACGTACATCTGCGCCACCGGGCCGAAGAACTCTTCAAAGTACGCCGGGTTGTCGCGGGAGATATTCGTCAGGATCGTCGGTTCGAAGAAGCTCCCGTCGCGCTGCACCGGCTTGCCACCATAGTGCAGTGTGGCACCGTTTTTCACCGCCTCGTTAACCTGTCTGGTGAGCGTTTCCAGCGCATCTTTAGACGACAGCGGCCCCAGCGTGGTGCTCTCGTCCAGCGGATCGCCAATTTTCACCTGCTTAAACGCTTCGGTGAATTTGCTCAGGAAGGCATCCGCAATCTTCTCATGCAGGATAAAGCGCTTCGCCGCGGTGCAGACCTGCCCGGCGTTGTTGAGTCGCGCATTCACGCCAATTTTGACGGCCTTCTCCAGGTCTGCATCATCCAGCACGACGAAGACGTCGTTACCGCCCAGTTCCAGCGTAGATTTTTTGATGTGCTTCGCCGCCTGCGCGGCCACCACGCTGCCGGCCTTTTCAGAGCCGGTCAGCGCTGCGCCCTGTACGCGATCGTCGGCAATGATGTTCGCCACCTGCTCGGACGAGATAAACAGGTTGGTCCACGCCCCTTCCGGCGCCCCCGCCTCGCGCACCAGGTGCGCAAACGTCTCGGCGCAGTGCGGCACGATGCTGGCATGCTTGGCGATGACGGGGTTCCCCGCCGCCAGGTTCGGCGCCAGAACGCGCATCAGCTGGTAATAAGGGAAGTTCCACGGCTCAACGGCCATCAGCACGCCGATGGGGTGATGCTCCACCCACGCTTCCCCGAGTTCAGAGTCATACTTCACCGGGGCCAGGAACTGCTTCGCGTTGTCGGCGTAGTAGCGGGCGATCTGCGCGCACAGCTTCACCTCGCCGCGGCTCTGTTCGATGAGCTTACCCATCTCCTGGCTGGCGATTTTCGCCAGATCCTCCACGCGCTCGTCGATCAGGTCGGCGAGCTTATGCAGCACCGGCAGGCGCTGGTTGATGTCGCCTTTCGCCCACTCGGAATGATAAAGCGCATCGGCCGCCCTGAGCGCCGCTTCGATATCCGCGTCGGTATGTGAGGGGTATTCTTTGATGAGCTGGTTAGTGGCAGGATTTACTGTCTGATAAGCCATGTCGAATCTCCTTGTTTTACCGCTTAGGGTATTAAGGGTAGTCAACATGACTGGCGATGGACGTAAAGTTGGGTATATCCGGAAGGTTCTTAATGAAGCGCTGCCAGACGGTTCGCTGACGTGGTATAAAAAACCTCCAGAAGGAGTTTCCATGACCGATACCCGACACGTTCGCCAGACTTTTCACCGCACCCAGGGCCTTGAGCTGCGCAGCACCTGGCAGAGCACGCAGGCGTACAAACGCCATAGTCACCCTCAGCTCTCCATCGGCGCGATTGTGGAAGGCCAGACCTGCTGCGTGTGTCATGACAGAGAGTACATCCTTCATCCCGGGGACCTCATTGTGATCCCGGCCTCTGCGCCGCACAGCTGCAACCCCGTCGCCGGGCAGCCGCGCAGCTACCATATGCTCTATATCGACACCGAGCTTCCGCTGGCGCTACAGGTGATTCGCGACCCTACGCTCTTTAGGCACTACCTTGATATTGTTGAGACGATGTCGCCTGCATCCCTGGACACGCTGCTTTCTGCCCTTCCCCGCTGCGCGTATAACGCAGACGCGCTTCGCTCAACCAGCCAGCAGGTTCAGCAGGCATTTCTTTGCGATCTCACCTGCCCGCCCTCTCTCGAAGAGCTTGCACAACGCTTCTCGCTGCGCAAGGAGACGCTGATCCGCACCTTCCGGCAGGACACCGGCCTGACGCCGGGCAGCTTTCTCAACGTCTCCCGCGTGGAGTTCGCCAAAGCGCGGCTGCGCGCCGGGGACGACATCGCCGACGTCGGCTACCAGAGCGGCTTTGCCGACCAGAGCCATTTTCATAAGACCTTCGTCAGCTATACCGCCGCCACGCCGCGCCAGTACGCCACGGGCCGATCAATATCAGACAATAAATAGGTTCTGCAGCACCGTACTCTTACCTCAGATTGTTAACTGAGGTCGCTATGGAACTGTTCTTCCCTTCCGCTTTTCTCGCCCTGGCGCTGGCGCATTTTGTTGCGCTGTTGAGCCCGGGCCCGGATTTTTTCCTGCTTGTGGGCTACGCGGCGCGCTATCGGCTGCGTGGCAGCGCCGGGCTGTGCGTCGGCATCGCCGCGGGTAACGCGCTCTATATTGTTCTGGTGATTATCGGCTGGAGCGCGCTGCGCCAGTTTACGTGGCTGTTTACGCTGATCGAGCTTTGCGGGGCGCTGTATCTGCTGTGGATCGGCTCGCATCTGGTGCGCAGCCGACCACAGGCGCTGGCGCTGAATGAAACCCACCAGCGCTGCCCTTCGCTGCGCAAGCAGATCCTGCTGGGGCTCGGTTCGGCGCTGCTTAATCCGAAGAACGCGCTTTTCTATCTGGCGCTAATGACGGCGCTGCTGGGGCCGGACGTCACGCTGCTTCAGCAGGCGACCTGCGGCGTCTGGATGGTGATGGTGGTGCTGGTGTGGGATCTGGCGCTGGTATCGCTGATGGGGCTATCGGCGGTTCAACAGAAACTCAGCCGTTCGCTGTGGTGGATTGAGCGCACGGCGGGGGTGGTGTTGATGGGGTTTGGCGGGTGGGTGTTGTGGCGGCTGGCTATGGAGTAGTGTTTTGCCCGCATAGAAAACCTATAAAGCCATTATTACCTTACAAAATAAGTGACTTAGTTATTAGTATTTCTTCCCTGACGTGGCAAGCTAAAGCCACAGCAATCGTTAAGGGAACAACGTGAAAAATTACAAAGTCATCACGCCACTTTTTCCAACCTATGCGCAGGTTCAGGCAATGATGAAAGCCGTCTCCGGTTACTCAGTGAATTCTGTACGTAACATGATCAGTGCGATTCAGGAACAAACCGGCACGCCGCAAAACCCGGTCGACTGGTCCGAACCTGATATGTGGATCAACGAACGCCTGCAAGGCGAAGACGCTGAGATCGCATTGCGGATCTGGAACCAGGATAACCACATTCTCAATCCCCGACATAGCTACGGTAGCTATTTGTTTCTTAACTCTTCTGTCTTCGAACTGATGGAAACGACCCCGAAAGATACCTGGGTACCCACCCAGCGCGGGCAACAATTCCTGAATAATGACGATGCCACGTTACACGCGCTCGACGATAAAGAAGGGTTACTGCAACTTCTTGAACTGTTGGCTGGACGTGAAATGTCCCGTCGTGCTGACTTACTCCCTGAATGGCAGGCTTTCTTACACCAGCATTCAAAATTCGCTTCTACCAGCTCCATCAAAAGCACGCTCTACTCGCGACTCTATAACCTGATCGACCGCGATATGGTCGCCCGGGAAGGGATGAGTTACTACATCACCGATAAAGGCCGCGCATGGTTAGCAAATGCCCTACCGGCCCGAAAAGCCGACCCACGAAAAGAACTTCTGGACGCGGTGAAGCGCTATAACCACCAGCAAAAAGAGCAGCTTCGCGAACAAATCAGCACCATGAATCCCTACAAGTTCGAGCATTTGATTGGTCAACTTCTGGAGGCGATGGGTTATGAACAGGTGGAAGTGACTAAAGCGTCGGGCGATAAGGGAGTCGATGTCGTCGGCAGAGTACAGGTGGGCATTACCACCATCACGGAAGTGGTACAGGTTAAGCGTATGCAGAGCAATATCACCCGTCCTGTTATCGACCAGTTACGAGGTGCGTTGCCTTATCACAGCGCGATCCGGGGCACACTGATTACCACGGGGCGTTTTGCCGGGAACTGTGAAAAAGCTGCTCTGCATCCCGGTGCGGCTCCTATTACCTTGATAGATGGTGACCGGCTGCTAGAACTGCTTATTGAAAATAATGTCGGCATTAGACGCAGCAACGCGGTCGAGCTGCTGGATGTGGATTTACAGCTTTTTGATGAGCTGGAAGAGGGATTAAAAGGCGAAATTTAACGTCATCGCGCTCTGTCTCCGGGAAACCTTCCGTCTCCCGGAGACACTTAATCAGGCCCCTAACCGATAATCCCAGTCATCCGAATGAATAACGTTGCCGTCTCGGTAATGCCAGGTAATCTTTTCATAACGAAGCAAAACAAGCTCAAGATGGCCCTGTTTTTCATGGTAAGTCTCTTTCACGTCATGCATCAGTGAAAAAACCGTGACGACCTTCACCGCTTCCAGCGTTATCGTGAAATAGATTTCTTCCTGGCCTGCATCATTGATCCTGTACAGGTCTACAGTCGCTTTCCTGAGCGTACCGCCCGTGCTGAGTGCTTTATAAAGAAAAACGCTGGAGGCATCAATTTCCTTTTCAATGAGAAAAGGGCGATGCTGGCGTTTGCTCAATGCTCTGCCATTATGCAGATCAGAGTTATAGCTTACATTATGATAGAGCCCTAAAACCTCAATCTGGTTTTCACGGTCTTTAATTCTCACACTCCCTTTTATGATCTTACCCGAATCGTCAGTTAATGACATATATCCCGGAATGGCCATTTAATTATCCTTATCGAATGGAACAGAGTGTTCAACGGTGGCGATCATAACCGCGAGACATCTTTTACCCGCCGGACTTTTAACCTTAAACATCTCCCTGATTGAATCGACATAAAGCTTATTACTCTCTGCTTCCGTCTCAGGGAAATTGGCAAAAGCACAAATTTGTTCAATAGTGAGCAACGGTTTTTCGTCATTTAAGATTGCTAAAACACCCGAAGGGTTATGCGGGATAGCATTTGAAAGCGCCGCCTTTAGATCTTCAGCCGTACTGGCGTCTACACCGGGTTCAAGGGCACTCGCTACGGCTAACCATGCCTGAGTTCCTTTACTTATCTCTGGAATGACATGATTCCACCATTCCGACTCACCGCTATCATTAGCATACAATGCTGCTACAACACGCCTTACACCTTTATCGTTTATCATCTGAATAATCTGCGCCGGAGTGTGGTTTTTGGCAAAGAGAGCCATCGGAGCACATAAGAAGAGTAGCGCAATCATATATTTCATTATCGCACCACCAGTATTGTGTCACCTGAATCATAAATCATATGACGCTTGTCCTGGCCGTTCATAATGATGCAACCTGCTGATGCCGAGCCTGGCGGTTGACCTTTTTTATCCCCATGAATCTGAAAATGATCTCGCCCAAACGTATTGGTGCCCGCTATAGGTTCAAGAATAAGTGCTTCTGCGCTTTTATGATTGTTCCACCCTGCGATAAAATAAATACCCCGTGGAATAGGGCCTTTGTTCCTTTGCCGCTCACACTCGGGTTTATCTTTCGATTCACCCGCACCGCTGTAGCACTTTGCGATAAACTCGCCATTATGACTCAATACTCCCGTTGACACTTTATATTCCCATGTCATAAATCACTTCCTTTCCATGTAAAGCCCTCATCTTATTAAAAATAAGAAAATCAAAATAACAATGTCCATCACAAAATATTCAACCAGGACTTAAATAAGCACAGAAAATTTAGAAAAGACAATGATGGATGAATTCAAACCATATATTTTTTCGATAACAAATATTCGTTCACGCACGAAGTTTTTGCACGGTCCTTAAGCCCTCTTTGCATTTTTGGTTCACTTCCCTCTATCCTTAACCCATGGAAAAAATCGCTGAACTCAAACGCGCCAAGCTTCTTGCGCTGTCGCTGCTGCTGGTTGCCGCCGCGGCGTTTATCACCACCCTGTTCCTGCCGCAGACCTTCTGGGTGCGCGGCGTGAAGGCCATTGCCGAGGCGGCGATGGTCGGCGCGCTGGCGGACTGGTTTGCCGTCGTCGCGCTGTTCCGCCGGGTGCCCATTCCGTTTATTTCGCGTCATACGGCAATTATTCCGCGCAATAAAGACCGGATCGGCGACAATCTCGGCCAGTTCGTGCAGGAGAAGTTTCTCGATACCCAGTCGCTGGTTGCTTTGATCCGCCGCTATGAACCCGCGCAAATGATTGGCGCCTGGTTCAGCAAGCCCGACAACGCCCAGCGCGTCGGGCTGCATCTGATGCAGGTGATGAGCGGTTTTCTCGAACTGACCGATGACGGACGCATTCAGCGCCTGCTTAAACGGGCGGTGCATAAGGCCATCGACAAGGTGGATTTCACCGAGACCAGCGCCGTGATGCTGGAGAGCATGACCAAAAACAACCGCCACCAGGTGCTGCTGGACGCCATCATCAACCGCCTGATTACCCTGATTCAGCGGGAAAGCACGCGAGAGTTTATCTCTGACCAGATCGTCCACTGGCTGAAGACCGAACACCCGCGCAAGGCGATGGTGCTGCCCACCGAGTGGCTGGGCGATCAAAGCGCGGAGATGGTGTCAAAGGCGGTGAATACCCTGCTGGACGATATTAGCCACGATCGCACGCACCAGATCCGTCAGGCGTTTGACCGCGCCACGCTGAAGCTTATCGACAATCTGAAAAACGACCCGGAGATGGCGGCCAAAGCCGACAACATCAAGCACTACCTGAAAAACGACGAGGCGTTTAACCGCTATCTGGGGGAGATGTGGGCCGACCTGCGCCAGTGGCTGAAGGCGGATATGCAGAGCGAGGACTCCCGCGTGAAGCAACGCATCGCCAACGCCGGGCTGTGGTTTGGCGAAACGCTGTCTAACGACGCCAGCCTGCGGGCGTCGCTGAACGAGCATCTGGAGCAGGCCGCGCACCGCCTTGCGCCGGATTTCGCCGCGTTTCTGACCCGCCACATCAGCGACACGGTCAAAAGCTGGGACGCCAAAGACATGTCCCGCCAGATTGAGCTTAACATCGGCAAAGACCTGCAGTTTATTCGCGTCAACGGCACGCTGGTGGGCGGGACGATTGGCCTGATCCTGTTTTTACTCTCGCAGTTGCCTGCCGTGCTGGGGCATTAATCTACTTTGGGCGGCGCGATGACGTAGCGCGTTGCCTCGAAGCGGTTGAGGATCAGGTGCACCAGGAAGACCATCGTCAGCGTCGCCACCAGCGAAAATGTCACGGAGGTGATGCGGTAGAGATCGCTGAACACCAGATCGCTGTCCGGGTGCATGTTCTGCCCGAACATAATGCCGATAGTGGTGATGCTGGAAAAACCCACGCCCGCGCCCACTTTCTCCATCACGTGCAGACGCGCGCCAAACGCCAGCCCGAGGCCAATCAGCGGCATCATCAGCAGCATATGGCTGCTGTGATCGTAGAGGATAAGCTGCACCACCAGAATATAGAGGCAGCCCAGCACCACCCCGGCCACGCGCCAGATGGAGCTCATCACCGCGCCGCGATAGTGCATCGGGAACAGGATCAGAATCCCTGCCATCAGCGCAGAGAGCGAATCGCTTAAGTCGCTAATCTGAAACACCACGAAAATCATCGTCGCGACGCTGCCGGAGAGCAGCGACTCGTGGCGCACGCGGGCGTCGTCTTTCTCAATCAGCGGCGGCGGCTTGCGGGGCTCAACGTCTGGCAGCAGGTAGTTCATCAGCGCGCTCAGGCACACCGCCATCACGCTCGCTTCGATGTTGGAAAACAGCAGCGTGTGCCAGTTGGTGGTGGGGTAGCTCATAAAGTTGAGCATTACGCTCTGGCACACCACGCCCATCGAGCCAAACAGGAACAGCGGCCCTTTGCTCATAAAGCGAAAACGCATCACGTACAGGGCAAACACCACCAGCGTCATGATAACCGGCCATTGCGACAGATAGCCGATGATAATCACCATTTCGATGCAGTTTAGCGATGCGCTGAAGATAAACTGCTTCGCCACGTGGCGGTTAAACACCGGCACCAGCGACAGCAGCATGATCGGGTAGACCACGAAAAACACGCCATAGCTGGTGTTGTAGAAGCTCGATATGCTCAGGGCAATCATCCCGGCAAAGACGATGCGCAGGGTCTGGCGAAAGTCGTTTGCCGTATAGACGATGTTGCCGTGCGGGGTAAACACCCGCGCCAGCGTATTAATAGACATAGTGCAACAGGCTCACCAGGTGGATCTGCATCCCTGAGAAGAAGCGCGCAAACGGCCCTTCGCTGTTATAGAGCTGCACGGTTGCCCGCGCGCCGGTTGGCAGCGGCTTCGGCAGCGAATCATCCAGCGTGACGTGAATGCGCATGCGCTGGGCGTCTCGTACCCAGCGGTTAGAGGTCTCCGGCTGGGAGAGCTGGCCGTTAACCGCCTCCTGGCCTGCGAGGATCCCCGCGTCACTGCTGGCCACGTGGGCGCGGAACACCTGCCCCGGGAAGGCGTCAAACACCACGGCGGCATCGGTGCCCTGATGGGTATGGCGCAGGCTCTTCTCGCGGAAATCGGCCACGATATCGGTCTGGTTGTTTACCAGCGCCAGCGCGGCGGAGCCGGATGAGGCGTAAAAACCAGGGCTTAACTGCAGGTTACTGACCGTGCCGTCCGCCTGGGCGTAGACCTTTGTCCAGCCGAGGTTCAGCTCTGCTTCATCCAGCGCGTTGCGGTATTTTTGCAGCGTCACGTTGCGGTGCTCTTCGCGCTCGCCGCGCTGGATGCGCAGGTTCCGGATGTTGGCCTGAATGGAGCTGACGGACTGCTCGCTGCTCTGCCAGGCGGTGCGAACTTTATCCAGATCTGCCTGCGAAACGTTCTGTAACGTGCTCAGTTTCTGGTAGCGGTCAAAGGTCACTTTGTCGTTCCGCGCCGTCAGCACCGCGGTTTTCAGGCTGGCCTGCGCGGCGGCGATCTGCGCGTCCAGCTGTTCGTTGGACAGGCGTGCCTGCTCCAGCGCGATTTGCGCCGCTTCCACTTTATTGCGAAACGGCGTGTCGTCGAGCTCAAACAGCAGATCGCCTTTCTTCACCTGGCTGTTGTTGTGGACATGTACCGCCGCCACGTAGCCGGAGACGCGCGGAGAAACCGGCGTCACTACGCGCATCACGGTGGAGTCCGGCGTCAGCGGGATCCAGATATCCGCGACGACAAAATAGATAAACATCAGCAGGAAAGAGGCAATACTCACCCTTACCCAGCGGGCAAACTTTTGTTCAGGGGTCATTATTTTTCGGTCTTGTTGTCTTCTTCGCGGATTGTCCGCAAATTGCAGGCGATTTGATTCAACGTAGCGCTGAAAATCTCGATATGTTCCGGCGCGATGTGTTGCGATACGCGCGCCTGATAGGTCTCAATCACCTGAGTGAGCCTTTTTAATATGGCTTTTCCCTCAGGCGTCAGCGTCAGAAGCCGGATGCGCTTGTCATAAGGCGATGTGGTGCGCAGCAGGTAACCCTGTTTTTCCAGCTGTGTCAGGGTGCGCATCAGCGGCGGCAGTTCAATACCCTGCACCTCCGCCAGCTCACTCATTGAAACGTTATCCCCGAGCTGATGAAGCTGCATCATCACCGTCCAGCTCGACTGGGTTAACCCGGTATCGAGAATGGCGTCATCGATCACCGCACGCCACTGGCGCACGATCATCGCCATCCGCATGCCCATCGGCCTGCGGCTAAACAGTTCTTCTTCACTCATGGGGAAACCTCTCGTCACACGCAGGCAAGATAATAGTTATCAGGGTAAGTATCAAGAAACGAGAGGTAAAAGCGCAGGAATTGCGAAAAGGATGTTCCCGCTCTCCCTGTGGGCTGAGGGCTCCCCACAAAAGAATGCCAGCACGGACGCCCCCCTCTCCCTTGAGGGAGAGGGCTGGGGTGAGGGGGAACATACGGCTCTGGTGGTCATTCCGTTCACCTTATGTTCCTTGCTACTCTTTGATTCCTGTATCGGTGAACGTGCCAGGGCGGCTCAATCGCCGCCGCCCTGGCGACCCGGGCTCCCGGCGGTAAATCGCCGCTTCGCGGTGCCCTCGGCTTATTCCTTTCGGCTTATCGGGGACGGGCGGAGGCAACGTCCATGTAAAGCCCGCCCTCTCGGCGCATCCCTGCGCCTCGCCCCGGCCTGCAGGAAACGCCTCAGCGATTTACAGCCGGACCAGGGCGTCGCTGAAAGCCATTCATTTTCCTGAAGCAACATCCATCGCTTCAGGTAGAGAAATTACTGGGGATTCCTCAGCCCGCAGAGGAATTTAGCGGCTAAAATACTTCCTGACGGCAACCTTCCCCGTCGCCGTCACCACTACCTCCCTGTACCCCGGCACCCGCTGTATCCACCCTTTGCTTTCCAGATGAATAAGCAGCGCCGCACCCGCCTCGCCGCCAAGGTGAAACCGCCGCTCGCTCCAGTCCAGACAGGCGCAGCAGGCCTTGCGACGGGATTGAGAATTTATCGGAATCCCAAGCTTCATAAACTGCTCCCGGCCATGCAGTGTGAGCGCTGAACCGTCTGACTCCAGCCAGCCTTCTGCCTGCATGAAATCATAGATTTGCACCGCGACCGTTCCGGCAAGATGGTCGTAGCAGGTTCGCGCTTCCCGCATGGCCTTCGGCGCGGTGGTTTCCGGCGGCGCAATGCGGCTCCAGGAGAGCCCCATCATCTGTTCGACCAACTCCGCCACGTCGTGCCCCGCCAGACGATAGTAGCGGTGCCGCCCCTGAGACAGGCAGGTAATCAACTTTCCCTCCACCAGCCGGGCGAGATGCCCGCTGGCGGTCGACGGGGCGACGTCTGCCGCGGTGCTCAGTTCGGTGGCGGTCCATGCTCGCCCGTCCATCAGCGCGCACAGCATCTTCACCCGCGACGGATCGGCCATTGCCGCCGCCACCGCCGCGATGGCCTGTTCCAGCGCCACGCTGTTATCAGTCGGTAAGCTTGTCTTTAACATGTGCCGCCCAGGGTTCGGTGATCTCTGCGGCCAGCTTATCATCATCCGTCAGCAGAATAAGGTGATTTGCATGGTCGCTGTACTGGGTAAGAACAGACACACCGCGTGCCGCCAGCGCCGCCGCAATTTCACCCAGCTCGCCGGGCCGCTCCTGTTTGAGTTTTCTGATAACCGGCCTGCACACCGCCTGCACGATAAACCCGGCCTCCATCAGCACGCGGCGGGCTTTTTCCCCGTCCTCCACCAGGAAATGGGCATCGGTACCGAATACGCCGCCGCCCTCAAGCCCCACGCCGTTGCGCCCCAACAGCTCTCCAAAGCGCGCCAGCTCGCCGGGCCTGTCGCTGAAAATCACGTGAACGTCATACATCCGCGTGCCCTCCGGTTTCGGAACTGTATTCCCGCACCAGCTGCGCCACCCGAATACGGTAGAAAGTAAAAATCGACTCCCGCCCTTCGGCCTGCGCCGCCTGATGGAAAACGTTCTGCTTCCAGCGGCGGACGGCCTCTTCATCCCGCCACCAGGAAAGGGACAGGATTTTGCCGTCGGTCGTCAGGCTCTGGAACCGTTCGATATCAATAAAGCCGTCGATGTCGGCCAGCAAAGGCTTAAGCTCTGCGGCAAGCTGCAGGTAGCGCGCCTGATGGGCAGGCGCGGCTTTGGCTTCGAAAATGACTGCGATCATGAGGGTCTCTCCGCTGTGATGTTGAGGAGAGAATGCGGGATGGAAAAGCACAATGCTTCGGTAAAGAGCGAAGTTTTAGCCCAGAACCGACCTCGGCTCCATAAACGCCCTAATCCCCCACTCGCCCATCTCGCGCCCCACGCCGGAGTACTTAAACCCGCCGAACGGCGCTTTCGGTTCATGGGCAAGGGTGTTCACCAGCACGCGACCGGAGACAATCTGCTGCGCTACGCGGCGCGCGCGCTCCGCATCGCCGCCCAGCACCATCGCGCTCAGGCCGTAGTCCGTGTCGTTGGCAATCGCAACAGCCTCCGCCTCGTCACGATAGGGGATGACGCACAGCACCGGGCCAAAAATCTCGTCACGGGCAATCGTCATCCGGTTGTTCACGTTGGTAAACAGCGTCGGGCGCACAAACCAGCCGTCTCGCGTCCCGTCCGGTCTCCCTTCACCACCCGCCAGCAGATGCGCCCCCTCTTCGATGCCTTTACGGATATAGCCCTGCACCCGCAGCCACTGCTTTTCGCTGACCATAGGGCCGACGTCCGTCGCGCTGTCGCGCGGGTCGCCGGATTTCACCGCCGCCACGGCCTGCGCCAGCGCGGTTTCAATCTCCGCCTTACGCGCCTGCGGCACCAGAATGCGCGTTCCGGCCACGCACGCCTGCCCGCTGTTCATAAACCCGGCCTGAATCACCAGCGGGATCGCCTGCGCCAGATCCACATCATCCAGCAGGATGGTCGGCGATTTACCGCCTAACTCCAGCGTTACGCGCTTAAAGCTCTCCGCCGCATTGCGCAGGATCGCTTTGCCGGTATTCGTGGAGCCGGTAAACGAGATTTTTGCCACGTCCGGATGGCGGCTGATGGTCTCACCTACCGTCTCGCCGCGTCCGGTGACGATGTTAAACACGCCCGGCGGCAGTGCGGCGTCGCGCAGCGCTTCGGTGACAATCTGCGTTTGCAGGGCGCTCATTTCGCTCGGCTTGATGACCGCCGTGCAGCCCGCCGCCAGCGCGGCCGCCAGCTTGCCGCAGATAAACCCGGCGTCGCTGTTCCAGGGTGTGATAAGCCCGGCCACCCCAAGCGGCGTCATCTGCACCGTTGCCGCGCCTGCGGAGGTGACGAACTCAAACGCCTCCAGCGCCTCGATGGCCTGAGCAATCACCTCCGCCGGATAGCTGGCCATCCACGCCGAGCGCGAGGCGGGCGCGCCGTACTCTTCAACGATCGCGTCGAGCAGATCGTCGTGGCGAGCGGCCACGGCGGCGTGCATGCGCTTCAGCACCGCGATGCGTTCCTGCTTTGTGGTCTTCGACCACGCCGGAAACGCCGCTTTCGCCGCCGCAACGGCGCGCTCTGCGTCAACCTCATCCGCCAGACGTACCTGCCCTATAACCTGCGCCGTCGCCGGGTTGTACAAATCAAACCACTCGGTGCCGTGCGGGGTAACAAATTCGCCGTTAATAAAGATCTGTTCGATGGTGTGCATATAAACCTCCTCAGGCTGTGTGAGCACAGTCTGGCACGGCTTCTCCGTTGCGATAATCCACGCTATGCTGCAAGGGTTGTTTCGATTTTCAGGATAATCTATGCATCGTTCAGGTCTGACAGAGCTGGAAGTGGTCATGGCGGTGGTGCGGCGCGGCAGCTTTCGCGGCGTGGCGCAGGAGCTGGGCATGTCCGCCACGGCGGTAAGCAACGCCATCGCCGGGCTGGAGAGCCGCCTTGATACCCGCCTCTTTAACCGCACCACCCGCAGCGTGGCGCTCACCGACGCCGGACAGCGATACGTGGCGCGTATCGGCCCGGCCCTGCAGGAGATCCGTCTCGCCGGCGAGGAGATCCACAGCGACACCGGGGAACCCGCCGGCACGCTGCGTCTGAACGTGCCGAACCATATCGGCACCCTGTTTCTGGACCAACTGCTGATCGACTTTATGATCCGCTATCCGAAGATGCGCGTGGAAACGGTGAGCGAAGCGAGGATGATCGACATCGTCGCGGAAGGCTATGACGCGGGGATCCGCCTCGAAGAGTCCGTGCCGCAGGATATGATCGCCGTGCCGCTGACCGGGGAGATCCGCCAGCTGGTCACCGCCACGCCGGACTATTTTGCCCGTCACGGCATTCCGCAGACGCCGGACGATCTGCTTTCACATCAGGGGATCGGCATGCGCATGGCCCACGGCGGGATCTACCGCTGGGAGCTGGCGCGTCGGGGGGAAACGTACGCCCTTGCCGTACCGCCGCGCTTTGCGACATCCGATCTTTTTGCCTCGATCCGCGCCGTAAAGGCGGGATTAGGGGTAGGATTTTTGCCGGAACTGTATATCCGGGAAGAACTTGAGAATGGAGAGCTGGTGAGCGTTTTAAACGACTGGGCGCAGCCCTTTGCCGGGCTGCGCCTCTATTACCCCGGCCATCGCCACGTCCCGCCGGGATTACGGGCGCTGGTGGCGATGATCCGCGAGCGCGGAACTATTCCAGGTTAGCCTTATTCAGCCCGTAAGCCGCGTCCAGCGAGCCCGGCGCCATGCGGGAGGTGATCCCCAGACGGTTCCAGGCGTTGATCGCCACGATGGCGAAGTTCAGCTCTGAAATCTCCACGTCCGAGAAGTGCTCCGCCACGCTGCGGTACAGCGCGTCGCTCACGCCGTGAACGCCAATCTGGGTCAGCGCTTCGGTGAAGGCCAGCGCGGCTTTCTCCCGGGCGCTGAACAGCGGGGACTCGCGCCAGGCCGCCAGATGGTACAGGCGCAGCTCGCGCTCGCCGGCAATTTTGGCCTCTTTCGAGTGCATATCCAGGCAGAAGGTACAGCCGTTCAGCTGCGATACGCGAATGTCGATCAGATGCTTCAGCGCCGGGTCGATGGAGGTTTTTGCCACCTCCATGCTCAGGGCAGACAGCGCGTTGGCGAGGGCAGGTGTAACTTTATGGTGGTTAACGCGAGTGCTCATTGTCTTTCCTCTTTTTGTGCGGCATGTGTCATGCGATGAGGCAAATCTACGCCGTTCATGACATAGTAAAAAGATACAAAAAGCGTGAAATGAGGTAGGACATGAAGCCGGGCTATCACGAGATTTATACCCGCTATCGCGACAACATCACGCGCGGGGTGCTGAAGCCGGGCGATAAGGTGCCTGCCATCCGCGTGCTGGCGGAAGAGTTGAAGGTGGCGCGTAAAACCGTCGAAACGGCGTATGCCATTCTGACGGGTGAAGGGTATCTGGTGAGCCAGGGCGCGCGCGGCACGCGGGTTAACCCCGATTTACTGCTGCCAGATAAGCCTGCACCTGCGGAACAGCCCACCGGAGCGCTTCCGGCATCGCTCATCAGCCAGCGAGAGCGGGCGGGGTTTCTGCGCCCCGGCATCCCCGCCCTCGACAGCTTCCCGTATAAAAAATGGCTGCTGCTGGCGGGCCAGGCGACGCGCGCCATGCGTCAGGAAGAGATGCTCAACCCGCCGGTGCTGGGCTGGTATCCGCTGCGCCAGGCCATCGCCAGCTATCTCAACATTTCACGTGGGCTGTCCTGCAGCGCCGAACAGGTGCTGATCACCAGCGGCTACAGCGGCAGCCTGCGGCTGATCCTCGACACCCTCGCCAGCCGTAGCGACAAGGTGGTGTTTGAGGATCCGGGCTATTTTATGGGCCAGCAACTGCTCAAGCGGATCGTGCCGCGCCTGCACACGGTGCCGGTCGATCGTTCGGGTATCGATACCGAGTACCTGCTCCGTCACCATCGCGACGCGCGTTTTGCCATCGTCACCCCGTCGCACCAGAGCCCGCTGGCGGTGACGCTCTCGCTGCCGCGCAAGCAGCAGTTGCTCGACTGGGCCAGCCAGAACGAAGCGTGGATTATCGAAGATGATTATGACGGAGAGTTTCACTACACCCGCAAGGTGCTGCCGTCGCTGAAAAGCCTCGACCGGCATGACCGGGTGATTTTTATGGGCACCTTCAGTAAAACCATCATGCCGTCGCTGCGCATGGGCTACGTGGTGATGCCCGCCAGCACCGTCGGGGCTTTTACCGACTGCGCGGACATTACCACAAGCGGCCAGCCGGTGCTGACGCAAAAGATCCTCACCGCGTTTCTCAACGAAGGGCATTTTTTCCGTCATTTGAAAAAGATGCGCGCGCTGTATCAGACCCGCCGCGACTGGATGATTGCCGCCCTGCGCGAGGTGTATGGCGATCTGTTTTTCACCGAGCAAAACGACGGCGGAATGCATGTTGTGGCGTTCCTGACCAAAGGAAGCTGTGACCGGGAAGTGGCGCGCTGCTGGCAGGAACAGCAGCTGCAGGTGAACGCGCTTTCGGAGTGGTATCGCGGGTCGGGCAAACGCTACGGGCTGGTGATGGGCTATAACAACGTGCGGTCGTATCAGGAGGCGCTGGATTTGCTGGAAAGGCCGAAGCGGCAGACGCTTGCGCTGTTGAGCTGAACGTCGCCGGGTGGCGGCTACGCCTTACCCGGCCTGCGGTTTAAATATCATTGCGGGATAACCCAACGTCCTTGAGCTGCTCGTCGCTCATCTGGCTCAGGATGCGGCGGGTGCGGTTGATGCGATACCAGCTGCAGATCGTTTTGCCGATCCAGACAAACACAATAAACGGACGTTTTGAACGGTTTTCGTAGAATTCCATGATGCTCTCCTCGCTGTGCCAGTAGGGTTATCATCCTGGAAATCGGCCCGTGCAATACAGACTCAAAAACAACTTTTTTTTAACATACAGATCCGCTAAAACAGTATCTGCATGCCAATTTTTACGGCAATCTGTACTGGTTTTATAATCTGTATGGTGAAAACAAAGGATACAGCATGACGCGCTATCAACATCTGGCCAACCTTCTGGCAGAACGCATTGAACAAGGGCTGTACCGCAGCGGCGAACGTCTGCCGTCGGTGCGCGCGCTGAGCCAGGAGCACGGCGTGAGCATCAGCACCATACAGCAGGCCTACCAGATCCTCGAAAACCTCCAGCTCATCACACCCCAGCCGCGCTCCGGCTATTTTGTCTCGCAGCGCAAGGCCCAGCCGCCTGTCCCGGCCATGACCCGCCCGGTTCAGCGCCCGGTGGACGTCACCCAGTGGGACGAGGTGATGATGCTGCTGGACGCCC
Source organism: Enterobacter sp. KB-280D8 (assembly GCF_041399405.1). Lineage (NCBI taxonomy): Bacteria > Pseudomonadati > Pseudomonadota > Gammaproteobacteria > Enterobacterales > Enterobacteriaceae > Enterobacter > Enterobacter sp. KB-280D8. The sequence goes on from NZ_JBGKEC010000004.1 coordinate 295,960, forward strand.
GCGCCGACAAAGAGATGATCTCCTTCGGCGGCGGCTCGCCGGACGTGAATCAGCCGAGCCTGAAGCCCCTGTGGCGCGAGATGAGCCGCATCGCGCAGCATAACCCGAGCGAGATGCTGAGCTATGACGTGCTCGACGGGCGCCTGGAGCTGCGCGAGCAGATCGCCCGCCTGATGCTGGACAGCGGCTCTACCGTGGCGGCGAACGAGATTGTCATCACCAACGGCTGCCACGGCGCGCTGTCGATCGCCCTGCTCTCGGTATGTAAACCGGGGGACATCGTGGCGGTAGAATCGCCGTCTTTCCACGGCACCATGCAGATGCTGCGCGGGTTTGACATCAAGGCGATTGAAATTCCTACCGATCCCGAGACCGGGATCAGCATCGAGGCGCTCGAGCTGGCGCTGGAGCAGTGGCCGATCAAGGCGGTGATCCTGGTGCCCAACTGCAATAACCCGCTCGGCTTTATCATGCCCGAAGCGCGGAAAAAGCAGGTGTTAGCCCTCGCCCAGCGGCACGATATCGTGATTGTGGAGGATGACATTTACGGCGAGCTGGCGGCGGAGTACCCGCGCCCTCGCACTATTCATTCGATGGATATCGACGGCCGCGTGATCCTCTGCAGCTCGTTTACCAAAACCGTGGCGCCGGGCCTGCGCGTCGGCTGGATTGTGCCGGGGCGCTATTACGACCGGGTGATGCACATGAAATACGCCGCGGGCGGGTTTAACGTGCCGGGCACCCAGATGGCGGTGGCGGCGTTTATTCGCGACGGGCATTACCATCGCCACGTGCGCCGTATGCGCCAGATTTATCAGCAGAATATGGAAACCTACACCTGCTGGGTGCGGCAGTATTTTCCGGCAGAGATTTGCGTCACGCGCCCGCAGGGTAGCTTCCTGCTGTGGATTGAGCTGCCGGAGAAGGTCGACATGGTGTGCGTCAGCAAGCAGCTGTGTCGGCTGAAGATCCAGGCCGCGGCCGGGTCGCTGTTTTCCGCCTCCGGGAAGTACCGCAACTGTCTGCGGATCAACGTGGCGCTGCCGCCGACGGAGAAAAATCGCGAGGCATTGAAGAAGATGGGCGAGGCGATTGTGATTGCGATGGAGGAGGGCTAGTGCGGCCTGGTGCCCTCACCCCGGCCCTCTCCCACAGGGAGAGGGATCCCCACAAAATAATGCCAGCACGGACGACCCCCTCTCCCTTGAGGGAGAGGGCTGGGGTGAGGGGGAACATACAGCTTTGGTGGTCATTCCGTTCACTTTATGTTCCTTGCTACTCTGTAACGACATGACCGGTGAACGTGCCAGGGTGGCTCAGTCGCCACCACCCTGGCGACCCGGGCTCCCGGCGGTAAATCGCCGCTTCGCGGTGCCCTCGGCTTATTCCTTCCGGCTTATCGGGTACGGGCGGAGGTAACATCCCTGTAAAGCCCGCCCTCTCGGCGCATCCCTGCGCCTCGCCCCGGCCGGAAGGCAAACGCCTCAGCGATTTACAGCCGGACCAGGGCGTCGCTGTAAGTCTTCAATCTTTCTGAAACAACGTTATTGCTTCTGTTTAATCATTACTGGGGATTCCTCAGCCCACAGGGAGAGGGAGAAAACCGTGCCGTACTACTCGTCGAAGTACCAGTACCCCTGGTTAATCAGCCCGGTGAGCTCTTCGACAAACGCCGGGTTATTCAGCGCATCGCCCAGCTCGGCCTGCCCGAGTTCGGTGTAACGGCACAGCGCATCCGCCGCCTTCGCGTCCACCGTATCCAGCTGCTCGCTGTTGATGAAGAAGCTGCCGTTGACGTTCAGCACGCGCAGGCCGCTCAGGCGAGACAGCGTTTCGCCGCCCTGCAGCGCGTCCAGCACCTCTTCCGGCGCGTACGGCGGCTCGGCGGCAGCAATGTCCAGCTCGTGGCGCGGCGTGGAGACAAAGCTGCCGAACCATTTTGTGAAATCATCCGGCTTGCCGATCATGTCGATCATCATCTGACGAATGCGATCGAGCTCGTACTGCTCCACGCGGCCCGGATGTTCGCGACAGGTCAGATCCGGATCGCTGTAGTGCTCGCCGCCCAGATCGTTTTCCAGTGCGTAATCGGCGAAGCTGCTGATCAGATCGCGACCGTTCGGCCCGCGGAAGCCAACGGAGTAGTTGAGCGCCGTCTCATGGGTAAAGCCGTCGTGCGGGAATCCAGGCGGGATGTAGAGGATATCGCCCGGGGCCAGATCTTCGTCAATAATCGGCTCAAACGGATCGACATGCAGCAGCGCCGGATGCGGGCAGAACTGACGCATCGGCAGCTTGTCGCCCACGCGCCAGCGGCGGCTGCCCATCCCCTGAATGATAAACACGTCGTACTGATCGATATGCGGACCCACGCCGCCGCCCGGCACGGAGAAGGAGATCATCAGATCGTCCAGACGCCAGTCCGGCAGGACGCGGAACGGACGCACCAGCTCCGCCGCGGGCATATGCCAGTGGTTCACCGCCTGCGCCAGCAGCGACCAGCCGGTTTCGCCCAGATCGTCAAAGTGCTCAAACGGACCATTGCTGGCCTGCCACTTGCCGTTGAAATGGCTCACCAGGCGACTATCGACTTCCGGCTCCATCGCCAGGCCAGCCAGCTCGTCCGGGGTAATCGGGTCGACAAAATTTGGGAAGGCATTTTTCAGCACTACGGGTTGTTTTTGCCAGTATTTCTCAAGAAATTCCGGCCAGTTCAGGTTCAGTTGATACGCCATGGGTAGCACCAGTGAGAGGGGAAACAGGCGCGATTATAGGCAAGAAGGCAGAGGGGGAACTTGTCATGGGTCAAACGAGGGCGTGTAGGTCGGGTATCACCCGACCTACACGCCGCGAAAACTTAATCCAGGTTCAGCTCGTCATAATGGGTAATCAGTTTACCCACGATGCCGTAGTCCAGCGCTTCTGCCGGAGACATCCAGAAGTTGCGGTCGGTGTCTTTTTTCACTTTTTCCAGCGGCTGGCCGGTGGCGTCGGCGATCAGCTTGTTCACGCGATCCAGCATGCGGATGATCTCGCGCGCTTCGATCTCAATATCCGTTGCCTGACCGCGCACGCCGCCCAGCGGCTGATGGATCATAAAGCGGGTATTCGGCAGCGAGTAGCGGTGCTCTTTTTTCGCCGCAAGGAAGATGGTGATCCCGGCGCTCGCCACCCAGCCGGTGCCTATGACATGCACTTCCGGGCGAATGAATTTGATGAAGTCGTGGATGGTATCGCCCGCTTCCACGTGGCCGCCCTGGCTGTTGATGTACAGCTTGATTGGATCGTTGCTGACACTTTGCAGCAGGATCATCTGGGTGATCACTTTCTGCGCCAGCTCCTGGTTGATCTCACCGGAGATAACAATCGAACGGGACTCCAGCAGTTTTTGCTGCAGAGCGCCCGCGCCGCTTGACCCTTCCGCTTTATCCTTGTCGCTTTCTTTCAGTGTGTAGTGCATTGTTACGTCCTCAGCATTTAGCGCTCAAAACCAGAGTGTAGCCTGTTTTACCCGTGAAAGTCCTCAGGCGCACACAATGCGAACACCCTGCGCCGCCAGCGCGTCAAAAACGCCCTGCTCCATCCCCTCTTCCACCACCAGCACGTCAATGTCGCGGCACTTCGCTACCACAAAGCGCGCGACGCCAGGAAGCTTGTCTGCGGTCAGGGCCACAATGGTCTGGGTGCTCCGGGCAATCACGGCTTTTTTAAACTCGCAGTCGGCAAAATCAAACCCCGTAAGCCCCGCCTCAGGATCCATCGCACAACCGCCGATAAAGGCCTGATCGAAGATAATGTCCTGAATCTGGCTCGCCGCCGTGGCGCCAACCGTTCCGCCGGACGCTCGCTGGACCTGCCCGCCGGTGACAATCACCTCGCACAGAGGATGAAGCAGCAGCTCTGCAGCAATCGCCGGAGAATTGGTCACCACCGTGACGTTAAGATCCGCCGGAAGGGCTTTTGCCAGCGCCAGGTTTGTTGTCCCTGCGTCGATAAAAATGCACCCACCTGTCTGAACCAGCGTTGCTGCTTTCTGCGCGATTGTGTGCTTTTCTGCACTTATTTTCTGCTCACGGCTGAAAAAACTGCCCGCATCCGGAAGCTGAAGCACCGCGCCGCCGTAGACCTTTTTACAATAGCCCTCTTTGCTAAGTTCATGTAAATCACGGCGAATAGTGTGCTCGGACACGTTCATCTGGCTCGCCAGCTCGGTACAGACCACCCTTCCGCTCTCCTGAAGGATCTGTCGGATCCGCTCTTGTCGCTGTTCAGGAAAAGCTGCACAATCGAGCATTTAAAGTCCTTTGAAAAGTCTAATCGAGTATCAATGCGCATAATGTTGCATAACCGCGCAACACAAACAACGAGGGTAACTATGAATATTGCACATGTCGCACTCTGGACCCGCAGCCTGAACGCACAGGTTCAGTTCTGGGAAACGGTTTTTAATGGCCGCAGCAACGAACGCTACGTCAGTAAAAATCGCCCCGGTTTCGAATCACACTTTATTACCCTGGATGACGGGCCGACCATCGAGCTGATGACGCTGCCGGACCTGCCGGACGCCCCCGCGCACCCGGAGTTTATCGGCTGGGCGCATATCGCCATCAACGTCGGCAGCAAAGCGCAGGTGGACCGCATGGCAGCGCAGGCGCAGGCAAACGGCACGCTGCTCAGCGCCCCGCGCATGACCGGAGACGGCTTTTATGAAGCGGTGATCGCGGACCCGGACGGCAACCGCATTGAGCTTGTCGGTGCATAAAAACAGCGTTTCGCTCCTTCACCGCCCCTGCCCCGGCTCGCTATACTTCATATGGTTATCATATTGTTAAATGATAATGATAGTTAATGTGTTAAGATGAAAGGCAGCATAAACAGTCCCTTACGTACCCACCGGGACGGTTTGCATCCTCGACATTTAAATCAGCACCGGGGCGGTGAATGGAACACATTGTGTATGTGGTTGATGACGATGACGCAGTCAGGCAGTCCGTAATCGGGCTGCTGGAATCAGCGGGCCTGAACGCCGTCGGCTTTTCATCGGCAGAAGCGTTTCTTCAGCATCGCTTTGAGGATCTGCCGTCGTGCGTGATCCTCGACATGCAAATGCCCGCCATCTCGGGCTTTGAGGTGGCTGACGCGCTCAAGGACAGCGGGCGCGAGATCCCGATTATTTTTCTCACCGGCCACGGCACTATTCCGATGTCGGTGCGCGCCATTAAAGGCGGCGCGTACGAATTTCTCACCAAGCCCGTCGAATCCACTGCGCTTATCGACGCCATTGAATCCGCGCTTCAGCTGGCGGAACACAACGCCGCGCGCAATAAAGAGCACTACGCCCTGAAGCAGCGCCATCTGTCCCTCACGCCGCGCGAGCACGAGGTGCTTGAGCTTGCCATCACCGGCAAGCTCAACAAGCAGATTGCCGCCGAGCTGGGCGTCAGCGAGATCACGGTGAAGGTGCACCGCCGCCGCGTGATGGAAAAAATGCAGGTACGCTCCGTGGCGGAACTGGTCAGGGCCGTTGAGCGCCTGACCAAAAGCCAGCCCGCGGAGTAACGTTTACCCTTCCTGCGCCGCCAGCGGCAGCGCAAAGGTAAACACCGTGCCGTGCGGCTCCCGGCGGCGCGCGCTCAGCTTCCCGCAGTGGCGCTCGATGATGCTGGCGCTGATGGTCAGCCCCATCCCCATCCCTTGCGGCTTGGTGGAGTAGAACGAGTCAAAAATCTGCTCCAGCCGCTCGGGCTCAATGCCGCTGCCGGTGTCAGCGATCTCGACGATCACTTTTCCGTCCGCGTTGCCGGTGCTGAGGGTAATGGTGCTGGCGCGATCCTTCACCTCGGCCATCGCCTCCACCGCGTTCATCACCAGATTCAGCAGCACCTGCTGGATCTGCACGCTGTCGCCGGTGATAAAGCTGTCCTGCGCCTTTAACAGATAATCAACGCTAATGTGTCGCTGCTCCAGCTCGCTGCGGGAGAGCGTGAGGATATGGCGGATCAGGTAGTGCATGTCGATGCGCGAGAAGGTGGGATCCTGCTTGCGCGTCAGGGACTGGATGCTGCGAATGATCTCCCCCGCCCGCGCGCCTTCCGCGGCGATCTCCTCCAGCCCTTCACGTACTTTATCCAGCCGGGCGGGCTCGCGGCTGAGCCAGCGCAGGCTCGCCCCGGCGTTCGAGACGATGGACATCAGCGGCTGGTTGATCTCGTGGGCGATGGAGGAGGTCAGCTGTCCGACGGTGGTGGCCCGGGAAACGCGCGCCAGATCCGCCTGCGCGACCCGCATGGCATCCTCCGCGGCGCGCTGGCTGGTGATATCGGTGATGATGCCGTAGTACTCGTTCACCTCGCTGCCCACGCCCACCGGATCGCCAATGCCGAGGATGTAGCGCGTAGAGCCGTCGGGACGCTTAACGCGAAACTCCGCGCGCATGGAGAGCCCATCGCGCACGCTCTGGGTGACGATGGCGCTGATGCGGGCGTAATCGTCCTCGTGAACGAAGGTCAAAAACTCCGCCATGGAGATCATCTTTTGCTGCTCGGGCAGGCCGAGAATGCGGGCGTACTCTTCCGAGACAAACATCAGATCCTGCTCCAGCTCCCAACGCCAGCTGCCGGTGTGGCTGATCTGCTCGCCCAGCATCAGCGAGGTCTGGCTGGCGCGCAGCTCTTTCTCCACCCGGCGGCGCTGGATGTTCTCCGCAAGCAGCTCGGCATAGAGCCGCGCCGTCTCCAGGGAGACCGCGGCCTGCGCGCCCAAGAGGCTCACCACGCGCGAGTGCTCGGCGGTAAAGACCTCCGGCATCAGGCGGTTTTCCAGGTAGAGCACGCCCACCAGCCGCGCCTGTTTGAACATCGGAACGCACATGACCGCTGCCCCCGAGGTCACCAGATAGGGATCCTGGCTGAAGGGATGAAACTCCTCCGGCTTACCGGTGCGGATCTCCTGCCCGGTGCGGATCACCGCTGCCAGCACCGACAGCGGCATGTCGGTCGCCGTCGGCACATCTTTCAGGATCCGCACCCGCACGCCGTCGGTGCTGGTCCAGGCGCTGGCCTCGATCTCCGGGATCAGGTTATCGCTCACGCGCAGCAGCAGACCGCGCTGCGCCCCGGCGCGTTCGAGCAGGATCGTCATCAGGTTTTCAATCAGGCGCTCAAGATTGATCTCTTCCGACAGCGCGCGGGAAGCTTTGATCACACTCTGCAGATCGCGGATCGTTTCATTCTGGGCGAACGCCACCGTGTCGTAGGCGCTGGCCTGCCCGGAGGCCAGCAGGTGCGGGAAATCCTGCTCCAGCTGGCGCACCTTAGCCTGCGCGCCCGCGCGGCCCCAGGCGGCAATCGAGCCGCGGAAGTGGGCGTCCGACGCGGTCGGGTAGCCGCAGGCCAGCGCGAAGCGGCCCGCCAGCTCGTGGGCCAGGGCGTTGATCGGGTTAAACCCGCCCTCGCGGGAGAGCCGGACCGCCTTCTCATACTGCTCAAGCGCAATGCTGTTCATCCCGTCCAGACGGACGATTTCGGCGTAGATCAGCGCCTCTTTATCCGCGAACGTGCCGGGATTAACGCGCGCCCAGAGGGCGATTTTGTCGTAGTGAGCGTGGATGCTGCGGCGGTGATTCGCCGAAAACGTCTCCGGCGTCAGCTGACGGGAGAGCGCCAGCGCGCTGTAGAGATGGTAATCCAGCAGATGAATGTGCCCCGGCGCAGACCACGCGTACCAGCCCGCCATCTCGAGATCCGCCTGCGCGTCGGCATACTCGCCGCAGGTAAAGTGTGCCATGCCGCGGTAGAGCCAGTACCAGAACAGCATGGTCGAGGTCTGCTCCGGGGCCTGCTCCGGCGACGCGGGAAGCAGCGTCTCGGGCAGCGCCTGCGACGCGGTCCAGGTGCCGATGACCGGCGTGCGCAAAAACTCCACGAAGGTGCGCTGGAGCATCAAGATGGTCTCAACGTCCTGGAAGTGGGTTTTACGCACAAACGCCAGGCCGCGATCGATGCTGGTCAACACCCCGTCCAGGTGATCGCCCCGCGAGAGGAAGTTAATGACCTGATGGCAGGCCGCAAAGCAGGCTACCGTCATATCCCCGTGGGTCACTGCGGCGGTGAAGCAGGCCTTTGCGCACTCGATGGTAAACGATAAAGGCTGGGTCCAGACGCTGAGCTGGTCGAGGGGCAGCAGGGTTTTGGCTTCGAACGCGTCGTAGCCGTGGCGGTTCACCATCTCGCGGGCCAGGGTGCCGTACTGGAACCCGAGGCGATACTCGGCGTAGCGGTGGCCAATCAGCACGCCAAACCAGGCCATCGCCGTGGTGGAGGCGCCGGTGATGCCGTGGTCGAGCGTCAGGTGCATCATGCGGCAGAGCAGCAAAAAGTGCAGACGCGGGCAGATGAAGCCGGCGCAAATGCTGGCGCTGTAGAGCAGGTTCATCACCGCTTCGGTTTCCGGGTTATCCATCCGCGAGAGCTGGGCAAAAAGATTTTGCGGCGCGTCGCCCGTGCGGTTGCAAAAGAGCGCCCAGGCCTCGTCACAGTCGGCATCTTCCGGATAACGGCCAATCTGAATACCAAAAATCCCCAGCCAGCAGAGCGCCGCCTCCAGCGCCAGACGGCTGTCCGACTGGCGAGTGTAGACTTCCACCAGCAGGTTGGCCGCCAGCGCCTTTTCGGTCAGCCCGCCGGGGCAGCCGAGAATGGCGTCACACAGCTCGCGGGTCCGCTCCAGATGGCCCAGCGCAAACTCGCAGCCCGCCTCTTCGATATCGAGCATGAAGTCTGACACCGCCCCGGCGTTGCCCAGCGCTCTGGCGGTCTGGATATAGCCGAGCGCCGAAAGATAATCCCCCGTGCGCTTCGCCCGCCGCGCGGCCAGCAGGCTCAGCTCGCGGAACATCTGCCGCTGCGGCGCGGGCTGAATGCTGTCCAGCGCGGCCGTGACATGGTGAACGGCGCGGAACAGCAGTTCGTTCCCCGCCGCCTGACGCGCGGCGTCGGCCAGCAGGCTGGCTGTGGTCAGGTGAAGATGGCTTTTCTCATGCTGATCCAGCAGCGCAAAGGCGGCCTCCTGCACCCTGTCATGGGTGAAGGCGTACTCTTTTTCCGTCAGCACGATGAGCTGGGCCATCACCGCCGGGTGCAGCGCATAGCGCATTTCCGCCATCGACATGCCGACCACGCGGCATATCATCTCCATCTCGCCCGTGCCGCCGAGGCAGGCGAGGCTGCCCAGCAGACGGCGCGTCTCGTCGGGCAGCTCTTCAAGCTGCTCCAGCACCAGAGTCACGACGTTCTCGGTGTAGTGTCGGGCGCGGATCGCCTGCAGATCGTAGTGCCACTTATCCTGATATTTGTTGTGCACCACCAGCCCGTCATCCACGATGCGGCGGAAAAACTCGTGCACAAAGAGCGGGTTGCCCCCGGTTTTTTCATGGATCAGCGTGGCGAGGTCGGTCGTCGCCGCGCTGCGGGTGCGAAATATCGTCGCCAGCCAGCGCGCCACCGCCTTCACGGACAGCGCCTGCGGGACAATTTCAGTCGCGTTTTGCGCTGCCTCCGGCAGGCTCGCCAGCTGCTGTTGCAGTGTCGGTTCGGACAACGAACCGATATCGCGGTGGGCGACTACCAGCAGCAGCGGGATAGCGCCGCAGGTCACCAGCAGATGTTTCAGCGTATGCAGGCTGGCGGCGTCGCTCCACTGAAGATCGTCAAGCACCAGCACCAGCGGGCAGCCCTGAGTGGCAAAGGTTTTGACCAGGGCCAGCACCATATGGCTGAAGCGCGCCCGGGCATCAATGGAAAACGTATCCGCCGAGAAGCGCGGCTTGGTCTCCAGCAGCAGCCCCAGCTCGGGCACCAGGCTGACGGCCAGCGCTTCGTACCCCTCAAGGGCGCGGGAGAGGCGGATTTTCCACTTCGCCACCTCGTCTGCGGGCAGCCCCAGCAGGTGCAGCGTCAGGGTGCGGAACGCGGAGCTTAATACGCCGTAGGGCAGGGAGGGCGAAAACTGATCGACTTTCCCCACCGCCAGCAGCACCTTACGCTGCTGCAGCGTTTTGAGCGCCGTCGCGATGATCGACGATTTGCCGATCCCCGACGGCCCGCCGATCGTTACCAGCTCCGGCACCAGGCTCTGCCCCACCCGCTCAAACGCGGCAATGACGTCATTCGCCTGCGGATGCGTCGCGAACAGCGAGTCCGCCAGATGGATCGCCGGGGTGCGGTCCTGCTGGCCGGGGGTAAAGGCGACGATCTCGCCCTCGCAGGTCAGCGTCGCCTGGCAGCGGCGGAGGTCGGCAATCAGCCCGTCGACCGTCTGGTAGCGGTTATCGGGGTGCTTTTCCAGTAGCTTCAGGATAATGGTGGACAGCATTCCCGGCACGTCCGGGCGAATCACGTCCGGGGCCAGCGGCTCCGAGGCAATATGGCAGTGCGCCCAGTTGGTCTGATCGTCCTCCCCCAACTCAAACGGCAGGCGTCCGGTCAGGAGTTCATACAGCACCATGCCGAGGCTGTAGAGATCGCTGCGGCCGTCAACGGGGCGCCGGGTGCGGGTGGTGTGCTCCGGCGACATGTAGGCGGGCGTACCGCCTGAAACGGCAAGCCGGGTCTGGGAAAAGGCGCCGGAGAGGCTGCAGGAGAGGCCAAAGCTGCCCAGACGGCAGGCGCCATCGTGATGAACAAATATCGAGCCGGGCTTGATATCGCCGTGGATCAGGTTTTGCAGGTGCATCTGGCGCAGGGGAGCGCAGATCTGGATCGCCAGTTCGATAAAGCGCGAGATCCCCGAGATCGCCCTGCCCGCGCGCCGCGCCAGCAGTTCAAACGAAAACGGCGCATACACCAGCGCGAAACGCCCCCGGTACTGGGTGGATGCGACGGCGCGGATGGCCCAGCTGTCCTGCAGCACGTCGCGCAGGGCAAACTCGTTTTTGAGCAGCCGTGTCGCCCGCTCCTCTTCTTCGTCGCTCACCGCGGTGGCAATGATGAACGAGCCGCCGGAATGGGGATGGCGCGCGTTCATCCAGGAGATACCGCCCTCCTGCGCCAGCACGGTAAAAATCACATCCTCTTTAAGGACAAAAACCCGCCCCTGGTGAAGATTCCCCTGGGCGGGCCAGAATGCAGGCTGCTCGTGTTCGTTCATCCGCGATCCTTATCGTCGGCGGGCCAGCTCCCGCTGTATATGATCCAGCAGAATATCGATGTTAATGGGTTTACGCAAAAATGCAGCGGCGCCCAGGCTGAGAGCGTACCGCTGCATATTTTCATCAGCATGACCGGAGATAAAGATCACCGGCGGCGGGGGAACGGCCAGCAGCCGTAGCTTTTCAAACAGCTCCAGGCCGCTCATGCCCCGCAGCTTGATATCGGCGATCACCACCGCCGCGCCGGACAGGGCGAGCGGATGGCTCAGAAATACCTCTGCCGAATCAAACGTGTCGGCGGCATAGCCTTCCGACTCCAGGAGATTACTCAGCCCGCTGCGGACGGAACGTTCGTCATCAATGATGGCAATGCGCCACGGCAGCGTCATGCTGTCTTTCCTCAAACAAATCATTAAACGTCGCGATCGTCCTTCGCGGGCGCAGGAGGCGCCGTGCCGCTGATTTTCGGTACGCATTCGTGACGAAACCAGGCGAGGGTAAGCGGTTCGCGACTCAGTAAACGCCGTCCCACCGGGATGAGCTGTTCGCCCACCAGCATGCCAAACAGGCCAAGCAGGGCGACAACCGGCGGCGCCGGGGAATGGACGTCGAGCAGAGCGTAAATTACCCCAGCACCCACGCCGCACACCAGAGAAATTATCCATGCTTTCATGAGGTCGCTCCCGTCTGCGATTTGGCCTGCGGAACCGTCACCTGAAGCGGCGGCGCGCCGTCGCGGGATAACAGATGGCGCGTCGCCTGTTCACCCGCCAGCATCCCCAGCAGGCCAATCAGCGCCAGCGCGGGCGGCGCGGGGGAGCGCACCTTCAGCACGGCATACATCAGGCCAATCAACACGCCTGCCGCAAGGGATATCAGCCCAGTACTCATTGTGAACTCCAGAGAAAGAGGCAGCGGCGAGCCGGATGAGGGACCAGCCCGCCAGCGGAACTTAGCGAGCCGGAACAGGCGCTAAGGTGCGGTGCTCGCTCTTCTGGCGAGACGGCGCTTTGTGCACCATGGTGTAAGCGTAATCCACGCCCATGCCGTACGCGCCGGAGTGCTCGCGTACGATATCCATCACCGCGGTGTAGGTCTCTTTACGCGCCCAGTCGCGCTGCCACTCCAGCATCACCTGCTGCCAGGTCACCGGGATCACGCCCGCCTGGATCATGCGCTGCATCGCGAAGTCGTGGGCTTCTTTGGAGGTGCCGCCGGACGCGTCCGCCACCATATAAATTTCGTAGTCGCCTTCCAGCATCGCGCACAGGGCAAAGCTGTTGTTGCACACTTCGGTCCACAGGCCGGCAACCACCACCTTCTTCTTGCCGTTGGCCTTCAGCGCGTCACGTACCTTCTGGTCGTCCCAGGAGTTCATGGAGGTACGCTCCAGGATGTCCTGGCCCGGGAAGACGTCCAGCAGCTCCGGATAGGTGTTACCGGAGAAGCTTTCGGTCTCAACGGTGGTGATGATGGTCGGGATGTTGAACACTTTGGCCGCTTTCGCCAGCGCCACGGTGTTGTTTTTCAGCACCTGGCGGTCAATAGACTGCACGCCAAACGCCATCTGTGGCTGGTGATCGATAAAGATGATCTGACAGTTCGCAGGGGTTAACACTTCGAGCTTTGAAGAGGTCATAGCATTTTCCAGTGGTTAAGGGTAGAAATCGCCGTGAGTGCCACGACGATAAAGTCACCCTCATCCTGCGGTTTTCCGTCGCCGCGCGTAATTATCTCTTCGTATAGTTAACCTTAGGTATAGTTATACTTTGGTATACCTATCCTATTGTATAACTGGATCTTTGCCGAAACCGGTTCCCATAATCCTGACCATTCCCCCTCTCAGTCAGGAGCAGTTATGGTTACCCTCGGTAAAGCCGATCTCATTCTGGTTAACGGCCAGTTTCACACCGTCGATCGCGAAAATCCTGTCGCGGAAGCCGTTGCCGTGCGCGACGGAAAATTTCTGGAAGTGGGTACCGTCGCCGAGGTGATGCAGCACCACTGCGACGCCACCTTAGTGGTCGACTTAAAAGGCCACACCGCCATCCCCGGCCTGAACGACTCGCACCTGCACCTCATTCGCGGCGGGCTGAACTACAACCTTGAGCTGCGCTGGGAAGGCGTGCCGTCCCTGGCCGACGCCCTGCGGATGCTGAAAGAGCAGGCTCTGCGCACGCCGTCACCCCAGTGGGTGCGCGTGGTGGGCGGCTGGACCGAGTTCCAGTTTGCCGAGCGCCGCATGCCGACCCTGGACGAAATTAACGACGCCGCGCCGGATACCCCGGTCTTCATCCTGCACCTGTACGACCGCGCCCTGCTCAACCGCGCCGCGCTGAAGGTGGTCGGCTACACCAAAGACACGCCCAACCCGCCGGGCGGCGAGATCCAGCGCGACGCCAACGGCAATCCGACCGGGATGCTGATTGCCCGTCCGAACGCCATGATCCTCTACGCCACGCTGGCCAAAGGGCCGAAGCTGCCGCTGGAGCAGCAGGTCAACTCCACCCGTCAGTTCATGCGTGAGCTGAACCGCCTGGGGCTGACCAGCGCCATCGACGCGGGCGGCGGCTTCCAGAACTACCCGGAAGATTATGAGGTGATTGCCGAGCTGCACGAGAAAAAGCAGATGACCATCCGCATCGCCTACAACCTGTTTACCCAGCGTCCGGGCCACGAGCTGGAAGACTTTGAAAAATGGACCGACATGCTCACGCCCGGCCAGGGCAGCGACTTCTTCCGCCACAACGGCGCGGGCGAGATGCTGGTCTTCTCCGCCGCCGATTTTGAAGATTTCCTCGAACCGCGCCCGGACCTGGCGCCGGGCATGGAGGACGAGCTGGAGCGCGTGGTGCGCCATCTGGTGGAGCACCGCTGGCCGTTCCGCCTGCACGCCACCTACAACGAATCCATCAGCCGCATGCTGGACGTGTTCGAGAAGGTGAACCGCGACATTCCGTTCAACGGCCTGCACTGGTTCTTCGACCATGCGGAAACCGTTACCCAGGCCAACATCGACCGCATCAAAGCGCTGGGCGGCGGCATTGCCGTGCAGCACCGCATGGCCTTCCAGGGCGAGTACTTTGCCGAGCGTTACGGCATCGAAGCCACCCGCCACACGCCGCCGGTGGCGAAAATGCTGGAGACCGGCGTGCCGGTGGGCTTAGGAACGGACGCTACCCGCGTGGCGAGCTACAACCCGTGGACCGCGCTCTACTGGCTGGTCTCCGGGCGCACCGTCGGCGGGATGCAGATGTACGATCACAGCGCCCGTCTGGATCGCGACACCGCCCTGATGCTCTGGACCCAGGGCAGCGCGTGGTTCTCCAGCGAGCAAAATCAGAAAGGGCAGATCAAAGTCGGCCAGCTCGCCGACCTGGCAGTACTGAGCAAAGACTACTTCCGCGTGCCGGAAGAGGAGATCAAGGGCATCGAATCCGTCCTGACGGTGGTCAACGGCGATATCGTCTACGCCGCAGGCAGCTTTGGCCCGCTCGCGCCGCCGGCCATTCCGGTTCTGCCCGAGTGGTCCCCGGTGGTGAAGGTGCCGGGCCACTACCGCAGCGCGCCGCCGCAGGCCGCACGCGTTGGCATGAACCCAATTCACCACTGCAGCGGCCCGTGCGGGGTTCACAGCCACCAGCATGATTTCGCCCGCACGTCAGAGATGCCGGTGTCCGACGATAACGCTTTCTGGGGGGCGCTGGGCTGCAGCTGCTTTGCATTCTGATGAAAAACACTACTATGCCGCCCCGGGTCGACCTGGGGCTGTTCTTCCTGCGCCTGACCGGCAGCCTGCTGCTGCTCTACGTGCACGGCCTGCCAAAGGTGCTGCACTTCAGCGAAGAGCTGACGCGCATTGAAGATCCGTTTGGCTTCGGGCCTTACGCCAGCCTGATCCCGGCGATTGTCGCCGAGGTGATTTGCCCGCTGTTTATCATTGCGGGCGTGTACACCCGGCTGGCGTGCCTGCCGATTATCGCCGTGCTGCTGGTGGCGATGCTGGCGGTCCACCCGAACTGGTCGATTGCCGAAGGGCAGTTTGGCTGGCTGCTGCTGATTATCTTCACCACTCTCGCCCTCACCGGGCCGGGCCAGTGGCGGCTGCTGCGTAAGGCAACGGAGAGGTTCGCATGACCCAGGTTAACGACGTTCGCGACGCACACGTCGAGACGACGCCCGCGCAGGCGGTTTCGCCGTGGCAGCCGCTGAGCCAGCCGGTGTTCCGCATGCTGTGGATCGCCACGGTGGTCTCTAACGTCGGCTCATGGATGAGCGACGTCGGCATCAACTGGAGCATGCTGAGCCTGAGCGCCGACCCGCTGGATATCGCGCTGGTACAGGCGGCCAGCAGCCTGCCGATGTTCCTCTTCGCCCTGCCGTCCGGGGTGATGGCGGACATCGTCGACCGACGTAAATACCTGCTCTTCTCCCAGCTGTGGGTGTTCATCGCCGCCGCCGTACTGACGGTGCTCTCCTTCACCGGACACGTTACCCCTACCGTTCTGCTGGTGGCGACGTTTCTGCTGAGCGTGGGCGCGGCGATGAGCTCGCCGCCGTTCCAGGCCGTGGTGCCCGATCTGGTGAGCAAGCCGGAGCTGGGTGCCGCCGTGGCGCTGAACTCGCTCGGGGTGAACATCAGCCGGGCGATTGGCCCCGCGCTGGGCGGTTTTCTGCTGTCGCTCGCCGGGCCGTGGATGGTGTTTGCCCTGAACGCGCTGTCCGTGGTCGGCGTGGCGTGGGTGCTGTGGCGCTGGCGTCCGGCGCCATCCGTGCAGCGCCTGCCGCCGGAGCACTTCTTCTCCGCGGTGCGCTCCGGCATTCGCTACGTGCACGCCGCCCCGGTGCTGCGCAACGTGCTGGTGCGCACCGTGGCCTTCTTCGTTTTCGGCAGTGCGGGCTGGGCGCTGCTGCCGCTGGTGGCGCGCCGCGAGCTGGGCTTAGGCCCGGCGGGCTACGGCGTGATGCTGGCGTGCATTGGCCTGGGGGCGATTGCCGGGGCGATCCTGCTGCCGCGCCTGCGCCAGCGGCTGAACGCCGACCGCCTGATGGTGGCCGCCAGCCTGACCTTTGCCCTCACCATGCTGGCGCTGGCGTTTGTGCGCCACGTCTGGCTGCTGAACCTGTTTGAGTTCTTCACCGGCTTCGCGTGGATTGCGGTGCTCTCCACCCTCAACCTCGGCGCGCAGCGCAGCGCCGCCCGCTGGGTGAAGGCCCGCGCGCTGGCGGTCTACCTGACGGTATTCTTCGGCTCGATGACCGCGGGCAGCGCCATCTGGGGGCAAATCGCCTCGCAGTTCGGCACCCCAACCTCGCTGGTGGTCGCCACGCTGGGGATGGTGCTGGCAAGCGCAACGGTGTTCCGCTGGAAGCTGGAGAAAGATCCTGATTTAAACCTCGACCTGAGCGGCCAGCCGCTGGACGGCGTGGAGATTGAGCTGCCCAACGAGCGTGGCCCGGTGCTGGTATCGCACGAGTACATCATCGACCCGCACAACGCGAAGGCCTTCCTGGAGGCGGTACACGAGCTGCGCCGGGTGCGCCGCCGCGCCGGGGCGATGAGCTGGGCGGTGTATGAGGATATTGAGCGCCCCGGTCTGTTTATCGAGACCTTCCTGATGGGCTCCTGGATTGAGCATCTGCGCCAGCAGGAGCGCCACACCATGAATGACCTCCTGCTGCAGAGCCGCGTTCTGGCTTTTCATCAGGGCACAACATCACCGGCAATTCGCTATCTGGTCGCGCCGGTTTAAACATAACAATCACCTGTAGAGGAAGACACTATGGCAACGTTTAAGGCAAAAGACGGCACGCAGATTTACTACAAAGACTGCGGCGCGGGTAAACCGGTTCTGTTCAGCCACGGCTGGCCGCTGGATGGCGACATGTGGGACAGCCAACTGAACTACCTGGCCGAGCGCGGCTTCCGCGCCATCGCCTTTGACCGTCGCGGCTTTGGCCGCTCGGATCAGCCGTGGAACGGCTACGACTACGACACCTTTGCGTCCGACATCAACGATCTGATTACCACCCTGGACCTTCAGGACGTCACGCTGGTGGGCTTCTCCATGGGCGGCGGCGACGTGACCCGTTACATCAACAACTACGGCAGCGCACGCGTCGCCGGTCTGGCGCTGCTGGGCGCGGTCACGCCAATCTTCGGCAAATCGGATACCTTCCCGCAGGGTGTGGATCAGAGCGTATTCGACGGCATTCGCGACGGGCTGCGTAAAGATCGCGCCCAGTTCATCAGCGACTTCGCGACGCCGTTCTACGGCACCAACGCCGGGCAGACCGTCTCCGCCGGTGCCCTGACCCAGACGCTGAACATCGCCCTGCTGGCGTCGCTGAAGGGCACCATCGACTGCGTGACCGCGTTCGGCGAAACCGACTTCCGCCCGGATATGGCGAAAATCGACGTACCGACGCTGGTGATTCACGGCAGCAACGACCAGATCGTGCCGTTTGAAAGCACCGGCAAGCTGGCGGCAGAGATGATCAAAAACGCCACGCTGAAGGTGTACGACAACGCGCCGCACGGTTTCGCGCTGACCCACCAGGATCAGCTCAACGAAGATCTGCTGGCGTTTGTGAAGTCGCTGTAATTTTTTCCAGGCCGGGTAAGGCGCAGCCGCCACCCGGCGCTTTCGCAGACGCGTTCCGCTCCGCCAGCAGCCGACAAATCTCCGCATGCTTCTCCTCGGTGAAGGTAAAGCGCGACATAAAGCCCATGCGGATCAGCGAACCAATCGCCGGCAGCAGGCAAATCCCGAAGAACAGCCCCGACAGCACACCTTCGCTCTGGATTTGCGCCTGCGGCACGTAGCCAATCATCGTCAGAAACACACCAATAAGCCCGCCGCCCACAGCCACCGACATCTTGCCGGTAAAGGTCTGCCCGGAGAAGGTGATCGCCGCGCAGCGCTTGTGGGTGTGGTACTCCGCGTACTCGATGGTGTCGGCAATCATCGACGAGGTGAGGATGTTGGTCATCATCACGAACAGCGTGCTCAGGCCGAGCAGAATAAACAGCATCGTCACCTGCTGATAGCCGACAAACCACATCACCACGCGCACCGCCACGTCCAGCCCGCAGAGGATCATAAACAGCTTCCGCTTCTGCATCCGGCGCGTCAGCATCGGGGCGACCAGGCACAGCACCGCCGCCACGATCCCCATCACGCCAATCGCCATCTGCAGGCTGCCGTCGCCCAGGTTGTTGATAAAGAAGTAGATATACAGCCCGCCCGCCACGTTGTGGAACACGCAGAAAAAGAACGACAGCAGGACGATAAACAGCGGCTTGTTCTGGCGCAGGTTGTGGAAGGTGTCGCGGATGGTCACCTTTTCCGGGCTCGGCGGCACGCGCTCTTTGATCTGCATAAAGCCGTTGAGCATCAGCGGCAGGCCCACCAGCATCATCACCAGCGCCGCCATAAAGTAGCCTTTATCGTTGCTGTACTGGGCGAAGAACGCCGCCAGCTTCGGGAAGAAGATGTTGGCGCAGGCAATCCCCGCGTTCACCCCGAGCATCGCCGCCGTCACCGCGCGGGTACGCTGGGCGGAGTCGTTGGTCATCACCGACGACATCGACCAGAACGGGATATCGGAGATGGCATACAGCGTCCCCCACAGAATATACGTCACCCCGGCGTAGAGGATTTTAGTGGTCATGTCCGCTTCGATTTTATAGAACGACAGCAGCGTGACGCCGGTAATCAACAGCGGCGCAATCAGCAAAAAGTGGCGAAACTTGCCGAACCGGCTGTTAATGGTGTCCATAATGCTGGCAAACAGCGGATCGTGAACCGCGTCCCACGCGCGGGCAATCAGGAAGATTGTGCTAGCCGCCAGCGCCGAGATCCCCAGCACGTCGGTGTAAAAATAGTTAATAAACGAACCCACTAAACCAAAGCTAAAACACTGACCTAAACCATAACCAAAATAAGACCACAGCTCGCGAGACGGTATTTTCATTGTCGTTGCCATTGTTATATGCCTGCCTGGTTGCCCGGCGGTCGGCCGCCGGGTCGATATTATTAGCCTTGTGCCTGCGGGGCGATCTTGCGCAGCTGCTGCATCAGGGCGATTTCACGGCGCGAGAACGGAATGCCGTTCTCCTCGAACACGTCGTGGAACCAGAGGCGGCAGTAGTCCGTGGACTCCTTCATCACCACCGGCCACGGCAGCCACGTCTGGGTTTTGCCGCGTACCAGCCCCCACTGGTACGGCGCGACCTTCGCCGCGTACATCAGCGGAAGCTGCTCTTCCATCGTGCTGCCCACGTGGCGCGCCAGCCATTCGGTGCAGAACAGCGGGCGACCAAGCTGTTGCAGCTGCTGAATAATCGCCGTCATGCGCCCCGTGTGGGTGTAGGCGTGGAAGCTCACCACGTCCGAGAGCGCCAGCGCGGTCTGGTCCAGCGGATGCCGGAAGAACGTCTCGCCCTCCTCTTCCGGCGGCAGACGCCAGGCGCAGACGGTAAGCGGCTGGGTCGGGTCCTCCTCACGCACCCACCGGAACGCCAGCTTCATCAGCTCATGGGCGCAGGTCTCCAGCTTCGCGTCGTACTGCACCTCCTGCGTGCCGGTCGCGAAAATGCCGCGGTTGCCCGGCTCGTTATAGAGATCCCACAGCAGGACGCGCTTATCGTCGCGGAACTGGCGAACAACGTCGCGGATATAGTACTCAATCTGCGGCCAGCAGTCCGGATCGCACACCTTATCGCGACCGGGGCTCGCCGCCGCCTGGCTGTTGTGCTTGCCCGGCACCGGTGGCTTTTGCGGGCCGAGGTACGGCTCGTCGCCGGAGAAGCCGCAGTCGTCCATCAGGGTCAGCATGGTGCTGAACCCGTGACCGTCGGCAATCGTCAAAAACCGGTCGATGCGCGCCATCAGTCCGTCGCGGTCGTGCTCCCAGACGATAAACGGCAGGTTGATGCGCAAGGTGTTATAGCCCGCGTCCGCCGCCCAGCCCAGCTCGCGCTCGATGGTGCTGGCATCGAAGGTCTCTTCCTGCCAGATATCGGTCCAGTTCACCGCCGTCGACGGCAGATAGTTGAACCCGCACAGCCAGCCTTTTTGCTCGTACCACGCCTGTGCCTGCTCCCTGCTCCACTGCTCTTTCATTACGCGTCCTCTTACTGATAATATTTAGCTAATAAATATTAGTTGCGGGATAAATGCGCAAATCACGGCGCACCGAAAAGCGACGGCTCTCACAAAGTTCACGCTTCGATGAATGAGAAACGTGATCGACGGCGCTAAAGCGTGCGGTTAGGGTATGATGCGAAATCGCGAAAGGGAGAGGACGGATGAAGCGAAAAACGAAAGTGACGATGAACGATATTGCGCGGGCGGCGGGCGTGTCGCAGGCGACGGTATCGCTGGTGCTTAACCAGTCCCGCAACATCAAGCTCAGCGACGACACCCGCCAGCGGGTGATTAACGTGGCTACCGAGCTCGGCTACGACCGCCTCCCCGCCGTTCACGCTCCGCGCAACCAGGAAGAGATCGCCCTGCTGGTGAGCTCCATGCAGAGTTTCGACCCGTTTATCGACGCCATCAGCCAGGCGCGGGAAGCGGCGTGGCGCAACGAGACACTGCTCACCGTCTACGACTACGGCGACGACATCGAGCTGGCGCTGAACATAATCCGCCAGCTGGAGAAGCGTAACTGCATCGGGATTATTCTCGCGTCTCCGGTCACCACGCTGGTGGACATGACGGCGTTCCAGGAGTGCACCCGCATCCCGCTGGTGCTGCTCAACCAGCGCGACCCCGGCTCGCCGCTGCTGCCGTCGTTTATCCCGGACGACTACGCCAACGCTTTTCAGGTGACTAAACACCTCATCGCCTGCGGGGCCACGCGCATCGCCCACATCACCGGGGAGAGCTGGATGGAGGCCTCGCGCCAGCGTCTGGCGGGCTACCAGGCGGCATTACAGCAGGCCGGACTGGCGTGCGACGACAGCCTGGTGCGCCAAACCAACTGGCAGTTCAGCGAGTCCTTTACCGCCACGACTTCTCTGCTGGAGCTGAACGAGCGCCCGGACGCCATCTTCTGCGCCAGCGACTGGCTGGCGATTGGCTGCTATCAGGCGCTGGCGGTGAACGGCGTGCGCATCCCGCAGGACATGCTGCTGGCGGGCTACGACGACCAGAAGATCTCCGAGCAGCTCACCCCGCCGCTGACCAGTATCCAGCTGCCCTACAGCGAGCTGGGACGGCTGGCGGTGGAGTACCTGTGCAATCAGGAAGATGCCGCCACGCACGTGACGCTGGCGGGCAGGCTGAAGGTGCGCGCCTCAAGCCTCGTCTGAGGTAAACACCATGCCCGCGTAGGGCTTCTCGCGACACGCCGCCAGCCGCGCGGCGAGGCTGCCCACGTGCAGCTCCAGCTTGTGCCCGTCCGGGTCGAGAAAATAGTACGACGCCCCCTCGCTTTTGTTCTGCTTCCAGACGGTGACGCCCGCCTGCTTAAGCCTTTGCGAGAACGGTTCAAAATCCTCTTCCGCGACGGTAAACGCGTAGTGGGTGTAGTCGCTCTCCTGCGGCGGCACATACTGGCGCGCCTCGTCGTACGACAGGCAGACCCACAGATCGCCGCAGGTGAGATAGGCCCCGGTATTCCAGCGGGCGTGCAGGGTCAGCCCCAGCAGCTCGTGCCAGAAGGTGACGCTTTTTTGCAGGTCGCTGACCGCGAGGGTCAGATGATTGAGAGATTGCAGCATGACGTGCCCTTTTGTTTTTCGCGCCGGACGTGATACGGTAAAGAGATGAACATAAACCACGCCGTGCTCACCGTAAACCGCTGGTGGCTGCCTTCTTAAAGGCGGCACGGAGTAGTTTTTCCCATTTTCAGATAGCCGCCGAAAGGCGGCTTTCACATTTCTAAGACCCCTTTCGGCAACTGCACATTAAGGAGTCTTTATGAACATGCAAACCATCCTCACCGGCGATCGCCCAACCGGCCCGCTGCACCTCGGCCACTTCGTCGGATCGCTGCGCCAGCGCGTGGCGCTCCAGCAGACGCACAGCCAGTTTGTGCTGATTGCCGACCTTCAGGGGCTGACCGACAACGGTAGCAACCCGCAAAAAATTCGCGACAACATTCCCGAAGTGCTGGCCGACTACCTCGCCGCGGGCATCGACCCGAACCTGACCACCGTCTGCCTGCAGTCCGCCCTGCCCGCCCTCGCCGAGCTGACGATGCTGTATATGAACATCGTCACCGTCGCCCGCGTGGAGCGTAACCCGACGGTGAAAAACGAGATTGCGCAGAAAGGCTTTGCCCGCTCGCTGCCGGTCGGGTTTATGGCCTACCCCATCAGCCAGGCAGCGGACATCACCGCGTTCAAGGCCGAGTGCGTGCCCGTCGGAGACGACCAGCTTCCGATGATTGAGCAGACCAACGAGATCGTCCACAAGATGAACAGCCTGCTGCCCGCTCCGGTGCTGCGCCACTGCAAGGCGATGCTGAGCGATACCAGCCGCCTGCCCGGCATCGACGGCAGCGCCAAGATGTCGAAATCGCTGGGCAACACGCTGCACCTTTCGGCCAGCGAAGAGACCATTCACCGTGCGGTCAGCGCCATGTACACCGACCCGAACCACCTGAAGGTGAGCGACCCGGGGCAGATTGAGGGGAACGTGGTGTTTACCTACCTCGACGCGTTTCATCCGGACAAGGAGAAAGTGGCGGCGATGAAGGCGCACTATCAGGCGGGCGGGCTGGGTGACCGGGTTTGTAAGAACGAGCTGGAGGCGTGCCTGCAGGAGCTGATTGCGCCGATGCGGGAGCGGAGGGCGATGTATATGCAGGATAAGGGCGAGCTGATGGCGATGCTGAAGCGCGGGACCGAACGGGCGCAAGGGGTGACGCAGGCGACGTTAAGGGAGGTGAAGGTTGGGCTGGGGGTGCCAGTGTTTAGTTAAAGTAGGTTTAGCGGTGAAGTGCGGGGGATTGGCATGAAGCCGCTAACTTGATTATTGCGTAAATAAGCGAGGCGCAAAAAATTCTTAAATGCATTATTAGCCATTTTCGTTTGTCATTCTGTTAAGAGCGATATATTCATAGACTCTTTATTTTTTAACCGTCTCGGTAAATGCTATGGGCAAGTTTATTATTTACATGCTGAATATATTATTCTGTGGTTATGTACTGGCTACATGCCTCATTTTTTTGGTTGGTTTTGATAACTGGGAGGACCGTACAATCGCAATAACAATCATATTAGGAAGTGCACACCTTATTGCGACATTACTTAATCGGGCACTGCCTCATAAGTTACATATTTTAGGGGGGATAGCTGAACTGATAGAAGGTCCGCTATTAGTTATTGGCGCAATTGTGTGTCTGGATGTGTTTGAACCCTGGCCTATGAAGATTATTGGAATGTTCGCGTGGGTTATTTTTATGATGTTTCGGCCATCATTTACGAAAAGGAATAAAGAATGATATTCCCTGCCCGCACAAACGAAACGCTGGCGGGCAAGTTCAACATAGAATCAAGCAGCGGAACCCGATGTTGGACGTTCGTTCCACGCGTCGTGCGCTAACAAGTTACCGTCCTTGTACAAATGGGTAATCTTCTCATAATTAAACGCCACTTCCTCCATATGCCCCGTCCCCGGACAGCCTCGGGTGTCGTACATTACTGGACTCACAGAAATGACCTTAACGTTCTCGAGCGTGATTCGGTAATACTCCTCCTGCCCGGAATAGTTAATATGGTAAAACCTGAATTCAGCCGTTTTAAGGGTCTGACCCGTTGCTGCCGCTTTGAACAGATAGGGCGAGGAGCTATCCAATTCCTTGGTAAACTGAAACGGCGAATGTTGGCGAGTGCCAGTGACCTTTCCCGTTGCCGAGTCGGTTGGCAGGCTGAGGTTATGTTGTAATCCTCTTAGCTCAATACTTCCCTCCCTTTGTGCAACGTCACAAGAACCACAAATCATTGTGCCGCCGTCATTGGTAAAAAAGAGATGTACAGGTACGGCCATTCTATTGCTCCTTGCGTTTTAGTCGTATAACCATTTGCCCGCTTTTGCGGATTCGATAAGCATTCCAATAGTGAAATCTGGAACCATCACCACCGGGAATTTTTTGAATGGATTCCATGAAAAAGGCTCATCAGGGTAGTAGGTGTTTATGTTAAAATTCCCTCTATCAACATCAAATTCTTTAAAAAATTCTTCCATTAAATCTTCTGCTTCAGTGACATCAAGCTGCATGTCAGTATCCAAATCAGTTTTTGCATTCAGTAATTTCTGCTTCGCTTCGTTATTCATCAGATAAACGCCGTTATAGCGTCTGGCTAAGGCGTAGATGCGCTGCTCAATATCCTCTACCATAGTTTGTCGCTGCCCCGTGCGATTCGATTATAATCACGCTGAGGTAGTCTTAAATCTATCGACTGGGCTATTGACAAGCATATGTGGAACGATAAGAAGAAAACATTGGGAAGCGATTTGAAATCACCCTGAGTTAGTTATAAAAAAATAAGCAAATACAATTCCCTACTGCAACTTGAAGGACTGAGATGGTACTTATGGCCCCGATCTGGGCGATACCAGCACCTGAATCAGGATGGTGGCGTCTCATAGGTGTTATGGGAGAGCTGTCAGACTTCTATCACCGATATATGACTGGTGAACTTCAATTCCCCGAGAACTTCGGAAAAACTTGGATAAAGCATGACGAAGATGCTCTTTATGACACGATTGATTATGGCTGCACTGTCCGGCAGATAGCTGTTGAACTGAAGCGATACCCGGTGAGCGCCATTAACAAGCTGGCGAAGTACCTTGACGATGACAGTATCCATAATTGCATTACACAAGAATTATACGATGTCCCTGTCTTGGAGCTAACTCGATTGGCGTAGATGTATGCCCCCCCCTAGGTAGTAATTCCTAGTCATTCACCCCTGACCTGGATGGCTTCTATCTGCTTGACAACGGGTGATAATGTTGATCGTATGATGACAACCTTGTACTATTTCGACACTGAAACATTATCCTCATCAGAGTACGGATAACGCAAATGAGTGAGCAAATAATGACCGTCAAGGATGTCGCGTCGTACCTCAAGCTCAACGAGCGAACTGTTTACCGTATGGCAATGTCAGTGAAAATACCTGCCTTCAAAGTGGGCACATCCTGGCGTTTCAAGCGTGAAGACATCGAAAAGTGGATAGAAGAACAAAAGAATGACAGACAATAATAGGGAATTTTTGGGTGTTACTGGATAACAAAACCAGCGGCCACGTTGGTAACGAACTGAAAAAATATACCTTTTCTGGTTCCAGGCTCTCTGTTCTGTCCAGCCTGTTTACCTTATACGGTTTTGCCTCGCTGAAGCACGAGTTGAAGCAGCTGGAGTCTGCAAGGATTATTTTCAGCGAATGGGATTCGCTCAATCTGCAGAACCTAGTTGGTTCTGATTCGGACGTTCTCCTGCTGAATCAGCTGCAACAAAAACGCATCGCCAGTGAGTTCTCGCAATGGCTGGCAAACAAGGCTGAAGTGAAAGCCAGTGTGCGGCCTCAGCCGGGTCAGAATATTATTCATCTTGGGGCTACCGAGCAAAGTTTTGCCATCAGCGGCAGTGCCACGCTCAGTCCAACTGGGCTCGGTGACGTGCGCTCCGACTCCCTGCACATGAACATGGGCTTGTCTGACCCTGAGAGCACCCGGCAGCTTTTGACGTGGTTTGATAATGTCTGGGCTGACTCACAGAATTTTCGTGATATTAAGAATAATCTGATTGCCAAACTGGATGCAATCGCAGTCGATCAACCGGCCAGTTTTATCTATTTCCTCACGCTATTTCATTTGATCAAAGACTTCCTCGAAGACATCGACGAAGACAACATCATCCGCAGTAAAACTGGCTTTAAAGATACCCTAGTCTGGAACAAACTCTACAAATTCCAGAAAGACGGAGTGCTGGGTGCAATAGACAAGCTCGAAAAGCACAACGGCTGCATCATTGCCGACAGCGTGGGTTTGGGTAAAACCTTTGAAGCCTTGGCTGTGATCAAATACTACGAACTGCGTAACGATCGGGTGCTTGTTCTATGCCCGAAAAAGCTTCGTGACAACTGGACCATGTACACGGTCAACGATAAGCGCAATCTGCTCGCAACTGACCGCTTTAATTACGATGTACTGAACCATACCGATCTGACCCGACCGAAAGGCTACTCGGGCGAAATCAATCTGGAGACACTGAACTGGGCCAATTACGACCTGGTGGTCATCGACGAATCCCATAACTTCCGTAACACACCGAGCAAGGCGGAAGGTAAAAGCCGCTATGAACGCCTGATGAACGACATTATCCGCTCAGGCGTGAAAACCAAAGTGCTGATGTTGTCGGCAACGCCGGTCAACAATCGCATGAACGATCTGAAAAATCAGGTCGCCTTCATTACTGAAGGTCGGGATGATGCCTTTGCCGAACAGGGTATCAAAAATATTGAAAACACCCTGCGGCTTGCCCAGAAGCAATTTAATCAGTGGGTCAGTGAGCCGGTCGAAAAGCGTACCACGGCGTCTTTACTCGACATCATGAGCTTTGACTACTTCAAACTTCTCGATATCGTGACCATTGCCCGTTCCCGCAAACACATCGAAAAGTACTATGGCACCGAAGATATCGGCCGCTTCCCAACTCGCTTGCCACCAAAAAACATCTATGCCAACATCGACGCCTCAAGCGAGTTTCCGCCGTTAAAAGACGTCAATAAAACCATCCGGCGGCTATCCCTGGCGGGTTATTCGCCGTTGAAATTCGTGCGCGAAACCAAAAAAGCCGAATACGCCCGTCGTTATGATAAAGCCGTGGGAGGTGGTAAAGGTGTATTCAAACAAGTAGACCGTGAAGAAAGCCTGATTCACCTCATGCGCGTCAACTTGCTCAAGCGAATGGAAAGCTCAATTCACTCGTTCACGCTGACGGCCACCAAGCTTGCTCAGCAGGTTGACCGACTGCTGGCCAAAATTGATGCCCACGAATCAGAAGATCTGACGGAGCTGAATATCGAGGATATCCACGACTTTGAACTGGAGTCCACCGAACTGGAAAGTTACATGGTGGGCAACAAGACCAAAGTGTTGCTGCAGGATATGGATCTGATTCGCTTCCGGCAGGAACTGGAGGCCGACCGCGAGTTTCTGACTTACATTGCTGATACTGCACAACGAGTGAGTGCTGCTCGTGATGCAAAGCTGGCTCAGCTTAAACAAACTATTGCCAGCAAGGTGGCTAACCCGCTAAATCCCGGCAATAAAAAGGTGATCGTGTTTACCGCGTTCGCCGATACCGCCCAATACCTGTATGCCCATCTGGCGCAATGGGCACATTCCGAACTGGGCATTCATACTGCATTGGTAACGGGCGGCGGTACCAATAAAACTACCATGGCGGGCTTAGGCTCTGACCTCAACAATATTCTTACCGCCTTCTCGCCGGTATCCAAAGAGCGCAGCAAAGTAGACCCAACTGCCACGACCGAACTGGATTTACTGATAGCCACCGACTGCATCAGTGAGGGTCAGAATCTGCAGGATTGCGATACGCTCATCAACTACGACATTCACTGGAATCCGGTACGTATCATTCAGCGTTTTGGCCGTATCGACCGTCTTGGCAGTAAAAACATGCAAATCCAGCTCATCAACTTCTGGCCCAACATGGAGCTGGATGAATACATCAATCTGGAAGCGCGTGTCTCGGGGCGTATGGTGTTGCTGGATATATCTGCAACTGGCGAAGAGAACGTCATCGATGAAAACGCCAATGACATGAATGACCTTGAATACCGGCGCAGACAACTACAGCAACTCAAAGACGCAGTAGTCGATCTGGAGGACATGAGCGGTGGTGTATCCATTACTGACCTTACCCTCAATGACTTCCGCATGGATCTGTCAGGCTACATGAACGACAAGGCCCGTCTCGCAACGCTTGAGCATACACCGCTAGGGCTGTATGCCGCCGTCAGCATTGACGAAGATATGGTCGCCGATGGCATCAAACCCGGCGTCATCTTCTGCCTGAAGAATATCCGCAGCGGTAAAGAAGCGGTTCAGGTAGATGATAATTACCCGCTGGCACCTTACTTCCTGATCTACGTGACCGCTGATGCCGAAGGCAGCACTGTGGTTGAGCTGAACTTCACCCAAAGTAAAAAGATACTCGATCTGCTCAAGCGTGAAGCCTTTAAGCACAAAGCGCCCGATCAACCCGCCATCACCGAAGTTAACCGCATGACACGCCACGGGCGTGATATGAGCCACTTTCAGCACCTATTAGCTGTCGCCGTAGATAGCATTGCCGGGAAGAGCGAAGAAAAAGGCATTGAAAGCCTGTTTGCCAAAGGCGGTACCGTACTTACCGCCACCTCCAGTCAGGGCATTGAAGACTTTATGGTGGTGTCCTACCTGATATTGACAGCCGCTACTCAGGGAACAGAAGGTCAAGGAGAGCGTGATGTCTGATATGGGGTTAGGCTTGCCACAATTCGAAGCCTTTCTGGAAGGCTTGAACGTGCCCAATAGCTGTGTGCTCAATAAACCCCTGTTCAAAAAGATGTTTCAGGAGCACGCCGACCTAGACGCTAAAGACAAAAAGGCTCTGAAGGACGATGTTGATAAAATCCGCTGGCTCTACACCCTAAAGCCCAGCACCATCAATATCGCGCCTTTTAGTGACGACCTGCGCGACTATGGTGAGCTGGCCTTTCTGCACGTGGAATTAAGCAATACCAAAAGCGCAGAACGAATTGGTCAGCTGATCAACAGGGCGATACCTTACCCATTAGTAATTTTCTTTGTGCACGCTGAAAACAAAGGCACAGAGGTCACTGGCGATTCGGATTCAAACGTACGCGAAAAACAACACGACAAAGAACAACACGACAAAGAACAACTGGCTATCTGCCTGGCGGACAAGCGCATAAACAGAGCGGATCAAGCAAAGTGGGTCATTGAAGAGTTACAGCTATCACCTTGGCTAGGGTTGGGCTGCAAGATTCAAAGTGAACAAGCGTTTTTTAACAGCCTGAACTTTACCAGCTTGCCGCACAGTAATTTCTGGCAGTTCTACCAAGCCTTTATGTGCCGTGTACAAGCGCTTCAGTGTGCTGAAGTCAGTGGGCGCTTTTGTTTGATGGATGGTTTAGTGAATGGCGAAGCTGCAGAGCAGCAGCGGCAACAATTGCAACATTACCGTCAAATCGAGCAGGACATTAAAAAACTACGCGCCCAGATAAAACAGGCCGAGTTCAGCCAGCAGGTTGTGTTGAATACCCAGATTAAACAGCAGGAACAGCGGCTCAGGCAGACCGCTGAAAGCCTGTAAACGAATTGAAATAGTAGAAGCTGAAATAAGCCGAAAGCAAAAGAATCAAAAGGAAATACAGTGAAAAACGTTATCCCAGAAGTGGACTCAAAAAGCATGGACATAGTTGCTGACAATATCAGCAAACTCAAAGAACTATTTCCGGAGATATTTACCGAAGGTAAAGTGGATTTTGATGCTTTAAAAGAAGTGCTGGGTGGCTACATTGATGGCCGCGAAGAGCGTTACAGCTTTACCTGGAATGGCAAAAGCAAAGCCCGCATGCTGGCACAAACCCCAAGTACCGGTACCTTACGCCCCTGCAAAGAAGAGTCTGTCGATTGGGATACCACTCAGAACTTGTTTATCGAAGGCGACAACCTTGAAGTGCTGAAGCTGCTGCAAAAGAGCTATCACAAAAAAGTAAAAATGATCTATATCGATCCACCGTATAACACCGGTAAGGATTTTGTTTATAAAGATAACTTTAAAGACAATATCAAAAATTACAAAGAGATTACCGGACAGGTGGATGGTGAAGGCCGCAATCTTTCTAACAATCCAGAAACCAATGGCCGTTATCACACTGACTGGTTAAATATGATTTACCCAAGGCTGAAATTGGCTCGCAATCTATTAAAAGATGATGGAATAATATTTATCAGTATTGATGATGGAGAAGTCTCCAACTTAAGAAAAATCTGTGATGAGATCTTCGGTGAGGAAAATTTCATTGCAAATTTTTTGTGGGAAAAACGTATAACTAGAGAAAATAGAAAGATTGTATCTAACAGGCATGATCATGTTTTGTGTTACTGTAGGAATGCATCTTTATCAGAGCGAGTTATAGGTTTATTACCTATGGATGACGAAGCAATAAGTAGATATAAAAATCCTGATAATGACCCAAGAGGGGTATGGACATCTGTTCCTGCAATTGCGCAAGCAGGTCATGGAACGAAAAATCAATTCTATACACTTACAACGCCATCCGGAAGAGAAGTTGATCCACCATCAGGCTCATGTTGGCGTTATACATATCAAAAAATGCAAGAAGCCATTAGTGATAATCGGATTTGGTTTGGATCTGATGGTGATGGAGTTCCTCGCATAAAGAAATTCCTCAATGAGGGGCAGCAAGGGCTTACCATTGAATCAATGTGGTGGGCAAAAAATGTTGGTAATAATGATTCCGCAAAAAGAGAGCTTACTAAGTTATTTGATGGAAAAGCTGTTTTTGATACACCTAAACCTTCGAGTTTAATTAATCAAATGCTTCAAGTATCTACTGACGAAAGATCAATAGTTTTAGACTTCTTTTCAGGTACAGCTCCTACAGCACAGGCCGTAATGCAATTAAATGTTAAAGATAGAGGGCAAAGAAAATTCGTAATGATCCAGCTGCCCGAATTGACATCAGACGATTCTGAGGCTTTCAAGGCTGGCTATAAAACCATCGCTGAAATTGGTAAAGAACGTATCCGCCGTGCTGCCGCCAAAATCAAAGAAGAAAACCCAGATTATAAGGGTGATCTTGGCTTCAAAGTCTTCAAACTCGACTCTACCAATATCAAGCCCTGGGAGATGGACTTTGATCTCACGGAGCAGGATCTGGAAGATCAAATCTCCAATATCAAGCAGGGTCGTAAAGAAGAGGATGTGCTTTACGAGGTGCTGCTGAAGTACGGTCTGGATCTGACCTTGCCGATTACCGAACATAGCGTGGCGGGTCATAAAGTCTTTGATATCGGCATGGGTGCGCTGATGATCTGTCTGTCGGACGATATTACCCTCGACGTAGTGGAAGGCATTGCCAAGCTCAAAGGCGAACTGAATCCAGAAATTATGCGCGTAGTCTTCAAAGACGCCGGTTTTGCCGACGACGTGGTAAAAACCAACGCGGTACAGATTCTCAAGCAGGCCGGTATCGAAGACGTAAGGAGCCTGTAAGATGAGTATGAAGATTCAGTTCGATGCCAATCTGGATTATCAACGTCAGGCGATTGAGTCGGTAACGGGCGTATTTGCTGGTCAGGAAGTCTGCCAGACCAATTTCACGGTGGCACCTTTGCAATCCTGGGAGGAAGGCTCGCTGTTTTATGGTACTCAGGAAGATAGCTTGGGTATTGGTAACCGCCTACGCCTGCTGGATGAAGACATCCATGCCAATATCCGCACAATACAGCTGAAAAATGGCCTAGCTCCTTCAGAGACTTTTGACTCCAAAGACGGTATTCACTTAACGGTGGAGATGGAAACAGGTACAGGTAAAACTTACGTTTACTTGCGTACAGTGTTCGAAATGAACCGGCTCTATGGCTTTACCAAGTTTATTATTGTGGTGCCGTCCATCGCCATTAAAGAAGGTGTGCAGAAGTCACTGGAGATTACGGCGACTCATTTTAAAGAGCTGTACGAAAACGTTGCCTTTGACTATTTCACTTACGATTCCAGTAAGCTATCGGATGTGCGTAACTTTGCGACCAGCCCTGATATTCAGATTATGGTGATCAATATCGATGCATTCCGGAAAAGCTTTACCGACCCGGAGCAAGAGAACAAAGCCAACATCATTCACCGCGCACACGACCGCATGACCGGTGCCAAGCCGATTGAATTTATCCAGCAAACCAACCCGATTGTGATTGTCGATGAACCTCAAAGCGTTGACACCACCGATAAGAGTAAAGAAGCCATCGCCTCGCTTAACCCCATGTGTACACTGCGTTATTCGGCGACCCATGTGGAAAAGCACCATATGCTCTACAAGCTGGACTCTGTCGATGCCTACGAGCAAAAACTGGTTAAGCAGATTGAAGTGGCAGGCATTGAGGTTAAGGACGGCCACAATAAGGCCTATATCAAGCTGGTCAGTGTGAACAATAAAAAAAGCCCGATCAGTGCCAAAATCGAAATTGATGCTCGCCTGAAGAATGGCAGCATTAAGCGCAAGGAAGTCACGGTGACCAGCGGAGCGGATTTGCTGGATGCCAGGTACAGCGGTGGCCGCGATGTATATGACGGCTACATTATTGATGACATCTACTGCGAACAGGGCAATGAATACATCAACTTTACCAGTAAGCCCGATATTCTGAAACTGGGTCAGGCCTTGGGAGAAGTTGATCCGGATGAATTTAAACGCCTGCAGATCCGCAAAACCATTGAAGAGCATCTCGATAAAGAAATGCGCCTGCGCCCACAGGGCATTAAGGTGCTGAGCCTGTTTTTTATCGATAAGGTCGCCAACTACCGCGCCTACGACGAAGACGGTAACCCGCAAAAGGGTAAGTTCGCCCTGATATTTGAAGAAGAATACGATCGCGCCATTCGCAAACCCAAGTACAGCCAGCTATTTGAAGGTGCCGATCTGGATACAGCTGCACAAGGCGTGCATAACGGTTATTTTGCGATCGATAAGAAAAAAGATTCGTCAGGCAAGGAAATGCTTAAAGAATCTAAAATTGGAAAAGATGGCAAGGCGGCAAACAGCGAATCTGATGGCAGCGCTTATAACACCATTATGAAAGACAAGGAATGGTTGCTGAGTTTTGACTGCAAACTTAAATTTATTTTTTCACATTCGGCCCTCAAAGAAGGCTGGGACAACCCTAATGTGTTCCAGATCTGCACCCTGAACGAAACCAGCTCAGTGATCAAAAAACGCCAGGAGATCGGCCGGGGCTTGCGTATCTGTGTAAATCAGAATGGTGAGCGGGTACACGGCTTTGCGGTGAATACTCTCACCGTGATGGCCAATGAATCCTACGAGCAATTTGCAGAGCAATTGCAGAAGGAAATTGAAAACGAAGAAGGTATCAAGTTTGGTGTGGTTGAAAAGCACCTGTTTGCCAATATCGTAGTGCCGGTTGATGACCACAACCATGAATACTTGGGTAGCGAGGCGTCGAAGCAATTGTGGGAACACTTGCAGAGCGAAGGCCACATTGACGGCAAGGGTAAAGTGCAGGATAGCCTTAAGGCGTCATTGAAGAACGGTACTCTGGAGTTGCCTGAGGCATTCCAGCCCCATACAGCACAGATTGTGTCGGTGCTGAAAAAGGTATCCGGTAACCTGAACATCAAGAACCGTGATGACAAAGCCAAGGTTTCGCTGAACAAAGCGGTGTATCTGAGTCCCGAGTTTCAGGCGCTGTGGGATCGTATTAAATACAAAACTACGTTCCGCGTGAACTTTGATACCAGGGCATTGATCGAGAAGTGCGCCGAAGAGATCAAAATAAACCTTCAGGTGGGTAAGGCTCGCTTCACTTACCGCAAGGCGAAGACTGAAATTGATCGGGGTGGCGTGCACACAGAGAAGACCGTTGAAGCAACCAGCGTGTACGAATCCCGCTCGTACGATTTACCCGATTTGATCACTTACTTACAGAACGAAACCAACCTGACGCGCCGCACCATTGTTTCCATTATCAACAAAAGTGGTCGCCTGGAGTCGTTCAAGAACAACCCACAGAAGTTTATCGAACAGGCAGGTAACATAATCAAAAGCCAAATGCGTCTGTTTATCGTCGATGGAATCAAGTACCACAAAATTGGTGATGATCAGTTCTATGCTCAGGAATTATTCCAACAAAACGAATTGTTTGGCTACCTGAAAGACAACATGGTTAAAGCTGAGAAGTCCGTTTTTGACTATGTAGTTTACGACTCCGATATTGAGCTGGAATTTGCCTCGGCCTTCGAGCGAAATGAGGATATCAAACTTTACGCCAAACTACCCGGTTGGTTCAAAATCGATACGCCATTAGGCGGCTATAACCCCGACTGGGCGGTTCTAATCGAAAAGGATGGCAAGGAAAAACTCTACTTCGTTGTCGAAACCAAAAGCACGCTCTTCTCCGTGGAAAGACGTCCGGAGGAAAATGCCAAAATCAAATGTGGTTATGCACACTTTGAAGCATTGGGTGATGAGGTGAAGTTTACGGTATCTAATTCGATGGATGAGTTCTCAAGCAGGTATGCGTGAGCAGTGTTAATTCACAATTTTTTTTGAAATGAACGATTTGAAAAGGACGTCAAAATGAGACTTTGTAGTGGTCAACTAAAACTGGCCACTGCTTTAGAGTTTTTCCAGTATCGGTTTTCCGATTCGTTTGGGGGTAACCCACCGTATAGTCATGCAGCCTTAGCGAGCTGTAATATGCGACGATATAGTCTGTGATCGCATGAGCAGCTTCGCTAAAGTTTATATAACCTGTCACTGGCACCCACTCGTTTTCAGACTTCTGAAGAAGCGTTCCATCGGGCTGTTGTCCCAACAGTTTCCACGTCGGCTCGTACTCTGCCTGATCCGGCAACCCCACAGTAACCTCCGGAACTGACTGATTGTATAGTGACTACCCTGGACGCTGCGGAACATCACTCCGGCTGGTTTACAGCGAGTTTCCCACGCCATATCCAGCGCTTTGATGGTCAGTCTGCTGTCCGGTGAGAAAGACATTGCCCAGCCAACTGGTTTTCTTGCGAATAGGTCGAGAACAACAGCAAGGTTCGCCCAGCGTTTACCTGTCCAGATATAGGTCACGTCGCCGCACCACACCTGATTTAACTCTGTTACGGCGAACTGTCGCTCAAGATGATTCGGGATAGCAACGTGCTCATTCCCCCCACGTTTATAACCCTACCGATAGCGTGAAAGGAAGTGCAGCAGCAATAATGGCTTATGTGGCGCACGCTGTTCGCCTTTGCGCCAAATGGTGATATTTGATATCGCTTGCTTTAGGGTTTTGTCAGAGGTCTTTACGTTGAAGAATCCATGGGTACATATTTGCGATGATGCTCGCAACTTTATGTACATTCAAGGCATTATTGCAGACGTCCTTTTTGTCTGGCGACTCTGTACCTGGCAGATGGAATTCTGATAACAACGGTAAAAAATACAGCGACCAACCAGTCCTAAACGGGCTGGTTGGTCATTTTTATTTAAACATCAACCGAGAAATAAAGGCATTCAACTCACTCGCCATTACCCCGGTTGATCTTCGCATAGTCAAACGGCGTAATCCCTTTCCCTCGATTGGCATCCAGAAAATCCGCCCACCACTGCAACATCAGCTTGCGCTCATCCAGATGTTCCGCTTTATGGATATATGCAGCCCGCACCGAATTGCGTTCCATATGGCTCATCTGCCTTTCCACCGCATCCTTCGACCATAGTCCTGACTCAATTAGCGAGCTACAGGCCATTGTGCGGAAGCCGTGACCGCAAACCTCAACTTTAGTGTCATAGCCCATCACCCGGAGCGCACTGTTTACGGTGTTTTCACTCATTGGCTTACGCGGATCATGATCGCCAATAAAGATCAGCTCATGTTCGCCACAGAACTGCTTTATCTGCTTCAGGATCGCCAGCGCCTGCTTTGAAAGCGGCACCAGATGCGGTGTACGCATCTTTGAACCTCGCTGAGAATGTTTCACATCAGGAATGGGCTCTCGCTCAGGTGGGATGGTCCACATTGAAGTTTCAAAATCGATTTCTGACCAGCGAGCAAAACGCAGCTCACTGGATCGAATAAAGATAAGCAGTGTGAGTTCCGTTGCCCAGCGGGTTAGCGGCCTGCCGGTATAGCCGTCTATTTTCTCGAGTAACTCAGGTATGCGCTTTAATTCCAGCGCCGGGCGATGTTGTCGATTACTGGAAGCAACCGCCCCAGCCATCTCTTGTGCCGGGTTATAATCAATTAACCCACTTTGCACCGCATACCGCATGATGGCCGTAGTGCGCTGTTGAAGACGGGCAGCAACCTCAAGACGTCCAGACATCTCTACGGCTTTAATGGGGGCTAATAAATCGCGCGTTTTTAACTCAGTGATATTACGTTCACCAAGCGCTGCAAAGAGATTATCTTCCAGACTTTTTAGCACACGATGGGCGTGATCTTCAGACCACTTTTTATTGGTGCCATGCCACTCGATCGCTACCTCTTTAAAGGTTCGTGCTTTACTCTGTTCAACCTTATCATTTTTCTTTTTGTCTCCCGGATCGACGCCATTCGCTAGTAGCTTACGCGCTTCGTCACGACGTGCTCTGGCATCCGCCAGTTTGATTTCAGGGTAAACCCCAAGTGCCAACATCCTTTGCTTGCCGTCATAACGGTACTGCAAACGCCAGTACTTAGAACCATTTGGATGGATAAGCAGGTGCATACCGCTACCATCGGTCAGCTTATATTGCTTATCCGTTGGCTTGGCTGTTCTGACTTTGATATCTGTTAGAGCCATGCTTATCCCCTCCCTGTTGGTACAAGCATTATCGAACCGGAAATACCATCATCTATACCAACATCTGTTGGTAGATGTACGTTGATGTTGGTTGACCTTGAGAGAGTTAATATAGCGGGAAAGGTAGATAACTACTGGATTTTAGACATAAAAAAAGACCTCAGTTGAGGTCCATTTACATGCTTTTGGTGCCGAAGGCCGGACTCGAACCGGCACGTATTTCTACGGTTGATTTTGAATCAACTGCGTCTACCGATTTCGCCACTTCGGCACTGAAGGGGATGCGGAAACGTTGTGGATTATACCTGTCGCGCGCCGCCATGCAAGCGACGACGCGCTAAACCCGCGCTAAGTGCCCAAAAAACCAGCGTCCTTCGTCACTCCAGCTCAGACACCGCCAGTCGAATCACCCCCGCCGCCTTCTGCTCCGGCAGCGCCAACACCTTCGCCCACATCTCCTGCACCATATCGCAGGAGAGCTTCTCTTTGCCCGCCGCCTTCTCCGGCATCTGCAGCAGCTGGATGTCCTCGCCGTACTTATCGGCAAGCGCCTTCATAATCGGTCGCACGTCCTCGACAGCGGCCTCGCGTTCGGCCTGCGTCACGGTGTGGCGATTTTTGCCGTAGGCCGCACGCATCATGTCAGCGTCGGCCTGCATGCGCCGCGCCATCAGGTCTTTATCCAGCATGCGCATCGGGTTCACGCCGCCCTTCACCATCGGGTAGAGGAAGCGGAAACAGGCGTCGTCGCTCACCTTCTGGATGGCGGCGGTCTGCTCCATGTTGATGGTCATGTAGTTCACCACGTTGGCGTCCGGGGCGTTTTGCAGGCGCGACATCTGCAGATGCAGGATCTGCGGCTGAATGGTGTCGATAATCTGCTGCTCCGGCTCGCCCGCTTTTTGCAGGGCGGCCATCTGGTCGAGAATGCGCTGATGCAGCACAGGCTCCTGCTCCTTAATCACCTGCCAGGCGGGCATCGCGTTAAGGGCGTTATCCATCTGCTGTTCAGGAGCGCGCTGCCTGTCGAAGAACACCCAGAACGCCACGGCGGCGACCGCGACAACAACAATGACCGTACTGATCCACGTTTTTTTC
Source organism: Enterobacter sp. KB-280D8 (assembly GCF_041399405.1). NCBI lineage: Bacteria > Pseudomonadati > Pseudomonadota > Gammaproteobacteria > Enterobacterales > Enterobacteriaceae > Enterobacter > Enterobacter sp. KB-280D8. Next base: position 333,797 of record NZ_JBGKEC010000004.1, read on the forward strand.
ATCTCGCATCCTTATCCTTGCGTTATGCCGGTTTACACCGGCACGCCGCTGTGGAAGCGAAACTCGTTGTCCGGTGTCGAGATAAGTGTGGCTTCAATTTCGCCAAAAAGCTTTATGCGCGGTGAGATATCGTCGTCGCTCACCTGCTGAGCCAGCGTCAGGTAGTCCTGATAGTGGCGCGCTTCCGAGCGCAGCAGCGAGAGATAGAACTTTTGTAAGTCGTCGTCGAGGTACGGGGCCAGCGCGGCGAAGCGTTCGCAGGAGCGGGCTTCGATGTAGGCGCCGCAAATGAGCTTGTCGATCAGCGTCAGCGGTTCGTGGGTGCGCACTTCCTTCAGCATCCCTTTGGCGTAGCGGCTGGCGGTGATTTTGACGTACGGAATGTCGCGGGCCAGCATCGCCTCCCGCACCTGCCAGAAATGGTGCAGCTCCTCTTTAATCAGCAGCACCATGCTGTCGATAAGCGCCTGGCCCCACGGGTCGTCGGTTTTGGGCATCACGCTTTTGCCAATCTGCCTGTGCAGGGCGATGAAGTCCGGCTCCGGGCCGTCGCGGAAGGTGAACTGTTCGTAGGGTTTGAGCCAGTCGAGCAGCGCGTCGGCACCGCTTTCGTCGGCGACGTATTTGCGCACCAGCAGCAGCGCGGTCTGGGCGGCCTTGAGCTCGCACACCATGTGGTCGGTAAGCAGCAGCGGCAGGTTCGCCGGGTCGCGGGCTTTATCAATCCATGCTTGCGGGGTCGGGCACTGGAGGAAGTTGAGTACGGGGGCGAGTATCTGCGGGTAATCCATGGTTCTGCCTTGAAAAAGCGGTGGCGCGCGCCACCGCCTGAAACGCTTAGTGACGCACGCCGTCGTCGTCTTCGTCGACGTAATCTTCGTCGTCACCTTCTTCGCCGTCTTCACCGTTCGGATCTTCGAAGTAGGTTCCCCAGCCGTCGTACTCCACGTCAAACTTCTCGGCCAGGTTCATCAGCTGTTCTACCTGCGCGTCGATAAGCTCCGCCTTCAGCGCGCCTTCGCTCAGGATGTCGCAGCAGATGACGGTGTCGCCCTCTTCCACTTCCAGCTCTTCCGGCTCGGTCACTTCGTAACCCAGCTTGAAGGCTTCCACGGCCATTTTTTCCAGCGCGTCGAAATCATCCGCAGAGAAATGGTGCTCGATGGTGTACAGCGCGTCCGGATCGCTACCGTCTTCCAGCAGCTCTTCAATAATCAGACGCGTCTCTTCGCGTTGCTCTTCCAGGTGTTCCGGGTTTGCCATGGCTCAATCCTCTTTAAAGTGCGGCAGATACTTCTATTTTCACACACGGACGGGTTTGCCTCCACCTTTGTTGGAAAGATTTGTGAAACGGGGTTGCAAATGAATAATTACACATATAAAGTGAATTTTAATTCAATAAGTGGCGTTCGCCATGTGAGGATAAAATGTCCGATTTATACAAAAAACACTTTCTGAAACTGCTCGACTTTACCCCTGCACAGTTCACTTCTCTGCTGACCCTTGCCGCACAGCTCAAGGCCGATAAAAAAAATGGCAAGGAAGTACAGAAACTTACCGGTAAAAACATCGCGCTCATCTTCGAAAAAGACTCGACCCGTACACGTTGCTCTTTCGAAGTTGCCGCATTTGACCAGGGCGCACGCGTCACGTATTTAGGGCCGAGCGGCAGCCAGATTGGGCATAAAGAGTCAATTAAAGACACCGCGCGCGTGCTCGGGCGGATGTACGACGGCATTCAGTATCGCGGCCACGGCCAGGAAGTGGTCGAGACGCTGGCGCAGTACGCGGGCGTGCCGGTGTGGAACGGGCTGACCAACGAGTTCCACCCGACCCAGCTGCTGGCGGACCTGCTGACTATGCAGGAGCACCTGCCGGGCAAGGCGTTTAACGAGATGACGCTGGTCTACGCGGGCGACGCGCGCAACAACATGGGCAACTCGATGCTGGAAGCGGCGGCGCTGACCGGGCTGGATCTGCGTCTGGTGGCCCCGAAAGCCTGCTGGCCGGAAGAGAGCCTGGTGGCGGAGTGCAGCGCGCTGGCGGAGAAGCACGGCGGGAAGATCACCCTGACCGAAGACGTGGCGGCGGGCGTGAAGGGCGCGGACTTTATCTATACCGACGTGTGGGTGTCGATGGGCGAAGCCAAAGAGAAGTGGGCGGAGCGGATCGCGCTGCTGCGCGGGTATCAGGTGAACGCGCAGATGATGGCGCTGACCGGCAACCCGGACGTGAAGTTCCTGCACTGTCTGCCGGCGTTCCATGACGACCAGACCACGCTCGGCAAGCAGATGGCGAAAGAGTTCGATCTGCACGGCGGAATGGAAGTGACGGACGAGGTGTTTGAGTCGGCGGCGAGCATCGTGTTCGACCAGGCGGAAAACCGGATGCATACGATTAAGGCGGTGATGGTGGCGACGCTTGGGGAGTGATTGGGTCCTCTGCGCGTTGGTGCCCTCACCCCGGCCCTCTCCCACAGGGAGAGGGAGAACATCGGCTCCATTTCATTGATTTTTCACCCCGAAAAAGGTACGTTTTCGCCTTAATTCCAGCGTGGACATGCCAGCATTATGCCGATTATTCAGTCTGTTGAACGTGCGTTGCAGATCCTCGACCTGTTCAACGAGCAGGCCACCGAGCTTAAGATCACCGACATCAGCAAACTGATGGGGCTGAGCAAGAGTACCCTCCACTCGCTGCTGAAAACCCTGCAGCTTCACGGCTATATCGATCAGAACCCGGAGAACGGCAAGTATCGCCTCGGCATGAAGCTGGTCGAGCGCGGCCATTTTGTCGTGGGGTCCATCGATATTCGCCAGAAGGCGAAAGGCTGGCTGACGGAGCTGTCCCAACGTACCGGGCAGACCACCCATCTGGGGATCCTGGACGGGCGTGAAGGGGTCTATATCGAGAAGATTGAAGGCAAGCTGGCCGCCATCGCCTATTCGCGCATCGGCCGCCGTCTGCCGGTTCACGCCACCGCCATTGGCAAGGTGTTGATTGCCTGGCTGGGCGAGGCCGAGCTGAACGCCCTGCTGGAGGGCTATCAGTACACTACCTTTACGCCCGCTACCCTCGCGTCTCGCGAAGCCTTAATGAGCGCCCTGACGCAGACCCGCGAGCAGGGCTACGCCCTTGACCGCGAAGAGAACGAGCAGGGCGTGCGCTGCGTGGCGGTGCCGGTGTGGAACCACGAGTCCCGCGTCATCGCCGCCCTGAGCCTGTCGACGCTGACCTCCCGCGTGGACGACGCCGAGCTGGCCCGCTTCCGCGAGCAGCTTCAGCAGGCCGGGCTCGCGCTGTCACGCGCGCTGGGCTACCCGGCCTGAGCCGTCAGGCCGGCTCGTAGGTGAAGTAGTCGAAGTCTGCGTGACAACCGTCGCCGCTGATGTCCTCGCAGTGCAGCCCCACAAACGCGCCGGTGAAGAAGCCGCGCCCGCCGATGTAGTCGTCCGACAGCTTCCACGCCTCATACGTGACCGGCACGGCGTGCCACGTCTCGCCGTCGAAAGAGTAGCTGTAGCGGTAGACCAGCCTGTCCACGTCCACCCGCAGCCAGACGCTCTCCGCATGTTCCGGCACCGGAATGGGCTGCTCGTGCAGCGGCCACGACGGCACGTTGTGGTCGAGCTGAATAACCTTGATGGTTCTGCCCTGCCCCTCCTCGTAGTCCACAAAGCAGTAGCTCCAGTTTTTGCTGTTGTAGTAGCAGGTCAGCCCCGCGCTCTGCTGGAAGTGGACCGGCGAGAACTGCATCCGCGTTTCTGAACGGAAGGCGAAGTGCTGCCAGCGGCGCGCCACGGTCGACTGGGTAAAGGTCGAGTTGAGCGAGTCGTTGCCGTAGAGCCGTAAGTAGCCCGGGCGCGCGGTGAGCGAGCCGAGGGTGTCGTCGAACGGAATGCGCAGGGTCTGCAGCTCAGGGTCAAGCGTGTTGCCGTCGAAATCGTCCCGCCAGGTGGCCTGAACGGCTGCTGGCTGCTCGGCCATCTGCGGGCCGGGCACGGTCAGCTGCGCGTGCTTGCCGCCTTCCACGTACGGCCAGCCGTCGCGCCACTCAATGCGGGCGATGCCGGTCTCGCGCCCCAGCGGACAGTAGCCGCGTCCGCCGGAGGCCAGCAGCGGTACGCCGGGAAGGCGCAGCGGGCGGCTGGTGAGGTAGGCCATGTACCACTCCCCGGTGTGGGTCTGCAGCAGCGAGCCGTGGCCGCTTTTTTGCAGCGGGTTCTCCGGCAGGTGCCAGCTGGTCATCATCGTTACGTCCGGGTGCAGCTCGTATGGCCCGTCGATATTTTTGGAACGCAGCACCACGACGGCGTGCTCGTAGCTGGTGCCGCCCTCGGCGACCATCAGGTAGTACCATCCTGCGTGGCGATACAGGTGCGCGCCTTCGGTGTAGCAGAGCGGCGTGCCGGTAAACAGGGTTTTGCGCTCGGGCGAGAGGGTGCCGGTCTGCGGGTCAAACGCCTGCAACACGATGGTGTTGTGCGGGTTGCTGTGGTGACGCGGCCCCCACGGGCGGTAGATATAGTATTTGCGGCCATCGTCGTCGTGGAACAGGGACGGGTCAAACCCGCCATTGCCCATCGGGATCGGCTCGCTCCACGGTCCCTCAATCGAGGGCGCAGTGACAAGGAAGTTGCGGCCGTTTTTCCACGGCGAGTCGACAATCTTTACGTCGGTGTAGAGCAGCCAGAATTTGCCGTCGGCGTAGCTCAGGCACGGCGCCCAGATGCCGCCGGAGTCCGGGTTGCCCTTCATGTCCAGCATCGACACGCGGTCCAGCGGGGTGCTGACCAGCGACCAGTTTTTCAGGTCGCGGGAGTGGTAGATGCGCACGCCCGGGAACCACTCGAAGGTGGAGGTGGCGATGTAGTAGTCCTCGCCCTGGCGGCACAAGGACGGGTCCGGGTTGAAGCCGGTCAGGATTGGGTTAGTGATTTCCATATTGCCTCCGGTTAATGGGATGCGGCTGTCGCGGCGTCGGGAACGGCCTCGCCCTGCGCCGCGCGGTGCTTGATCAGCTGCTGGCTGATGGCCTCCACGCGGGCGTCGGTGAGCTTGTAGAACGACAGCATGATGAACATGCCCGCGTAGAGCACCACCGGCACCACGCAGAACAGAATTTTGATGGTGGTCAGCACCTCAACCGGCTGCACGCTGCTGCTGGCGGAATAGTTCACGTACGCCAGGATCCAGCCCACCACCGCCCCGCCAATCGCCAGGCCAATCTTCAGGCTGAACAGGTAGGTGGAGAACACCAGCCCGTCGAGGCGGCGACCGCTGCGGCTCTCCTCGTAATCCACCACGTCAGAGGCCATCAGCCACTGCAGCGGCGTGGTGGTGTTAAAGACGAACAGGAAAAGGATGTTGAGGGCAAAAATCAGCGCGATGTGCTCAGCCGGGGTGACGAAAATCAGCAGGCTGATCAGCGAGTAGGCGACGATGATCCACTTGAAGGCGGTGACGCGGTCGAAGCGGCCCAGCAGGCGGGAGGAGCAGAGCGAGCCGAACATGGTGGCGAGGCTGCCGTAGAGTAAGAACTGGGTCGCCATCTCGGGGTGATCCATCACGTATTTCACGAAGTAGAGCGTCGCCCCGCCGCGCACCACGTTGGAGCAGGTCGCCATCATCTTGAACGCGCACATGATGCGCCATTGTCCGTTGCCCAGCAGCAGCTTAAGGTCTTTCGCCACCGACGAGCCCGGCTGCACCTCAAAGGTGTAGCGCTCTTTGGTCGTGAAGAAGCAGACGTAGAGCAGCACCACGCCAACCAGCCCCAGCACGCACATGGCGCCGAAATAGCCCACCTGCTCATCCCCCTTGCCGATGATGCTCACCAGCGGCAGCGCGATGCCGCTGATGGCGAGCGAGCCCGCCGCCGCCAGGAAGAAGCGCCAGGACTGCAGGGCGTGACGCTCTTTCGGGTCGGCGGTGATGACGCCCGGCATAGCGCAGTACGGCACGTTAACGAAGGTGTAGACCAGGGTCAGGAGAATGTAGGTCACGCAGGCGTAGATGATCTTGCCCTGCGCGGAGAAGTCCGGCGTGTAGAAGGTCAGCACGCAGACGATGCCGAACGGGATGGCCCCCCACAGCAGGAACGGGCGGAACTGGCCGTGCCGCGTGCGGGTGCGGTCTACCAGCAGCCCCATCAACGGGTCGGTGACGGCGTCGAGCACGCGGGAGACCAAAAACAGCGTGCCCATTATGCCCGCCGACAGGCCGAAGACGTCGGTGTAGAAATAGGCCAGCAGGAACATCGTGGCCTGCCAGACGAAGCCGCAGGCGGTGTCACCCAGCCCGTAGCCAATTTTGTCTTTCATGGTTAATTGCGTCATCAGAATTACACCCTTATGTAGTGTGCTGAATTACAACATCGTGTTAATGGAGTGTAATGAGCTGTTCAATTAACCAGCAATGGTCATATCTTATTTCCGAATTACGTTATTTTGCTTTTGTGACGCCAACGATATATCTCAACTTATTGTTTATATTATTAAATAACAGAAATTAAAAAACCGTCCGCGGAATATTTTCCGCAGACGGGTTTATCTCTGAAAATAATTAAATGCCGAGCGCTTTTTTACCGGCGTTAATTACCTCAATGATTTTATCGGTGTCATAAATACAGCCTTTCCAGGTGCCGCCGCTCACCGACTGCAGTGCCGCCCACAGCCGGGTATCGTCCGGCAAAAAGTCGTGGGCGTGCAGGTCCGGGTGCGTCTGCCGCCTCGCCAGCTCGCGTGCGCCCTCCTCCGGCGTCAACGGGTTGTCCGCGGTGCCGATGAAGTTCACGCTGCCCGTGAGGGTCAGGCGGTCGACGGCAATCTCGATGATATCGTTATCGCGCAGCTTGCCAATCGGCCCGCCCGCCAGCGCCTCCGGCGACACGTGGCCGAAGCAGGCGCCCGTCGACACGCCCGAGAAGCGCGCATCGGTGATTAACGACACCGTCTTGCCCCATGAGATATGCTTCAGCGCGGAGGTAAGCTGGTAGGTCTCTTCCATGCCGGTGCCGGACGGTCCGCCGCCGATCACCACCATGATATCGCCCTGCGCAATCTCTTCCCGCTTGATGGCCTTGATCGCCTGCGCTTCCGAGAAAAACACCCGCGCCCGGCCGGTGTGGCGGTATACGCCATCTTCACCCACCACCGACGGGTCGATCGCCGTGGCCTTGATCACCGAGCCTTCCGGCGCGATGTTGCCCGTCGGGAAGCAGACCGTCGAGGTCAGCCCTTTCGCTTTTGCCTTCTCCGGCGGCAGGATCACATCATCCGGATCCACGCCGTCCTGCTCGCGCAGGCACTGGCGGAAGCGCTCACGGCGCTCGGACGCCTGCCACCAGTCGAGGTTCTCGCCCACCGTCTGGCCGGTCACGGTCATGGCGTCCAGATGCAGCAGGCCGAGTTCGCGCAGGTGGAGCATCACCTCCGGCACGCCGCCCGCGAGGAACGCGCGCACGGTCGGGTGATAGTCCGGGCCGTTGGGTAGCACGCTGACCAGGCGCGGCACCCTGCGGTTGACGCGCGTCCAGTGTTCAACGTCCGGGATCGTGCAGCCCGCCGCGTGGGCGATGGCCGGAATGTGCAGCAGTAAATTGGTGGAGCCGCCGAACGCCGCGTGGATCACCATGGCGTTTTCGATGGCTTTATCGGTGAGGATATCGCGCGTGGTGATGCCGCGGTTATCCAGCTCGCTGACCGCGCGCGCCGCCTGGCGGGCGATCTCCAGCCACACCGCCTGCCCGGACGGCGCCAGCGCGGAGTGCGGCAGCGCCAGGCCCAGCGCCTCCGCGACCACCTGCGAGGTGCCCGCCGTGCCGAGGAACTGGCACCCGCCACCCGGCGACGCGCAGGCGCGGCAGCCCAGCTCGGCGGCTTCCTGCAATGACAATTCATGGTTAGCGAAGCGCGCGCCGATGGTCTGCACCTTACCCGCGTCTTCCCCCACGGTCGGCGGCAGCGTCGCCCCGCCCGGCACCAGAATGGTCGGCAGGTCGTGCATCGAGGCCAGCGCAATCATGGTGGCGGGCAGCCCTTTATCGCAGGTTGCCACGCCGATCACCGCCCGCCGCGTGGGCAGGGAGCGGATCAGGCGGCGAAACACGATCGCCGCGTCGTTGCGGTACGGCAGGGAGTCGAACATGCCGTGCGTACCCTGCGAGCGCCCGTCGCACGGATCGCTGACGAAGGCCGCGAACGGGATCCCGCCGCTGCGGGTAATCTCCTTCGCCGCCGCCTGCATCTGCATGCCGATCTCCCAGTGGCCGGTGTGGTAGCCCAGCGCGATTGGGCGCCCGTCTCCGGCGCGGATGCCGCCCTGGGTGCCGATGATCAGCACCTCTTTCCCGGTCAGCCTGTTGGCGTCCCAGCCCATCCCGGCGTTCTGGGTCATGCCGAACAGGTTGCCGCTGGGGGATTCCATCAGCATCTGCGGAGTCAGCGGCAGCGCGCCCTGCGGCCCCGCCGCGTGGGTGATCACCGCATAAAACGCGTCGTCCTGTGGGGTGAAAATTTTCTCAATGGTCATCGTTATCGTCCGGCTCAGCAGAGCTTGAGCTGTTGCAGCAGGGTTTTCAGCTGCGCCTTGCGCGGCTCGTCCAGCGGCGATGCGGGCGGCAGCACATGCGTGGAGATCGGGCGGCCGCAGAGCACAATCGCCTCTTTAATCACGTTCACAAACGGCGTATCCAGCTGATACATCTGCGGTATTTGCAGTAAGGTCTGATGATACTCAGCCGCTTTCGCCACGTCCCCGTCGCGCCACGCTTTCAGAAGATTCACCGACACCTGCGGTGCAAAGTTGCCGCTGGCCGAGATCGCCCCGTTGCCGCCGAGCAGCAGGGTATTAAAGAGGTGATCGTCATAGCCGCAGAGCACGGTGAAGTGCGGATGGGCACCTTTGACGGTATGGATCATGCTGCGCAGGTGGGCGACGGAGTCGATGGTGTCTTTGATGCCGATAATATTGCTGCGCGAGTCGGCGAGTGTTTTCACCAGCGCCGGGGTCAGATCCTGCCCGGTCAGCGCCGGGAAGTTATAGAGCATCACCGGCAGCGTGACGCTGTCCGCCACCTGCTCGAAATAGCGGATCAGGTTCGCTTCCGACACCTTCCAGTAGTAGGGGTTAATCACCACGATGCCGTCCGCGCCCGCCTGCTGCGCGTGCTGGCTGAGCTCAATGGTTTCCCGGGCATTGGTGCCGCCGGTGCCGATCAGAACCGGCACACGACGATCGACATGATCGATAGCAAAGCGGGCAATGGTTTTACGCTCTTCGGCACCGAGCTGGGAGAACTCGCCGCCGCTGCCCAGGAAGAACAGGCCGTCAACGCCTGCTTTGATCAGACCGTCGATCAGCGCGGCGGTGCCCGGCTTATCGAGCTGACCGTCGGCGGTAAAAATGGTGGAGACAGGGGGAATGATTCCCGTGAACAACGCGGACTGCGGCATGAGATCTCCTTGCTGAATCATTTTGTTCTACATTATAGAACAGCGTTCATTAATTTAACGATCATACTATGACGCAGAAAAAGGAGAGGTAAATGGGAAGGGAGGAGGGAGTGCGGGAAATTTAAGCTGGATCACATATTGCCCCTCACCCCGGCCCTCTCCCCAAAGGGGCGAGGGGGAAAAGATGGCTCGGTGCAGTCCCCTCTCCCCTGTGGGGAGAGGGTTAGGGTGAGGGGTAAGGGTTACTCTACCAGCATCTTCACCACAACTTTCCTGACCTTAGCAGGCGCCCCAACCGCGCACAGCGGCTTATGCACTTCACCCGGCCATAACACCACAAAATCCCCTTCGCTCAGCACCACGGTTTTCTCCTGCTCGCCTTCTGGCAGGAACGCGATGTCTTTGTCCGCCAGCCAGTCGGTGTCCGGCACGCCGTGCGGCAGGGTGCTAAACGTCATCCCTTCCTGACCCTTCATCACGATCTGGATATCCAGGTAGCGCGCGTGGTACTCGGCGCGGCGCTCGGCGAACGGCTGGGTCATGTCTTCCGAGACCAGATAAAACAGGCTGTTGCCGTTGATGTCGTGTTTCCCGAGCGGCGTGGCGTCAGTGACGTGGGCTTTAACGTGCTCAATGGCCTGGCGCAGATCGTCAGGCAGCCAGGACTGCAAATGGTGGATGTTGCCGATAATCATGTTTCAACCCTCAACATAAAACAATGTTTCATTTTTATCTTTTATACGAGAATCCCCGCTGCCATACCAGCCCTTTTTCGTTGAGATTTGCGCGAGCGCATGTTTATCGGGAATGGTGTTAATTTGCTGTTAATCCTGCTCAGGCATTTATGCAGGGGTTATGCATAACATTGGCAAGTGCATATCGCACGGCTGAACTAACCCTCTGATCATTCAGGTTAATTAACAAAACTCGTTGCCACCTCACACTTTACCGTTCTGATAATGTGCTCAAAAAAAGCCATAATTATTTAAGGATTTTTCTTAAGTCAAAATAGTTAATTACGTGAATTGCATAGCCATTCCTACAGGCATAATTAAACATTAAAAATCAGCAACATAACTGAATGCATCAAAAGATTAAAATCTACAAAATAATAACAACCTCAAATAATGCCACCGGATCCTGCTTAGTTATTCATCCTTCAATAATATGAAATTAATCATTATCTGATGCGAATCATGCAAATGGAAACAAACTCCTTAATATCCGATTTCGCGTGAGCAGCATCACAATAAGGATTATTTAACTGCCTAATATGAATCACGAAATCAATTGAGCTTAGCCGCCATGTAATTAAACACAACGCATGGCGCATGCCCTTTTTATTCTGAAAAACAGTTAAAGGAATAATTATGGAAAAGCATTATGTCGGTTCTGAAATTGGTCAATTGCGTAGCGTTATGCTGCACCGCCCAAATTTAAGTCTGAAACGTTTAACGCCATCGAACTGTCAGGAGCTGCTTTTCGATGACGTGCTCTCGGTTGAGCGGGCGGGTGAGGAGCATGATATCTTCGCAAACACGCTGCGCGATCAGGGTGTGGAAGTCCTGCTGTTGACCGACCTTCTGACACAAACCCTTGATATTACAGAAGCGAAAGCCTGGCTGCTGGATACGCAGATCTCCGACTATCGCCTCGGCCCTACTTTTGCCGGCGACGTGCGCGGCTGGCTGGCGGATATGCCGCACCGCGAACTGGCGCGCAGACTGAGCGGCGGATTAACCTACGGTGAAATTCCGGCGGCCATTAAAAATATGGTGGTCGATACCCACACGGCGAATGATTTTATTATGAAGCCGCTGCCGAACCATTTATTTACCCGCGACACCTCGTGCTGGATTTATAACGGCGTCTCTATTAACCCCATGGCCAAACCGGCACGTCAGCGTGAAACCAATAACCTGCGGGCAATATATCGCTGGCACCCGGCGTTTGCCGACGGCGATTTTATTAAGTATTTCGGCGACGAGAATATTAATTACGACCACGCCACCTTAGAGGGCGGCGACGTATTAGTAATTGGCCGCGGCGCGGTACTGATCGGCATGTCCGAACGCACGACGCCGCAGGGCGTGGAGTTCCTCGCCAACAGCCTGTTCAAACACCGTCAGGCCGAGCGCGTGATCGCCGTTGAGCTGCCCAAACACCGCTCCTGCATGCACCTCGACACCGTGATGACCCACATCGACGTGGACACCTTCTCCGTTTATCCGGAAGTGGTGCGCAAAGACGCCCAGTGCTGGACGCTCACCCCGGACGGACGCGGCGGCCTGCTGCGCACCCAGGAAACCGACCTGCTGCACGCCATCGAGAAAGCGCTCGGCATTAGCCAGGTGCGCCTGATCACCACCGGCGGCGACGCCTTTGAAGCCGAACGCGAGCAGTGGAACGACGCTAACAACGTCCTGACCATCCGCCCGGGCGTGGTAATCGGCTACGAGCGCAACGTCTGGACCAACGAGAAGTACGACAAAGCGGGCATCACCGTGCTGCCCATCCCTGGCGACGAGCTCGGACGCGGCCGCGGCGGCGCGCGCTGCATGAGCTGCCCGCTGGAACGCGACGGAATTTAAAGGAGCCATCATGGAACGAAAACCCACTCTGGTTGTGGCCCTGGGCGGCAACGCGCTGCTCAAGCGCGGCGAGCCGCTGGAAGCGGAGATCCAGCGCCAGAACATCGAGCAGGCCGCCCGCACCATCGCCGGGCTGACGGCGCAGTGGCGCGTGGTGCTGGTTCACGGCAACGGCCCGCAGGTCGGGCTGCTGGCGCTGCAGAACAGCGCCTACGACAAAGTGACGCCCTACCCGCTGGACGTTCTCGGCGCCGAAAGCCAGGGGATGATCGGCTACATGCTCCAGCAAGCGCTGAAAAATAATCTGCCGCAGCGCGAGGTGAGCGTCCTGCTCACGCAGGTCGAAGTGGACGCCGCCGACCCGGCCTTCAGCAACCCGACCAAGTACATCGGCCCGGTGTACAGCGAAGCCCAGGCGAAAGCGCTGGCCGCGGAAAAAGGCTGGGTGTTCAAGGCCGACGGGAGCTACGTCCGCCGCGTGGTGCCGTCGCCGCAGCCGAAGCGCATCGTCGAGAGCGACGCCATCACCGCGCTGATTCAGCGTGACCACCTGGTGATCTGCAACGGCGGCGGCGGCGTGCCGGTGGTGGAAAACGCCAACGGCTATCGCGGGATTGAAGCGGTGATCGACAAAGACCTCTCCGCCGCGCTGCTGGCGAGGCAGATCGGGGCCGACGCCCTGCTGATCCTCACCGATGCCGACGCGGTGTACCTCGACTGGGGCAAGCCGACCCAGCGCCCGCTGGCGCAGGTGACGCCGGAGCTACTCAGAGATATGCAGTTCGACGCCGGATCGATGGGGCCGAAAGTGGCCGCCTGCCGCGAGTTTGTTGAAGCCTGCAACGGCATTGCCGGGATCGGCGCGCTGGCCGACGGCGCAGAGATCCTGGCGGGCGAGAAAGGCACGTTGATTCGTAATTGAACACCCTTTTCCCCTCACCCACCTCTCCCTCTCCCCGTGGGAGAGGGCCGGGGTGAGGGCATCAGACAGCTAAATTTTAAAAAGGATTTACCCATGACCATCAACCTGAAAAACCGCAACTTTCTGAAACTGCTGGACTACACCCCGGCGGAGATCCAGTACCTGATCGATCTCGCCATCGACCTGAAGGCGGCCAAAAAAGCCGGGCGTGAGAAGCAAACCCTGGTCGGGAAAAACATCGCCCTGATCTTTGAAAAAACCTCCACCCGCACCCGCTGCGCCTTCGAAGTGGGCGCGTTCGACCAGGGCGCGCAGGTCACCTACCTCGGCCCAAGCGGCTCGCAGATTGGCCATAAAGAGTCGATGAAGGACACCGCCCGCGTATTAGGCCGTATGTATGACGGCATCGAATACCGCGGCTACGGCCAGGCCATCGTCGAAGAGCTGGGCGAATATGCGGGCGTGCCGGTGTGGAACGGCCTGACCGACGAGTTCCACCCAACGCAAATCCTCGCCGACCTGATGACCATGCTGGAGCATTCGCCGGGCAAAACCCTGCCGGAGCTGAGCTTTGCCTATCTCGGCGACGCGCGCAACAACATGGGCAACTCGCTGATGGTCGGCGCGGCCAAGATGGGTATGGATATTCGCCTCGTTGCGCCGAAATCCTTCTGGCCGGAAGCCGGACTGGTTGAGCAGTGCCGCGCCATCGCGAAAGAAACAGGCGCGCGCATTACCCTCACAGACGACGTGGAAGAAGGCGTGCGGGGGACCGATTTCCTCTACACCGACGTGTGGGTCTCCATGGGCGAGCCGAAGGAAGCCTGGGCCGAGCGCGTCAGCCTGATGAAGCCGTATCAGATTAACGCGGACGTGATGAAGGCCACCGGCAACCCGAACGTCAAGTTTATGCACTGCCTCCCGGCGTTCCACAACGAGCACACCAAAGTGGGCCGAGAGATCGAGATGGCGTACGGCCTGAAGGGGCTGGAGGTGACGGAAGAGGTCTTCGAATCACCGAACTCCATCGTTTTCGACGAAGCAGAGAACCGCATGCACACCATTAAAGCGGTCATGGTGGCGACACTCGGCGACTAATCACCGCCCGGCGCGCCGCGGGGTGCGCCGGGTTTCAGGAGAACATCATGGGCAAGTTTAAGTTTCCCTCCGCTTACACCATTCTCTTTTTTCTGATTGCCGTGGTTGCCGTGCTGACGTGGATTGTGCCGGCCGGGCAGTACCATATGGCGATGAACGAGGCGCTCGGCAAGGACGTGCCGGTTGCCGGCACCTACGCGCACGTGGCGGCGCATCCGCAGGGGCTGGTTTCGGTGCTGATGGCGCCGATTGCCGGGCTCTACGATCCGGAATCCGGCCAGGCCGGGGCGATCGACGTCGCGCTGTTTATTCTGATCATCGGGGGCTTCCTCGGGATCGTCACCAAAACCGGGGCGATTGACGCCGGGATCGAGCGCGTCACCACTAAGTTGCGTGGCCGCGAGGAGTGGATGATCCCGATCCTGATGGCGCTGTTTGCCGCTGGCGGCACAATTTACGGCATGGCCGAGGAGTCGCTGCCGTTCTACACCCTGCTGGTGCCGGTGATGCTGGCGGCGCGGTTCGATCCGGTCGTCGCCGCGTCCACCGTCCTGCTCGGGGCGGGGATCGGTACCCTCGGCTCTACTATTAACCCGTTCGCCACGGTGATCGCCGCCAACGCCGCCGGGATCCCCTTCACCAACGGCATCATGTTGCGCATCGCGCTGCTGGTGATTGGCTGGGTTATCTGCGTGGCGTGGGTGATGCGCTACGCCCGCAAGGTCCGCAAGGATCCGTCGCTGTCGATCGTGGCGGATAAGCAGGAAGAAAACCTCGCCCATTTCCTCGGCAATAAGGGCGAGCAGTCGCTGGAATTTACCCCGGTGCGCAAACTCATCCTGGTGATTTTCGCCCTCGCCTTCGCGGTGATGATCTACGGCGTGGCGGTGCTGGGCTGGTGGATGGCGGAGATCTCGGCGGTGTTTCTCGCCAGCGCGATTATCGTCGGGCTGATTGCACGGATGAGCGAAGAGGAGTTGACCTCAACCTTTATCAACGGCGCGCGAGATTTGCTGGGCGTCGCGCTGATTATCGGCATCGCGCGCGGTATCGTAGTGATCATGGATAAGGGCATGATTACCCACACCATTTTGCACAGCGCCGAGGGGATGGTCACCGGGTTGTCGACGGTGGCGTTTATCAACGTGATGTACTGGCTGGAAGTGGTGCTGTCGTTTCTTGTGCCATCTTCGTCCGGCCTGGCCGTTCTGACGATGCCGATCATGGCGCCGCTTGCCGATTTCGCTAACGTCAACCGCGACCTGGTGGTAACGGCTTACCAGTCGGCGTCCGGCATCGTTAACCTTGTCACTCCCACCTCTGCCGTTGTGATGGGCGGGCTGGCTATTGCCCGCGTGCCCTACGTGCGCTATCTGAAATGGGTCGCGCCGCTGCTGGGGATATTAACGGTGGTGATTATGGTGGCGTTAAGCCTGGGTGCCATGTTGTGATTTGCCGGATGGCGCTGCGCTTATCCGGCCTACGGATCGGTGCAGTGCCACCGGTTATTTCGGGAACTGATATGGGAACTATGATGGATTACGAAGAGTACTCTCCCAAAGAGCAACTACAGCTAACGGTCTGCCAGCGTCTGATCGCGGAAAAGAGCTATCTCTCTCAGGAGGAGATCCGCCGCGACTTGCAGGAGCGGGGTTTTGAGACCATCAGCCAGTCCACCGTTTCACGTCTGCTCAAGTTGCTTGGTGTCATAAAAATTCGAAATGCCAAAGGTCTAAAAATTTATTCGCTGAATCCCCAGCTGCGCCCTGCCCCCGATGCCGCGCGCACCGTATCCGAAATGGTGGTGAGCGTGGAGCACAATAGCGAATTTATCCTTATCCATACCGTTGCCGGATATGGCCGCGCGGTGGCGCGTATTCTGGATTATCACCAGTTACCGGAAATTTTAGGCGTGGTGGCCGGAAGCAGTATCGTCTGGGTCGCACCCAGGGTCGTGAAGCGCACCGCGCTGGTGCATAAGCAAATTAATTATTTACTCAGAACGCATTAATATTCATAAAGAACCGTTTGCATTGAGTAAAGCGTGCATTAAATCGCTTGATCCGCAAAGCGAGCTGCGTATAATGCCCGACAATTTGCCGGGAGGAAGCATGGTCAAGCGTGTACGACATAACGTCTTACCGCGTCTGAAATCAGACGCTGGCCTGCCGTTTTTCTTCCCGTTGCTAAACCTATTCCCAGAGCCCCTCATTTGAGGGGCTTTTTTTTGCCCGGCGTCAGGAGATAAACATGAATCCGCTTTATCAAAAACACATCATTTCCATAAGCGACCTCAGCCGCGAAGAGCTGGAACTGGTTCTGGAAACCGCGGCAAAACTGAAGGCCAATCCGCAACCGGAGCTGCTGAAGCACAAGGTGATTGCGAGCTGCTTCTTCGAAGCTTCAACCCGCACCCGCCTCTCCTTTGAAACCTCCATGCACCGCCTGGGCGCGAGCGTGGTGGGCTTCTCGGACAGCAGCAATACGTCACTGGGTAAAAAAGGCGAGACCCTGGCGGACACCATTTCAGTCATCAGTACCTACGTGGACGCGATTGTGATGCGCCACCCGCAGGAAGGCGCGGCGCGTCTGGCGACGGAATTTTCCGGCGGCATTCCGGTGCTGAACGCCGGTGACGGTGCCAACCAGCATCCGACGCAGACCCTGCTGGATCTGTTCACCATTCAGGAGACGCAGGGCACGCTCGAGAACCTGAACATCGCCATGGTCGGCGACCTGAAGTACGGCCGTACCGTCCACTCCCTGACCCAGGCGCTGGCGAAATTTAACGGCAACCGTTTCTTCTTCATCGCGCCTGACGCGCTGGCGATGCCGCAGTACATTCTCGACATGCTGGACGAAAAAGGCATTCAGTGGAGCCTGCACGCCAGCATCGAAGAGGTAGTGGGCCATGTGGATATTCTCTACATGACCCGCGTGCAGAAAGAGCGTCTGGATCCGTCCGAATACGCCAACGTGAAGGCGCAGTTCGTGCTGCGCGCCAGCGACCTCGACGGTGCCCGCGACAACATGAAGGTGCTGCATCCGCTGCCGCGCATCGATGAAATCGCCACAGACGTGGACAAAACGCCGCACGCCTGGTACTTCCAGCAGGCCGGAAACGGCATCTTCGCCCGCCAGGCGTTACTGGCACTGGTTCTGAATCGCGAATTGGCACTGTAAGGGGAAACGACAATGACACACGATAACAAACTCCAGGTTGAAGCCATCAAGCGTGGCACCGTGATTGACCACATCCCTGCACAGGTGGGCTTTAAGCTGCTGACGCTGTTCAAACTGACCGAAACCGACCAGCGCATCACCATCGGCCTGAACCTGCCGTCGGGTGAAATGGGCCGCAAGGACCTGATTAAAATTGAGAACACCTTCCTGACCGACGAGCAGGTTAACCAGCTGTCGCTGTACGCGCCGGACGCCACGGTCAACCGCATCGACGAGTATGAAGTGGTCGGAAAATCCCGCCCGAGCCTGCCGGATCGCATCGAAAGCGTGCTGGTCTGTCCGAACAGCAACTGCATCAGTCACGCTGAGCCGGTTTCCTCCAGTTTTGCAGTGAAAAAACGCGCCGATGACATCGCGCTCAAATGCAAATACTGTGAAAAAGAGTTTTCTCATTATGTGGTGCTGGCCAACTAATTGAGGTTGGTAAAGGATCCCGGCCTCCCTATAATGGCCGGGAACATTTAATCAGCTGTTATTCTGGAGAAATCATGACCAAAGTACTCGCGACGGAAAGTGCACCAGCGGCTATCGGCCCTTACGTTCAGGGCGTCGATCTGGGCAGCATGATCATCACCTCTGGGCAGATCCCGGTGAACCCGAAAACTGGTGAAGTGCCGGCCGACGTAGCGGCACAGGCGCGTCAGTCGCTGGAAAACGTGCAGGCGATCGTTGAAGCTGCCGGTCTGAAAGTGGGCGATATCGTGAAAACCACCGTTTTTGTGAAAGATCTGAACGATTTCGCGACCGTTAACGCCACGTATGAAGCCTTCTTCAACGAGCACAACGCCTCCTTCCCGGCGCGCTCCTGCGTTGAAGTGGCCCGTCTGCCAAAAGACGTGAAAATTGAAATTGAAGCGATTGCCGTACGTCGTTAATTCATTTCAATTTACAGAGGGCAGCTGAGGCTGCCTTTTTTATTTCGACCATTTTTACTCTCTGCAGGAAATGACGCATCCCCCACTCCATTAATAGACTGACGCTGCCTTGTTATATTCTAATTAATGGACAAAGAATGAAACTCTCAAAAATTGCGTTGGCCGTTGCCACACTAACGGCTGCGTCTTCAGCAATTGCACACGGATACATAGAATCTCCCGCCAGCCGCGCTTATATGTGTAAGCTAGGCCAGAATATTGACTGCGGCTCCGTTCAGTACGAACCGCAGAGCGTAGAAAAAGCTTCCGGATTCCCGACCGGCGCCATGCCCCCTGACGGCCAGCTCGCCAGCGCAGGCATTGCCAACTACTCCCAGCTTGATAAGCAGAGCCTGAACGCCTGGACCAAAACCCCCATGACGGCGGGGCCGCATGAATTTGTCTGGCACCATACCGCACCGCATAAAACCACCAACTGGCGTTATTACATTACTAAGCAGAACTGGGATCCAAATAAGCCGCTGACTCGCGATCAGTTTGAATTAACCCCATTCTGTACAATCAACGGAAATAACCAGGCTCCTGCCGTCACAAAAAGCATGACCTGTAATGTTCCTGAGCGCACGGGCTACCAGGTTATTTACGGCGTATGGGAAATTGCGGATACCTCGAACAGTTTCTATCAGGCCATTGACGTTGATTTCGGCAACGGCGGCAACGTCACCCCGGACGACACGCCTGCGGTGGTGTCCGAATGGAACAAAACGCTGAGCGGGCAGATTGCCGGTAATAACCTGAATGCAGGCGATAAAGTCATCGCGCGATTCTTCGATGCCAACGGCGAAGTTGCCGCCATGCGCACCGAGATGACCATTAGTTCAGCAGCCCAGGGGGATGCGAACCAGTGGGCATACGATCTGGCGCAGAAAATCAACGCGGCGCACAGCGACGTACGCGTCGGCGTGAAGGATGAAGCGGGTGAAATCAGCCCGGTCCACGGCGCGAACAGCGTCTTCGTCAAAGACGGCAGCGCCCTGCAGTCCGTTGCGATCTCGTATGAAGAGCAGAAGGCGGAAGTGCATGAAACCATTGCCGTTTCTAACCTGCAGTACAGCAAAATCGAGAACGGCAAGGCAACCGTCACCTTCCACGTAAACACCAAAGGTGACGTGAACCTTGAAGCACACGTGATGAACCACAGCGGTGCGGAAAAAGGCTACCTGAAGCAGGACATGAACAACGCCAACCAGGACGTGACCATGACCCTGAATGACGTGACGGCAGGTCACCACATGCTGAAATACTACGCGACCAACAAAGACGGCACGATGTTCGCCCAGGACGTGCTGAACCTGATGCTGGAAGGCGATTCAGCCGCAGACGGCACCGGTCAGCACGATTTTATCTTCCCGGACAGCATTGCGTCTTACAAAGCGGGTACCGTGGTACTGCAGCCTAAAGACGGTAAGACCTACGAGTGCAAGCCGTTCCCGTACAGCGGCTACTGCGTGCAGTACAGCCCAACCGCAAACCAGTATGAGCCAGGCGTTGGCGCACACTGGAAAGAGGCGTGGGTGCTGAAGAACTAAGTAGTCTTTTCCCCTCACCCTAACCCTCTCCCCATAGGGGAGAGGGGACCGATCGAGCCCCTCGCCCCTATGGGGAGAGGGGTTGGGGTGAGGGGTTACTGATTCCGCGTCGCGCGCAGCAGCGTCTCCAGCGGATATACCGCCGCAATCACCACCTCGTCCTGAACCTTCGCCGCGTTATCCAGCTCGCTCTGAATCGACGCAATCTCTTTATCATCCAGCGTGCCCTGGCGCGCCACCAGATCCGTCAGCCTCAGTCCAATGGAGACCAGCTTATCCACCTCCTGAATCACCGGCTTCATCGCCTTTAGCTGATAGCTGTTTTCGCTTAAGGCCAGCGCGTCGCTGGTGTTGCTCTGCCAGCGGTTAAAGACGTGGCGCAGCGCGTCGGCACTTTCCGTGTCTTCCGCGTCGCTCACCAGCCTGTCGGCCCATTTGTTCATCTGCCGCACGGTGGCGCTTTCGGCGTTCAGCGCATCCGCGAAGCGGTTGAGCGGTTCGAACTGATGATAATTTCCCGCCTGGAACTTCAGGTGCTGGCGGGTGTAATACTGCGCGGGCTCCACCGCCTGGGCGAGGATTTGCAGCGGCAGGGTGTCGGCACTGTTAGAAAGGCGCGTGAACTGCACCTGCTGCTGGGTATGCTGCTGCAGCCCGACGGACACCGTCGACCAGCTGTCCATCGCCTGCAGGCGGGTATACATGTTGTCGACATCGTTGACGTCCTTCGCTGACCACAGCCGCTCCGCCACCGCAAAGGCGCGCGGCCACAGGCGGATATCCAGCACCGGTGCGACCACGTTCTCCGCCCACAGCGCGGCTTCACCGCCGAGCAGGTTGGCCTGATTCGCCACGTCCGGCACGACGGGCGGAATGCCTTTCGGTACCTCGTCCACACGCGAGCCGCTAATCGGGTAGCGCGTATTCCCCACCAGGAAGTAACCGGAAAGCTTGTCGTTATCAACGTTGACGACCGGGCGCGTCTCGCCCATCCAGGTGTCGACGGTGAAGGTCACCTGATTGTCGTCACGCCATTCAATGTCCTGCACCGCGCGGCGGGATTTCCCGGCAAAATCAATAAATCCGCGCCAGCCGGTATCCCCTTTTACCAGCGTAAAGCTCCCCTCTACCGGCTTGCCCTTCAGGCGAGGCATGGTGAAGGCCCAGCTCTGGACGCTGTCGGTGTCTGCAATCACATCCACGCCGTTCAGCCCCTGCGGGACGATTTCATTGCGGTAGTGGTAGGCGGTGGACTGGGGCTGATCGAGATAGAAGCCCGTCGAGAGAATGCCTTTATAGCCGTTCTGCACCACCTGTCCCAGCGCGTCCTGCCCCTGCCAGGACTGGATCAGAATGCTTTTCGGCAGGTCGGGATGGTAGATCTCGTCCCAGCCGACCATCTGCCGGTGATGCTTCTCAAGGATCGTTTCCAGCCTGCGGTTGAAATACGCCTGCAGCGCGTGGCTGTCGGCAAGCTTCTTATCGCGCATAAATTGCTGAATGGCCGGGTTCGCTTTCCACTGGCTGTCGTCCACCTCATCACCGCCGATATGCAGATACGGATCGGGGAAGATCGCCGCCAGTTCGCTGACCATCGCGTCGGCAAAGGCGTAGGTTGCGTCTTTTGTTGGATCCAGCACCGGCTTCAGCACGCCCCAGCTGCGCTCCATGCTGTATGGCCCCGGCGCACTCATCAGCTCCGGATAGGCCACGGCAATCGCCGAGGCGTGGCCCGGCATGTCGATCTCCGGCACCACGCGAATGCCGCGCTCGGTGGCGTATCGCACCACCTCGCGCATCTGTTCAGGGGTGTAGAACAGCCCGTCGCTGGCAAGCTGCGTCAGCTTAGGGTAGCGCTTCGAGCTGAAGCGCCAGCCCTGATCGTCGGTCAGATGCCAGTGCAGGACGTTGAGCTTCGCCGCGGCCATGCCGTCGATCTGGCGCTTGATATCCGGCAACGGGATAAAGTGGCGCGCCGAGTCGAGCAGCAGCCCGCGCCACGGGAAGCGCGGCGAATCTTCAATGGTGACCCACGGCAGCGAGGTGCTTTCCGCTCCGTTCTGCATCAGCTGGAGCAGCGTTTCCATGGCGCGCAGCGCGCCGAAGCGGGTGTTAGCGGAGATGTTCACGCCGTTGGCGTCCACCGTGAGCTTATAGCTTTCATCGCTGTCCGGCAGCGGCTGCGGCTTGACCTTTTTGGCAATCGCGATGCGGATGGTCGGTTTGTCTGGCTTTTCAGCCTGCGGCTGCAGCGTCCAGCCGGTTTGCAGGGCAATGCGCTGGCGCAGGCGGTTGGCCGCGTCACCGAGATCGTCCCCGGTGACGCTAATGGATACGTTGTTGCTGAGCACCAGCGCGCCCTGGGTGGTCGGGCGTTCGACCTTAGCAGGCCAGGGCATCAAAGGGAGATCGCCTGCCGGAGCGGCAAAGGCAGAGGCAGAGGCAGAGGCAGAGGCGCCGAGCATCAGCCCGGCGGTTAAGAGACTGTACCGTAACATGAATGTTCCTTATCTGACGGGCCAAATAAAGGCAAAACATTCTGTTAACATGCGCTCAATTTGTCGTCAAGCGAATGCGCCGACGGAGATCACAGGTTGTTGAATTTGGGAGGAAAGCCAGTCCTCTCACCCCGGCCCTCTCCCCAAAGGGGAGAGGGTGAAAAACTTACTGCCACCCGTACCGACGCGCATAGAATCCTTTCACCATCTGCGTCAGCACCATATAGCCCGCGAGGATCGCCACCAGCCACGGGAAGTAGCTCAGCGGCAGCGCCTGCAGCTGCAGGTAGCCTGCCAGCGGCGAGAACGGCAGCGCGATGCCGAGCGCCATCACAATCCCCGTCATCACAATCAGCGGCCACGCGGCACGGCTCTGGATGAACGGAATGCGGCGGGTGCGGATCATATGCACAATCAGCGTCTGCGACAGCAGACCTACCACGAACCAGCCGGACTGGAACAGCGTCTGATGTTCCGGGGTGTTGGCATGGAACACAAACCACATCAGGCAGAAGGTCAGAATGTCAAAGATGGAGCTGATCGGCCCAAAGAACAGCATAAAGCGCCCCAGATCGGCGGGGTTCCAGCGCTGCGGCTTCTGGATCTGCTCGTCGTCCACGTTATCAAACGGAATCGCTACCTGAGACACGTCGTACATCAGGTTCTGGATCAGCAGATGCAGCGGCAGCATCGGCAGGAACGGCAGAAACGCGCTCGCCACCAGCACGCTGAAGACGTTACCGAAGTTGGAGCTGGCGGTCATTTTGATGTACTTGAGCATGTTGGCGAAGGTGCGGCGCCCTTCGATAACGCCCTCCTCCAGCACCATCAGGCTCTTTTCCAGCAGGATGATATCCGCCGCTTCGCGGGCGATATCCACCGCGCCGTCTACGGAGATGCCAATGTCCGCCGCACGCAGCGCGGGCGCGTCGTTGATACCGTCGCCCATAAAGCCCACCACGTGCCCTTCGCGACGCAGCAGGGTGACGATGCGCTCTTTGTGCATCGGGGTCAGGCGGGCAAACAGCGTGGTGCGCTGGGCAAGCTGCGCCAGTTCGTCGTCGGTGAGGTGCTCAATGTCGCTCCCCACCACCACGTCGCCCGCGTCAAGGCCGACCTCGTGGCACACTTTGGCGGCCACCAGCTCGCTGTCGCCGGTGAGGATTTTGACGGTAATACCGCTTGCCTTCAGCGCCTTCAGCGCCGGCGCGGTGGTCTCTTTCGGCGGATCGAGGAATGCGATGTAACCCTCAAGGATCAAATCGGATTCGTCGATACGCTGATAGTCCCCCTCACGCGCGGGCAGGAACTTGCTCGCCACCGCCACCACGCGCAGCCCCTGACGGTTCAGGTTGTCGGTGACGCGCTTGATGCGGCGCAGCATGGTGTCGTCCAGCGGGACGATCTCACCGTTATAGCGAACCTGCGTCGATACGTTGAGGATCTCCTGCAGCGCCCCTTTGCAGATCAGCTGATGCACGTCTGTCTGCTCGCTCACCACCACCGACATGCGGCGGCGTTCGAAGTCGAACGGGATTTCGTCCACCTTCTGCCAGCGGCCGGAGAGCGTGCGGGCGGCTTCCTCGTCCACGCCTTCCAGCACCGCCACGTCGAGCAGGTTTTTCAGCCCGGTCTGGTAGTGGCTGTTCAGCCACGCGCTGTGGAGCACGCGCTCGCTGGTTTTACCGGCGATATCGGTGTGGTTCTCCAGCACGATTTTGTCCTGCGTCAGGGTGCCGGTTTTATCGGTGCAGAGGATGTCCATCGCGCCGAAGTTCTGAATGGCGTCCAGGTGCTTGACGATCACTTTCTGTTTAGAGAGTTTCACCGCCCCGCGCGCCAGCGTGGAGGTGACAATCATCGGCAGCATTTCCGGCGTTAAGCCAACGGCCACGGAGAGCGCAAACAGCGCCGCCTCCCACCAGTCGCCCTTGGTGTAGCCGTTGATCAGCAGCACAATCGGCGTCATCACCATCATAAAGCGGATCAGCAGCATGCTGACGCGGCCAATCCCTTTCTGGAAGGCGTTCGGCTCGCTCTCCTGCTCGCTGACGCGTCCGGCAAGCTGTCCAAACCAGGTGTTGCCCCCGGTGGCGGTGACAATCGCCTGCGCGGTGCCGCTCACAACCGTGGTGCCCATAAAGCACAGGGTATCGCACTCGAGCGGGTTCATCTGCTGCGGGTCGCGGCTGCGCGATACTTTTTCAACGGGCAGGGATTCCCCGGTCAGAGAGGCTTGCGCCACGAACAGATCGCGCGCCTGGATGATGCGTAAATCCGCCGGGATCATGTCCCCCGCCGCCAGCTTCACCAGATCGCCCGGCACCAGCTGGTCGATAGGCAGCTCCACCCAGGCGTTTTCGCCGAGATCGTTAATCACCCGCGAGACGGTCGCGGTGTTGCTGACCATCGCCTTCAGGGCATCCGCCGCTTTGGTGGAGCGAGCTTCCTGAATAAAGTTCAGCAACGTGGAGATGCCCACCATCAGGGCGATGACGCCCGCGGCGAACAGATCTTCCGTCGCGTAGGAGATAATGCCGAGCACGGTCAGCAGCAGGTTGAACGGGTTGCGGTAGCAGAGCCACAGGTGCACCCACCACGGAGAGGGCTTCTGCGCCGGGATCTGGTTATCGCCGTGCACGGCGCGGATTTTTTCCACTTCAGACGCGTTCAGCCCTTCAGGATGACCGCCAAAGGCGCGCCAGACTTCGTTTTCATCCATCGCCGCCACGTTCAGGCAGCGTTCGGTCAGGGACGCGGGGATCGCCGCCCCCGCCATGTTTTTGGCATTGGGCAGCGGGTCGCGCTGAACAAGACGGTGTGGCAGGTGGCGGCTCAGCAGCGCCTGCAGCTGCCGGGTGATATTTTTAAACATAGACATTCCTCCGCATCCGCCTGGGCGGACGCAGCATTCCCTTCAGGCGTGGCAAAGCCGTACCTGTCAGGCACTCAATTTTTCAAGCAGGAACGTTTGGGACGTTGCTGCCTCACATTACCGGTGAGACAGCAAAAGCTGGCTTACCGGAAAGAACGTGTTCTCCCGTTCAGGAGAGGTGTGGGATCGGGATCCATAAAGCCTCCGGTAAGTAAAAAAACAGGGTGTCGCCGCGCAGTATAAGGATTTAAGCGTACCCTTTGTGGCGATTCGGGCGGTATTATACCCGCCTGCAAATAAACAGTACGTAAACCAGACTTTGCCCATAGCGAAATCGCGCTATAGCATTAGGCTCAATTGACCATTTTGTCGTTGTTACAGGGAAAACAGCATGCAGAACCGCCTTACGATTAAAGACATCGCGCGTTTAAGCGGTGTGGGGAAATCCACCGTGTCGCGCGTGCTGAACAACGAAAGTGGTGTCAGCGAACGCACCCGCGAACGCGTTGAGGCGGTCATGAATCAGCACGGTTTTTCCCCTTCCCGCTCCGCGCGCGCCATGCGCGGGCAGAGCGATAAAGTGGTCGCGATCATTGTTTCGCGTCTGGATTCACTCTCAGAGAACCTCGCCGTGCAGACCATGCTGCCCGCCTTCTACGAGCAGGGCTATGACCCGATCATGATGGAGAGCCAGTTCTCGCCGCAGCTGGTGGAAGAACATCTGGGCATGCTCCAGCGACGCAACATTGACGGCGTGGTGCTGTTTGGTTTTACCGGCATCAACGAAGAGATGCTGAAACACTGGCAGCCCTCTCTGGTGCTGCTGGCGCGCGATGCCCACGGTTTTGCCTCCGTCTGTTATGACGACGAGGGCGCGATTATCACCCTGATGCAGCGCCTGTTTGACGAAGGCCATCGCCACATCAGCTTCCTTGGGGTACCGCACGCGGACGTCACCACCGGCAAGCGCCGTCACGAGGCATACCTGGCCTTTTGCAAAAAGCACAATCTCCCGGCCGTGGCCTCCCTGCCGGGGCTGGGCATGAAGCAGGGCTACGAGCAGGTCGCCAGCGTTCTGACGCCGCAGACCACCGCGCTGGTGTGCGCCACCGATACCCTGGCGCTGGGCGCCAGCAAATATCTGCAGGAGCAGCGCATCGATAGCCTGCAGGTGGCGAGCGTGGGTAGCACGCCGCTGATGAAGTTCCTGCATCCTGAGATCATCACCGTCGATCCGGGCTACGCCGAGTCCGGCAGACAGGCCGCCGCGCAGCTGATCGAGCAGATTAACGGGCGGAGCGAGCCGCGTCAGATCGTCATTCCCGCTCACCTTTCGTAACCCCTCTAAAACGGATTATTGTGATCTTCGCCTGATTTCGGGAACGTTCCCATTTTCGCCGTCACGCTGAAGGAGTAGGCTTGCGCTCAGGTCATTACACCCCTCTCACCATCTGTCATGAGGTTTCATGATGAGTAAAGTCAAACAAGCAGATATCGATCGGCTGATCGTCCTGGTCGGCGGCCGCGAGAACATCGCAACCGTCAGCCATTGCATTACCCGCCTGCGCTTCGTGCTGAACGATCCGGCCAAAGCCAATCCGAAGGCCATTGAAGAGCTTTCCATGGTTAAAGGCTGCTTCACCAACGCCGGACAGTTCCAGGTGGTTATTGGTACCGAAGTGGGCGATTACTATCAGGCTCTGCTGGCGACCACCGGGCACAGCGCGGCGGATAAAGAGCAGGCCAAGAAGGCCGCGCGCCAGAATATGAAATGGCACGAGCAGCTGATTTCCCACTTCGCGGAAATTTTCTTCCCGCTGCTGCCGGCGCTGATCAGCGGGGGCTTAATCTTAGGCTTCCGTAACGTCATCGGCGATGTGCCAATGAGCGACGGCAAAACCCTGGCGCAGATGTATCCGGCGCTGAAAACCATTTACGACTTCCTGTGGCTGATTGGCGAGGCGATCTTCTTCTATCTGCCGGTCGGGATTTGCTGGTCCGCGGTGCGCAAGATGGGCGGTACACCGATTCTCGGTATCGTGCTGGGCGTCACGCTGGTCTCTCCGCAGTTAATGAACGCTTACTTACTTGGTCAGCAGGTGCCTGAGGTGTGGAACTTCGGCCTGTTTACCATCGCCAAAGTGGGCTATCAGGCGCAGGTCATTCCGGCATTGCTGGCCGGTCTGGCGCTGGGCTTTATTGAAACGCGCCTGAAGCGCATCGTGCCGGATTACCTCTATCTGGTGGTGGTGCCGGTCTGCTCGCTGATTCTGGCGGTGTTCCTGGCGCACGCCTTTATCGGTCCGTTTGGCCGCATGATCGGCGACGGCGTGGCCTTCGCGGTCCGTCACCTGATGACCGGCAGCTTCGCGCCAGTCGGTGCCGCGCTGTTTGGCTTCCTGTACGCCCCGCTGGTGATCACCGGCGTGCACCAGACCACGCTGGCTATTGATATGCAGATGATCCAGAGCCTCGGCGGCACGCCGGTCTGGCCGATTATCGCCCTGTCTAACATTGCGCAGGCGTCGGCGGTTACGGGCATCATCATCGTCAGCCGTAAGCACAACGAGCGTGAGATCTCCGTTCCGGCGGCCATCTCTGCCTACCTCGGCGTCACCGAACCGGCGATGTACGGTATCAACCTGAAATACCGCTTCCCGATGCTCTGCGCGATGATCGGCTCCGGTCTGGCGGGCCTGCTGTGCGGCCTGAACGGCGTGATGGCAAACGGGATTGGCGTCGGCGGCCTACCGGGCATCCTCTCCATCCAGCCCGCTTTCTGGCAGGTGTTTGCCCTGGCGATGGCGGTAGCGATTATCGTCCCCATGGCGCTCACCACCGTGGTTTACCAGCGTAAGTTCCGTCAGGGCACGCTGCAGATTGTTTAACTTCATCTTTCGGGGCGCACTTGCGCCCCTTCGCATTTGCAGGAACGCACTATGAATACCCTTCCTCACTGGTGGCAGAACGGCGTCATCTATCAGATTTACCCAAAGAGTTTCCAGGATACCACCGGCAGCGGCACGGGCGATCTGCGCGGCGTGACCCAGCGCCTGGATTACCTGAAATCCCTCGGCATCGACGCCATCTGGCTGACGCCGTTTTATATCTCCCCGCAGGTGGATAACGGCTACGACGTGGCGAATTACACTGCCATCGACCCGTCCTATGGCACGCTGGATGATTTCGACGAGCTGGTTGCCCGGGCGCACGAGCGCGGCATTCGCATTGTGCTCGATATGGTGTTTAACCACACCTCCACGCAGCACGCCTGGTTCCGCGAGTCGCTGAACAAAGCGAGTCCGTACCGACAGTTCTACATCTGGCGCGACGGCACGCCGGAGCAGCTTCCTAACAACTGGCGATCCAAGTTTGGCGGCAACGCCTGGCGCTGGCACGCCGAGAGCGAGCAGTACTACCTTCACCTTTTTGCCCCGGAGCAGGCAGATCTCAACTGGGAAAACCCGGCGGTGCGCGAAGAGCTGAAAAAGGTGTGCGAGTTCTGGGCCGATCGCGGCGTGGACGGCTTGCGCCTGGACGTGATTAACCTCATCTCTAAAGATCAGGATTTCCCGGACGACAGCATCGGCGACGGCCGCCGCTTCTACACCGACGGGCCGCGCATCCACGAATATCTGCAGGAGATGAGCCGCGACGTCTTCACCCCGCGCAACCTGATGACGGTGGGCGAGATGTCCTCAACCTCCCTGGAGAACTGCCAGCAGTACGCGTCGCTCGACGGGCGCGAGCTGTCGATGACCTTTAACTTCCATCATCTGAAGGTGGACTACCCCGGCGGCGAAAAGTGGACGAAGGCGAAGCCTGACTTCGTGGCGCTGAAAACCCTCTTCCGCCACTGGCAGCAGGGGATGCACAACAAAGCCTGGAACGCGCTGTTCTGGTGTAACCACGACCAGCCGCGCATCGTGTCGCGCTTTGGTGACGAAGGGGAACATCGTGTGGCTGCCGCGAAGATGCTCGGCATGGTGCTGCACGGCATGCAGGGCACGCCGTATATCTATCAGGGTGAAGAGCTGGGGATGACCAACCCGCACTTCAGCCGCATCACCGACTACCGCGACGTGGAGAGCCTGAACATGTTCGCGGAACTGCGGGCCAGCGGCCGCGAGCCGGATGAATTGCTGGCGATTCTGGCGAGCAAATCCCGCGATAACGGGCGCACGCCAATGCAGTGGGACGCGTCGCACAATGCGGGCTTTACCGAGGGCGAGCCGTGGATTGGTGTCTGCGACAACTACGAAACCGTGAACGCCCGCGCGGCGCTGGACGACCCTGATTCGATGTTCTACACCTATCGGTCGCTGATTAGCCTGCGTAAAACCCTGCCGGTGCTGACGTGGGGAGACTATGACGATTTGCTCCCGGAACACCCTTCCCTGTGGTGCTATCGCCGCCGGTGGCAGGGCCAGACGCTGATGGTAGTGGCGAACCTGAGCCGCGAGCGCCAGCAGTGGCAGCCGGACCCGGTACAGGGCGCATGGCGGGTCGCCCTTAGCAACTATGAGGACGTCCCCTCCCGTCCCGATACGCTGCTATTGCGCCCGTTTGAAGCCATCTGGTGGGTGCAGGAATAAACGTCAGGAGATACAGCATGCTGTATCTCCTTTTTTATGTTTAGCGATACGCTAAATGTACGACGATAACTTTTACATCACGACGTACCCAAAATAAAAATAGTCCTGCCAATTAAATAACCTCGGCAGGACATTATGAAAAAGACAATTATTAAAGCAACGTGTATTAGCGCATTATTATTAAGTACACAGGGATGGTGCGGAAATACGTCCGTCGACCTTCGTTTTGGGCATAATACGCGCTCAGACGTCAATGATTCACGTATTAAAGTGATGCACCAGGCGAATAACGGCTTTTACTTCTCCGTTGAAGCCGCACAAAACCACAACGATACCTTTTTTGGTGATACCGACCGTTATAATTCCGACGACAAGGGGTTAACGGAAGCGGCGCAGGAGATTGAAACGCGCTGGCGCTTCGATCTGGGAAATGGTTTCGCCGTTGCGCCTGGCATGGTGACGGTTTTCACCGCCAGCAATACCCATTACCGCCCCTTCATTCAGGGGTGGAAAGCGTTCGATAATGGTCTGAACCTCTCCGCCCGTTATCGCTATAACACCGTCAATGACGCGCACAGCGACAAAGAACTCGACGGCAGCGGCTACACCCGCCGCCAGTCACACCAGTTCGACATTTGGTTCGCGTACAACATTGGCAAATTCGGCATGTCCTACAACCCGCGCTTCCGCTGGCAGGATAATGTCGATCAAGGAACCGGGGATGATACCTACTGGGAACATACCGTCGCGTTCAACTACAAGCTCGACGATGGCTGGACGCCATACGTCGAACTGGTTTCGCTGGATAAAACCTATATCAACGATGACGGCAACCATGAAAATGATTATGCCGTACGTCTGGGGATAGTGAAGCAGCTCTGACGACCTGACTACACCGTATCGTGCTGCAGCAGCCTGCAGCCGATACGATCCACGGCGCTTAACAGTTCAAGCTGGCCCTCCCGCTGATACAGCGACACCGCGTTAATGTCGATCGGTAACGGCCAGCATAGCGTTGAAATTGCCGCCAGTGTCGACCCCTCGCGGGTAATGGCAATAATCTTTAAGCCTTTACGCAGCGCGTTACGCGCCATTTCAATCAGCGACTGCGTCTCCCCGGATTTACTGATCAGCACCAGCGTCCCCTTCGATACCCGTGTCAGCTGGTGCATGTCATTCAAAATAAGGTGCGGCAGGCTCGCCAGCGATAAAAAGCGCGACAGGTAGTTGAGGCTGGTGAGCGAGGCGCCGCGTGCATACAGATAGATATGGCTGGAATGGGCGAGCAACCTGGACACCTCCGCCACAATATCGTCCGCCTGTGGCCCTACGTCGGGCGCTACTGGCGCAGGGCTAAAATGATCGCGCAAAAAACGGTACCGGAGCTCGGTATAACTTTTATACCCCATTTTTTTACACACACGATTAACGGATGTTGTCGTTGTAAAGGTATCACGGGCAATCTCTTTTGCCGATATATTAGAAATATTACACGCGTGATGCTGAATGTATTCAAATATCAAACGTTCACTTCCCTGAAATGAATTCATAAATTACGCCCTGTTTAATCCCGACATGATATTAACACAACGGAAAAATAGTCTCTGGAAGGCGCTTCACACATTGCATTTACGCGTATCACGATACGTAATTAGTATTAGCAAACGTTAAAAACTGTTTTAGGTTCTCTTTATACTTTCCCTGTTTTCACATCCAGGGAATTATGACAATGACGAAACAAAAAGTTGTCGCGGTAACAGCCTGCCCGACGGGCATTGCACATACCTTTATGGCGGCGAATAAAATTATTGCATGGGCTAAAGCGCACAATATTGAGGTTAAGGTCGAAACGCAGGGCAGCGACGGCGTTAAAAACCGCTTAACGAAGCAGGACATCGCCTCCGCCACGGCCATTATTCTGGCAACCGACGTCCCCATTCAGGA
Organism: Enterobacter sp. KB-280D8; assembly: GCF_041399405.1. Lineage (NCBI taxonomy): Bacteria > Pseudomonadati > Pseudomonadota > Gammaproteobacteria > Enterobacterales > Enterobacteriaceae > Enterobacter > Enterobacter sp. KB-280D8. Next base: position 365,482 of record NZ_JBGKEC010000004.1, read on the forward strand.
TGCCGAGCGCTTTGAAAACATTCCTCACCTTCAGACCCGTACGCAAGAGCTGATCAAGCATACCGATCGATATCTGCGCCAGGCGCTGGCCATGGAAAAAAGCGTCACCACTGTCGTACATGAAGACGATCTCCAGCGTTCGGCTTACCAGATTTTTATCGGCCATATCATGGCAGCCATCAGCTATATGCTGCCGGTGGTGGTCATGGGCGGGCTGATGATGGCAACGGCTAAAATTACCGGCCAGTTTATTAACATCGAACATTCGCCGTTCAGCGTGCTGGATAAAGTGGGCTTTATGACCATCAAGTTCATGTATCCGGTTTTCGCTATGTATCTGGCATTTTCCATTGCCGGCAAACCGGCGCTGATCCCCGGGCTTATCGGCGGCATCATGTCCGACGAAGTCTACAAGCGCTTCTTTGATATCGAAGGTTTTATGCCGTCCGGCTTTTTCGGCGCGATCGGCATCGGCTTTTTTGTGGGCTATCTGGTGCGCTGGCTGAACGATGCTATTCACGTCCGCCAGCAACTGACCACCATTAAGACCATGCTGATCGTCCCGCTGATCACCGGCATTACGCTGGTGATGGTCATGGAGTATTTGATTAACCCCATTTTTGGCTCACTTAACCAGCTGATGGTGGTCTTTTTTACCTCGGCAGGTGACACCGGGCGCGGGTTCTATTCTGCGATGATAGCCGCAGGCACCGCGTTCGACCTGGGCGGCCCGGTTAACAAGGCGGCAGGTTCCGTCGCACTCGGCCTGAATGGCATGAGCGAGACGTTTGATTTAACCGCCCGTGAACTCTCCATCGTCATCCCCTCTATTGGCGTTGGCTTTGCCGCGTTCCTTAACGGCCGCTTTGGACTACCGGATGTCTTCAGCCGGGAAGAGAAGACCGTTGGCAGCACCTCGCTATTGCTGGGCGTTATTGGGATCTCGGAAGGTGCGATCCCGTTCATCCTGAAAAACCCACGCCTGATCCCGGTGTTCATGACCGGTGCCGTCGCCGGCGCGCTGGTCGCCATTGCACTCGGCGTGAAGCAGACGCTGCCGCTACCGGCCATCTGGGGCTGGCCGCTGGCAACCAACGTGGCGGGCTACCTGGCGAGCGTCTTTATTGGCGCACTGATTTGCGCCCTGGGCGTGCTTTACGTCAGCCCAAAGAACGCCAGGTAAGGGGAACGTCATGAATCAGATCCACGTCATTGCCCACACGCACTGGGATCAGGAGTGGTATTTCACCCGTCAGGACAGCATGGTGCTGGCGTCATATAACTTTGTGGAAGTCATCGACACGCTGGAGCAGGACCCGGCATACAGCTGCTATCACCTTGACGGCCAGATGGCGGTGGTGGAGGACTTTCTCGCTATCAATCCCGATTATCGCGCCAGGCTGGAAACGCTGGTCAGAGACAAAAGGATCTTCGTGGGGCCATGGTATACCCAGACGGACACCTACAACGTGCATGGCGAATCCATCATCCGCAACCTCAAATACGGCATCTTCGCCGCCCGGACGCTGGGGCACGCCATGCAGGTTGGCTATCTTCCGGATACCTTCGGCCACAATGCGCAGATGCCGACGATTTTGCAGGGCTGCAATCTCGACAGCATCGTCTTCTGGCGCGGTATCGATCATGACAGGCACGCCAAAAGCAGCCAGTTCCTCTGGCGCGCGCCGTCAGGGGCGACCGTTATCGCCTGCGCGATGGCGTTCGGTTATGGCGCGGCGAAAAACATAGGGTCAGAAGCGAGCCATCTGGAGGGCAAAATCTTTCCGATGGTCAATCACCTGCGTTCACGCGCCGGTATCAACGACCTGCTCCTGCCCTGCGGCGGCGATCAGGTCAGCATCGACCCGGCGCTGCCGAAAATCCTGGAGTTCGCCAGCGCACGCTCCCCCGACGAGGACCGTTACGTCCTCAGTTCGCTGGAGCGCTACGTCGACACCCTGCGCGCGCAGCGTGAGCAGTTTGAACTATGGGAAGGAGAGCTGAAATCACCGCGCTACACCCGCATTCATAAAACGATCGGCTCCGTGCGCTACGACATCAAAAAGAAAAATGATGAGGTTGAGCAGTTCATCCTGCGACAGCTGGAGCCGACAATCGCCATGGCGCGTCATCAGGGCATCCCGGTCAACCTCTCAGTGGTCGATACCCTCTGGAAGAAGCTGTTGCGAAGCCACGCCCACGACTCCATTGGCGGTTGTAACAGTGATGCCACCAACCGCGACATCCTGCATCGGCTGGAGCAAACCGAACAGCTGTGCCACAGCCTGTGGAATCTGGTGGTGAAAACCCTGGCCGCCTGCATTCAGGACGGCGACCTGCTGATTTTCAATCCGCTGGCCGAGCAAACGCAACGCGTGGTGAAAACCACTCTCTACAGCCGCGCTGACAATATCGCGCTGACGTATCAGGGCCAGCCCATCCCCTTCGACGTCCTGAAAAGAGACGTGTTGCCTGGCGGAACGGCGATCTCCCTTACCGCTGAAGGCGAGTGTGAAACGTCCCTTCCCCCTTATTTCCGCTGGCAGGTTGCTTTGCAAACCCCGGTTCTGCCGTCGGTCGGCTACATCACGGTTAACGTGGTAGATGACCCTGCGCCGTTCCGCCAGCATGTACAGACAAAGGGAAGCGAGATAGTGAATGCGCACTATCGACTGTCGCTGGACGCCGGAACGCTAACCCTGGAAGACAAACGCAGCGGCAGGCGTATCCCCTCTCTCTTTACCCTTGAAGACTGCGCGGATGCGGGCGACAGCTACGATTTCTCGCCGCTTGCGGGCGACGTACCGACGCGCTGTTCGCATTTTACGCTCGTCGACAGCCTGAAAACGCCACTTGTTGAAAAGCTGATCGTTGAGGCCACGATGCTTCTTCCGCAGGATCTCGCAGGCCGTCAGAATACGGACCGAACGCCGCTATCCATTCGTCTGGTGTGCGAATTACGCCACGACGATCCGAACCTGTATGTCGAGAGTACGCTTGAAAACAGCCACTGCGATCACCGGCTACGTTTACTGATCGGCAGCGATATTCACACCCGTCACGCTATCGCCTCCCAGCCCTTCGCGATAATCGAGCGCGAAACGGGATGTGCCGGAGAAAACTGGCAGGAGCGCTATCGCGAGAATCCCGTGGATATCGAAACCACCGAAGGCATTATTGCCGTCGCGGAAGCGGGCAAAGCGCTGGTGGTGAATAGCCGAGGTATGAAGGAGTTTCAGATTATCGGCAGCGAACCGGCGGCGATAGCCTTGACGTTGTTTAAAGCGACGGGCGTACTCGGGCGCAACGATCTCGACTGGCGGCCAGGCCGGGCGTCCGGCATTAATAATACGGTGGTTGAAACCCCCGATGCCCAGTTGCTGAAACCGCTGCACTTTTCATTCACCGTCGCGCTGGCCGACAGCGCCGACCATCTCACGCTTCGTCGGCTGGAAAATCAGGCCGCCGGGCAGCCCTTCACCTATCAGCGGCAATCGTTGCACACGCTCGATCACCGTCTTGAGCGATTTTCGTTGCGCCTGCCCGACCGCCAGCTTCCGGCACAATTCTCACTATTGACCCTGCCGGAGCCGCTCATCCTTTCTGCCCTGCCCCATGCGCAGCAGTCGCGCGGCACGGTCGTCCGGGTGTTTAACGCCGGGACGCAGCCGGTTCCCGTCCCAGAAAGTCTGGCGGGGCTCCGTCAGATCAACTATCTGGAAGAGCCAGTGCAGCCGGTAACGGCGATCCCCCCTTCCGCGACCTGCGATTTTTTAATGGAGGCTTAATATGAACTTGCTTGCATTGACGCACCCCGATCTGGTTTTTATCAACCCGCCGCACCGTACGCCTGAAGCGCTGATCCGCTGGCTCGCCGAACCGCTCGCCGGGCGGAAAATCATCAGCGATCAAGAAACGTTTATCCAGAGCGTTTTACAACGCGAAAGCGAAGGCCCTACCGCGCTGGGTGAAGCGCTCGCCGTTCCACACGGTAAAACCGAGGCGGTGCAGCAGGCGGCGTTTTGTCTGGCGCTCTTTGACGACCCGATACGCTGGCCGGGTCTGGAAGGGGATGAAGAGGTGAGAATGGTTTTTCTGCTCGCCATTCCGCCCGCAGAAGCAGGCAGTACCCATATGCAGCTGCTGACGACGCTGACCAGTTTATTGACGGAAGATCGGGTACGTGAGCAGCTTCTGGCGTCGCGCACCCGGGAAGAGGCGATGTCCGCCCTGAGTGCTGAAGAACCGCAAAAACAGGATGCGTCCCCCGACCGTTCCCTTCTCATTCCGGTGATACTGGGCAGTATCGCTACCGCAGCCTTTATACAGGCAGGATTGAGCTGGGCCTGCGGAATGAGTTAACCGAACAGCGCTCAGCACGTACCGTGCTGAGCGCTTGTTTTTGTTGAATAATTAATCAGATTTTTCCTCTGCGTCTTTACAAAGGCTGAAGCGCCCGCCGTTTGTACTCTCGTCTTTTTACTTTGTTCTGCGTCAAATAAATCGCAAACTTGTTTGATGCAAATCACTATATGTAGCACTTAAAATGCACGCCGACCCAACATCTTGTATTTTTCGTCTACTATTCCAACAACAAGACGGCGCTGACGCTGGCCGGAACTGTGGATAACACGAGCTGGGAACGCGGGAAGTCTTTGGCCCGGCGGGGAATACGCCCGGTGAATACTTCTCCACCTCTGTGGATAACCTGTTTTCAAAAAATGGAGTGATCATGACACCGCATGTGATGAAACGTGATGGCTGTAAAGTGCCGTTTAAATCAGAGCGCATCCAGGAAGCCATTCTGCGTGCAGCTAAAGCAGCGGGAGTCGATGACGCAGATTACTGCGCCACCGTCGCAGAAGTCGTTAGCAGCCAGATGACTGAACGCAGCCAGGTCGATATCAACGAGATCCAGACCGCGGTTGAAAACCAGCTGATGGCGGGGCCTTACAAGCAGCTGGCGCGCGCCTACATTGAGTACCGCCACGATCGTGACGTGCAGCGTGAGAAGCGCGGTCGCCTGAACCAGGAGATCCGTGGCCTGGTGGAGCAGACCAACTCTGCCCTGCTCAATGAAAACGCCAACAAAGACAGCAAAGTGATCCCGACCCAGCGCGACCTGCTGGCCGGTATCGTCGCCAAACACTATGCCCGTCAGCACCTGCTGCCTCGCGATGTGGTGTCTGCGCACGAGCGCGGCGAGATCCACTATCACGATCTCGACTATTCGCCGTTCTTCCCGATGTTCAACTGCATGCTGATCGACCTGAAAGGCATGCTGACCCACGGTTTTAAAATGGGTAACGCCGAGATTGAACCGCCAAAATCCATCTCCACCGCCACCGCGGTTACGGCACAGATCATCGCCCAGGTGGCGAGCCATATTTACGGCGGGACCACCATTAACCGCATTGATGAAGTGCTGGCCCCGTTCGTAACGGCGAGCTTCAACAAGCACCGTAAAACCGCCGAAGAGTGGCAGATCCCGGACGCGGACGGCTATGCGCACTCCCGCACCGAAAAAGAGTGCTACGACGCGTTCCAGTCGCTGGAATATGAGGTGAACACGCTGCACACCGCCAACGGCCAGACGCCGTTTGTGACCTTCGGTTTTGGCCTGGGCACCAGCTGGGAATCACGCCTGATTCAACAGTCCATCCTGCGCAACCGTATTTCCGGCCTCGGCAAGAACCGCAAAACGGCGGTATTCCCGAAACTGGTGTTCGCGATTCGTGACGGCCTGAACCACAAGTTTGGCGACCCGAACTACGACATCAAACAGCTGGCGCTGGAGTGCGCGAGCAAGCGCATGTACCCGGACATCCTGAACTACGATCAGGTCGTTAAAGTGACCGGCTCGTTTAAAACGCCAATGGGCTGCCGCAGCTTCCTCGGCGTGTACGAAGATGAAAACGGCGAGCAGATCCACGACGGGCGTAACAACCTGGGGGTGATCAGCCTGAACCTGCCGCGCATCGCGCTGGAGGCCAAAGGCAATGAAGCTGAATTCTGGAAACTGCTGGATGAACGTCTGCAGCTGGCGCGTAAGGCGCTGATGACCCGTATCGCTCGCCTTGAAGGGGTCAAAGCCCGCGTCGCGCCAATCCTCTATATGGAAGGGGCCTGCGGCGTGCGCCTGAAGGCGGACGATGACGTGTCCGAGATCTTCAAAAACGGCCGCGCGTCGATTTCGCTGGGCTATATCGGCATCCACGAGACCATCAACGCACTGGCTGGCGATACGCATATGTACGACAGCGAGGCCCTGCGCGAAAAAGGGATTGCGATTGTTCAGCGCCTGCGCGACGCGGTTGACCAGTGGAAAGAGGAAACCGGCTACGGATTTAGCCTCTACAGCACGCCGAGCGAGAACCTGTGCGACCGCTTCTGCCGTCTGGATACCGCCGAGTTCGGGATTGTGGAAGGCGTGACCGACAAAGGGTACTACACCAACAGCTTCCACCTCGACGTGGAGAAAAAGGTGAACCCGTACGACAAGATCGACTTCGAAGCGGCTTATCCGCCGATCGCCAGCGGCGGCTTCATCTGCTACGGCGAGTACCCGAACATTCAGCACAACCTGAAGGCGCTGGAAGACGTATGGGATTACAGCTATCAGCACGTGCCGTATTACGGGACCAACACGCCAATCGACGAGTGCTACGAGTGCGGCTTTACCGGTGAGTTCGAGTGTACGAGCAAAGGCTTCACCTGCCCGAAATGCGGCAACCACGATGCGGCCCGCGTCTCCGTGACCCGTCGCGTGTGCGGCTATCTCGGCAGCCCGGACGCGCGTCCGTTTAACGCCGGCAAGCAGGAAGAGGTGAAGCGCCGCGTGAAGCATTTGGGGAATGGGCAGATCGGGTAAGTTCTGCGCAGGATTCTCCCCCTCACCCTACCCCTCTCCCTCAAGGGAGAGGGAACTCTTCTCCCTCTCCCTGTGGGAGAGGGCCGGGGTGAGGGCATCAGCGCGCACATTCTCTGGACATTTTCTATGCGATACCATCAATACTACCCCGTCGACATCGTCAACGGCCCCGGCACCCGCTGCACCCTGTTCGTCTCAGGCTGCGTCCACGAATGCCCCGGCTGCTACAACAAAAGCACCTGGCGTCTGAACTCCGGCATGCCGTTTACCGCTGAGATGGAAGACAAGATCGTCAACGACCTGAACGACACGCGCATTCACCGTCAGGGGATCTCACTTTCCGGTGGCGACCCCCTGCACCCGCAAAACGTGCCGGATATCCTGAAGCTGGTGAAGCGCATTCGGGCAGAGTGTGCGGGAAAAGATATCTGGGTCTGGACAGGCTATAAGCTGGATGAGCTGAACGCGCAGCAAATGGAAGTGGTGGAACTGATTAACGTGCTGGTCGACGGCAAGTTCGTACAGGATTTAAAAGACCCGGCGCTGATTTGGCGCGGCAGCAGTAACCAGGTTGTGCATCATCTGCGTTAAACGCTAAAGCCGTTTGTTTGCATCATGATAAACGGCTGATTTCTCTCTCTTTCCGATAGCGATAACAAATACCGTTACTACGTTGTCCTGCACCTGATAGACCAAACGATAACCCTGAGATCTGAGTTTTATTTTGTAGCAATCCGGCAGACAGTGCAGGCGTGCCGATTCGATCCTGGGGTTCACTAAGACGTCAGCAAGTTTCTTTTTAAACTGGCATTTCACCGTATCGCCCAGCTTATGCCACTCCTTTAACGCCCTCGGGTCAAATACCAGCTCATAAGTCATCCAGACTAACCTTAATTCCCTTTTGCGGATTCGCCAGTCGCTCCCGGACTGCCTGTACCAGTTCATCTTCACTGTCGCTAATGGTGACAGTTTTCACCGGCATACGCCCTGTTTCCGCGACGTACTGAAACAGTAACCGCACGGCTTCCGTTGGGGTGATATTCAGTTTTTCCAGCACGGCATAAGCCTCGTTTTTGAGTTTGTCATCCAGACGGACGTTCAGCGTGGCCATTATGCCTCCAGTAAAATCGAATGTGTAATGCAGTTTAGCATTACATTCGCATTACATCGAATTCTGGATAACGCCTCTCAAAACCGGCTCAAACTCTCCATCGCCACCGCCTTAAACCCGGCAAAATCTCCGCACTGGCACAGGCGCGCCATCGCCCGTTCACGCAGGAAGGTGACGAAGATATCGTAAATCGCCATCGCCTCTTCGTACTCGCTTTTGCTGATGGCGAGCAGGAAGATGACGTGCGCGGTTTCATCCCCCCACGGGATGCCCTGCGGAGCCAGAACCGTGTAGACCACCGTTTTCTGCGCTAGCAGGCCGAGGGAGTGAGGCAGCGCGATGCCGTCACCGAGCATGGTGCTGACGATAGCCTCACGCTCGACGACCGAATCCAGAAACTCCGCGCCAACAAAACCTTCGTGTTCAAGTTGGTCACACAGCTCGCGGAACAGCGTTTGCTGGTCAACGGGCTTGTCGAGAATGCGGAAATGAGCCGCGTCGAAGTATTTCTCCAGCATCCACGGTCGGGTGCGGTCCACCAGCACCAGCTTGCCGATCTGCTCTAACTGATAGTCGGTCGGGAACGGGGCGATCGTCACCACCGGTTTGGATTTTTCGCTGACGCGGGCGGTAGAGATAACAAAGTCCTCGCCGATAGCATCCGCCAGCTCGTACTCGCGCAGGGTGAGCGTGCGCGTCACCTCGATCTGCGGATACTTGCGCTGAAGCACCGCCTCGATCATGCGCACCATGGCATTCCCGGCATCGCACACCAGCAGCACGCGCGGCTGGCGCTGGTAGCCGATGTTGTAGTGGCGCTCCAGCCCGACGCCGATATGCAGCACCAGAAAGCCAATCTCGTTTTCGCTGATCGCATACGGCGTGTATTTGCCCCAGCTCGACACCGCCGCCAGCGTCATATCCCATGCCATCGGGTAATGCTGCTTGATGTTTTCCAGCAGCGGATTGGGGATCATGATTTGATACCGCACGCGGGTGATCATGGTTTTAATGTGCGTGAGCAGATCCGCGTGCAGCTGTGCGTCGCTGAGCAGGTTGTAGTTATAGTGGGTGTTGATGTAGCGCAGGATGTAGTTGACCAGCGCCTCGTCGTCGTCGGCGTTAATCGCGCTTGGGGCGATCTCCTGAATCTGCCGCGCCGCAATGTGCACGCACAGCCAGCTCTCTTCGGACGGCGACAGCGCTTTGCCCGCCAGCTCCTGAATGACCACCGCGATATCCTTCGCCGCCTCGCGCACGTTCTCTTCCACGTCTTCCGCATGAAATTCCGGCAGCGGAAAGCCTTCGCTGATACGACGCACCGACACCGCACAGTACAGACGCAGGAACAGCTCGCCTTCGTCAGTCAGGCGGATGTGGTGCCGGGTAAGCGCGTCGTGCAGCACAGCTACCATCTGCTCCGGTACCCCGGCGTTGAGCGCGACCTCCGTCACCAGCGGGTTGAGGCTGTCCTGCTGCGCCAGCTCCCACAGGAGATCGGTGAGGCAGGCGCGCACCGACATCTCGCTGCCAAACAGCTTCATGCCGTGGCGCGGGCGGGTTTCCAGCGTCAGGTTATAGCGCTGGAACCACTCGCGCACTTCCACCATGTCGCTTTGCAGCGTGGCGCGGCTGACAAACCACTCGTCAGCCAGATCTTCAAGCTTAAGCGAAAACGCCGACGTCAGAAAACGCACCACCAGATAGTGCACGCGCTCCGCTCCCGTTCGGGGAATTCGCAGCGCGCGCGGGTGCGATGCCTGAAGCTGCTGATAGCGCTCGGCATCATCAATTTTTAGCTGGTAGCCGTTGCCCCGGCTCAGAATAAACTGCGCGCCGTGGCTTGCCAGCAGCGCGTTCAGGGCGGTGATATCGGCGCGGACGGTTCGCGTGGAGACCGACAGCCGCTGCGCCAGCTCGTCCTGTGGCAGCGTCTCGTTTTGCAACAGATCGAAAAGTTGCGCTAAACGTTGGTTCGGAAATCGCACGGGTTTGTCCTCTTACAGCTTAAGGTGAAATGACCATCTGGGATGGGCTGCCGACCGGGGTATAGTCAGGCTCGAAGCTCAGCTTGCCGTCCTGCGCCACGCGGAAACGGGTAATGTTGTCGCTGCGCTGGTTCATGACGTACAGCCAGCGTCCCTGTTTATCGAGCGTCAGGGTGCGCGGGTAGTCGCCGCGGGTCCACACGTCGTCCTGATGGGTCAGCGTGCCCTCCGCTGTTACGGTAAAGTGCCCGATGCTGTTATGCAAACGGTTAGCCACATACAGCTGCTTACCGTCGGCGCTTAATGCGAGCCCGGCTGCAAAGCTGGTGCCTTTATAGCCGTCCGGCAGGGCAGAGACCGTTTTGCCCTCTTTCAGCCTGCCGCTGCTGTCCAGCGCATAATGGGTGAGCGTAGACGCCTCTTCGTTAATCAGCCACAGGGCGTCCCCCTTTGGCGTAAAGACAAAGTGGCGCGGGCCGGCGCCTTTTGAGGAGGCGCTGATAAACGGCGGATCGTTCGGCGTCAGCTTTCCGGTTCGATCGTCAAAGCGGTACTGATAGATACGATCCAGCCCCAGATCGGTAGAAAAAACATATTTCCCGCTCGGATCGGCAGCGATCATGTGCGCATGGGGGCCGTTGTGATCGCTGATGGCAAAGCTACCTTCGACAGCCGCTTCCGGCTTCGCCGCGCCCGGTTCCCCTTGATCCTGATGTTTGTCCGTAGCGTCACCCAGGCTGCCGTCCGCGTTGACGGGCAACACGGCAATCGATCCGCTGACATAGTTCGCCACCAGCAGATGCTTGCCGTTCGGCGTCAGGGAGAGATACACCGGTCCGGCACCGCCGGAGGCCACCTGATTCAGCTCGCTCAGCTCCCCGTTATCCCCCACCCGCAGCGCCTGCACCACGCCCTGCTCCACTTCGCTTGCCAGATAGAGCGTTTTGCCGTCGTGCGAGACGGTCAGCTGCGCGGCGTTCGGCAGCTTGCTCACCAGCGTTTTATTCGCCAGCGCGCCGGTTTGTGGGTCAACGGTAAAGCGGTACAGCCCTTCCCCGTTGGGGTTGTAGGTGCCCACCCAGGCGTATTGCGTCTGGGCGACAGCGGCAGTGGCGAACATTGAGAGTGAAGCAACAAGCAGGGTACGGGTGTGCATGGTGGCTCCTTTATATTTGTGCGGTTTGTTTTCCCTCACCCCGGCCCTCTCCCAAAGGGAGAGGGGGTAAAAGTTCCCTCTCCCTTTGGGAGAGGGTTAGGGTGAGGGCAGATACTACTTCACCAGCTTCTTCGTCATCACAAGCAGCGTACGCACATCTTCCGGACGCGTGTCGCCGCTGGCCTTGTCGATAATCGAGCTGTAGATATGCGGGATGATTTTGCTCACGCCCGCGTCGAGGGCGATCTGCAGGATCTCCTCATAGTTTTCCAGATCGATACCTCCGGTTGGCTCCAGCCAGAAGTCGTGACGGGCGCAGGCTTCCGCCACCGCTTTGTATTCGTCACGGCACTTCAGGCCGCCCATCGGGAAGTATTTGATGGAGCTGCCGCCGAAATCTTTCAGCAGGGCAATCGCCGTTTCAACCGGCACGATGCCGTCCGGTGCTGCGCTGCTCAGCGGACCGGTGGAGATTTTTACCATGCCGATGGTGCCGGTCGGAGAGACCAGACCGTTGACCACAGACTCATTCTGCCCCAGCAGCGCGCGGCTGGTGGCCACGCCGGTAAAGACCTGGTTGACGTGCTGCGGCTGCACCTGACGGGAGATTTCGCTCACCATCGCAGACTGGTTCGGATCCCCCGCGCCGAGGCCGACGGAAAGCGCGTTATCAATCAGCGCGGCATATTCACGCATATCGGCAACGGCGCTCGCCACGTCCGGGTAATTTTTGGAGAGCACGCCCACCAGCACGTGGCCTTCCGCCGCCTCGTAAATGGCGCTGGCGTTAGCCTTTGAGCCGGCCAGCACGTTCAGACAGACGCGGTCACGGTAAAAGTTGGGGGTCAGTTTCATGCGTTTTTCTCCTGTCCTAATACTTCGCTAATGCGGCGGTAGACGATATTCAGCTGGTCAGCGCTCACGCTGCGCACGTCCGCCTCGATAATCCCTTCGTTGGCCTTGTAGCCACGGAAGTAAATGGCGTATTCCCCCTGCTTCAGCTTCGCCACCAGGTCACCCGTGCCGACGCCCGTTGCGGCTTCGTCGAACTTAATCTCGGTGCGCGCGATATCGCGACCGGCGCTGTCCCAGACAACGCGCGCGGTCACGCCGTTCAGGGTATTGAGCGCGTCGATAAACGGCGTCATCTTCGCCACCATCTCGGCCCCGCTCTCTTTGGTCGCCGTCAGGTAATGTTCGATGGCGCAGGTCAGGCCGAGGATCCCCTCTTTACCCACCTTCATCGCACGGCCAATGCCCGCAGTCTGGCGCTTCACCCACTCAACGCACTGGGTTTTGCCGATCACCAGCCCGCTGGTTGGCCCTTCAATCGCCTTCGCGCCGCTGTAGATCACCAGATCCGCGCCGGAGCGGTAGTAGGCGTGCAGATCTTCTTCTGCCGCCGCATCGACGATCAGCGGGAGATCGTGCTTGCGCGCCACGACCGCCGCCTGCTCGACGCTGAGCATGCTTTTCTGAACGCAGTGGTGTGATTTGATGTAGAGGATCGCCGCGGTGCGCGGGGTGATCGCCGCCGCCAGTTGATCGGCAGAGCATTCGTTGGCGTAGCCCGCCTCCACCAGCTTGCCGCCGCCCAGCGCCACCATGGTGCCCACCGGCGCGCCAAAGTTCACGTTGTGGCCTTTCGGCAGGACGATTTCGTTGTTCTCAATCGGGGTCACGTGCAGGTTTTCCAGCAGCCAGTCGCTGTCTTTCACCAGCACCGCCGCCACGGACTGGGCAATGCCCGCCGACGCGCAGGAGACCACCGTCGCGCCCTCCACGTCCAGCAGCTTCGCGATGTACTCCCCGGTTTTGTTAACCAGATCCTTCATCTCGAAATAGTGATTCATGCCGTCCATCGCCGCCTGCACCACTTCCGGGCGCGGCGTGGAGACGCCCAGCGCCGTCATGCGGCCAGAGGTGTTGATAACCTGCTTTAAATTATACTTCTCATAAATCGAAGGCATGTTCCGTGCTCCCTTGTTCGGTCATGTAGCCCTTGCCCGCGCGGATCGCGGCAAGCGGCACCAGAATGTGTTCAGCCTGCAGGCTGTCGTTTTCAGCGTCTGTCAGCACCGTTGGCTGGCGTTTAATCGTGAACAGCGTCAGGTCGGCGTCGAGACCCGGCTGGATGCGACCCTTGCGCGTCAGGCGCAGGCCGTCGGCGGCGTTGGCGGTCACGCAGTCAATCACCTGCGGCAGCGACATGCCGATGGCGAGGAATTTCGACATCACGCTCGCCAGCGAGCCCACCGGGCCGTTGATGCGGTTGCGGCAGTAGATATCCGAGCTGATGGTGTGCGGCAGAATGCCCATCGCGATGGCGCGTTTCGCCACCTCAAAGCTGAAGCTCGCCGTGCCGTGGCCGACGTCCAGACGCACCCCGCGCTTCAGGGCGGAGGTGATGGAGGCGCGCAGTTCGCCGGAGGGCGTCAGAATGCGGTTTGGCTTGCCGTTGTAGCAGTGGGTGATGATGTCGCCCGAGCTCAGCAGCTCGGCAATTTCGTCGAGGTTCGGCGGGTTGTTGCCAATGTGCACCATCAGCGGCAGGTCGCCGTTCTCTTTCTGAATGGCTTTGGCGCGCTCCAGCGGCGTAATGCCGTTTTCACCGACCACGCTGCTGCTCATGCGCGCCTTCAGGCCGACGATAAAATCAGGGTGGCGCTTCACCGCCTGCTTCACCGCGTCGGCGTCAATATTCGCCATGTTGGCCAGCTCGTTCTGGGCAATCAGCCCCACGCGGGAGATGTTCAGCAGGGCAAAGACTTCGGTGGAAGCTTTGCGGGTGATGTCGTAGAAATCGTCCACGTCGTCGGCCCCGGTACTGCCCGCGTCCACCACGGTGGTAACGCCGGTGGCAATGCCCACGCTGTCCGGCTCGTCGTGGTAAATCGGGGAGTTCGGGTAGCAGTGAACGTGGGAGTCAATCCAGCCTGCGCTGACGAACACGTCGCCGTTCAGCTCAACCGTTTTATGGGCGGGAGCGTCAATGTCGCCCGTCGCGGCGATCTTTCCGTCCTGAATGGCGATATCGGTCAGGGTATCGTCGGCGAGGCGCGCACGGCGCAGGAGTAAATCAAACATGAGGATCTCCTGATAAGGCGGGCGCCGGAGCGCCCGCAGGTGTTAAAGGGCGACCGGGAACAGCCAGCCCAAAATCATTGCGCCGAGGATAGCGCCACCGGTAATCGGCTTCTGCCAGATGTAGAACACCAGCGCGCCCAGCAGGGAACCGACGCCGATAGGAATGGAGGCGGTCATGGCGCTGAGGATAATCAATGGCCCGAGGAAGCGGCCGGAGGCGTTGCCCGCGCCCATCATCACGTCTGCACCGTAGGTAGAGTTGCTCTGGTTGATGGTGAACTTACGCGCCAGGATGATGACGTAGCCGATCGCCAGACCAATCACCAGGCCGGTAATCAGCGAGGCGATGAAGTTGGTCACCGGGAACATGATCCCCGCGCCCAGCAGCAGCGCCGGAACGCCAAGGCCCACGCCGGTCTGGATCGCACCGCCGATATCAAGAATACCGACCAGCGACCCTTCGATGATGCGGGCGAACAGGAAACTTGCGCCGAACGCCGCCACCGCGCCGTAGACGCCGGTATCAATCCCCGCTTTCAGCATCGCCACGAAGGCCACTTCGTTAAACGCGCCGATGCCATAGAGGTAGTACATGTGCGTCCCGGCGAAGACGCCGGAGGAGAGCAGGCCAACGAAGATCGGGAACGACCAGTCGGCATACCAAAAACCTTTATTCTGTTCCATGTAGAGGCTCCTGTTATTTACCGCTGAGCGAGTTGTGGATCATATCGAGCCAGTTCGGCACGGTCAGATGGAAGGATTCGATCATCTTCATGTCGAAGCCGCGGAAGAAGCCGCTCAGCACGAAGAGCAGGACGATAGCCGCCATCATCACTTTGGTAACGTGGTTCCAGCCGCTCTCTTCCACGCCTTTACCGATCAGGATCCCCAGCACCAGGCCCGGTACGGCGTTGCCCATAATCAGCTGCGCCGCGCCGCCGAAGATGGTGGCCCAGAAGCCCGATTTTTTACCCGCGTCGATGGCCGCCAGCCAGAAGATCACCGGCATGACGGTGTTCACCAGCAGGTTCGCGGCAGGCACCAGTACCTTCACGGCGGTGACCTGAAGCGCGGCCGGAACGGAGGAAGCGGTCAGGTTAAGGAAGGTGACGACGAGCATGCCAATCACACCGCAGGCAATCGCCATTTTGCGGGGATCGTGCAGCGTTTCGCCGACGTTACGGTTTTTGATCATCAGTGCAGCAGCACCCCAGTTCGGGATGATGCGGTGGTCAACGTCCTGTGTGAAGGCGCCTGCAGCCACGGAAGAGGCCCAGGCGTTAAAGAAGAAACCTAACCCAAAGGAGAAGTGAGAAGCCGGATCCCCTTCGCAGGAGTTCAGTTCCCCCAACGTACGAAACGCGCCCATACCCTGAGTGGTAGGCGCATGAAACATGCGTGCAGCCCCGGCGCCAACACCGACGCCTACCAGGCCGCCGATGATGAGCGATTTTATTAATATAATTAAGAACATCAGTCTGCCCTTTTTATGAATAATCAGCGTTGCGTGACGAAATCCACCCGGTCGAGATTGATGGCGGTCACGTTGACGGTCACATCCAGCTCCACGCTGTAGGTGCGTCTCTCCCGGCGCAAAAAGAAGAACAGAAACGCTTCTTTACGCACCGCTTCTTGCGCCTGAACAACCTGCACATCCTGTGGCTCAATACGCAGTAAGATATGCGGTGAGGCTTTCATCACCGCGGCCTGAACGTGGTTGAGCGCGTCAGCAAAGGCGCGCGCTTTGGCGTCGCCTTTGCCCTTCACTCTCACCGTGGTTGTGAACTGTTCTTTCATGCTTATGCGCCGTATTTCTTCTGCCACGCCTGTACCAGACGCTCGCCCAGCTCTTCTTTATCCATAAAGCCGAAGCCCAGCACGTTGCAGCCTTCGTTGATGGCGGTCACGCCCTCATCCACGGAACGCATGCCGTATTTGGCTTTGTAGCCATATTTGGTTTGCGCGGTGATAGCGCCCGCACCGCCGCTGCCGCAGAAGGAGATGCCGAAAGTGGCATTTTCCGCTTTCATCACGTCGCCGAGCTTCATGTCAGCCGCCATGCCCGGCACAACCACCGCGCGTCCGCCTGCTTTTTCCACACCGGCAGCCACTTTCTGACCTTTGCCCAGGCGATCGCCAATCACGACTGTAATCTGTTCCATGTGTTGCTCCTTAAAGGTTGTCTTTCGCGACTTCAAAGTGAACGGAGAGCAGCCAGGCCTCTTCATCAGGAAGATTGCCAAACTGCGCTACCACTTCACGGGCAAGTTGCATTGAATCTGGTGAAATTTCGTCAAACAGCTCTGCTTCTACCTCCGGCAGCGGCTCGCCGGTCACGGACCGGTGCGCCATTGCGCGCACGTGGGAGGTGAGCATCTGCTCCTGTACCGCATTGGGGATGATGTTGTTTCGGGCCAGCAGGGCATAAACCTGCTGCAGCATGGTGGTCGCGAGCTGTTCTGTTTGCTCCGCCTGTTCCCCAACGTCGTTCATTACCGCTCCGTTAATCACTGGTCTTACCCCGTTAATGGCTCTGGAATAAAACTAACGTTGGGGGGGAATTGTTTGTAGCGAGTTGTTTTCCACTTCGAAGTGGAAAGGCGAGCCGCAGCAGTGATCTGTGCCACATAAATGCGGTGAATCTGGATTAATAACGGTATTTGCGTGATGAATATCACGTATTCCAGCGGCAAAACGCGCGCCGGGGAAACGAAAACGTTCAGGCGTGGTGACGCAAAAATGTGATGGCGATAGGGTTTACTTATTACCGCGTAAAAAAAACGGGAGCCACTGGCCCCCGCTGGTTGTTTGTCAGATGCGCGATCGATTAACGATATTTCTTGTGATACGTGTTACGCGTCGCCACAAACTGGTCAGCCGCCGCCTGGGCTTCCTTCACTTTGCCTTCGTTAGCCAGCTTCAGCGCACCGTCGATCTGGCCGACCAGCACGTCAAAGCCTTGGCGATAGTCTTTCATCTCTGCGCTGTCTGCCGCTTTGCTTTCCAGCTTTGGCGGGGTCGCTTTTTGCGCGTCCAGCGCCGCTTCACGCATTTTGGTCAGTGCGCCTTTCATTTCCGCCGCATTGTCCGTTTTCTGCACTATCTTCAGGTTTTGACTGAGGATGTCCATGTTGTCTTCGAGATCGGCAGCAAACGCAGAAGAGCCAAGAACCAGCGTTGAAGCCGCGACGATCGCTAACAGGTGTTTACGCATTGCTCACTTCCTTTTTTATTATTAAAACGCTTTTCGGGTATTACTGGCCGGCGATTTTCATTTCCGGCAGTAATACAGAACCACACTGTATATTGCTACGTGTTTCAATATCGTTACCGACCGTAACGATATTGCGCCACATGTCCTTCAGGTTGCCAGCGATGGTAATTTCGCTCACCGGATACTGAATTTCGCCGTTTTCGACCCAGAAGCCTGCCGCACCGCGCGAGTAGTCGCCGGTGATGCCGCTCACGCCCTGCCCCATCAGCTCGGTGACCACCAGACCGGTGCCCATCTCTTTTAGCATTTGCTCGAAGTTAAGGCCCTGACCGGCAATGCGCCAGTTGTGGATGCCGCCCGCGTGTCCGGTGCTTTTTAGCCCCAGCTTGCGCGCGGAGTAGTTGGTCAGCAGCCACTGGGTCAGAATGCCGTCTTTAACGATATCGCGGCGTTCCGTGCGTACGCCTTCGCTGTCGAACGGCGTGGAGGCCAGCCCTTTCAGCAGGTGCGGGTGCTCTTCAATCGTCAGCCATTCCGGCAGGATCTGCTTGCCCAGCGAGTCGAGCAGGAAGGTCGATTTACGGTACACCGAGCCGCCCGCGATAGCGCCCACCAGATGGCCAAACAGACCGGTTGCCACTTCGTTAGCAAAAATGACCGGGGCCTTCATGGTGGAGAGTTTACGCGGCGACAGGCGCGACAGCGTGCGTTCGGCACACTCTTTACCCACCCACTCAGGAGACTGCAAATCCCCCAGCGCGCGGCCAATGGTGTAGGCGTAGTCGCGCTCCATGTCGCCGTTCTCTTCAGCGATGACGCAGCTGGAGAGCGAGTGGCGGGTAGAGCAGTAGCCCTGCAGCATGCCGTGGCTGTTACCGAAGACTTTGATGCCATAGTGGCTGTTGAAGCTGCCGCCTTCGGTATTGGTGATGCGCTTGTCAGCCTGCAATGACGCCTGCTCGGCGCGCGCGGCCAGTTCAATGGCTTCATCCGGCGTCACTTCCGCCGGGTGGAAAAGATCGAGATCCGGCGCGTCAAACGCCAGCAGCTCTTTATCCGCCACGCCTGCGTAAGGATCCGGAGAGGTATAGCGGGCAATATCCAGCGCCGCCTGCACCGTACGGGCAATGGCATCCGGGCTGAGATCGGTGGATGACGCGCTGCCTTTGCGATTCTGGTGATACACCGTGATCCCAAGCGCGCCATCGCTGTTAAATTCTACATTCTCCACTTCGCCATAGCGGGTGCTCACGCTAATGCCGGTGGTTTTGCTGACCGCCACTTCGGCGCCATCTGATTTACCTGAAGCGAGCGTCAGCGCGGTGGAGACGGCTTCTTCCAGAATCTTACGCTGCGCTTCAACTTGTGAGGTTACTTTCATCGCAAATGCCATACTGTAAGAGAGAGTTAAGTGAAGTCTAACAGAGAACCGTTTTTCAGTGCGCGTCTTAACTGGTAACATTAGCCTCTTTTTTTAAGGAGCCTGACATGACTAAGCAGCCCGAAGACTGGCTCGACGACGTTCCCGGTGATGACATCGAAGACGAAGATGATGAGATCATCTGGGTCAGTAAAAGTGAAATTAAACGTGACGCCGAAGAGTTAAAACAGCTTGGCGCAGAAATGGTAGAACTGGGTAAAAACGCGCTGGACAAGATCCCGCTCGACCAGGATCTGCGTGATGCCATTGAACTGGCACAGAAAATCAAAAAAGAAGGCCGTCGTCGCCAGCTTCAGCTTATCGGTAAAATGCTGCGTCAGCGCGACGTGGATCCGATCCGTCAGGCGCTGGACAAGCTGAAAAACCGCCACAACCAGCAGGTTGCGCTGTTCCATAAGCTGGAGCAGATCCGCGATCGTCTGATTGAACAGGGTGATGATGCAGTACCGGAAGTACTGAACCTGTGGCCGGATGCCGACCGCCAGCAGCTGCGTTCTTTGATCCGCAACGCGAAGAAAGAGAAAGAAGGGAATAAGCCGCCGAAGTCCGCGCGCCTGATTTTCCAGTATCTGCGCGAGCTGTCTGAGAACGGCGAGTAATCTCTTCCCATCACCCCAGCCCTCTCCCCGGAGGGGCGAGGGAGAAAACACGGGAAAGTAGGCCCGGTAAGCGCTAGCGCCACCGGGCTTTTTTTTACTCTGCAGCCGCCGCTTCCGCTTTCTTCGCCAGACCGTCCAGCAGCTTCTGATGGATCCCACCGAACCCGCCGTTGCTCATCACCAGAATGTGATCGCCAGGCTGAGCGGCTTTCACCACCATATCCGCGAGCACATCCACGTCCGCACTCCAGTGCGCAGGCTGAATGCAGGCATCCGCCACTTCAGCCACCTGCCACGGAATATGCTGCGGCTGCAGCAGGAAGACTTCGTCGGCACGTCCCAGGGACGGAGCGAGGTCGTCTTTGCAAATGCCCATTTTCATGGTGTTTGAGCGCGGTTCCAGCACCGCCAGAATGCGCGCGGTACCGCCAACCTTGCCGCGTAACGCGGCAAGCGTCGCCAGAATGGCGGTCGGGTGGTGCGCGAAATCGTCATAGACCGTCACGCCATTCGCTTCGCCGCGCAGTTCCAGGCGGCGGCGGGCGTTAATGAACGAGCCGAGCGCATTAGCGGCATCCGCAGGCAGCACGCCCACGTGGCGCGCCGCAGCAATCGCCATCAGGCCGTTGTGCATGTTGTGCTCGCCCACCAGGCCCCACTTCACCTCGCCCACTTTTTCACCGTCGAGCAGCACTTCCCACTCGGAGGCATCCGCGTTGAGCTTTTTCGCCTGCCAGTGGCCCTGCTCGCCCACCAGCTCCTGCTCGCTCCAGCAGCCCATCGCCATGGTCTGCTTCAGGTTGATGTCGTTCTCCGGCAGGATGATGCGGCCCTGACCCGGAACAATGCGCACCAGATGGTGGAACTGTTTCTGAATCGCTTTCAGATCGTCAAAGATGTCCGCGTGATCGAACTCAAGGTTGTTGAGGATCAGCGTGCGCGGGCAGTAATGCACGAACTTGGAGCGCTTGTCGAAGAATGCGCAGTCGTATTCATCCGCTTCAATCACAAAGAACGGGCTGTCGCCAAGACGCGCAGAGACGTCGAAGTTACCCGGCACGCCGCCGATCACAAAGCCCGGCTTGTAGCCGCAGGCTTCGAGGATCCAGGTCGCCATGCCGGCGGTAGTGGTTTTTCCGTGGGTACCGGCCACGGCAACTACCCAGCGGTCGCGCAGCACGAAGTCATGCAGCCACTGCGGGCCGGACATGAACGGAATATTGCGTTCCAGCACCGCTTCAACGCACGGGTTACCGCGGGTCATGGCGTTGCCAATAATGACCAGATCCGGCTCGGGATCCAGCTGGCTGGCATCGTAGCCCTGAATCAGCGAGATGCCCTGTTTTTCCAGAAGCGTGCTCATCGGCGGATACACATTGGCGTCCGAACCTGTCACTTCATGGCCCAGCGAGCGCGCCAGCATTGCCAGTCCGCCCATGAAAGTGCCACAAATCCCCAATATATGAATGCGCATACGTCACTATCCTTCTTCAATGTGGCGCACATTTTACTCACATGTTAGCGGCTGTGAAACGCATTTCAGGTAAATCCGTATGTTGCTGGCGCGATTCACCTCTGCGCTACTATTTGAATATTTGTTAAGATTGTTGGGCTTTAGTCGTTTTAGTGAACATACAATCGCTCTACTCACAAAGATGCAGGGAAAGTGTTATGAAAACGTTAGGTGAATTTATTGTCGAAAAGCAGCACGAGTTCTCTCATGCTACGGGTGAACTCACTGCTTTGCTGTCGGCAATAAAGCTGGGCGCTAAGATCATCCACCGTGATATCAACAAGGCCGGTCTGGTCGATATCCTGGGTGCCAGCGGTGCCGAAAACGTTCAGGGCGAGGTTCAGCAGAAACTCGATCTGTTCGCCAATGAAAAACTGAAAGCTGCACTGCGCGCGCGCGACATCGTTGCGGGTATCGCCTCTGAAGAAGAAGATGAAATTGTTGTTTTCGAAGGGTGTGAACACGCTAAATACGTTGTTCTGATGGATCCGCTCGACGGCTCTTCCAACATCGACGTTAACGTTTCTGTCGGTACCATTTTCTCCATCTACCGCCGCGTCACGCCTGTTGGCACGCCGGTGACCGAAGAAGATTTCCTGCAGCCTGGCATTAATCAGGTTGCAGCCGGTTACGTCGTTTATGGCTCCTCCACCATGCTGGTGTATACCACCGGGTGCGGGGTTCACGCCTTTACGTACGATCCGTCACTGGGCGTTTTCTGCCTGAGCCAGGAACGCATGCGCTTCCCGGAGAAAGGCAACACCTACTCCATCAACGAAGGCAACTACATCCGCTTCCCGAACGGCGTGAAGAAGTACATCAAATTCTGTCAGGAAGAAGATAAAGCGACCCAGCGCCCTTACACGTCCCGCTATATTGGCTCTCTGGTCGCGGATTTCCACCGTAACCTGCTGAAAGGCGGTATCTACCTTTACCCAAGCACCGCCAGCCACCCGGACGGGAAGCTGCGTCTGCTGTACGAATGCAACCCGATGGCGTTCCTGGCCGAACAGGCGGGCGGTAAGGCGAGCGACGGTAAAGAGCGTATTCTGGATATCGTGCCGGAAAGCCTTCACCAGCGCCGTTCATTCTTCGTCGGCAACAACCACATGGTTGAAGACGTTGAACGTTTTATCCGTGAGTACCCGGACGCGTAATCCCCCTCCCCCGGGGAGCCAGTCTGGCTCCCCGACACATTTATATATTTTACCGTATAAGTGTTTATAAAAAACACGCTTTAATATTCACCCCTGCTCCTGCATTATTTCCATAACAGTTTGACAATTATTTCCTGGAGCAGAATTGCAATGAAAAATTATTCCCGGGCTAATACCGGCATTGATTTAAACCTTATTCCTGTATTTATTGAAGTCGTCCGCTGCGGCAGTATGGCAAAAGCCTCTTTGCGCCTGGAGATGTCCCGTCCTGCGGTGAGCCTGGCGTTGAAACGCTTTAATCAACTGTTTGATGAGCCTTTATTTTCCCGCAAAGGTTTATATCTTGAACCGACGGAAAAAGCGTTAGCCTTAACCAGCTCGCTGGAAATATTAATGGGTGATATTCACGATAATATTGCGGCGGTAAATTCCGCGAGAAATAAAACCCCGGTACAGAATGCACCGGGGCCGGGGAATATTATGCCGCAGTCTGAGCCGTCACTTTGAACGATGACATGGCTTCCATCAGCTGACGTGACTGCTCCTCAAGGGAGCGGGTCGCGGCGGAGGATTGCTGCACCAGCGCCGCATTCTGCTGCGCGGTTTCGTCCATCTGGTTCACCGCAATATTCACCTGCTCAATGCCGCGGCTCTGCTCCTGAGACGCGGTGGCAATTTCGCGCATCAGTTTGGTCATGCGCAGCACTTCTGTTGCGATCTCATCCATCGTTTCACCCGCCTGCTGGGCCAGCTCGCTGCCCTCGTTAACGTGGGTCTGCGAATCACTGATAAGCGAGCGGATCTCTTTCGCCGCGTCGGCGCTGCGGCTGGCAAGGTTGCGGACTTCACCCGCGACGACGGCAAACCCGCGTCCCTGCTCGCCCGCGCGCGCCGCTTCCACGGAGGCGTTGAGCGCCAGAATGTTGGTCTGGAAGGCAATACCGTCGATCACGCTCAGGATGTCGGCGATGCGCGCCGAGCTGCCTGAAATATCGCGCATTTTTTCAATCACGTAGCAGACCATTTCGCTGCCGTGATCGGCGGTGTCGGAAACGGACTTCGCCAGCTGGTGCGCCTGCTCGGCATTATCGG
Organism: Enterobacter sp. KB-280D8; assembly: GCF_041399405.1. Lineage (NCBI taxonomy): Bacteria > Pseudomonadati > Pseudomonadota > Gammaproteobacteria > Enterobacterales > Enterobacteriaceae > Enterobacter > Enterobacter sp. KB-280D8. The sequence goes on from NZ_JBGKEC010000004.1 coordinate 388,711, forward strand.
CGTTGAGCTTCACCGTCGCGGTGATCTGCTCCATGCTGGCGGCGGTCTGCTCCAGCGACGTGGCGGTAGATTCGGTGCGCTCGGCAAGATCCCGGTTCCCCGCCGTCAGCTCGCGGCTGCCGGTGTCAATTTGCGAGCTGGCATCGCGTACCCGCATAACCGAGCTCATCAGCGACTGGCGCATCTCCTCTATCGCCGCGTTGAGGCGGTTAAACTCCTGGCTCGCCGGCGCATTCAGCGTATGGGTTAAGTCCCCCGCCGCCACGTTCTCCAGCTGCGCAATGGAGGCCGACAGCGGCTTAAGCAGCATATGGCGCAGCACCAGCCAGGCGAGCACGATAATGCCCGCCGTCAGCAGCGCGGCGACGATAATCAGGATCAGCACGCGGGTTTTGCTCGCCTGCACAGCGCTCACTTCCGCCTGACCTCGCACTTCGCTCCATTTTTGAAACGCCTGCATATCGTTATCAAACTGCTTCGCTACCGGGATTAGCGTGTTCTCCAGCAGATCGTAATAGCTGTCCGCGCTCTGGTCATTCAGGGTTTTCAGCATCGGGCCGATCCCCTGCTGGTTATACGTCGCCAGGCTGGCCGCGACTTTATCGAGGAGCTGCTGCCCCTGCTCGTCAGCCACGCCGCCGTCAATCACGCCTTTCAGCGTTTTCTGGGCCTGGGCAACTTCCTGATTGATGTTTTTTACCGCTTTGGCCGCATCGTCCAGCATGCCGATTTCCATCATCCGGACGGCCTGACCCGCCTCATTGCGCGCGCGCAGGATCAGCGTATAGCCTGAATTAAGCTGCACCATCTGCTCACCCTGAAGGTGATTAATGCGCTGCAGTGAAGAAGAACTCTGTGTGAGGGCATAAATGCCGATGCCGCTGACAATCAGCAGCAGAAGGGTCATAACGGCCAGTAAAGAGAGCAAGCCGGTACGAATCGATAGCGTTTTAAGCATGATATTATTTCCGGTAGCGAGATATTTCTGGGCATAAAAGAAGAGTATCGGCCGCTACCGGTAAATGTTTATACACGTCATCCTTCAAGCTGCCTCTGCGTTGACTGCGTCTGCTCACCCCAGTCACTTACCTTAGTAAGCTCCTGGGGATTCTCAGACTTGCCGCCTTGATGCAGCTTGAATGATTTAGTGTATAGACTTTAAGCAAATTCAGCGTGTTATCGCTCTGTTACTGATGTGTTTACGCGGGTAACAGGCGAGCTTTGACGGTTCTCCCAGAGCACCGTCAGGCCGCGCTGGAGCGCGATAAAAATAAACAGCAGAATGCCGATGGCGATCTTCGTCCACCATGAACTGAGCGTGCCGTCGAAGTTGATATAGGTCTGAATCAGCCCCTGGATCGCCACGCCGAACAGCGTCCCCAGCACCGTTCCTACCCCGCCGCTGAGCAGCGTGCCGCCGATAACCACCGAGGCAATCGCATCCAGCTCCACGCCTACGCCTGCAAGGGCATAACCCGCCTGGGTATACACCGAGAAGACGATACCCGCCAGCGTCGCCAGGCCGGTCGAGAGCATATAGATGCGGATGGTGGTGCTGCGGGTCGAGATCCCCATCAGGTTTGCCGACGTAGCGTTGCCGCCGATGGCGTAAACCTGATTGCCGAACCGGGTGCGGTGGGCGAGGAAGATGCCAATCACTACCACGCCGAGCATCAGCAGCCCCATCGCGCTCAGGCGGCCGCCGCCGGGAATTTTCCACGCCAGGCTGGAGAGCGTGTCGTACACCGGATGGTTAATCGGAATCGACTCTTCCGACACCAGATAGCTCACCCCGCGCAGGAAGAACATTCCCGCGAGGGTAATGATAAACGCCGGGATTTTTAACGCGTCGATCAGCAGCCCCATAAAAGCGCCAAACGCGCAGCCCATCGCCAGCACCAGCGGAAACGCCACCAGCGGAGAGATGCCCCAGAAGCCGATCGCCTTCGCGAGGAATACCCCCGTAAACGCGATCACCGAGCCAACGGAGAGATCGATCCCGCCGGAGAGGATCACAAAGGTCATCCCGACCGCGATGATGCCTAAAAAGGCGTTATCGGTCAGAATATTGCAGATCACGCGCGTCGAGGCAAAACCAGGGAATTGAGTGAGGCAGTAGAGATACCCCAGCACAAACACGCCCAGCGTGATCGTTAACGGTAAATTACGTTTTATCATGGCCACGGATCCCCTTAATGATGCTGACAAAGCGCGGCGACTGGACGATCAGCACGCAAAGCACGACCACCGCTTTTACCACCTGGTTGAGTTCCGGCTGGAACCCCGAAAGCAGGATCCCGGTGTTCATGCCCTGAATGATCAGCGCGCCTATCACCGAGAGCAGCAGGTTAAAACGCCCGCCCATCAGCGACCCGCCGCCGATCACCACCGCTAGGATCGCGTCCAGCTCCAGCCAGAGCCCGGCGTTGTTGGCATCGGCCCCGCGAATATCTGCCGCGACGATGACCCCGGCGATGGCGGCACACACGCCGCTCAGCACGTAGGTCAGCATCACCATCAGCCGGGTGTTGACCCCGGCATTTCGTGCCGCACGAATGTTGATCCCCACCGCCTCAATGAACATGCCGAGCGCCGTTTTGCGGGTGAAGAGCCAGAACACCACTAACGTGATCAGCGCAACGATCACCGGTGTCGGGAAGAACAGGAGATTGCCGCTGCCGATCCACGCCAGGCTCGGCGAGTTGAAGGTGACAATCTGTCCGGAGGTAATCAGCTGCGCCACCCCGCGCCCGGCCACCATTAAGATAAGGGTGGCGACAAAGGGCTGAATTTTCAGCACCGCGACCAGAATGCCGTTCCATAGTCCGGCCAGCACCCCGGTGCCCAATGCCGCCAGCAGTACCACCGGCAGGCTGTGTCCGGCCACGGTCATGGAGGCAGCGGTAGCGCCGGCGATTGCCATTACCGCGCCGACGGAGAGGTCAATCCCGCCGGTGGCGATCACCAGCGTCATCCCAATCGCCAGCAGCGCCACGGGCGCAGCACGGTTTAAAATATCGATCGGGCTGCCAAACAGGCGGCCATCCTGCACGACGATCTGGAAGAAATGCGGTGCGACAAGGCTATCTACCAGCAGCACGACCAGCAGCGCCGCAATTTGCGGCGTGCCGGTTGGCCAGCTAAAGCGGCGCTTTGACTCACCGGTTTGCGAAAGCGAACGGGACATCACGATTCACTCCTTACGCCGCGATGGCATTCATGATTGCCGGAACGGACAGCTTATCCAGCGGGATCTCTGCCACCTGTTTGCGATCGCGCATGATAATGACGCGATCGGCATAGCCCACCAGCTCTTCCAGCTCGGACGAAATAACCAGCAGGGCCAGCCCGTCCGCACAGAGCGTTTCGATAAGCCGGATAATTTCGGCGTGCGCGCCCACGTCGATACCGCGCGTCGGCTCGTCGAGGATCAGGAACTGGGGTTTGGTCAGCAACCAGCGGGAGAGCAGCACCTTCTGCTGGTTACCGCCGGAGAGGAACTCAATCGGCTGTTCCGCGCTCGGGGTGCGGATGCCGAGCTGGCGGATAAAGCGCTCGGCGATCGCGTTTTGCTCTTTACGGGGGATCGGGCGTAGCCAGCCGCGCTGCGCCTGCAGGGCCAGGATGATATTTTCGCGCACCGAGGCGGCGGCAATAATTCCGTCCGTTTTCCGGTCTTCCGGGCAGAAGCCGACGCCCAGACACGACGCCTGATGCGGCGATCGCAGGGTTTGCGGTTTGCCTTTGATCATCGCGCTGCCGCTGTCCGCTGGCTTGATCCCGAAGATCACCTCGGCGGTTTCGGTTCGTCCTGAGCCTAACAGGCCCGCCAGCCCGACAATTTCACCGGGCCGCACTTCAAGGTTAAACGGCGAGATCACCCCTTTTTTACCGTAATCGCTGAACGCGGCGACCGGCTTCTCGCTCAGCAGCGTGCGCCCTGCGCGCTGAAGGGCGTTAGTTTCCAGCTCGCGGCCCAGCATCATTTTCACCAGCTCTATCTGCGGGAGCTCGCGGGTTTCGCGGCAGCCGACAAAGCTGCCGTTGCGCAGCACCGTAATGCGATCGCTCACCTCATACACCTGATCGAGGAAGTGCGTGACGAAGATCAGGCTCACGCCCCGATCGCGCAGCTGGCGCATCAGGGTAAAGAGCATCTCCACTTCCTGGATATCGAGGCTGGCAGTGGGTTCGTCGAGGATCAGCACCTTTGCCGAGAGATCGATCGCCCGACAGATGGCGACGATCTGCTGCATCGCCACGGAAAAGCGGTTCAGCGGCTCGCGAACGTCGAGGGAGAAGCCGTACGACTCCATCAGTTGCGTGGCCCGCGCCTCCATCTCTTTGCGGCGCAGCAGGCCAAAGCGGCGTGGCTCGCGGCCAATAAACAGGTTATCCGCCACCGACATATTCGGCAGCAGGTTCACTTCCTGGTAAACCGTCCCGATCCCCAGCTGCTGGGCATGGGCGGTATTTTTTGGCGAAATGGCGTTACCTTCCAGCCAGATGGTGCCGCGATCGGCTTGATACACGCCGGTCAGAGATTTAATCAGCGTTGATTTGCCCGCGCCGTTCTCGCCCAGCAGCGCCATGATCTCACCGCGCCGCAGGCTGAAATCGACGTTATCCAGCGCCTTTACGCCAGGGAAGAATTTGCTTAAGCCCTCTGTGCGGAGGATTTCCTGGTGTTGTTCAGTTTTCATATTCACGTCCCCGCCACGTTCCCGTAGGCCGGGTAAGCGCAGCGCCACCCGGCAATTTCACTGGATCAGTAGCCCATATTTTTCTTCTTCTCTAACTCTTCTTTCGCCGTATCCGGCAGGTAGAGCGTGGACTTGGTGACGGTCACCTTCTCAGGCATCGTGCCGTCTTTCTTGAATTTCTCCAGCGCGTCGAATGCCGGGCCCGCCATGTTTGGCGTAAGCTCCACGCTGGCGTTGGCTTCACCATCGATCATTGCTTTATAGATGTCAGGCACGCCGTCGATAGAGCCGGTGAGGATGTCTTTGCCCGGCTTCAGGCCCGCTTCTTTAATGGCCTGAATTGCGCCGATCGCCATGTCATCGTTGTGGGCGTAAACCATGCAGATGTTCTTGCCGTTGTTTTCAGCCTTGATAAAGCTCTCCATGACCTCTTTACCCTTACTGCGGGTAAAGTCGCCGGACTGGGAGCGGATAATCTTGATGTTTGGCGCTTTGGCAATGGCCTCAGCAAACCCTTTCTTACGGTCGATGGCCACGCTGGCACCGACGGTGCCCTGCAGCTCAACGACGTTACACGGCTTGCCGTCGACCTGTTTAATCAGCCAGTCGCCAATTAACTGCCCTTCAAGCACGTTATTAGCGGTGACGGTGGTCATATAGAGAGATTTGTCTTTGACGTCGATGGAACGGTCGAGCAGGAAGACCGGAATTTCAGCGTCTTTCGCTTCCTTCAGGACGGGTTCCCAGCCGGTCGCCACCACTGGTGCAATAAAGATGGCATCCACGCCCTGGGCGATAAAGGAGCGTACGGCTTTGATCTGATTCTCTTGTTTTTGCTGACCATCAGCGATTTTCAGGGTGATACCGCGTTTCTGAGCCTCGCTTTTCGCAACGTTGGTTTCTGCCGCACGCCAGCCGGATTCAGAGCCAACTTGCGAGAAACCTACGGTTAAGGGAGCGGCCATCGCCATAGACGACATGGCTGCCGAAACTGCTGTGACAAGAAGTAAGCGCTTCCACATATGAGCGTCCTCGTAGGGGTGTTTATTGTTGGTTAAAAGATGTTCTGCGAAATGACTATAGCCAATGAAATATGTAACGAATTGCGTTACATCACACTTCAGAAAAGTGAATAAAACGTTAATCACAAGTTTGTAATCGCTTTCATTTCACCATTAAAAATGCGGCTGAGTTTATGGATATTTCTGTCATGGAAACGGTCTGAAAAGTGGGGCTAGCGGGGAGAGAAAGCGAAAACAGGCGGAGACATTCGGCGTGAGTTGGCTATAATACCTGCCACTTGTTTACCATCCATTTTTAAGGACACCGACATGAGCTTACTCAACGTCCCTGCGGGTAAAGAACTGCCAGAAGACATCTACGTTGTTATCGAAATCCCGGCCAACGCAGATCCAATCAAATACGAAATCGACAAAGACACCGGTGCGCTGTTCGTTGACCGTTTCATGTCTACCGCAATGTTCTATCCGTGCAACTACGGCTACATCAACCACACCCTGTCTCTGGACGGTGACCCGGTTGACGTGCTGGTCCCAACGCCATACCCACTGCAGCCAGGCTCCGTCATTCGCTGCCGTCCTGTTGGCGTGCTGAAAATGACTGACGAAGCGGGTGAAGATGCGAAGCTGGTTGCGGTACCGCACACCAAGCTGAGCAAAGAGTACGATCACATTAAAGATGTGAACGACCTGCCAGAGCTGCTGAAAGCGCAGATCGCCCACTTCTTCGAGCACTACAAAGACCTCGAAAAAGGCAAATGGGTTAAGGTTGACGGCTGGGACAACGCAGAAGCGGCGAAAGCAGAAATCATCGCCTCCTTCGAACGCGCTGCTAAGAAGTAATTCTTACTGCCAGACACAAAAACAACGCCACCTTACGGTGGCGTTGTCGTTTTTCAGTACTGGTCTCTGTCTAACCAGTTACCGCTTACAATCCGCGTTAACCCGTCGACCGGACGCTGGTAGACATACATCCACGCGCTTCCGTACGGCGTCTGGATCAACTGGCGAGCGTATTCACCGCCCCTGGTGCGCAAGGCATCAAGTTCGGCAAGTGTCGCGTTATCAATACGATAAACTTCACCCTGTACTGTTCCTTCGCCGGGAACCGCGCCTGGATAGTGGCCCAGGCTGTACAACTGGTAGTTCTCGATATTGTAATTCCCCAGTAGCTGGGCATTGGTCATCCAGTGACTGTTGCCTTGCCTGGTTCGTAAACTGCCGTAGACAAATATTCGCATTGCTAAAACTCAAACTGATAGAGCAGATCAAGTGCCTGGTCTACGCCGGACACTGCTTCCAGATATAGCTTAGGCATCAGGCGATAGCGTAACGTGAGTGTTGCCAGTGAGTCAAAGATCCCCACACCATATTTTACCTGCAGACCCGGCAGTACATAGCCGCTGACCACCACCTGCGAGGAGTCACCCACGCCCTGGGTGTCCAGCGCCAGATTGCTTACGCCGAACGTCTCGCCGATTTTACCCACAACCTGCCCACTTTGTGCAACCCCCAGGCCGACCAACATTGAGGTCATCGCCGCGCTGTCGCTCTGACCGCTGTCCAGGCCTTGTCCGCGCAGCAGGTAAGAGAGGGCTTCCTGCTGCGACATCGCCGGGTCAGAGAAGATCTCCGCCTTCGGTTCGTCGGCAGAGCCGGTAACGCGTACGCCAGCAATGACGTCGTTTTCCGTCGCTTCCGGGTTACGAATCGCTTCGATGTTCAACAATGGTTGATCCGGTGGACCGGAGAACAGCAGCTCGCCTTTGCGGACAATCAGATCCTGACCATAGGCGTGGAAACGCCCTTCAGGGATATTGATCTGCCCGTTCAGGCCAAGCCCTTGCTTATCCTGCGCCACTTTCAGGTCGCCCGTGAGCCTCGCCTTCAGCCCAAACGCATCCAACCGCACGTTATTCCCCACGTGCACGATAAGGTTACTATTAATCGGTATGCCAGCGCTCTTCTCTTCGGCAGGTTTCAGATTTTCATTGAGCATAACTTCATCACTGGAGACGCCGACCGCGCTTTCCGGTACCTCGTGAACCACGATGCGCGCCCACGGCACGTCCACGCGGCCATCCAGGGTGAAGAGGCTTGGCGTCGCTTCAAAGACCACGTCCGGCGAGACGTCCAGGCGCACCATTGGCGGTACAGTGATACGCACCTTACTGCCTTTCGCAGCAATACGGGCTCGCCAGTTGTCGAGCTGGCTCCAGTCCGCGTCGCCGCTCAGGTTAATTTGCCCCTGCTGAGTTAATACCGAGCCGCTCAGCGTCGAGCTCATGCCGTTGAAGTTCATCGCGATCTGGCTGGGCTGCATATCAAACGGCATGAAGTTACCGTCGATATCCACACCGCTGAGCCGCAGCTGGCCGAACAGCTGAGGGCTTTGCGCGTCGCCAGCCAGACGCAGATTGGCATTCACCATGCCCTCGGCTTTTTCCCCGCGGGCGAAAATCGGGTTCACCATCGCCAGGTTGAAGTTACGAATATTGACGTTGCCGCCCAGATTGCGCCGCCCCTGCGGATCGGTAATCTGTATCTGCCCGTCCATCTGGCCGTTGTTGGTCAGTCGGATAAGCCATCCCAGCTCCGCACGGTTGTTATGCAGGTCCGCGCTGACGTTCAGGGTATCGAAGGCCACCGGCAGCGGCGCATCGTTCACCTCCTGCGTCACCTTCACGTTGCGGCCGGAGAGCGTAACGCTGCCCTGTGGCAGCCCCTCTTTGGTGGTGTCCCAGGCGACATCGGCTTTCCCGCTGAAGACGCCGCTTGCCTGCGTGGTATCCGGCATAAACGGTTTAAGCATCGCCAGATCGAAACGGTTGAGGTTGATCTGCGCGCGCCCTTCCGCGCCCGCATCAATGGTCTGCGGCACGCACAGCTCCGCATTCGGGTTGGTCCAGCAGTGTGGCCCGATGCTGATCTTCTGCTCGGCGTTACGGTAGTCCAGCGCAATAGAGCGCGACAGCGCCAGCGGACCCACCGGGGTGTTGAAGCGGGTGTTGTCCAGTGTCCCTTTCCAGCGCGCTTCTTTGCGGTCAAAGCTGCCGGTCAGGTGAAGCTGGCCGGAGACCGGTTCGCCCTGCACACGCAGCTGGAGATCGTGCTGCTTCTCGTTCCCTTTGGCGTCCAGAGTCACCAGGCTAATGTTGACGTCCGGCTGGGAAATGCGCTCCACGCGCAGGTTCAGGTTGCCGCCGATCTGATCGGTGGATTTCACATCCCCTTCCACGCGGACGCGGGCGACGCTAAGTTCCTGCCAGCGCAGATTGTTGGCGGTAATGTCCGCCAGCAGCTGCGGCGCCTCCACGGTGCCGCGCACTTTCACGAGCCCTTTCGCCGTACCGCCCAGACCCGGCAGGGCGTTATCCAGATTCGGCGCGTCGATGGTGGCATCCAGATTGAGATCCTTCACCCCCAGCTCGCCTTTGATATCCGCCGTGTTGCGGCCCAGCGCCACGTGCAGCCCCGGAATCACCCACTGCAGGTAGCTGTTGCCTTTCACCGAGCCTTCAACGTTCACCTTGTTCTGCTTCACGTTCCCGGTGAGCTTGATTTCCGGCACGTCCATCTGCCACGTACCGCCGTAGAGGCTGCCGCGGGTTTTAATCAAACCATCGAGCTTCGACGGCCAGTCCGGCACCTCTTTGGCGGTGTTGATCCCCGCCAGCTTCAGTTCGCCGCGCCAGCTGATCGCCTGCTGCCAGTCGAGCAGCGCGGTCAGCTCGGTCTTACCTTCCAGCGCCGCGACGGTCAGCTTGTCGAGGTTAACCTGCTGTTCGTTGCCTTTAGCATCCAGCGTGATAGTGGCGGGCGGCACGTCCTGCCCCTTCACCGCGGTGCGGAACGAGAGCGTGTAGTCGGTCATCTTTCCGCTCAGCTTCAGCTTCAGGTCATCGGCCTGATACTGTTTTTCGCCGGTAAACGGCCAGTAAAGCTGCTTGCTGACCACCTCAAGATTGAGCGGCAGCCCGGCTTCCGCCAGCTGGGTTTGCGCACGCAGGGCCATGTCTACCGGGCCGGAGAGATTCACCCCAACGTCCAGCTTTTCGCGCAGCGCCCCGCCCACTTTAACCTTCACTTTTTCGCCCTTCAGCGGTTCAATATTAAGCGAGCTGTTGAGGGTGATATCCACCGGCCAGTTGTCGCGCAGCAGGGCGTTGCCTGACGCGTTCACCGAGCCCTGGTTGGTGTCGATATCCAGCGCGTCGAGCTTCATGTTGCCGTCAATGCTGCTGACTTTCAGCAGCATGTTATAGACCGTCAGGTCGGTATCGCCGGTCAGGCGCAGCTGTTCGCCTTTGAACTCCTCAATGTTGAGGTTCAGCGGTAGATGCACGTCGGTCATTTCCGGCAGGACAGGCTTCGAGAAGAGATCTTTCAGCGTTTCGCCCAGCGGCTTCTCTTCCGGCTGCGGGTTCTGGATCTTCGGCTCGACGATCTCCTCCTGCGCCACGTCCGCCACTTTCGGCAGCGCGATCAGTAACCCCTGCAGTGAGGTTGGCGTCAGGGTGAGGTTTTTCTCCTGCCAGCGCAGCCCGGAGGTGAAGTCCATGACGGACACGGTGGTGTCGTCGATTTTGATATTGACGTTATCCAGCGCCACCCGATAAAGCGCAATCGGGTACGGCGTGGAGAGATTCAGCGGGCCGCTGTCCTCTTCCTCAGCCGGCGCAGACGGCGGCATCTTCTTTGAGTCTATCGCCACGTTGACGTCTTTTAGCGACAGATCGTTCACGCAGAGCTTACTGTCCCGAAGGCAGCCCAGCTTCACCGCGAGATGGAATTCCCCGGCGTTGACCGCCACGCCAGGTTGCTCGTAGCGGATGTTCTTCAGATGCAGATCGCGCCAGCCGCCCGTCACCTGACCAATCTCCAGCCCCGGCACCCAGCGGTTCGCGGCGTTAAACAGCAGATGCAGCCCGGTCGTCGTTCCTACCAGAAACGCCACCGTACCGAGCAGCAGCACGATAAAAATCAGCACCCCGAGGCTTATTTTCTTCCATAAACTCATAATTCAGGCCCCAGACCGATGTAAAACTGTAATCCGTGTTCGTCTTTGTCGCCGACAGGCACGGCGAAATCGAGCTTGATGGGCCCGACGGGTGATTGCCAGCGTACGCCCACGCCTGCGCCGGTTTTAAAATCGCTGCGGCGGATATCGTTCACCGCTTCACCACCGTCAACAAACATGGCGCCCCACCACTTGCCGCTGACGTTGTACTGATACTCCAGCGATCCGGTCGCCAGTTTTGATGCCCCGGTCAGCTGGCCTTTTTCGTTTTCAGGCGAGATCGATTTGTACTTATACCCGCGAATGCTGCGGTCGCCCCCGGCGAAGAAGCGCAGGTCCGGCGGAACGCGCTCGAAATCGCCCGTTTCAATCCAGCCGAGATTGCCGCGCATGACAAAGCGGTGTTTGTCATACAGCGTGCGGATCCAGACGTTTTGCGCCTGCACCACCGTGAAGTCGACGTCAGAGCCCCACATCGTATTGGAGTAGTCGATAGAGTAACGCTGTGAATCCCCCCAGGTTGGCATCAGGCCGCCGCGCGAGCGGGTGCGGCTGATCATCACCCCAGGATAGAGCAGCATGGTGGTGTTGGTAACGTTAGCCTGGGTAAAGTGGTCCAGGCTCCAGCGCAGGTTAATGGCGCGCTGCCAGCCGCTGGAGAGATCCCAGAAGCGGGAAACCGCGAGCGTGGTGGAGTCGGACTCCGTATCGTTCAGGTCGGTACGCTTAAAGCCCCCCTGGACCAGATAGTACTGCTCAAGCGGGTTTTTCAGCAGCGGCATTTTGTAGCTGAAATCAAGCTGCTGTTCCGGGGCGGAAATGCTGGCGCTGGTGGTCAGGCTGTGACCGTAAGAGTTCATCCACGGCTTTTTCCAGGTGGCCTTCACGCGCGGGCCGACGTCCGTCGAGTAGCCAACACCGGTCTCAATGGTGTTCTCGGTGCGCGGCGAGACAACGCCATGCAGCGGCAACACCTTGGTTTTGCGAGACTTATCAAATTCCGGTGCGACAACCACTGAGTTAAACCAGCCGGTAGCAGAAAGACGACGGTTCAGCTCCGCCAGGTCGCTCGACTGGTAGTAATCGCCTTTTTTGAACGGCACGAGGTTTTGCAGGTACTCTTCACGAATTTGCGAACCTTCAAACGTCACATCGCCAAAGCGGTAGCGTTCCCCGCTGTCATAGTCGATATCCCAGAAGGCCTGACGTCGATCCAGCGCAATGCCCAGCTGGCTTTTATTGAACTGGCTGTCGAAATAGCCCTTGCGCAGGGAGACGCTCGTCAGCTCTTTTTTGAAGTGGTCGTAGTCGCCGTGATTGAGCACGGTGCCGACTTTTGGCCGCGTGCTGAGCAGATCCAGGTAATCCCGGTCGGTACGCGCGCCGCCGCGCAGGATGACGTTCGTGCCACCGATCAGCACCGGCTCACCCGGTGAGACGCGGGCAATAAGCACCTGACGCCCCTTCTTTGGCGGCGGGCGGAGATCGAAATCAATGGTGGGTTCGTAATACCCCAGCGCTTTTAGCCCTTCACGGATCGCATCATCCACGCGCGCACGAAAACGCCGGTCCGGCGTCACCTCATCACTCTGGATGGTCGACAGCTGCGCACGCACGTTTTTTTCCAGCGCCCCGGATAACCCCTCAACCTGCAAACGGACATTCGCCGCGCTGGCAACCCCGCTTGTCAGCAACACACTGACTAAACATAACTGGCGGATTTTTGTCACGTTTTCTCCTGAATATCCCTTTTCCACCCTGGAAGCAAATGAAGCGCCGCTGTGCGGCAAAATACGGCCTGGTAGCCAAAAACCCAAATCGTGGGTTGAAAACGGGTGTAACACCCAAATATTTCTTATGATTAAATCTAGTCTCATTCAGCGCATTTATTGTGTTCAATTAAACGCTTCGTGACAACCTTAACCGAAACATCGCACCCCGGGAGGCCCCATCGTGAGTTTATTCGACAAAAAGCATCTGGTTTCACAAGCTGATGCATTACCGGGACGCAACACCCCTATGCCTGTGGCAACCTTACACGCCGTCAACAACCATTCAATGACCAACGTGCCGGATGGAATGGAAATCGCCCTGTTCGCCATGGGCTGCTTCTGGGGCGTTGAGCGCCTCTTCTGGCAGTTGCCCGGCGTGTACAGCACCGCGGCCGGCTACACGGGCGGTTACACGCCGAACCCAACCTACCGCGAAGTCTGCTCCGGCGAAACCGGGCATGCGGAAGCGGTCCGCGTGGTGTATGACCCTGCGGTCATTAGCTACGAACAGCTCCTGCAGGTCTTCTGGGAAAACCACGACCCGGCCCAGGGCATGCGTCAGGGCAACGACCACGGCACGCAGTACCGCTCGGCGATTTATCCGCTCACGCCTGAGCAGGATGCCGCCGCGCGCGCCAGTCTTGAGCGTTTCCAGCAGGCCATGCGTGAAGCGGGTGATACGCGCGACGTGACGACAGAGATCGCCGCCGCGAAACCGTTCTACTATGCCGAGGACGATCACCAGCAGTACCTGCACAAAAATCCGTACGGCTACTGCGGTATCGGGGGCATCGGCGTCTGTCTGCCGCCACAGCTAGCATGATTAGCGTTCCAGCGCCACGCGAGCCGCGTGGCGCGTGGCGTTACTGACCGAACCGTAGTCCATTACCTTCCCCTGCAGCAGCAGGTTAAAGACCGGCGCCTGCGGCCGGTTGAGCCGCGTTTGCAGCAGGTGTACGGCTTCAATCCCCAGCTCGCGACAGGGCACCGTCACGCCCGTGACCGGTTTTTCCAGACGGTGCGCCAGGTTCCATGCAAAATCGGTCGTAATCAGCGAAATGTCTTCCGGAATGCGCAGCCCGTGGCGGGTTAACACCCTGACTACCCCCTCCACCATACTGGTGCTGTTCGGGAAAATAACCTCCGGCCACTGGGATCTGTCATGATTCATCAGCCACGCATCCAGCGCCCGCTCGGCCTCCTCTGCGGTAAACCACTCCGTCACCAGCAAATCTCGCTGGGGATCAAAGGCCACGTGAAAATGGCGGTACCCCTCTTTAATGCCGTCCAGACGCGCATACAGCGTTTCTCGCCGCAGGCAGGTGAGCGTGAGTACCCGCCGATGTCCCTGCTCAAAAAGATACTGCATGGCGGTAAAGCCAATCGCCCGGTGATCGGGCGAAACGGCATCCAGCTCACTATCCCGGTCAACGGAATTAATTAATACGCAGGGCTTATTCAGCGTACTGGCGAGTTTAAATATGGTGGAATCATCAGTCCCAATAATAATTATCGCGTTGATATTCTTCTGGCTGGCCTTTTCCATAAATAATTTCACATCGGCGTGCTGCTCTTCTAATCCACAGCAGCTGACCCACACGTTGTGCCGCGCGCAGGCTTCAGCAATCCCTTTCGTCACCTCCAGATAAAAAATATCCCCGCGTCCCTGAAAGGTTCTTTCTGGTGCAAAAACAGCGATACCGTTAATTAATAGTCTGCCGCTCGCCATTGACTCCAGTACGCCTAATTCTCGTGCGGTGCGAACGATCGCCTCCCGGGCTTTATCGCTGGTATACGATTTGCCGCTTAACACCCGCGAAACCGTGCTGACGGAAAAGCCCGTCAGGGCCGCAATTTCCTCCATTTTTAACCTGCCGGGCATAGTGTGACCTCGCTCTCATTCAGTTTTTGCAAATATTTGCAGAAACAGCCTTTTGATTTTAAAACCAAATTTCAAAAAGCCTGGAGATTACTTAACCACCTTGCGAGTATTCTCACAAAAACACATTGTCGCTGCGGCTCGCCTTTCCTATTTTCCGGTCATCACTTCTTTTCAACAGAAATTAAGGTGTGACATGGAGAAGGTACGTTTTGGCATTATTGGAATAGGTAATATCGGTACGGTCCACGCACGCTATTTACTGGCGGGTACGGTCAGCGACGCCTGCCTGACGGCAGTTTGCGATAATGCCGTTGAAAAGCACCCGGCTATTCGCCAACTGGTCGGCACCCTCCCGTTATTCAGCGACGCGCAGGAGATGCTCCAGAGCGGGCTTATCGACGCGGTGATTGTCGCGACGCCGCACTACGAGCATCCGCGCCTGTCGATGCTGGCGATGCGCAACGGCATACACACCCTGTGTGAAAAACCGGCAGGCGTATATACGGCGCAGGTGCAGGAGATGAACTCCTGCGCCCGGGAGTGCGACGTGGTGTTTGGCATCATGTACAACCAGCGCCCCAATCCGCTTTACCTGAAGGTGAAAGATCTTATCGACAGCGGCGAGCTGGGTGAGATCCGCCGCTCCAACTGGATCATCACCAACTGGTATCGCTCGCAGAGCTACTACAACTCCGGCGGCTGGCGCGCCACCTGGAAAGGAGAAGGCGGCGGCGTGCTGCTCAACCAGGACCCGCATCAGCTCGATCTCTGGCAGTGGCTGGTGGGGATGCCGGTCCGCCTGCGCGCGTTCTGTCAGTTCGGCAAGCATCGCGATATCGAAGTGGAAGACGAGGTCACCGCCTACGCTGAGTATGCCAACGGCGCGACCGGCGTGTTTATCACCACCGTGGCGGAAACGCCGGGTACCAACCGGCTGGAAATCGTCGGCGACCGCGGCAAGGTGGTCGTCGAAGAGGGCAAGCTGCGCTACTGGCGGCTGCGTGAGTCCGAAACCGCCTTCAACGCCCGCTGGCAAAACGGCTTCGGTGAACCTGAATGCTGGGAGGTGACGCTCCCCGTCGCCCCGGAATGCAGCGATCATCACGTTATTACCGCCAACTTCTGTGCCGCCATCCTTCGCGGCGAGCCGCTGATTGCGCCGGGTCTGGATGGGATCCGCGGGCTGACGCTCTCCAACGCCATGCACCTCTCCACCTGGACAGACGACTGGGTCGACCTGCCGCTCAACGAGAAACAGTATCTGCGCCTGCTTCAACAGCGTATCAGCACCTCAGTAGCTAAAGAGACCGCCAGCGTCACGCTGGACGCCTCTGGCACCTGGTAACTTCGGAGATAAAACGATGTTAAATGTCGCCATCGTGGGAACAGGGAATATCTCCCATAACCATATTCAGGGCTATTTGCAGTTTGACCAGCGCTGCCGGATCGTCGCGCTGGTCGATATCTACCCGGAAAAAGCCCACGAGAAAAAAACGCGCTACGGCCTGACAGATGCGCGCGTGTATGAAAGCCACCAGCAGATGCTGGCGTCAGAGGCGGATATCCACATCGTCGACGTATGCACCCCGCCTTACGTCCATGCAGAAATCAGCATTGATGCCCTGCACGCGGGTTGCCACGTGCTGTGCGAAAAACCGATGGCCGCCTCGCTGGAGGAGTGCGACGCGATGATCGCCGCACAAAAGGCCAGCGGCAAGACGCTCTCCATCATTGCCCAGAACCGTTTTACCGATGCCTTCTGGCGCTTAAAAGCCGCGCTGGAATCGGGGCTCGCCGGGAAGATTTGCCACGCGCAGGTGGATTCGCTCTGGTGGCGCGGACACTGCTACTACGACCTGTGGTGGCGCGGCACCTGGGAAAAAGAGGGCGGCGGCTGCACCCTGAACCACGCGGTACACCATATCGACGCCATTCAGTGGATGCTCGGCTTCCCGTCAGAGGTGGTGGCGATGATGACCAACGTGGCGCACGACAACGCCGAAGTGGAAGACCTCAGCGCGGCAATTTTCAAATACCCCGGCGGCGCGCTCGCGCAGCTTACCGCCTCTGTTGTGCACCACGGGGAAGATCAGAAGATCGTCATTCAGGGCGATAAGGCGCGCATCTCCGCGCCGTGGCAGGCCTTCGCCAGCGTCAGTGCCGATAATGGCTTCCCGCAGGAAACTAACGATCTGTCGCGAGAAGCGCAGCTCAACGCCGTTTTTCACGACACCCGGAAACTCGAATGGACGCTGCACGCCGGGCAGATTAACGATCTGCTTTATGCCATCGAGCACGGCACGGCGCCGTTAGTGGATGGGTTACAGGGCAAACGCTCGCTGGAGCTGATTACCGCGATCTATAAATCCGCCATTATCCGGAGCGTAGTTTCGCTGCCGATTCAGCGCGATGACCCGTTTTATCGCGCCGGCGGGACCAACGCCCTCGCCCCCCGTTTTTATGAAAAATCTGCAAGCGTCGCCAACTTCAGCGAAGTGGGCGCTATCCCTCTGGGTAAAGATCTGGATCGAGGAGTATCAGCATGAACAAAAATGACGGAATGAACTACGCCCCGGTGGGCAAACCGCAGCCCGTTGTCAGGGAAGGAGAGTTTGTGTTTGCCGCCGCCGCGCTCGACCACGGCCATATCTACGGGATGAGTAACGGCCTGATTGAAGCCGGCGCCACGCTGAAGTGGGTGTACGACCCTGACCCGGCAAAAGTAGATAAATTTATCCAGCAGTACCCGCAGGCAAAAGTGGCGGAGTCGCTGGAGGTGATACTCAACGACGACGAGGTGCGTCTGGTTGCGGGTGCGGCCATCCCGTCCGAACGCTGCGCGCTGGGGCTGAAAGCAATGGCGGCGGGCAAGGACTACTTCACGGATAAAGCACCGCTCACCACCCTTGAACAGCTGGCCGACGCTAAAGCGATGGTGGAGAAAACCGGGAAGAAATACGCGGTGTACTACAGCGAACGCCTGCACGTAGAGAGTGCGGTTTTTGCCGGACAGCTGGTGCAGCAGGGCGCGATTGGCCGTGTCGTGCAAACCCTGGGAACCGGCCCGCACCGGGAAGGCACCGGTCGCCCGGACTGGTTCTACGATCGTCGTTACTTCGGCGGCATTCTGTGCGATATCGGCAGCCACCAGATTGAGCAATTCCTGTTTTACACCGGAAACAGCGAGGCCTCCGTGGTGGCAAGCCAGGTTCGCAACGTTAAACACCCGCAGTACCCGGCATTTGAAGATTTTGGCGATGCCATGCTGAAAGGAGAAAACGGCGCCAGCGGCTATTTCCGCTGCGACTGGTTCACCCCGGACGGGCTCTCAACCTGGGGCGACGGCCGCCTGACGCTGCTCGGCACCGAAGGCTATATCGAAATCCGTAAATATGTCGATCTCACTCGCGGCGAGCAGGACGTGGTTTACCTGGTCAATAAAGAGGGGGAATTCCGTTATCCGGTGGCTGGGCAGGTCGGGTTCCCGTTCTTTGGGGAACTGATCCTCGACTGCCTGCACCGTACCGAAAACGCCATGACGCAGTCGCACGCCTTCAAGGCGGCGGAGCTCTGCGTGAAGGCACAGATGCTGGCCAACGCGACGGCATAACGGGAGGTAACGATGACGATCCTGAACACGGCGGTTATCGGCGCCGGCGCGATTCACGGCTGCCATGTGAACGCCTTACGCCAGATCCCCAACGTCGCGCTGCGCGCGCTGGTAGACATCGACAGCGTCAAAGGACTGAAGCTGGCGATGGATTACCAGTGCCGTTTTTATCAGGATTACCGGGAAATGCTGCGGGATGATGCCATCGACGTGGTCCATATCTGCACGCCGCATTTCGAACATAAACGTATGATCCTGGATGCACTCTCTGCCGGGAAGCATGTGTTCTGCGAAAAACCGGTAGGGATGAACAGCAGCGAGCTCGACGATATCGCCCGCGCCGTTGAGCAGGCTCCAGGCCTGCTTGGCGTTTGCTATCAGAACCGGCTCAACCCCACCAGCCTGCGCATCCGTCAGGCGCTGAACGATGGCGAACTGGGGAAGATGCTCAGTATGAAAGCGGTGCTGACGTGGTCACGCTCGGGGGCGTATTACACCGAAAGCCCGTGGCGTGGACGGCTGGCAACGGAAGGCGGCAGCCTGCTGATCAACCAGGCGATCCATACCCTTGACCTGATGCAGTGGTTCACCGGCGGCGTGACGCGTTTGAAAGGCGTGTTGGATAGCGGTGAACTGGCGGACGTCACCGAAGGGGAAGACAGCGCAATGGCGACGCTGCACTTTGCCAACGGCGCGCGCGGCCTGTTTTATGCCAGCAACTGCAATACCGTGGATTCCCCTCTCTGGCTGGAAATCCACTGCGAACGGGGTTCGCTGTTATTGAATGACAACGTGCTCTGGCGCATCACCCCCGGCGAGCGTCGCAGGCTGGTGAGCGATGATTCCCCTGACGGCTCGGTCAAAAGCTACTGGGGGCTGGGACATCAGCAGGCGATCCGCCGTTTTTATCACGCCATTAATCACTCGGGAGAAACGGACTACACCGATATCCATTCTGCCGGAAAATCACTCGCGCTTGTGGAGGCCCTTTATCGCTCATCTCAATTGAGACAATGGATAGATATCAATAATTAGAACGTAATGTGTCGTCCAGCAGTAAATAAAAATACGACCTGAAAACAGGTTAATCATTACCCTACACTGGATATTATTATGGTCAAACCAACTGAACGTAGAGTTGGTTATGGCGTAGCGCTTGGCTACGGCGTAACCGATCTGTTTGGCGGAGGCGCTTTCGCCATTATCGGCACCTGGCTGCTATTTTTTTACACCACCTATTGCGGACTCTCGGTTATTGAAGCGGGTTCGATATTCGCGATTGCCCGCGTCATTGATGCACTCTTAAGCCCGATTATGGGCTATATCACCGATAATTTCGGCAATACCTGGCTCGGCCGTAAATTTGGCCGTCGCCGCTTCTTTTTATTACTCAGCGCCCCATTAATGTTTTTGTATGCCCTGCTGTGGCTGACGGATATGGGCTACTGGTATTACCTGGGAACCTATCTCTCGATCGAATTGCTGTCGGCGATGGTGCTGGTGCCCTGGGAGACGCTGGCGGCGGAAATGACAAACCGCTATGAAGAGCGTAGCCGCCTCTCCGGCGTGCGTATGATCTGCTCCCAACTGGGTGGTTTCCTTGCGGTTTCCGTCCCCGGCGTGATCATGCAGTTCACGGGGAAAGATAATCCGTTTACCTATACCCTCACCGGGCTGATATTTTCCTGCGTATTTTGCATCGCGGTATTTATTACCTGGTACACCACCTGGGAAGCCAAAGATGTGCAGCAGGAATCCGATTTTAAGGTGGATAACCAGCGCAGCAGCGGAATACTTAATCACCTGAAATATCTGGTACTGGATCTCTTTTCCTCATTCCGCATTCGCGCGTTCCGCCTGCATATTATTATTTATATCTTTTCGTTTACGGCGATGGACGTATTCGGTTCGGTGTTTACTTATTACGTCGTGTACTGTCTGAGCCAGGATGCGGCTGCGGTATCCGGCTGGTTGAGCATTGCGGCCTTCGCCTCGGTACCCGGCACGTACGGGTTTATGCTACTGCTGAACCGGCTGAATGTTACCCCTTCAGCCGCTCTGCGCCTCTCCTACGGCTGTATCTTCTGCGTGCTGGTATTCCTGTTTACGGTCTACCTCACCAAAACGCAGGTGCCGACGCTGCTGTTCTCGGCGGTCTTTATCCTGCTGGGCGCTTCACGCTCTGGCCTCTACTATATTCCGTGGAACATCTACAGCTTTATTCCGGATATCGACGAGATGGTGACGCAGCAGCGCCGCGAAGGGATTTTTGCCGGCGTGATGGTTCTGACCCGCAAAAGCACCGTGGCAATTGCCATCATGATTATTGGCCTTGTGCTGCAGAAGTCCGGCTTCGTGAAGGGCAGCGGCGCACAGCCAGAAAGCGCGCTGGGGGCAATTATCGGCCTGATGATCTTCGCAACGGCAGCCCTTCTGGCGGTGAGCTTCTTTACCACCTACAAATTTAAGCTCACCCGCGAGACGCATAAGCTGCTGCTCAAGGAGATTGCCCGCCGGAAATTGGGCGGAGATTACCGCGACTGCGACGCCAAAACCCGCCTGATAATCAAGCAGTTGACGGGTTATGAGTATGACCAGGTGTGGGGAGGCGATGCCACAAGACGGACGGTGGGAAGCGCCAGCTTATCTCCCGTGAAATAACCTCGCGTACCGGGCAGCCCCCCGCTGTCCGGTCTGTTTTTATGCCGAAATGTGACCTCTGGCAGGTTTACATCTCTTTACGCTCTACCTAAATGAGATTCTTGATCGATCATTTTTCAGTCAATACAGGGTTAGTGGAAAGTTCAGTACTGAGATCTGATTACACGGCATTTTGTCGGCGGGGTAGAAGCTGATCAGGTGAACGAGATTTTAAATCAGGTGGAAAAAAACAAACTGTACTTTTTCCTGATTAAAAGATTACTTAAGGTTTTTTGCCAAAATCGGGAGGACTGAGATTTGATTATTTTGTGCTCTAAAAACCAGTAACCTAATCGCTTTGTATTCACGTACAAGAAAAGCCGCTTTAGCGGCTTTATAAAAAAGACTTAGAGTAATAAGTAAGATGTTATGATGGTTGTACAAAACAGAACAATCATTATTAAGAATAAAGTGAACTTAATTTTTAGCCACGATACTTCCTCGCTAGGTAAATTTTTGATGAAATCATAATGTTCGGGGTTCATATTTCTCACAGGAAAACTTCCCTTTTTAAAAGCAAATGGGAAGATGAAGTACATATCTTTTTGAAAAGCTAAGAATATCCCCCCTGCTTGTGCAAGGATTATACCTGCGGGTACGTATCCAAATCGTTCTTTAAAAAGATCGCACAATAAAAGATGTTGTTTATTCTTCGTCACCGAATATGCACATGCTACAATTGTCGATAAAACAAACAATATGAATATGATAGCAGATACAATTTTCATCATTTTCCTACTGTGTTATAAATTATTTCACCATATTCTTCGCCTTTGTCTGAGAGATACTCTCCGCCTACATACCCCCCACCAGTACCAAGAATTACACCACAAGCTAATGCACCTGCTCCGGCAACTTCTATTGTTAAAGCCCCCAAAATGACAGAGCAGAGGCCAACACCAGTAGTACCGCCAGCATAACTACCAGCAAGCCCCCCTACAAAGCTACCTATTTCCGTGTATTTCTTTTTAGTACATTCGCTTTCACGACCAACAGAACAAGCCTCATTTATTTCATTGATAGAATGCAAAGCACTAAAGCCGATCCCGACATAACCAACATATCGCATAGCTGCTACATATTTTGCCGCTCGCTCTATATGTGTAGCGTAGCCATCAATATCACTTATTCCCGTTTCATTCCATTTATGAGTTATCGATTTAGTTGATAAACCAAGAGCACTTTTTAAGTTGTTGTACTCACCAAGTTTCATACCTTTATTAAGGAAGCCGACTTTAAGTACATGATCAAGTTCCTTGAATAGTTGAGCACGTCTTACATAGAACTGTTCACCAATCAAAGCCCCTCTTGTCATGTATGTATTCTTGTACGTTTCCTGAATTTCTTTCAGGATTTTCTCTATATTTTCGAAATACTTCCCAACAGGTTCAGCAGCAAGCCCTATTCCTTTATCGGCGATGTTGCTAAAGTTAGCTATTGTTGCATAGTGATCGTGTAAGAAGTTAGCCTCTTTATGCGTAAGCGGTTCTAATGCTGTATCAATACGTTGTTTAGCGACCTGCATATGTGCGATCTGATCACTGTCCTGTTTTTCTGGATCAACAACAAGTAGGATAGAACCAGCTTTGTATTCCTTACCTTCTCCATTAAGTGAACGGTAAAGTTCGCGTGTTCCTGCTGGCGGTTCACTTTCGAACAGATATCTTTCATAGGCTCCAGTTTCAGCACCGTAAGGAAGTACACAAAAGCCAGCATCTACTGGTTCACGTTTAGTTTCTTCCTTATGTGGTTTTTTAGCTGTCTGGGCGTGCTGTACGGGTTCTTCCGCTTTTGTTGGTGCAGGAACAGCTAAAGGGGCAGCAGTAACTACAGGGATAGCCTTAACTGCTTTCTTTTCCTCGACCCAATAGGAAGCATTTGGGAATGACGAAATGAAACTTGCGTTACAGGGGCATGTACTACGGCTATGCAAAGTACCTGCTGCGGCAACTCCATG
The DNA here is from genome assembly GCF_041399405.1 of Enterobacter sp. KB-280D8. NCBI lineage: Bacteria > Pseudomonadati > Pseudomonadota > Gammaproteobacteria > Enterobacterales > Enterobacteriaceae > Enterobacter > Enterobacter sp. KB-280D8. The sequence goes on from NZ_JBGKEC010000004.1 coordinate 411,374, forward strand.
AATCGAGTAAGTGGGGATACCACCTGCGATATGGTATACCTTGCCATCTTTACCACAAGAGACAGAATCGCCATTTCTCGCGGTTGCAATCCCTCCAAAGCTGTGATTTGGGGAACCTGAAAGAATACTACCGCCGCACGTTGTCTTGTCGCCAATCCTCAGAAAATGACCAGTAGCCATAGAATCATCCTTAATGAAGTTTGTTAGCAGGTTTAGAACCATTCACTGCCAGAGAAGATACGATCCACATTTGCTTTTCGATGGAATAGGTGGATACACAGTATTGCGTTGCAGGGCTGATCATCGGTATTGCGGTGACAAGTGCCGTTGATACAGCATTACGAGCGTGTTCTTTGATGAGATCGAGAGGTTGAGAGTTCAGGATCTCCATTGATTCACAGTAGCTGGGAAACTCTTCATGCCAGTAACCATTCATCCCGTCGAACAGGGATTCATCGAATTTCAGGATTACCTTGTTTGTGATGGGATCTAAGCCGTCACCGATAGGGAATGATTCAGGGAATTGCAGAGTTCGGTATAGATCAGATTGCAGTATTAGGTTTCTGAAATCGTCGATTGAGAACCCAAACACAAGCATCATGCCATAATGTGATTTATGCGCTTTCGTGTTGATCATCATTTCTGTAATGTTCAGATCAGAGAATGGGTAAACCTTCCATTCCGACGGGGTTTCTGCCTGATTAAGTACTTCAGCAGCAATTGCCGCATCAAGAATCGAAGTGTAAAGAGCCATCCCCTGAACATCGCCACCGCCAACCCACTGAGTCTCTAACCACTGAACCCCGTCATCATTTACTGTCATCCGGGCAACTGAAAAAAGTAAAGTTGGGCTGATGTAATCGTTTGTACCAGGTGCATAAAAATGAATCTTTTTGGTCATAACGTCCTGTACTCGTGTTGTTTTTTTTGACTCTAATTCTCACATTAACATTACGGTTTTGTACAGAGGTTGAGCTATTGACCTCACGTTTTTGCCATAAATACATAAAACAGAAAGTACTGAGATATCATTTAGTTGCTCTTAAAAAATGGCTACTTTCGCGACCTCGTGCCAGTACAAACAGTTATTGAGATTGATCGAGCACCATATACGCTGGCTGGCACATGCAGCCCCGATTCCACACGGTTGGTCTTAATGATCGACATTAACGATCTATTGTTGGCTTATCCCTGGCCCTTAGGAGCATTTTTCGTATTCGCCATTAGCAGGAAGTGCCTTATAAAAACCTCAGAGAGTTCTACGACACGGCGCTAAGCCACATTTTTGTCCTGGGTCCTAAGACTGACTCGGATTAGTTTTCCAACTAATCGACACTGCCACATAGCCACATAAAAGAGCGTTGAGAGGAAGCCGTCCAGACCCAAAAAATGCACATTTCGCTGTATAAAGATTGGATAAAGATCCGGTAAAGATTGCATGAAAACCCTCTTTAAATGAAAATGGTTCTCATCAAATCCCAAGTACAACACTTATCGATACTTAAGTGCCAAAAACGTGACCTCTGGCAGGTTTACATCTCTTTACGCTATACTACCGCTGAAATAATCGGCTCAACGCTACGAGCTGACGTTCTACGTGTTTTCACACAAATGGTATCAACTCCCCTTCTGAGGATCTGGCGTGAAGCCGGATAAACTATGTTAAACAGTATTTTAGTAATACTTTGTCTGATTGCCGTCAGTGCATTTTTCTCGATATCTGAGATCTCGCTGGCCGCGTCCCGTAAAATCAAACTTAAGCTGCTTGCCGACGAGGGCAACATCAATGCCACCCGCATCCTGAAAATGCAGGAAAACCCCGGCATGTTCTTTACCGTGGTGCAGATTGGCCTGAACGCAGTCGCCATCCTCGGCGGTATCGTAGGGGATGCAGCGTTTTCTCCGGCGTTTTATAGCCTCTTTGTGAAGTACATGTCCGCTGAGCTTGCCGAACAGCTGAGCTTTATTCTCTCCTTCTCGCTGGTAACCGGCCTGTTCATCCTTTTTGCAGACCTGACCCCGAAACGCATCGGTATGATTGCGCCAGAAGCTGTGGCTTTGCGTATCATCAACCCGATGCGCTTCTGTCTGTACGTGTTTCGTCCGCTGGTGTGGTTCTTCAACGGCCTGGCGAACGTGATTTTCCGCATCTTTAAGCTACCGATGGTGCGTAAAGACGACATCACCTCTGACGATATTTATGCGGTGGTGGAAGCCGGCGCGCTGGCCGGGGTGCTGCGTAAGCAGGAACACGAGCTGATTGAGAACGTGTTTGAACTGGAATCCCGTACCGTGCCCTCTTCCATGACGGGCCGTGAAAACATTATCTGGTTCGATTTACATGAAGATGAGCAGAGCCTGAAGAACAAAGTGGCGCAGCATCCGCACTCTAAGTTCCTGGTCTGTAATGAAGATATCGACCACATCATCGGTTACGTCGACTCCAAAGACCTGCTGAACCGAGTGCTGGCAAACCAGAGCCTCGCGCTTAACAGCGGCGTACAGATCCGCAATACCCTGATTGTGCCGGACACCCTGACGCTCTCAGAAGCGCTGGAAAGTTTCAAAACCGCCGGGGAAGACTTCGCGGTGATCATGAACGAATACGCGCTGGTGGTGGGCATTATCACCCTGAACGACGTGATGACCACGCTGATGGGCGACCTGGTAGGCCAGGGTCTGGAAGAGCAAATTGTCCAGCGTGACGATAATTCATGGCTGATTGATGGCGGCACACCAATTGAAGACGTGATGCGTGTGCTGGATATCGACGAGTTCCCGCAGTCCGGCAACTACGAGACCATCGGCGGCTTTATGATGTTTATGCTGCGTAAAATCCCGAAACGTACCGACTCGGTGAAGTTCTCCGGCTACAAGTTTGAGGTGGTGGATATTGATAACTACCGGATCGACCAGCTACTGGTGACGCGCATCGACAACAAGCCGACCGTGCTGGTGCCGAAGCTGCCGGACGCGGAAGAGAAAGTGTCGGCGTAACGTTCCTGCCCCCCACAAACATCAACGGCTCCCATCGGGAGCCGTTTTTCTAACTACTTACTGCATAGCACGTTGGTTAAGCCATCTCAGTTTGCAGACGCATAACCTGACGGTTGACTTCGGACATCACAGACAGGTGCTGTTTGTCCTTCACTTTTGGGACAAGGATCTTGCCCTTATCAAACTCAAAAGCGCCAACATCCTTGATGTACAACCGTCCACGGAACAGGATCTTCACGTACTTCGCCACCTGAAGCGGGTTGTAGCGTTGGAAAATTTTCATTCTTGTATCTCCTGCGAATCATACGCTCTTGCGGTGCCACAATCGGCCCGACTGTCCTGAGCGCAAATTTTGATGCCCAATGACTATAGACCAGAACTACGGTGTTACCCAGTGTGCATAAGTTTATTTACCGTTTGATTACAATTATTCAGAATAATCTTTGCAAAGCGTGATAGAGAGCAGTATAAGCCGTCGTTTTTTCATGGATATGTGCGTTCGCCCGCAAACTGGCATCGGGATTGCGGGAAAACCACATTGATCGCACTTATGATTAAAAGCGTATGACCAAGTGGTCGGATCACCTGCAAACAATAAGGAAACGCCATGACCCTACGTAATATCCTTGCAGCAGCTTGTCTGCTGCTGCCCCTGTGGGCTTGTGCTCACAACATTGAAAAAGGACAACGTGTACCGCCAGTCGGCATTGCAGACCGGGGAGAATTGAATCTCGACAATGATAAGTTTAGCTATAAAGCCTGGAATAGCGCGCAACTCGCGGGCAAAGTGAGAGTTGTACAACATATTGCCGGTCGTACATCCGCAAAAGAGAAAAATGCCAACCTGGTGGAAGCGATCAAGGCCGCAAAATTCCCTCACGACCGCTACCAGACCACCACGATCGTGAACACCGATGATGCTATTCCGGGCTCCGGGATGTTTGTGCGCTCGAGCCTTGAGAGCAATAAAAAGCTCTATCCGTGGTCGCAGTTTATCGTCGACAGCAACGGCATCACCCGTAAGGCCTGGCAACTGGAGGAAGAGAGCTCTGCGATTGTCGTGCTGAACAAGAACGGTCGCGTACAGTGGGTGAAAGACGGGGCGTTAACCCAGGAAGAGGTGCAGCAGGTTGTCGACCTGCTGCATAAGCTGCTGGCTCAATAAATAGAGACGCGGAAGCCGGGGTTGAGGAAGGATTCGCGCGGGGTGTAGTCCAGCGGCTTGCCCTGCCAGTCATGAACGTGCGCCCCGGCGGCCGCAGCCACGGCGTGACCTGCCGCAGTATCCCAGACGTTGGTTGGCCCAAAGCGCGGATACAGCTGCGCCTGACCTTCCGCCACCAGGCAGAATTTCAGCGACGAGCCAATCGAGGTAGTCTGGTGTTCACCCAGCTGTTGCAGGTACTCCTGCAGCTCTCTGTCGCTGTGCGAGCGGCTGATCACCACCAGCGGTGGACGCGCATCGCGCACCTGGATCTGCTTCCGTACGCCGCACTCCTCTTTCCAGGCCTTGCCTTCTGCGGCGCTGTACATCACGTTCATCACCGGCGCGTAGACCACGCCGAGCACCGCTTTGCCCTTCTCAATCAGGGCGATATTGACGGTGAACTCACCGTTGCGCTTGATGAACTCTTTTGTCCCGTCCAGAGGATCGACCAGCCAGTAGCGCTGCCAGTGCTGGCGCTCGTCCCAGCTTTGCGGCGCTTCTTCAGACAGAACGGGGATCTCCGGCGTTAGAGCCTGTAATCCTTTCAGGATCACCTTATGCGCCGCAATATCCGCCGCCGTGACCGGAGAGTCGTCGGCTTTGCTGACCACCTCCATAGGTTTACTACCGTCATACACCTGCATGATGGCATCTCCCGCATCCCGTGCGAGCTGACAAATTTTATCTAGCATTCTCCACCTCTTTGTTAACGCAGTGAGGTTAACTCTTTGTTTTAGTTATATCGTAATGTGAACAATTCCGCTATCTGTGAAGCAATTCCGGTTTCAGGACGCTTTTTTCTGTCAGGATTCACATTTCTGTAAGCAACAAGCGATAGATACATACTCTTTTGTGGTCTGCATCGAAAAAAGGACTCCTCTGATGATTAAGTTTAGTGCAACGCTCCTGGCAACGCTGGTTGCAGCAAGCGTACAGGCGGCGACGGTAGATCTGCGTATTCTGGAAACGACCGATCTGCACAGCAATATGATGGACTTCGATTACTACAAAGATACCCCTACGGAAAAATTCGGACTGGTACGCACAGCAAGTTTGATTAACGCCGCGCGCGGTGAAGTAAAAAATAGCGTGCTGGTGGACAACGGCGATCTCATTCAGGGCAGCCCGCTCGGCGATTACATGGCGGCGAAAGGCCTGAAGAAAGGCGAGATCCATCCGGTTTATAAAGCGATGAACACGCTGGATTATGCCGTCGGTAACCTGGGCAACCATGAATTCAACTACGGCCTGACATACCTGCACGATGCGCTGGCCGGCGCGAAATTCCCGTACGTTAACGCCAATATCATTGACGTTAAGACCCGGAAACCGCTCTTTACCCCTTACCTGATAAAAGAGACTGACGTTGTCGATCAGGACGGTAAAAAGCAGACGCTGAAAATCGGCTATATCGGCTTCGTACCGCCGCAGATCATGACCTGGGATAAAGCCAATCTCGACGGTAAAGTGACCGTTAACGACATTACCGAAACCGCGCGCAAATACGTGCCGGAAATGCGCGAAAAAGGCGCGGATCTGGTCGTGGTTGTCGCCCACTCGGGTCTCTCCGCCGACCCGTACCAGGCCATGGCTGAAAACTCCGTTTATTATCTGAGTGAAGTTCCGGGCGTTGACGCGATCCTGTTCGGCCACGCCCACGCCGTCTTCCCGGGCAAAGATTTTGCCAGTATCAAAGGGGCTGATATTGAGAAAGGGACGCTCAACGGCGTGCCGTCGGTGATGCCGGGCATGTGGGGCGACCATCTTGGCGTGGTGGACCTGGTGCTGAATAACGACGGCGGCAGCTGGAAGGTGACGCAGTCAAAAGCCGAAGCGCGCCCGATTTACGACGCTGCGGCTAAAAAATCTCTGGCGGCTGAAGATAAAAAACTGGTCGACGTGCTGAAGCACGATCACGACGCCACCCGCGAATTCGTCAGCAAGCCGATCGGCAAATCCGCCGACAATATGTACAGCTTCCTGGCGCTGGTGCAGGACGACCCAACCGTTCAGGTGGTCAACATGGCGCAGAAAGCCTATGCCGAACACTTTGTGCAGGGCGATCCGGATCTGGCAAAACTGCCGGTCCTGTCTGCCGCTGCGCCATTCAAAGTGGGCGGGCGTAAGAATGACCCGGCAAGCTATGTTGAAGTCGAAAAGGGCCAGCTGACCTTCCGTAACGCCGCCGATCTCTATCTCTACCCGAACACGCTGGTGGTGGTTAAAGCCACAGGAAAGGAGGTGAAAGAGTGGCTGGAGTGCTCCGCCGGACAGTTTAACCAGATCGATCCGACAAGCAGCAAACCGCAGTCGCTGATTAACTGGGACGGCTTCCGCACCTACAACTTCGACGTGATCGACGGCGTGAATTACCAGATTGACGTCACCCAGCCGGCGAAATATGACGGCGAGTGCCAGACCATTAATCCGCAGGCGGAGCGCATTAAAAACCTGACCTTCAACGGCAAGGCGATCGACCCGAATGCCACCTTCCTGGTGGTGACAAATAACTATCGCGCCTACGGCGGTAAGTTTGCCGGTACGGGGGATAGCCACATCGCTTTTGCGTCACCGGACGAAAACCGCTCGGTATTGGCGGCGTGGATCGGCGCAGAGTCGAAGAAGGCGGGCCAAATTCACCCGGCGGTGGATAACAACTGGCGTCTTGCGCCGATTCATAGCGAGACAAAACTGGATATCCGCTTTGAAACGTCACCGTCCGATAAGGCGGCCAGGTTCATTAAGGACAAGGCGCAGTATCCGATGAAGAAGGTTGCGACGGATGATATCGGGTTCGCGATTTATCAGGTGGATTTGAGCAGGTAAAAGCAAAACGGCAACGCACGTTGCCGTTTTTGGTGTTTGTTCCCTCTCCTTGTGGGAGAGGGGCATCAGGCCTCACATACCCGGCTTTTACGCCGCACGCTCATCCCGATTCGCCATCACCTTCGGCGTATTGACCTCAATCCAGTCTGCCAGCGCGGCCACTTTCTCACTGACCTCAATCCCCATCGGCGTCAGGCTATACTCGACATGAGGCGGCACGACCGGATACGACACGCGATCGACAAATCCGTCCTGCTCCAGCGCCTGAAGCGACTGGGACAGCATCTTTTCGCTCACCCCACCCATTTTACGGCGCAGATCGCTGAAGCGGTGCGTTCCCTCCTGCAGGGCCAGCAGAATCAGTACCCCCCAGCGGCTGGTAACGTGCTTGAGCACCTCCCGTGAAGGGCACTGTTCCGCGAAAAGATTGCCATCGCGCATTTGTTCGCTGAGCGTTGGTATCGTTGTTTTCATACTTACCTTTTTGTACGTACTTACTAAAAGTTAGCTATGGTGCTAGTGTGCCACAACACCAGACAAACACGAAGGAGATTCATCATGATCGCGATTACCGGCGCTACTGGCCAGCTTGGCCATCTCGTTATCGAGCAGCTGTTAAATACCGTACCGGCCAGCCAGATTGTGGCTATCGTGCGTAACCCAGCGAAAGCTGAAGCGTTGAGCCAGCAGGGCATTGTGGTTCGTCAGGCGGATTACACCGACGAAGCCGCCTTCACCGCCGCGCTGAGCGGTGTGGATAAGCTGCTGCTGATCTCTTCCAGCGAAGTAGGCCAGCGCGCAACCCAGCACCAGAACGTCATTAACGCCGCCAAAACGGCAGGCGTGAAATTTATCGCCTACACCAGCCTGCTGCATGCGGACAAATCACCGCTGGGTCTGCACGTTGAACACGTCGCGACGGAAAAAGCGCTGGCGGCGTCCGGCATTCCTTATGCCCTGCTGCGCAACGGCTGGTATACCGAAAACTACCTGGCGAGCGCGCCGCCCGCGCTGGAACACGGCGTGTTTATCGGTGCCGCAGGCGAAGGCAAAATTGCTTCTGCGACCCGTGCAGACTATGCAGCGGCGGCCGCCAAAGTCATCGCTGAAGAGGGTCATGCGGGCAAAGTATACGAACTGGCAGGCGACCACGGCTGGACGCTGAGCGAGCTGGCGGCGGAGCTCAGCAAGCAGAGCGGAAAGCCGGTAACCTATCAGAATCTCAGCGAGGCAGATTTCGCCGCCGCGCTGAAAAGCGTCGGCTTGCCTGCCGGGCTGGCAGATATGCTCGCGGACTCCGATGTGGGCGCGTCCAAAGGCGGTCTGTTTGACGACAGCCGTACCCTCAGCAAGCTGATTGGCCGTCCAACCACGTCGCTGGCGGAGAGCGTCAAAGCCATTTTGTAATTGTTACGGATTGGTTATTTTTTGTGGCATCCCCTCGGGTCATCTCTGATAATGAAACGATGACCCATGAGGAGGCTCACCGTGCAAGGCGTACCGGAACAGTTTATTGATGAGAGAGACAGAGCGCGCTTTCGCCACCTGGCGCAGCTGCCGGGCCTTGAACTCTATCACGCGCATATCTCTGACTACGCCTTTGAGCCTCACACCCATGAAGCCTTCGGGATCGGCACGATTGAAACCGGTGCCGAACGCTTTCGCTATCGCGGTACCCAGCATCTCGCACCTGAAAAATCCGTTGTTACCATGAACCCGGATGAGATCCATACCGGGGAATCCGCCACTGAAGACGGCTGGCGCTACCGGATGGTTTACATCGAGCCTGACCTGCTGGAAGAGGTAACCGGCATGCGCCACTGGTGGTTCAGCGACGTAACCCGCTATGACCCGCTGCGCTCGCAGCAAATCGGCAGGCTGATTTACGGCCTGTGGCATACGGACGACCCGCTGGCGCAAAAAGGCTTATTGCTGGATTTGATTGAGACCTTTCAGCCGTTAGCCCATCACGCGCCGGTAGTTCAGGAAGGTGCACACCGGTTCGAACGCGTGCGCGAGTATCTGCACGACAACTATATGCACGCCCTGACGCTGGACGAGCTGGCGAACGTTGTCTCGCTCAGCCCGTACCATTTCCAGCGCCAGTTCAAAGCCCATTTCCACGTTACGCCGCACCAGATGCTGATGGCCATCCGCCTGTGGCGCGCCAAAGCGTTCCTCACCCACGGCATGCCCGCAGCTGAGGTCGCCGCCGCAACCGGGCTGACCGACCAGTCGCATTTAACCCGCGCGTTTACCCGCCGCTACGGCATTACTCCCGTTCGCTACCAGAAGCAGGTCACCCGGCGCTAAAGCGCAATCTCATACAATACGTGCGTATTTGTCCCTCCTACACTGAGTGCAACGTGAATCAAACAGGATGGAAAAATGATTAGTGGCGTGTTGTATGCCCTGCTGGCAGGGATGATGTGGGGGCTGATTTTTGTCGGCCCGCTGATCGTACCCGAGTATCCGGCCATACTGCAGTCGACCGGACGTTACCTGGCGCTGGGGCTGATTGCCCTGCCCCTGGCGTGGCTGGGACGCGCGCGCTTGCGTCAGCTCAGCCGTCAGGACTGGGGTACCGCGCTGGCGCTGACCATGATGGGTAACCTGATCTATTACGTCTGTCTGGCAAGCGCCATTCAGCGTACCGGTGCGCCGGTTTCCACCATGATTATTGGCACGCTGCCGGTGGTCATCCCCATCTTCGCGAATCTGCTCTATAGCCACCGGGACGGCAGGCTGGCGTGGTCAAAAATGGCGCCGGCGCTGATGTGCACCGCTGTGGGACTGGTGTGCGTCAATATCGCCGAGCTGCGCCACGGGCTGGGCGATTTCAGCTTATGGCGTTACGGTTCGGGGATCGTTTTAGCGTTCGTCTCGGTAGCGTGCTGGGCCTGGTACGCCCTGCGCAATGCGCGCTGGCTGCGGGAAAACCCGGACAAGCACCCGATGATGTGGGCGACGGCGCAGGCGCTGGTCACCTTGCCCGTATCACTGGTGGGGTATGTCGGCGCGTGCCTCTGGTTAGGCTATCAACAGCCAGACTTCGCCCAGCCCTTCGGGCCGAGGCCGTGGGTGTTTATTGGCTTAATGGTTGCGATTGCGGTGCTGTGCTCCTGGGTAGGTGCGCTGTGCTGGAACATTGCCAGCCAGAAGCTGCCGACGGTGATTTTAGGGCCGTTGATTGTCTTCGAAACCCTTGCGGGACTGCTTTATACCTTCCTGATGCGCCAGAGCGTGCCGCCGCTGTTAACGGCCTGTGGAATATTATTGTTGGTCGTGGGGGTGGTGATTGCGGTGAGAGCGAAGCCGGAAAAACCAAGGGTCGTTCCGGCGTCGGAGATGTGAGCATTGCCCGGCGGCGCTGCGCTTGCAGGGCCTACAAAACCGTAGGCCCGGTAAGGCGTAGCCGCCACCGGGCAAGTCCTTAAAACGTTTCCCAGTTCCCTTCTGACGCCGCCGCTGCGGGCTGCGCTTTTGGCACATAGGTTTTCACCGGTGCCGCTTTGACCGCCTGGTTGCGGGTGATTTTGAACACCGCCACCGCTTCGTTCAGGCGTGCAGCCTGATCTTCCAGCGCGGCCGCAGCAGCCGCAGACTCTTCCACCAGCGAGGCGTTCTGCTGGGTCACGCGGTCCATCTCGGCGACCGCCTGGCCCACCTGGTCGATACCGCGGCTCTGCTCGTCAGAGGCAGAGGCAATTTCGCCCATGATGTCGGTCACGCGGGTGACCGCGTTGACGATCTCCGCCATCGTCGCGCCCGCTTCATTCACCAACTGCGAGCCTGCGTTGACGCGCTCGCCGGAATCATCGATCAGCGCCTTAATCTCTTTCGCCGCCTGTGCGCTGCGCTGGGCAAGCGTTCGAACTTCCCCTGCGACTACCGCAAAGCCACGGCCCTGTTCGCCCGCGCGCGCCGCTTCCACCGCCGCGTTCAGTGCCAGAATATTGGTCTGGAAGGCAATACCGTCGATCACGTTGGTAATTTGCGCGATTTTGCTGGAACTGGTCGCGATTTCATCCATCGTACGCACGACGCCTTCTACTACATTTCCACCCTTCTTCGCCGTTGAGGAGGCATCCAGCGCCAGACGGGAAGCCTGACGCGCGTTATCGGCGTTCTGCTTCACGGTGGCCGTCAGTTGTTCCATGCTGGCTGCCGTTTCTTCCAGAGACGCGGCCTGCTGCTCGGTACGGGAAGAGAGGTCGTTACTCCCGGCAGAAATTTCACCGGCGCCGGTGTAGATGGTATCCGCACCTTCACGCACCACGCCCACGGTGTTCGCCAGCGAGGTTTGCATCTCCTGAACGTTGCGCGCCAGAATAGCCATTTCATTCTTACCTTCAGCCTGAATCGGCTGGGTTAAATCCCCCGCCGCAATGGCGCGAATATGGTTAATCACCTCTTCCAGAGGCAGCAGCAGCACGCGGCGCATAGCGATCCAGCTGGAGACAATCACCACAATCACCAGCAGCATCACCGCAGAGAGGATCCACAGGATGCGTTTGTAGTCGCTTTCATTATCCTGGATGCCTTTATCGGTAAGCGTTGCCTGCGCTTCGCGCCACTCGCGGTAAACCGCCTGCATCGCGGTCTGTTTATGCTCCGCGTTCTGCTTGAACATCTCTTCCAGATTGCCCTGGCTCAGCAGGACGTTCATTTGCGTCAGTGTGGAGGAGTAAATGCGGTACTGCTCTTCGAGACGCTTGGCCAGATTCTCATCCAGCCCCGGCGTATTCGGCAGGGCGTAGTATTTATCGTAATGGGCTTGCGCATCGGCCAGCAGATTCTTCGCCGTGTTAACCAGCTCATTGAGCTGCCCACCGTTAATCTGAGAGGCCATGCTGCTTTGCAGGCGCAGCATCCCGCGGTTCAGCGTCACCCGCGCCTGATTCAGGCTGATCCACGCATCGGTAAACTCCGCGACGTTTTTACTGGAGAGCTGCGACACGGTGAAGTTGTCTTTATCGTTATTCAGCGCGTTAATAAAAATACCCGCGGAAATCACTTGCATGATGCCGAGCACAAGCAGCACCGAAATAAGAAGAGTAATGACTTTTATACGTTTAAACATACGTTGCCTTTGTTATATGCAGGTTTCTCTGACGAGTATCTATCGGCACGCGCGGCGGGTTGTTTACTGTTTCTCCACCTTTAAAAAGTTTCTAAACCACTTTCCTAAGTCCATTCAGGGAGTTAAACGGGACATTTTTTTGTGATCCCCGTCGCACTTTTTCCCTTCCCTCTAAAGGGTTATAGCGCCGCCATAAAGATGCATTTAATATGCATCTTATATTCTTGATGACGAGGTAACTGCTATGGCCTTTCGCGACCAACCCCTTGGCGAGCTGGCGCTCTCCATCCCTCGCGCTTCTGCGCTGTTCCGTAAATACGATATGGATTACTGCTGCGGCGGTAAGCAGACCCTGGCGCGAGCGGCCTCGCGTAAAGAGCTGAACGTGGAGGCTATCGAAGCGGAACTGGCACTTCTGGCCGAACAGCCTGTCGACAAAGACTGGCGTACCGCCCCGCTCGCGGAAATCATCGACCATATCATCGTGCGTTACCACGACCGCCACCGTGAGCAACTGCCTGAGCTGATCCTGCAGGCGACGAAAGTTGAGCGCGTCCACGCCGACAAGCCTTCCGTACCGCGCGGTCTGGCAAAATACCTGACCATGCTGCACGAAGAGCTTTCCAGCCACATGATGAAAGAAGAGCAGATCCTCTTCCCGATGATTAAACAGGGAATGGGCAGCCAGGCGATGGGACCCATCAGCGTGATGGAAAGCGAACATGATGATGCGGGCGAACTGCTGGAAGTGATCAAACACACCACCGACAACGTCACGCCGCCGCCAGAAGCGTGCACCACCTGGAAAGCGATGTACAACGGCATTAACGAGATGATTGACGACCTGATGGAGCACATCAGTCTTGAGAATAACGAGCTGTTCCCGCGGGCATTGGCGGGGGAATAAAAAAGCCCGGTGGCGCTAGCGCTTACCGGGCCTACAACGTCCTCGAACATAGGCCGGGTAAGCGTCAGCGCCACCCGGCAACATGCTTAACGCATGCCAGCCATACGTTTCTTGCCGATAAACAGCCAGCCCAGCCCCAGCGCGATAAACCACAGCGGCGTGACGATGAGCGCCTGACGGGTATCATCTTCCAGCGTCAGCAGCACCAGAACGAACACGAAGAACGCCATGCACACCCAGCACATCAGCTTGCCCAGCGGCATCTTGTAGATCGATTTCTCATGCAGGTGTGGACGCTGTTTGCGGTACACCAGGTACGAGCAAAGGATAATGGTCCAGACGAACATGAACAGGATTGCCGAGACCGTGGTGATCATAGTGAACGCGCCAATCACGCTTGGGTTCACGTAGAGCATCACCACGCCCCCCAACAGGCACATGCAGGAGAAGGTCAGCCCTTTCGCCGGCACCGCACGTTTAGACAGTTTCGCAAAGGCGCTCGGCGCCACGCCCTCCTGCGCCAGACCAAATAGCATACGGCTGGTTGAGAATACGCCGCTGTTCGCAGACGATGCCGCTGAGGTCAGTACCACGAAGTTAATCAGGCTAGCGGCAGCGGGCAGCCCTACCAGCACGAACAACTCAACGAACGGGCTCTTGCTGGGCACCACGGAGCTCCACGGCGTCACGGACATAATAATGATCAGCGCGAAGACGTAGAACATAATAATGCGCAGCGGAATAGAGTTGATGGCACGCGGCAGGGATTTCTCCGGGTCTTTGGTTTCTGCAGCCGTAGTCCCCACCAGCTCAATCCCTACAAACGCAAACACCGCAATCTGGAAGCCAGCAAAGAAGCCGCTGATGCCTTTCGGGAACCAGCCGCCGTCGTTCCACAGATGGGTAAAGGACGCCTGAACGCCCGTTGGCGACTGGAAGTGCGTCAATACCATCACCAGGCCCACAACAATCAGCCCCACGATAGCGACGATCTTGATCATCGCGAACCAGAACTCCATCTCACCGAACATTTTCACGGTGGCGAGGTTGAGGCTCAGCAGCAGAATAATCACCGCCAGCGAGGCGACCCAGTCCGACAGCCCCGGGAACCAGAACTGCGCGTAGGCGGTAATCGCCACGACGTCCGCCATTCCGGTGACTACCCAGCAGAACCAGTAGGTCCACCCGGTAAAATAGCCCGCCCATGGCCCGAGCAGGTCAGACGCGAAGTCACTGAAGGATTTGTATTCGAGGTTCGAGAGCAGCAATTCACCCATTGCACGCATCACGAAGAAGAGCATAAAACCGATGATCATATAAACGAAAATGATCGACGGCCCGGCAAGACTGATGGTTTTGCCCGATCCCATAAACAGCCCGGTGCCGATGGCACCGCCAATGGCGATAAGCTGTATATGACGGTTTGTGAGATTGCGCCGTAGCGACTGTTCAGACGTCGCCTCTTCTGCAGCGGCGACTTTGACCTGATCTACCATGTAATTTTTCCTGTTTATGCCTGTCTGTGTTGTTAAGGCTCTTCTGGCCTTTAAAAACGTCAAATAAATGACGGTCCCTTTGTAAGGGTTTATCGATATTAGGTAAGAATCGGCGGGATGAATACTATGATTTAGATATTATGTTAATAATATGTTGAAAGTGAGTGTCATATCACTCATACAGCGCGAAACAGCTCACAAAAATACACGCAACAGTTTCGTTTGCAAGATAAAATATTGATTCTGTCGTAACTATAGGTTTTATCACTATTTCCTCTCCCCGAGCGGAGAGAGGAAATAAGAAAAGTCGATTACAGGATTTCCAGCAGTTCGACTTCAAATACCAGGGTGCTGAATGGCGGAATGGACGCGCCAGCGCCACGCTCGCCGTAGGCCAGGTTGTGCGGGATGGTCAGTTCCCATTTGGAACCGACTGGCATCAGGGTCAGGGCTTCGATCCAACCCGCGATAACGCCGTTGACCGGGAATTCAGCCGGTTCGCCGCGCGCCACGGAGCTGTCGAACACGGTACCGTCGATCAGTTTACCGGTGTAGTGAACGCGAACGTGGTCGGTACGCGCCGGAATAGCGCCGTCGCCCTGGTTGATCACGCGGAACTGCAGGCCAGACTCGGTGCTGTTCACGCCTTCACGCTCGCGGTTCTCTTCCAGATATTTCACGCCTTCGGCTGCCATCTCTTCGAAACGCGCGCGACGCACGGCGTCAGCACGTTCGTGAATTTCACGCAGCGCACGGTGCACAACGTCAACCGGAACGGCAGGCTGTTTACCTTCCAGCGCGTCAGCGATACCCGCCACCAGCGCTTCAGGTAACAGACCTTCCAGGCCGGATTCGCTCAGCTGCTGTCCTACCTGCAAGCCGATACCGTAACTTGCCTGCGCTTCGATAGTGTCAAAAGTCGGGGTGGTCATGGGTTTTCCTTCCATCACATTTAAAGTAGCGGGCAGCATATCAGCCATGCCCTTATGGGTAAAACTTTGTCTTAAGTTAGGGTGACAAACCGCGACGAAACAGAAACAATAGAGGCAACCAGGATTAATCCCGAACTGATGTCACGGAAGTCGGGTTTGTTACGTCGTTCAGGCAGTTAGCGAACTATACTTCGAAGCACAGGATATAAAAGACGCGGAGCAGGAGGAGAGCCATGCCCGGGCGATTTGAACTGAAACCTACCCTGGCGAAAATCTGGCAGGCGCCGGACAATTTTCGCATTATGGACCCGCTGCCTCCTCTGCACCGCAGGGGGATCATCATTGGTGCGCTGATGGTCATCGTGGGCTTCCTGCTTCCTTCCGGCGGTGATGATGTCGATACCGCGCCTGTCACCCGCAATGCACAGCTGGATCTTCAGTCGCAAACGCGGCCGCAGCCTGACGCGCAGCCCATGCAGACACAGCTGGTGACCCCGTCTAACGATCCAGGCCAGGTCGCGCCGGTTGAACCTGAACCCGTTCAGGATGAACAGCCGCAGGAGCAGGCCGCGGCCCCGTCTGAGCCGCAAACCCAGCAGCCTACCGGCATTGAGCAGCAGTGGCGTTCCTATCGCGTGGAGCCGGGCAAAACGCTGGCACAGCTTTTCCGCGACCACAACCTGCCACCAACCGACGTGTATGCCATGGCTAAGGTTGAAGGTGCAGGTAAGCCGCTCAGTAACCTGCAGAATGGCCAGATGGTGCAGATTCGCCAGAATGCCAGCGGCGTGGTCACCGGGCTGACGATTGATACCGGAAATGGGCAGCAGGTACTGTTTACCCGCCAGCCGGACGGTAGTTTCATCAGAGCACGTTAATGGCATAGGCCGGGTAAGGCGAAGCCGCCACCCGGCACTTTTGTTCTCAGGCACTCCGTTTATTCACCCACCAGATCCCCGAGCAGACCAGCACCAGCGCAATCGCATATTTGATGTCCAGAATATTTTCGCCGAGAAAGATTGCGGAAAGCACCGTCCCTGCAACCGGAATGACAAAGTTGAACGGGGCAATCATGCTCACCCGGTTCACTTTCAGCAGTGCACTCCACAGGGCGAACGCCACGGATGAGAGCAGCGTCAGATACCCCAGCACCGCGACAGCCTTCATGCTGTACACTTCCAGCGTCCCGCCCGTGGCATAGCCTCCTGCAACCAGCGCAGCCCCGCCTATCGCCAGCTGCCAGCCGGTCATCACCGTTGGGTCAACAGTCTGGGAAATACGTTTCCCGTAAAGCGTGGCGGCAGAGAGAATAAAGGCCGCCAGCACCACGAAGCCGTCACCTTTCCAGACAAACTGGAAATCGCTTAACCCACTGTGGAAATTCACCAGCATCACCCCGGCAAACCCGAGAATACAGCCCAGCGTTTTGTTATAGCTGAGTTTGTCGTTGTGATAGATAAAGTGCGCCAGCAGCACGCTGAAGAAGGTTCCGGTGGCGTTCATGATTGAGCCATTCACCCCCGTCGTGTAGGCAAGCCCTACATAGAAGAAAGTGTACTGGATTGTCGTCTGGGTCAGTCCGAGGATCGTGAGCTGGCCAAACTGCCTGGGCGTGAGCCTGCCAATCGGTTTTCGCTGGGCCAGAGCAAACAGCAGCAGCAGCGCACCGGCAAACAGAAAGCGGTATCCGGCAAAAACAACTTTGGATGGGATGTCATCGGTCGCAATCTGAAAGAGTTCATAACCATTTTTAATGGCCGGGTACGAGCTTCCCCAGAGTAAACAGCAGAGCGTGGCGCAGGCATAGGCCACATTTCGACGGGCAAAGACGGGCGTGGGCAGAGCGGTATCCATGACAAATCTCATAAATAAAATTGCGTTTCATTTTATTATCTGAGAATGCGTCAGGAATAGCTACCATACAAGATAAAAAGAGAATGGCCGGTAGCCTTAAAAAAGCAAAACGCCGGCACAAGGCCGGCGCTTCGACGCGAGCAGAGTAAAATTACTCAGCTACAACGTTAACAACCAGTTTAGCGAACACTTCGCTGTGAACCTGGAAGTCAACTTCGTGCTCACCAGTGGTACGCAGAACGCCGTTCGGCATGCGAACTTCGCTCTTAGCCACTTTAACGCCTGCTGCAGTAACTGCATCAGCGATATCGCGGGTACCGATGGAACCGAACAGTTTACCTTCGTCGCCAGCTTTGGAAGCGATGGTAACAGTGCCCAGTGCGTTGATTGCTTCAGCGCGAGCGTTAGCAGCCGCCAGAACGTCAGCCAGTTTGGCTTCCAGTTCAGCACGACGTGCTTCGAAAAACTCTACGTTTTTCTTAGTAGCTGGAACAGCTTTACCCTGTGGAACCAGGAAGTTACGAGCGTAGCCCGCTTTAACGTTTACCTGTTCACCCAGGCTGCCCAGGTTTGCTACTTTATCAAGCAGAATAACTTGCATTACCTTATCCTCTTAAAGTCGTATTAATGGACCGTGCCCGATTACTGATGACGATCAGTGTACGGCAGCAGGGACAGGTAGCGAGCGCGTTTGATAGCGCGAGCCAGCTGACGCTGATATTTTGCACGAGTACCGGTGATACGGCTTGGGACAATCTTACCGCTTTCGGTGATGTAGTTTTTCAGCGTTGCGATATCTTTATAGTCGATCTCTTGAACGCCTTCCGCGGTGAAACGGCAGAACTTGCGACGACGGAAATAACGTGCCATATGGCTAGTCTCCAGTATCTATCAAATCAATCTGCTCGGCATGCAGAACCATTTTGCTCAGGCCGTTCTTTGCCTTATGGCAAGAGATGAACCCCTGAACGATTACTGCGCTACCGACCGTTAAACTGTGAGTAATGGCCTGGTTTTCGTGTCCGCTAATAATAACGGGCATTTGGCACCACGCCTGCCGGTGAAACCCGGCTTCCTCTTGCACAGAACGATGCTCAAGCACGAACTGGCAATGCGGAATTCCTGATGGACTGACCTTTCGAAGGGGAGCCCTGCATACGATGCCGGACAACGCCAGACGGTTGGTCATCAGAAATTACTCTTCAGAATCCCCAGCATCAGAATCATCTGCGGTTTCGTTTGCGAAATCATCGCGACGCTCACGGCGCTCGTCTTTCGCTTTAACCATCGGAGATGCTTCGGTAACTGCGTTTTTGGTACGCATAACCATGCTGCGGATAACGGCATCGTTGAAGCGGAAGGTAGTTTCCAGCTCATCGATCACTTCCTGCGGCGCTTCAACGTTCATCAGAACGTAGTGTGCTTTGTGCAGTTTGTTGATCGGGTAAGCCAGCTGACGGCGGCCCCAGTCTTCCAGACGGTGGATCGTACCTTCTGCACCAGTGATGGCAGCAGAATAACGCTCGATCATACCCGGAACCTGTTCGCTCTGGTCAGGATGGACCATAAAAACGATTTCGTAATGACGCATCGAATTGCTCCTTACGGATTATTCAGCCTCCTGTCTGGGTCAGCCGAGGCCCGGGGAGGCAAGGAACGTGTTAAAGGTCGGCTGAAAAATTGACGCGTCATAATACTTGCGCGCCCCTGGAAACTCAAGCTGATCGCACAAATAATTCGCACAAAGCGTAAAGCTGGTCTAAGTGGGTGATTTAATATTAAACGCATCCGGAAGCGTTGCTTTTTTGAACAACTGCATCAGAAATGGTCACGTATCCCCGCCGGATGAGTGATTACACTTTAATCAGAGACCCACTGAATTAAAGAAGGAGCATTCCCCTCTCACAGCACGCAGTCGTGGAGCGCATATCATGAAAAAAATCGCATTAGCCATAATGGCTGCGCTTTTGCTCAGTGCAAACGCGATGGCAGCCATCAAAATAGACGGCCGGCAGGCCAGAAACATGGATGATGTGCACAGCTTAGGCGTAATCTATATCAATCATAATTTCGCCACTGAAAGCGAAGCAGATCAGGCACTAAATGAAGAGACCGATGCCCAGGGCGCAACCTATTACCATGTGATGTTAACCCGTGAGCCCGGCAGCAACGGCAATATGCACGCCAGTGCAGATATCTACCGGTAATGCCTTAACGCTAGCACCAGGAAAGCCAACAACGAGAACATAGCCATAGTTGACGTTGCCCCCTGCCCGGGGGCTTTTTTTGTGAATGGCTCCGGAATACCACCGGTTACAACTGTTTTTTGGTATTCCAGAGCACTTATTCACTTCTGCCCGTAGTAGGCATTTGGGCCGTGCTTGCGCATGAAATGCTTGTTCATCAGGTAATCATCAATGCCCTGAAGCTGTGGATTAATGCCGCGGGCAATCCACGCCATTTTAGCCACCTCTTCCATCACGACAGCATTGTGTACCGCGTCGTGAGCATCTTTACCCCAGGAGAACGGACCGTGCTGATACACCACAATCCCCGGCGTATGCAGCGGTTCGCTTTCGCCCAACGTTTCGATAATCACCTTGCCGGTGTTGCGTTCGTACTCCCCTTCTACTTCAGCCTGCGTTAACGCTCGCGTGCAGGGAATGTCGCCAAAGAAATAGTCCGCGTGGGTCGTGCCCAGCGCCGGGATGGGCAGCCCTGCCTGTGCCCAGGCCGTCGCGTGCGTGGAGTGGGTATGCACCACGCCGCCAAGGGACGGATATCGCCGGTACAGCGCCAAATGGGTTGCGGTATCTGAAGAGGGACGCCATTTTCCCTCCACGACGTTTCCGTCGAGATCCACTACCACCATATCCTCTGCTTTCATGGTGTCATACGCCACGCCGCTCGGCTTAATCACGATTAGCCCCTGCTCGCGGTCGATAGCGCTCACGTTGCCCCAGGTGAACGTGACCAGGCCATAGCGCGGCAGATCCATATTGGCTTCAAAGACCTGCTGTTTCAGCTTAAGCATGTTCAACCTCCAGCAAACCCGCCCGCACCATCCGCTCGCGCACCCAGTCCCGCGCTTTTGCTACTTCCGCAGCCGGGTCGTCTGACGTTTCGCTCCACATCTCAATCAGGTAAGGCCCGCAATAGCCTGTCTGCCTGAGCGTCTCGAAGCACCGTTCAAAATCCACCACCCCGGTGCCGAACGGTACGTTTTTAAACACGCCAGGACGGGTATCTTTGACGTGCACCGCCACGATATGCCCGATGCCCGCCTGCAGCTCCATCTGTACGTCGTTATCCCATGCCGACAGGTTGCCGATATCCGGATAAAGCTGGAACCACGGGTTATTCAGATAGTGCGCGTAGCCCAGCGCCTTGCTGATGGAGTTCATCAACGGGTAGTCCATGATCTCCATCGCCAGCGTGACCTGCGCGCGGCTTGCCATCTCAACGCTCTCTTTCAGGCCGTCACGGAAACGACGGCGCGTTTCATCGTTGGCTTCCTGATAGTAAACGTCATAACCCGCCAGTTGGATCACGCGGATACCCACGTCCTGGGCAAAGCGAATGGCTTTGCGCATGATCTCCAGACCTTCAGCACGCACGGCATCATCTTCACATCCCAGAGGGAAACGACGATGGGCGCTCAGGCACATGGACGGCACGCGCACGCCGGTCTCGGCAATGGCGCTCACCAGCGCCAGACGCTGTTCGCGGCTCCAGTCCAGGCGAGAGAGACGCTCGTCCGTCTCATCCACTGACATTTCGACAAAATCGAAACCCAGCTGTTTTGCCAGCTGTAACCGCTCCAGCCAGCACTCCCCCGCAGGGAGTGCCTTTTCATAGATGCCAAGCGGGACCTGTTTTGACAACATACCCGCTCCTTAGCCCCAAAGCTGAGCGATTGAGCGTTTGAACTGACGCGCCGCTTCGACCGGAGATGCCGCGTCGCGAATGCTGCGGCCGGCGATAAAGACGTGAATTGGGATGCCCTGGAACAGCGGCAGATCTTCCAGCGCCAGGCCACCGGTGACGGTGACTTTGAAGCCCATATCCGCCAGACGCTTAATCGCGCTGATATCCGCTTCGCCCCACGCCACGCCTGCGGCCTGGGCATCGCGGCTGCGGTGGTAAACCACCTGCTGGATGCCCGCTTCGCGCCATTCCTGCGCCTGCTCCCAGGTCCAGAAGCCGGTCAGCTCAATCTGCACGTCGCCGTTAAACTCTTTTGCCACGTCCAGCGCGCCTTTGGCGGTGTTGATATCCGCACAGCAGATCACGGTGACCCAGTCGGCGTTGGCTTCAAAGCACATGCGGGAAAGGATTTTGCCTGCGTCGGCAATTTTGGCATCCGCCAGCACGATTTTGTGCGGATAGAGCGCCTTCAGGTCGCGAACAGCGCGCACGCCTTCGCCCACGCACAGAATGGTCCCCACTTCGATGATATCCACCTCTTCCGCAATCAGGCGGGTGGTTTCGTAAGCGTGAGACAGCGTCTGGTTATCCAGCGCAACTTGCAACATTGGTAATGACATGTTCAATTCCTCTTAAACGGCCGCCGCAGTGGCGTTATCAATTAAATCCAGCACGTCCTGCGCGGTGCGGCAGGCGCGTAAACGGTCAAAATTGGCTTCGTCATCAAACAGATTGACGATCTGCATAATGCCCACCTCCTGGTGGGTGTTGGCATCAACGGCCGCCATGGTGATGAGAATATCGACCGGGTCGTTATCTTCGTGGTTAAACACCAGCGGCGTTTTCAGCGTCACCAGCGCGAAGCCGGTTTTCTTGACGCCCTCTTCCGGGCGGCCGTGCGGCATTGCCAGGCCCGGCGCAATCACAAAGTAGGGGCCGTGCTGCGCCACGCCATCGAGAATGGCCTGGTAATAGCGCGGCTCGACAACGTCCGCCTTAACCAGCAGATCCACACTCAGCTTCACCGCTTCCTGCCAGGTGCTGGCGTCGGCCTGTAAAAGGATGGAGTTATTCTCTGCCAGCGAATCACGTAGTTTCATGTGGCGTCCTTACTTCACGTCTTGTGGGAAGTGCTCTTTGATCACTTCCAGCAGTTTTGGCCCGAAATCCGCAGGCGACAGCATGTTGCGTACGCCTACCACATATTTGTTGCCCGACACGCTAATCTCACCGGCAATGTGAGTTGAAGCGATGATGATGTCCGCGCCGTTCAGTTCACTTTTGTATTCACCCACTGCGCAGCTGTTCACCGTGTGGTCGATGTTTGACTGGGTTAAAAACTGGTCCACTTTCATCTTCATGATCATGGAACTACCTTGCCCATTGCCACACACAGCCAGGATACGTACGGTCATAATCAATACTCCTTAGTGAGCAGAAACTTCTGCTGTTTGTTTTTCCGCATCTTCTTCTGCTCGCAGCGAACGGCCAGCGAAGAACATATAAGCCAGAGCAATCAGGATGATGACGGCCATAAAGACCAGCCCGACGGAGGCAAAGCCCTGCATCATCGGCGGTGCCAGAATTGACCAGTCCGCCATACCCATCCAGGCGCTCATACCGGTGAGCTTGACCGCCCACACGCAACCGAAGATTTCCACCATGCCCATCACCAGGCAGATCTTGAGCGCCGCGCGCCAGCCGCCGAAGTGGTTAGCAAACACGCCGATGGTGGCGTTGGAGAAGAACATCGGGATAAAGCCAGGAATAATCAGGATTGAGGAACCGCAACCCACCAGAATGCCCACCGCAATCAGCTGGCCGATGGTGCCCCACATAAAGCCCCAGACGACGGCGTTTGGCGCAAAGCTATAGATAGCCGCACAGTCAATCGCCAGTACCGCACCAGGGATCAGGCGCTGAGAGATACCGTTGAAGGCTTCCGACAGTTCGGCGACGAACATACGTACGCCCTGAGTGATGATGAAAATCGCCACCGCGAAGGAGAAGCCGGTCTGCAGGATATAGACCGTCCAGTGGGTTTTCCCTGCCATCGCCTGCACCACGTCAATACCGAAGGAGAGCAGAATGGCGCCGAAGAAGATGGTCATCACAATCGCGGTCGAAACGATGTTGTCATGGAAGATATTGAGCCAGCCCGGCAGCTTAAGGTCTTCAACGCTCTCTTCTTTTTTGCCCAGGTACGGCGCAACTTTATAAGCAAGCCAGGCGGCAAACTGCTGCTGGTGACCGATGGAGAAGCCGCAGCCGTCAGTCACTATCTGCGTTGGCTTGTACATCATGTTGGAGGTGATACCCCAGTAGAGCGAGACCAGCACGGCGGTGCAGATGATCGTGGTCCACATGGGGTAGCCGAAGATATAGAGAGAAACCGCGATCAGCCCCGCCTGCTGGAACATAATGTGCCCGGTGAGCATGATGGTGCGAATACCGGTAATGCGGCGCAGCAGAACATAGATAATGTTCAGCGCCAGCGCGAGCAGAACCGCATATCCCACCCAGCTATAGGCGTCGCCCATGCGATCGATGGTCGCCATCATTGAGGCGTAGGTATCAGAGATAGCCCCGTTAATGCCGTACACTTCCGACATTTTGGCGACAACTGGCTTAAACGTGCTGGTCAGAATGCCTGACCCCGCCTGTAACAACATGAAACCGATAATGGTTTTGATGGTGCCTTTAATAATCACGCTGACGCTTTTGCGCAGCAGGATGTACCCCAGGCACGTCACGATACCCAGCAACAGCGGGGCGTTGGTCATTACCTGATTAAAGAAAACGGTAAAGACGTTGTAGAGGATCTCCATAACTCTCTCCAGAAATGAGAACACAAGGGGCAATCCCTGTGCGGTTGGTGTCATCACTCTATTAATCACAAATAATCACCACAAGATTGCATTTGATTATTTGTGACGCATCACGCAATTTATTTCCATGCTGTTAGTAATGATTTTCACTACCGTACCGTGAAAATAAATTAATCCTTATAATTCATTAGATTAATGTTTGATATGCGATACTCTAACAAGTAAATAGCGGAGAGTCCGTGAAGTCGCGCAGATAAAATTCCTCATTTTTATCATTGCAAAGCGCGTTAAATGGTGCCAGCATTAATCACAACAAATCACCATGTGATTACTTTTGATTAAACCCAGGAGTCAAAACGATGAGTAAAGTGAAAACCATCACCCGTGAATCATGGATTCTGAGCACATTCCCGGAGTGGGGTAGCTGGCTGAACGAAGAGATCGAGCAGGAACAGGTTGCTCCTGGCACGTTTGCAATGTGGTGGCTGGGCTGCACCGGTATCTGGCTGAAATCAGAAGGCGGCGCCAATATCTGCGTTGATTTCTGGTGCGGCACCGGCAAGCAGAGCCACGGTAATCCGCTGATGAAAAAAGGCCACCAGATGCAGCGCATGGCCGGCGTTGAAAAACTGCAGCCGAACCTGCGCACCACGCCGTTTGTGCTTGATCCGTTTGCCATTCGTCAGATCGACGCTGTGCTTTCTACCCACGATCATAACGATCATATTGACGTGAACGTGGCGGCAGCGGTAATGCAAAACTGCGCGGACGACGTACCCTTTATCGGGCCGCAAACCTGCGTAGATCTCTGGATTGGCTGGGGCGTGCCGAAAGAGCGCTGCATCGTAATGAAGCCTGGCGACGTGGTGAAAATCAAAGACATTGAAATCCACGCCCTGGATGCCTTTGACCGTACCGCACTGATTACCCTGCCGGCCGACCAGAAAGCTGCGGGCGTACTGCCGGACGGCATGGACGAGCGCGCGGTGAACTACCTGTTCAAGACGCCGGGCGGCTCCCTGTACCACAGCGGTGACTCCCACTACTCCAACTATTACGCGAAGCACGGCAACGAACATCAGATTGACGTAGCGCTGGGCTCGTACGGCGAAAACCCGCGCGGTATTACGGACAAAATGACCAGCGCCGACATGCTGCGTATGGCGGAAGCGCTGAATACCAAAGTGGTTATTCCGTTCCACCACGATATCTGGTCAAACTTCCAGGCCGATCCGCAGGAAATCCGCGTGCTGTGGGAGATGAAAAAAGACCGCCTGAAGTATGGCTTTAAGCCGTTTATCTGGCAGGTCGGCGGCAAGTTCACCTGGCCTCTGGACAAAGACAATCTCGAATATCACTACCCACGCGGTTTCGATGATTGCTTCACCATTGAGCCCGATCTTCCGTTCAAGTCCTTCCTCTGATTATGAGGCCACATCGCCAGACCCTGTGTCTGGCGATTTCATATTTATTTTAGTAATTTCACGCTATTTCAAATATCATCTTTTCAAATCAATTCTTATCGGAATAGCTCATGACGGAAGCGCAACGGCATCAAATTTTACTGGAACTCCTGGCGCAAACAGGGTTTATCACCGTCGAGAAAGTGATCGAACGTTTAGGCATCTCCCCCGCTACCGCGCGGCGGGACATCAACAAGCTGGATGAGAGCGGCAAGCTGAAAAAAGTCCGCAACGGCGCGGAAGCCATCAGCCAGCAGCGTCCACGCTGGTCGCCGATGAATATCCATCAGGCGCAGAATCACGATGAAAAGGTACGGATTGCCAGAGCGGCATCGCAGCTGGTGAACCCCGGTGAGAGCGTCGTCATCAACTGCGGCTCCACGGCGTTTTTGCTGGGTCGCGAGATGTGCGGCAAGCCGGTGCAAATCATCACCAACTATTTGCCGCTGGCTAACTACCTGATCGATCAGGAACATGAGAGCGTGGTGATCATGGGCGGCCAGTACAATAAAAGCCAGTCCATCACGCTCAGCCCACAGGACAGCGAAAACAGTCTCTACGCCGGGCACTGGATGTTTACCAGCGGCAAAGGCCTGACCGCTGACGGTTTGTATAAAACCGATATGCTGACCGCAATGGCGGAACAAAACATGCTTAACGTTGTGGGCAAGCTCGTAGTGCTGGTCGACAGCAGCAAAGTCGGTGAACGCGCAGGCATGCTGTTCAGCCGCGCAGAACAGATCGACATGGTGATCACCGGCAAAGGGGCGAACCCCGAGATCCTCCAGAAGCTGGAAGATCAGGGCGTCAAAGTCCTGCGCGTTTAAAGGTGCTGGCGGAAAAATGCCACCGTGGCGTCCAGCGCCGTTGGCGTGATGCGGTGGCGGACGCCCGATTCCCACAAACAGGTCAGATTAGCGTCCAGTCCTTCATTCTTTAACGCCTGTTGCAGGCGGAAGGTTCCGTCCGGCGGCACCACATCATCCGCATCACCGTGCCACAGCAGCAGCGGGCGATCGGCAAGGCGCGGCAATGCCCGGGTCACTTCCCACTCTGCCAGCATCGCCGCAATTTGCGTTAAATCCTGAGGGGGGAAAAGCGTCTTCGCCAGCGAGGTAAAATAGCCCGAGCCCATCAGACAGGCGACAGACATCACGTCAGGATGATGCGTCATAATCCCCAGCGCCGTCATACCGCCCATCGACGCCCCGGCCACCGCCAGCCGATTATCGGCCACCAGCCCTGCCTCATAAAGCGCATCGCGCAGCCCGGCAAACTCGGTCAGGCTGCCGTGCAGAATGTGCCAGAACTGCCCAAGCCGCGCATGTCCATCGCCCGTGAAGCGCGCCCCGTGGTCAGGGGCATCCGGCATCACCACGCGAAAACCCGCCTGCGCCAGCGCCACCGCAAAATAGCTGTAAACCAGTTTAGAGGAGGTAAACCCATGATAAAAAACCACAACAGGCAGCGGTTTATCACGTTTTCCTGCCGGCACGGCATGTAAAATTTCATGTTCACCGAGATGGCGTATTTCAATTTCAATCATTGTCGACCCTGTACGAATGAATGATTCATAATGTTGAGAACTGGGTTACGGTTTGACGCTATTTTCATTCGAAAATAGCGTACCAGATAACACTTCGGGAACATTCCCCCAAAACTAAATTCGCAGACAACTACACTATGGCTAACAGGAAACGAGATATGGTTATGCACAGGTTTGCTGCTTTATTGCTGGTGTTTCTGCTCAGCGGCTGTAGCGCACTGCAAGGTACACCGCAACCCGCTCCCCCGGTTGCCGATCATCCGCAGGAGATTCGTCGTAATCAGACGGAAGGATTACAGCGAATGGGCACCGTCTCCGCGCTGGTTCGCGGTTCGCCGGATGACGCAGAAGACGCAATAAAGGCACAAGCCGTCGCCGCCAAAGCAGATTATTACGTCATTATTATGATCGACGAAACCATCATAACGGGACAGTGGTATTCACAAGCCATTTTGTACCGAAAATAATGGTTTACCTTTGAACGAGATTTACACTGCTTTGCGTCCATAGACATTTTCCTGTCCACAATAAACTCCATGCCAGCGACAAGGAATGGGAGTTTATTCGCGAAGGATTGCCCGGCGGATACCGGAAATATGTGAAATGGAGCTGACGATGAAACGAACTCTTGCTTTGACCTCTCTGTTGCTCTCAGCAGGCCTTGTGAGCACCACCGCGCAGTCAGCAGAATTCGCCAGTGCGGATTGCGTAACGGGTCTGAATGAAATAGGCCATATCTCCGTCAATAACATTTCGGGGAGCCCGCAAGACGTTGAACGTATCGTGGCATTAAAGGCCGATGAACAGGGCGCGTCATGGTATCGCATCATCCAGATGCAGGAAGATAACCATATCGATCACTGGCGGGTACAGGCCATTCTCTACGTATAAGTCCTTCCTGATAAAAGCCACTTATTTTTAGTGGCTTTTCGTTTTTGCAAATTTTTTATCTATTTTTAAACCACTCAAAAACAATAAAATAACATTTTGTTACATTAATTCAGTAAACGTAATCTCCGCTCTGCCGTTGAAGAACCATACCTTTTCAATGATGAGCAATTTATGATCAATTTTTTCCGCCGTGCGGGTCTTGGAACAAAGCTGTCGCTGCTGACGGGCGTCAGTGTCGCCACGCTGTTTCTGCTTTTCACTTTCCTGCTCAGCCAAAAAGCCAGCCAGCAGCTTGAAGCCCTCGCGGTAGAAGATCTGCATAATCAGTCCACCGGTATGGTCGACATGGTGCAGATGTTTAATACCAGCCTGAGCGAGGAAGTCGAAAGCTATACCAGACTGTTTACAACATTTCTGCCCCAGCCGTTTAGCGTCGATACTAATCAGACCCGGACCATTAACGGGCTCACCGTTCCCCTGCTGAAAGGGGGCGACGCTGAACTCCATGAAAACACGACATTTTCTGATGACTTTCTGAGTCGTACAGGAGCAATCTCCACGCTGTTTGTTCGCAGCGGTAATGACTTCATTCGCGTTGCCACTTCCCTGCGCAAAGAGAATGGCGATCGCGCCATGGGAACCGTTCTGGACGCGAGCAGCCCGGCGTTTGCCGCCGTCAGCAAAGGTGAAGTCTACCGCGGCCTGGCGCTCCTGTTTGGCAAACGCTACATCACCCAGTACCAGCCCGTGAAGGATAGTGAAGGCCAGGTCATTGGGATCATCTTCGTTGGGGTGGATATCACTCACTCCTGGAACGTCATGCGCGAGAAAATCCTTAACCGCCGCCTGGGCGAGAGCGGGCACTTCTTTGTGCTGGACCGCAGCAACGGCAAAACGCGCGGTCAGTATCTGTTCCATGCCAGCGAAGAGGGAAAACAGCCGAAGTGGGATAGCGCCACCCAACAGCAGCTGCTGAGCGATTCCTCAGGTACGCTGGAACGCGTAAGCGACGACGGCCGCACGCTGAAAATGGCCTATACGCCGCTGCCCGGCTGGAACTGGACCATCGTCGGTGAAGTGGATAAATCAGTCCTGCTCGCGAGCGTTAACACCATGCGCGACCGTTTCCTGCTGGCCGGCGTAGCGTTGTCAGTCCTCTTCGCGGGCCTGTTTGTGGTGCTTATTCGCCGGATGCTGACCCGTCCGCTGCGTAACGTGATTGACCTGGCCCGCCAGTATGCCGCAGGCGATTTGCGCTCCAGCCTGCCCGTCACCCGTCAGGATGAGGTTGGTCAGCTGGTTGATGCCATCAACGGTATTGGCGATGGGCTACAAAAAATTGTCCTGCAGGTCCGTGAAGCCGCGGGCGAGATCCATCTGGGCACCAATGCGCTGGCCTCCGATACCGGAGACATCTCCGAGCAGATCAACAAGCAGGCCAGCAGCGTGGAAGAAACCTCCGCCAGCATGGAGCAACTGGCCGCAACTGTGCAGCAAAATGCCGCCAACATGGAGCAAACGCAGCAGTTGGTAGGTGAAACCTCACGCGCGGTTCATCAGGGTGGTGAAACGGTAACCCATGCGGTTGCCACGATGGACGACATTCGCGAAGCGTCAAAACGCATCGAAGACATCACGCGCGTAATCGAGTCCATCGCGTTCCAGACCAATATTCTGGCGCTGAATGCGGCGGTTGAAGCAGCACGCGCAGGGGAGCACGGAAAAGGGTTTGCGGTGGTCGCGCAGGAAGTTCGCGCCCTGGCAGGACGCAGCGCTAACGCGGTGAAGGAGATTGAACAGCTGATTGGCGATACGCTACGGAAAGTGGGCGAAGGCCACGCGCTGTCTGAACAGACGCGTCTGGCGATGGATTCCATCATCGTTCATATCGACAACATCAGCCAGCTGGTCACGGAGATTAACCATGCGTCACGCGAGCAGTCCGCGGGGATCGGCCAGGTCAATCTTGCGATGACCCACATTGGCGAAGCGTCGCATATCAACGCCGATCGCATCTCACGCAGCGAGCAAACCGCACGCACGCTGCGCGAGAAAGGGTCACACCTTACCCAACTGGTCAGCCTGTTCCAGCTTAAGCGCTAGCCAACCCTGCCCGTGGCGCGCAGCAGCAGATCGCTTTGCACCTGCTCGCTCATCAGCGTACCGCCACGGGTATCCAGCATCATGCGGCACCACGCCTGCGCCACGGGCGGCGATGCGTGCCGCAGCATCTGGCTTCCGGCGCCCAGCAAAAAGAGCTGCCGCGCGATCTCCCTCCCCTGTGCCTCCTGCGGTTTACGCAGCTTTTGCTGAAGCTGCCGCCAGCTGCGGTCAAAGTGTCGGTCCTGTCCTTTCACCTGGGCAAACTCATCGGCAAGCAGGTCGTGGATCCCTGGCTGCTTCGCCAGCACGCGCAGCACGTCCAGGCACATGATATTTCCCGATCCTTCCCAGATGCTGTTCACCGGCATCTCGCGATACAGGCGCGGAAGTTCACTCTCCTCGCAATACCCTACGCCGCCCAACACCTCCATCGCCTCCGCGACAAACGGAATGCCCGCTTTGCACACGCTAAATTTTGCAGCCGGGGTAAAAAGCCTTGCCCAGGCGGCCTCCTGCGGCTCGGTACGGTTATCCCACGCCCTGGCCAGGCGGAACAGCAGCGCCGTTTGCCCCTCCAGCACCAGCGCCATGCGGCTTAACGCTTCGCGCATTAACGGCTGATCGATGAGATTTTTGCCGAAGGTTTGCCGCTGATGGGCATGGTACAGCGCCACCGAGAGCGCCCGACGCATCAGCCCGTGGCTGCCCAGGGCGCAGTCAAAGCGCGTCAGACCGCCCATTTTGAGGATCTGCCGTACCCCTTCGCCCTCTTCCCCCAGCAGCCAGCCGGAAGCGTCGAGGAACTCCGCCTCACTGCTGGCGTTGGAGCGGTTGCCAAGCTTCTCTTTCAGACGCTCAAGGCGCACGGCGTTGCGCTGTCCGTCGGGCAAGAAACGCGGAACAAAAAAGCAGGACAAACCGCCTTTCGCCTGCGCCAGCACCAGATGCGCATCGCTCTGCGGCACGGAGAAAAACCACTTGTGCCCCACCAGCCGGTAGCTGCCGTCGCTGCATTTTTCCGCTCTGGTGGTATTGCTGAGCACGTCTGAGCCGCCCTGCTTTTCCGTCATCCCCATGCCGATCAGCAGGCCGCGCTTTTGCCCACCCGGCGCGAGATGGGGATCGTAGCGATCGCTCATCAGCGGCATTAACCAGCCATGAAACGGTTTGGGCAGCGACTGCTGCAACAGCGGCGTGGCGGCAAAGGTCATGGTCACCGGGCATAACGTCCCCGCTTCTACCTGAGCATGGAGCACGAAGCGCGCGGCCCTGGCGACAAAAGAGCCTTTTCGCGCTTCTTCCTCCCATGCCAGATTATGTACCCGGTTGGCGCAGAGCCCCTGCATCAGCAGGTGCCACGCGGGGTGAAAGCGAACGTCATCCAGCCGCTCTCCGGTGGCGTCGTAGCGTAATAGCTCCGGTGGATTCACGTTCGCGAGCCTGCCCAGCTCCAGCGATTCCGCCGTACCCAACTGCTGACCAATGCTGGCGAGGAGTTCTATATCCCACTCGGCCCCTTCACGCGCCACCGCATCACGCAGGGCGCAGTCTGAAAGGAAAAGGTTGCTGTTAGAGAGTGGGGCAGGTTGATTAAAAACGGTATGGGTCTGCCAGTGCATGCTGTCTCCCTCCTTCAGTGGCAATGAAGGTAAGTATGGACAGACCGCGTGCACGCTGTATGGGATTGAGGTCACACGGTGGTGATCCCGCTGATATCATTCGTGAAATAGCTCACAGAACATAAGAATAAACTATTTCATTACCCCGCTTATGTTGAATAATTTATTCTTAACCCGTCTTTGTGAGGATCGTTATGCAACAGGATGCGCACAAGCGTGCATTAATTGCAGGCTCCATTGGTAACTTCATCGAGTGGTATGAGTTTGCGGTCTACGGTTTTCTGGCGACCGTGATTGCGAAGAACTTCTTCCAGCTTGAGGGAGAGGCGGGACTGACCAGTCTGATCCTCACCTGGGCCTCGTTTGCCATCGCCTTCTTCTTCCGTCCGCTGGGTGCGGTGGTATTTGGCCGAATTGGCGACAGGATTGGGCGAAAACCGACGCTGATTATTGTGCTGGTGCTGATGACGCTCGCCACCACGGCCATCGGCATCGTGCCCGTCTACGCCAGTATCGGCATTGCTGCGCCGTTAATCATTACGCTGCTGCGCATCCTGCAGGGGCTGTTCGCGGGCGGCGAGTACGGCGGTGCGGTCTCGCTGATGACCGAGTTCGCCCCGCGCGGCAAGCGCGGCCTGTACGGCGCGTGGCAGTCCTTTACCGTAGCGCTCGGGCTGTTAGCGGGCGCTGCTATTGTCGCGCTGCTCTCTGCCGTTCTTACCCCTGAAGACCTGCATGACTGGGGCTGGCGCATTCCGTTCTTCCTTGCCCTGCCGATGGGTGCGGTCGCGCTATGGCTGCGGGTGAGTATGGAAGAGACGCCGAGCTTTGTGCAGCAGCAGGAAAAACCGGCTGCTGCTCAGGCCAGCACTTCCGCCACGCTCAAAACCATCCTGATGGGCATTGGGCGCGTGATGGTCTGGTCCGCGGCGGGATATACCTATCTGGTGATTATGCCAACCTACCTGCAGTCGGCGCTGCACACCGGCTTTAACCAGGCGCTGCTGATCGCGGTGATTTCGAATATCGGCTTTGCGCTGACGATTATCCCGGCCGGGATCCTGAGCGACAGGATTGGCCGCCGCACGGTGATGATTATCGCTACCGCGCTGCTGCTGATCCTCGCCCTGCCGCTGCTGAAAATTCTTCAGGCGGAGTCGAGCACGCTGGCGGTGAAGGCTGGTGTGGTACTCATTGCGGGCGGTCTGGTGGGCATGCTGGCGGGGCCGGGCCCGGCAATGCTATCTGAGATGTTCCCGACTCGCGTGCGCTATACGGGGCTGGGGCTGGCCTACTCTTTGTCGAACGCGATTTTCTCAGGATGTGCAGGGCTAATCATTACCGGGCTGATTAAGCAGACGGGCAACCTGGATATTCCGGCGTATTACGTGATGGCGACGGCGGTAGTGAGTATTTTCGCGCTGATGACGCTGAGGAAGGATGACCATTTGCGGTTGCTGGAGGAGTGAGGTTAATGCCCGGTGGCGCTGCGCTTACCGGGCCTACGGTACCGTGCCTTTGTAGGCCGGGTAAGGCGAAGCCGCCACCCGGCACAACAGGCTACCCGCGCTGGCGCACCGCTTCAAACAGGCAGATGCCCGTCGCAACGGAAACGTTCAGAGACGACACGCTGCCCGCCATCGGGATGCTAATCAGCTCGTCGCAGTGTTCGCGGGTCAGACGACGCATGCCTTCGCCTTCCGCTCCCATAACCAGCGCCAGACGGCCGGTCATTTTGCTCTGGTACAGAGTATGATCCGCTTCACCGGCGGTACCGACGATCCAGATGTTCTCTTCCTGCAGCATACGCATGGTGCGCGCCAGGTTGGTCACGCGGATCAGCGGAACGTTTTCCGCCGCGCCGCAGGCCACTTTCTTCGCAGTCGCGTTCAGCTGTGCGGAGCGATCTTTCGGCACGATCACCGCGTGCACGCCCGCCGCATCGGCGCTGCGCAGGCACGCGCCGAGGTTATGCGGATCGGTTACGCCATCGAGGATCAGGAAGAACGGGTTATCCAGCCCGGCAATCAGATCCGGCAGATCGTTTTCCTGATACTGACGGCCCGGCTTCACGCGGGCAATAATCCCCTGGTGCACCGCGCCTTCGCTTTTCTCATCCAGGAACTGGCGGTTAGCCAGCTGGATCACCACGCCCTGCGCTTCCAGCGCGTGGATCAGCGGCATCAGACGCTTATCTTCACGTCCTTTCAGAATAAACACTTCCTGAAAACGCTCCGGTGCGCGCTCGAGAAGGGCCTGCACCGCGTGGATGCCGTAAATCATTTCACTCATTGATGGTTCTCGTAATAAGTATTTCCCCTCTCCCGGTTGGGGAGAGGGTCAGGGTGAGGGGAGAATTACTCCGCCTGCTTTTTCTTGGCCGCGCGCTTCGCTTTGGTGGCGGCAGCAATTTTCTGCGTTTTCGCGGAAGGCTTTTTCGCTGAACGGGCTTCTT
Source organism: Enterobacter sp. KB-280D8 (assembly GCF_041399405.1). Classification (NCBI taxonomy): domain Bacteria; kingdom Pseudomonadati; phylum Pseudomonadota; class Gammaproteobacteria; order Enterobacterales; family Enterobacteriaceae; genus Enterobacter; species Enterobacter sp. KB-280D8. The sequence goes on from NZ_JBGKEC010000004.1 coordinate 445,508, forward strand.
TCTTCGCCGCCTTCGGCTTCTGTTTCTTCTCGCCGCGGAACGCGCTGTCCGGCTCGAAGTTTACCTTTTTGCCTGCCTGCCGACGTTTACCGCTCGCTTTACCGTTGCCGCCCTTTTTCGCCCTTTCACGCTCGGTTTTACCGACGTTACGCGGCGCGCGCTCGCTGGAGATCAGGCTGAAGTCGATTTTACGGTCGTCCATATTCACGGCTTCAACCTTCACTTCCACACGGTCGCCCAGACGATAGGTCTGGCCGCCAGATTCGCCAATCAGGCGCTGGCCGACCTGGTCGAAGCGGTAGTAGTCGTTATCCAGGCTGGAGACGTGCACCAGGCCGTCGATGAACAGCTCATCCAGACGAACGAAGAAACCAAAGCCGGTAACGCTGGCAATCACGCCTTTAAAGACATTGCCCACCTGGTCCAGCATAAAGTCACACTTCAGCCAGTCCGCTACGTCACGCGTGGCTTCATCAGCACGGCGTTCGGTCATGGAACAGTGCTGGCCCAGCTGCAGCATCTCTTCCATCGAATAGTGATACCCGCCGGTTTCGGTGGTGTTCCCTTTATGACCCAGCTCCTGCGCCAGCAGATACTTGATCGCACGGTGCAGGGACAGGTCAGGATAGCGGCGGATCGGCGAGGTAAAGTGCGCGTAAGACTGCAGCGCCAGGCCGAAGTGCCCCCGGTTTTCCGGATCGTAAATAGCCTGCTTCATAGAGCGCAGCAGCATCGTCTGCAGCATTTCTGCGTCAGGACGGTCGCCAATGGACTCCAGCAGCTCGGCGTAATCACGCGGCTCTGGCTTGTTACCGCCAGGCAGCTCCAGACCCAGTTCAGCCAGCACGGAGCGGAACGCGGTGATGGCTTCCGTCGACGGCTTATCGTGGATACGGAACAGCGCAGGCTCTTTGGCTTTCTCAACAAATCTCGCCGCCGAGATGTTCGCCAGAATCATACACTCTTCGATCAGCTTGTGCGCATCGTTACGCTGGGTCTGCTCGATACGCTCAATGCGGCGTTCCGCATTGAAGATAAACTTCGCTTCTTCGCTCTCAAAGGAGATCCCGCCGCGCTCTTCGCGCGCCTGATCCAGCGTTTTGTAGAGGTTATGCAGCTCTTCGATGTGCTTAACCAGCGGCGCGTACTGCTCGCGAAGATCCTGGTCGCCCTGCAGCATATGCCAGACCTTGGTATAGGTCAGACGCGCGTGCGAGCTCATCACCGCTTCGTAGAATTTGTAGCCCGTTAAGCGCCCTTTGGTGGAGATAGTCATCTCGCAAACCATACAGAGGCGGTCAACCTGCGGGTTAAGGGAACACAGGCCGTTTGAGAGCACTTCCGGCAGCATCGGTACAACCTGAGACGGGAAGTAGACCGACGTACCGCGGCTGCGCGCTTCGTTATCCAGCGGCGTGTGCGGACGAACGTAGTAGCTTACGTCAGCAATCGCCACCCACAGACGCCAGCCGCCGCCGCGTTTTTTCTCGCAGTAGACGGCGTCATCGAAGTCGCGGGCATCTTCACCATCAATGGTGACCAGCGGCAGGGAGCGCAGATCCACACGGCCCGCTTTGGACTCTTCCGGCACTTCTTCACGCAGGTTTTCAATCTGCTCCTCGACCGCTTTCGGCCAGACGTACGGGATCTCATGCGTGCGCAGCGCCATATCGACGGCCATGCCGGTGCCCATGTTATCGCCCAGCACTTCGACGATTTTCCCGACCGCTTTGGTGCGACGGGTTGGGCGCTGGGTAAGTTCCACCACCACCACAAAGCCCATGCGCGCGCCCATCACCTCTTCAGGTGGGATCAGAATATCGAAGCTCAGACGGCTGTCGTCCGGCACAACAAAACCCACGCCCGCATCGGTAAAGTAGCGGCCCACAATCTGGCTGGTTTTCGGCACCAGCACGCGAACCACGCGCGCCTCGCGGCGGCCTTTACGGTCGGCACCCAGCGGCTGCGCCAGGATCTGGTCGCCGTGGATACACATTTTCATCTGTTCGGATGAGAGATACAGATCGTCTTTACGGCCTTCCACGCGCAGGAAGCCAAAGCCGTCACGGTGACCAATCACGGTGCCTTTCAGCAGGTCGAGGCGTTCAGGCAGCGCGTAGCACTGGCGGCGGGTAAAGACCAACTGCCCGTCGCGCTCCATGGCGCGCAGGCGGCGGCGAAGGGCTTCAATTTGCTCTTCACCTTCAATATTTAATTCAACGGCAAGTTCTTCACGATTGGCGGGTTTTTCGCGTTTTGTTAAGTGTTCAATGATGAACTCGCGGCTGGGAATAGGATTCGCGTATTTTTCGGCTTCGCGTTCCTGGAAAGGATCTTGTGACATGTCGGTTCCTCCGTTGTCAGCTCCGGTGGAAATTTTCTTCATTCCACCAGCAATAATTTATAAAGCGGTTGATTCTCTTCAACCAAATCGGCCAGCGTGTAGTTATCCAGTTCCTTGAGAAAACTTTGCACGGCCTTAGAAAGCGCCTGTTTCAGGCGGCAAGCGGGCGTAATGTGGCAGAACTCGCTGCTGCAGTTCACCAGAGACAAGGGCTCCAGCTCGCGTACCACATCCCCGATACGAATACTCTGTGCCGGTTTACCAAGACGGATCCCTCCATTCTTCCCGCGGACGGCAGCAACGTATCCGGCACGGCTAAGTTGATTGATTATTTTGACCATATGATTACGGGATACACCGTATACCTCTGTCACTTCAGAGATACTGGTCATCTTCCCTTCGGGTAACGACGCCATGTAAATCAGCGCGCGTAAGCCGTAATCGGTGAAACTTGTTAACTGCACATCAACCTCAGGAAAAAGGGAAATCGCGGTCAAACCGCTGAGATATTCATTAATGATGATAAACCAGCCAGATAGTTAGGGGCTAATTTATTTGACAGACGGGGCGAAAAAGCGGAGATCCAGGAGCGGTCGCCGGTTGGCGCTACGCTTATCCGGCCTGCGGGTCTCCCCGCAGGCCAGCAGTCACGAAGATTATGCGTCGAACGGGTCGCGCAGAATCATCGTTTCAGTACGATCCGGGCCGGTAGAAATAATATCGATCGGCACTTCGGTCAGTTCTTCGATGCGCTTGATGTAATCCAGCGCCGCCTGCGGCAGGCCGCTACGCTCTTTCACACCGAAAGTGGTCTCAGACCAGCCCGGCATGGTTTCGTAGATTGGCTCGATGCCTTCCCAGTCGTCAGCGGCCAGCGGAGTGGTGGTCACTTCACGGCCATCTGGCATACGGTAGCCTACGCAGATTTTCACTTCTTTCAGGCCGTCCAACACGTCCAGCTTGGTCAGGCAGAAGCCAGACAAGGAGTTGATCTGCACTGCACGACGCACTGCAACCGCATCCAGCCAGCCGGTACGACGACGACGACCGGTGGTCGCGCCAAACTCGTTACCCTGCTTGCACAGGAACTCGCCGGTTTCATCAAACAGTTCGGTCGGGAATGGACCCGCACCCACGCGAGTGGAGTACGCTTTGATGATGCCCAGAACGTAATCCACATAACGTGGACCCAGGCCAGAGCCGGTCGCCACGCCACCCGCGGTGGTGTTAGAGGAGGTTACGTACGGATAGGTACCGTGGTCGATGTCCAGCAGCGTACCCTGCGCACCTTCGAACATGACGAAATCGCCACGCTTGCGCGCCTGGTCCAGCAGATCGGACACATCAACAACCATACCGGTCAGAATGTCTGCAATCGCCATGACGTCATCCAGCACTTTCTGGTAGTCAACAGCGTCAGCTTTGTAGAAGTTCACCAGCTGGAAGTTGTGATATTCCATCACTTCTTTCAGTTTTTCAGCGAAGGTCGCTTTGTCGAAGAGGTCGCCCACGCGCAGACCGCGACGTGCAACTTTATCTTCGTAAGCCGGGCCGATACCACGACCGGTGGTGCCGATTGCTTTCGCGCCGCGCGCTTTTTCACGTGCTACGTCCAGCGCCACGTGATAGTCCAGGATCAGCGGGCAGGCTTCGGAGAGCAGCAGACGCTCACGAACAGGGATACCACGGTCTTCCAGACCTTTCATCTCTTTCATCAGCGCAGCAGGAGACAGCACAACGCCGTTACCGATGATGCTGGTGACGTTATCGCGAAGAATGCCTGATGGAATAAGATGGAGGACGGTTTTTTCACCGTTGATTACGAGAGTATGGCCTGCGTTGTGACCGCCCTGGTAGCGTACAACATATTTAGCCCGTTCAGTCAGAAGATCAACAATCTTCCCTTTACCTTCGTCACCCCATTGGGTGCCCAGTACGACGACGTTGTTACCCATTTTTTTCAAAATCACCGTTTGCTTAAAAATGGATTCTACCATCGCTTTTTCAGATATACAGCACTTTTTGACCCTAAAATATGCCAATTGCGGCTAGTTTTTGATCAGCCAATCGTTTTCCTCAACATGTAGTAGATAACGATACCGGCAACCACAAGACCACCGCCGAAACGACGCAAGATATTATCCGGCAGCTGGCTCATGGTCGCGATCATACGACGCCATGCGCGCGGATAGAGCATCGGGCCGAGGCCTTCCAGCACCAGAACCAGGGCCAGCGCAAGCCAGATCGTTGAATTCATTTTTCATCCTTATAAAAGAAAACCACCGCTCCGTTGGGAGCGGTGGTTTGAATACTCAAACGAGCCTGAGTTTATCGCGTTGCGTTGGTCGGCGTCTTCATATAACGGAAGAAATCGCTGTCCGGGCTGAGCACCATCACATCCTGGTTGCTCTTGAAGCTATTCTCGTACGCGCGCAGGCTACGGATAAAGGCGTAGAAGTCTGGATCCTGGCTGAAGGCATCGGCGAACAGCTTCGCGGCTTCGGCATCGCCTTCACCGCGCAGGATACGGCCCTGACGCTCAGATTCCGCCAGCGTCTTGGTCACTTCATAGTCCGCTGCCGCACGCAGTTTTTCCGCCTCTTCCTGACCCTGTGAACGGTGACGACGGGCTACCGCTTCACGCTCGGCGCGCATACGGTTGTAGATCGCCTCGGACACTTCAGCTGGCAGGTTGATCTGCTTGATACGCACGTCAACCACTTCGATACCCAGCGCTGCCATACTGTTCGGGTTGATCACCGGAACTTTACCGTTGGTTTCAGCCTGAACGCGCTCAGCGGCTTTAGCAATCGCGTCATCCGCTGCTGGCGTTTCCACTTCGTCTTCCGTACCCGCTGTACCGGAGTTCAGCGCATCGCGCACTTCCAGCGTCAGACGACCACGGGAGTCGGTCACGATGTCTTTCACATCCAGACGACCAATCTCAGAACGCAGACGGTCAGAGAACTTACGTTTCAGCAGCACTTCCGCCTGAGAAACGTCACCACCGCCCGTTGCCAGGAAGTAGCGGCTGAAATCGCTGATGCGCCATTTGATATAAGAATCAACGATCAGGTCTTTCTTCTCTTTGGTCACGAAACGGTCAGCCTGGTTGTCCATGGTCTGGATACGCGCATCCAGTGTTTTCACTGACTGAATAAACGGCACCTTGAAGTGCAGACCCGGCTCGTAAATCACCGGACGTTTGTCACTGTCACGCACGACGCTGCTGAACTGGAATTTGATCCCACGCTCGCCCTCTTTCACCACAAAGATCGAGGTATACAGCACGACCAGTACGATGACGACGATCGCAATAACTGACTTACGCATCCTTATTCCCCCTGACGCTGGTAGTCGTTACGCTGCGCGTTAGCACGGCGTTGGTCCATAATGTCACCATCGTTCGAAGAAGGCGTTGTGTTCGCTCTGGAGCTGCCTGATGAGGCTGGCGGCAGACGCAGCAGGTTGTTTGCTCCGCTGGTGTCTTTCGCTGCCGGCGCAGAACCGCCTTTCAGCATCTGATCCAGCGGCAGAACCATCAGGTTTCCACCTTTGCTATCGTTAACCAACACTTTGCGGGTGTGGCTCAGCACTTTTTCCATGGTCTCGATATACAGACGCTCGCGGGTAATTTCCGGCGCGGCTTTGTATTCCGGCAGGATGCGCGCGAAGCGAGCCACTTCACCCTGAGCTTCCAGGATGGTCTGGGTCTTATACGCACGCGCCTCTTCCAGAATACGCTGTGCCTGACCGTTAGCACGCGGCTGCACTTCGTTGGTGTACGCTTCTGCTTCGCGGATGTACTGCTGTTCGTTTTCACGGGCGGCAATCGCATCATCAAACGCGGCCTTCACCTCTTCCGGCGGACGCGCAGCCTGGAAGTTGACGTCCAGCAGGGTGATCCCCATGTTGTACGGACGAATCGTCTCTTCCAGCTCGCGCTGGGTATCGCTACGAATAACGGTACGACCTTCGGTCAGGATGCGGTCCATCGTGTATTTGCCGATTACACCACGCAGGGCGCTGTCGGTCGCCTGACGCAGGCTGTCATCGGCGCTGGTCACGCTAAACAGATAACGCTCAGGATCGGTCACGCGGTACTGCACGTTCATCTCGACGCGCACCACGTTTTCGTCAGAGGTCAGCATCACGCCGGAGGCGGCCAGTTCACGGACGGACTCCACGTTGACTGCAGTAACGTCGTCAATGAAGGTCGGTTTCCAGTTCAGGCCCGGCTCAACCAGATGGCTGAACTTACCGAAACGGGTGACCACGCCGCGTTCTGCTTCTTTAATGGTGTAGAACCCGCTGGCTGCCCAGACGATCACCAGCCCGGCAGCAACGATGCCCACCAGGCGGCCACCTAATTGCGGGCGCGGTCCCTGGCTGGAACTGCCACCCGAGCCTGAACCTTTTCCTCCGCCAAGGCCACCAAGCTTTTTGCTCAGCTTGCGGAAGATATCATCCAGATCCGGCGGCCCCTGCTCGCGACCACCTTTGTTGCCATTTCCCCCAGAGTTGCCGCCTTGATTATTGCTGCTTCCCCACGGGTCGCGGTCTTGTCCGTTATTACCGGGCTGATTCCACGCCATGTATATGCTCCATATTTGTTATGCAAGGGCGAATTTTTCAGGCTTCCCCTTTCTGATCAGACGATATAGTCCGCCAGCGCAGGTTCTTGTTTACAGAGGCGACGCCAGTCAACGATCGGCATACGCACCTGCATCCCCACGCTGCCGTCATCCTCCATCCACTCTTTTTCTATCGCCTGAAGCTGATAAAACCGGCTGCGCAGCCTGCCTTCCTGTGGCGGCAGTCGCAGCGTGTGCTGAGCTACCTCACCGGAAAGACGTTCTGTCAAAGCCTGGAAAAGCAGTGGCACACCAATACCGGCCTGAGCAGAAAGCCAGACCCGAATCGGTTTGTTCTCTTCATCTCGGTCGATACGCGGTTCGAAATCCTCCAGCATATCGATCTTATTCATCACCAACAGCGTGGGAATTTCGTGGGCGTCAATTTCTTCCAGCACCACGTTCACCGCGTCGATGTTCTCCTGCACGCGTACGTCAGCCGCATCAATCACGTGCAGCAGCAGGGTCGCCTGACGCGTCTCCTGCAACGTCGCCTTAAACGCCGCCACCAGATCGTGCGGCAGATGGCGGATAAACCCTACGGTATCCGCCAGCACTGTTTCACCCACGTCTGCAACGTCAATGCGGCGCAGCGTCGGGTCCAGGGTCGCAAACAGCTGGTCTGCGGCATACACCTTGGCCTCGGTTATCTGGTTAAACAGGGTGGATTTACCGGCGTTGGTATAGCCCACCAGCGACACCGTTGGGATGTCGGCTTTGGTTCGCGCCCGACGCCCCTGTTCACGCTGTTTCTCTACACGTTCCAGACGTGAGAGGATCTGGGTAATACGGCCACGCAGCAAACGGCGGTCGGTTTCGAGCTGGGTTTCACCCGGACCGCGCAAACCAATCCCGCCTTTTTGTCTTTCAAGGTGGGTCCAGCCACGCACCAGACGCGTCGCCAGATGGCGCAACTGCGCCAGCTCAACCTGCAGTTTCCCCTCGTGGGTTCGGGCACGCTGAGCAAAAATATCTAAAATCAATCCCGTGCGATCGATAACACGGCATTCGCAGAGAGCTTCCAGGTTGCGCTCCTGGGCTGGAGACAGCGCATGATCAAACAACACGACTGACGCGCCGGTTGCTTTTACGGCATCCGCAATTTCTACTGCTTTACCTTCACCAACAAAATACTTTGGGTGCGGCGCTTTACGGCTACCGGTAATCACCTGCATTGCTTCGACACCGGCGGAAGAGACCAGAGATTCAAACTCCTGGAGGTCTTCCATATCTTTGTCTTGCGAAAAATAGATGTGTACCAGCACCGCCTGCTCACCGGCATCATAACGGTCAAACAAGCGTAAACCTCTCTAAAAAGATCAGCGGGGAACGCAGGATCCCTGGCTCCCCGTGTGGATAACAGCTGAAACCTTATTCGGTCTCGTCGCTGTCCTGCGCTGGCGTTGAAGAACCCTGCGCGTTGCTGCCGTGATGGTAGTTACTGCCTGTGCCGCCGCCAGCGTTATTGCTGTGATGAGAGACCGGACGGGACGGAACAACAGTAGAGATAGCGTGCTTGTAGACCATCTGGCTGACCGTGTTTTTCAACAGGATCACGAACTGATCGAAAGACTCAATCTGACCTTGCAGCTTAATACCATTCACCAAATAAATAGAAACTGGAACACGTTCCCGACGCAATGCGTTCAGGAACGGATCTTGTAAAGATTGCCCCTTAGCCATTCTATCTTTTCCTTATATGCTTGTTTTGTACTTAGAACCTTGCGATTCTGAAAAATTGCGCACGATACGTCTCAATTGTACACATTCAGTGGGCGATATCACCAACAACCTCAATCACCTCGTTTAACGCCTGTTGCGGTTTTTCACTGTCTAACCAGTGAACTCCCTCCCAACCGCGCAACCAGGTGATCTGGCGCTTCGCTAACTGTCTCGTGGCGCAAACACCTCGATAAACCATTTCATCGTATGAAATCTCACCTTCAAGATACGACCACATCTGGCGGTATCCCACACAACGAACGGAAGGCATATCCGTATGCAAATCTCCACGGGCAAATAGCGCCCGCACTTCTGCTTCAAAATCTGAAGCCAACATCTGATGAAAACGCTGCTCAATTCGTTGATGGAGCAGTTCACGGCTCGCCGGGGCGATGGCGAACTGATGCACCTGATACGGCAGAGCGTCTCCTGACGTTTGCGTCAGTTCCGTTAAAGTTTTACCCGAAATGAAAAAAACTTCCAGTGCCCGGGAAAGCCTTTGCGGATCATTTGGATGGATCCGCGCTGCCGCAACCGGGTCAACCTCCGCCAGTTGCTTATGCAATACGTCCCATCCCTGCTCTGCCGCCTGCTGCTCAATCTTTGCTCTCACCTCAGGGTCCGCGGAAGGTAAAGGAGACAACCCTTCGAGCAGCGCCTTGAAGTAGAGCATGGTTCCGCCAACCAACAGCGGTATACGCCCCGCGGCGGTGATCTCGGCCATCTCGGCTAAGGCATCCCGGCGGAAATCCGCTGCGGAGTAAGCCTCTGCCGGGTCGAGAATATCCAGCAAACGGTGCGGTGCCGCACGCAGTTCATCTGCGCCGGGCTTCGCCGTGCCGATGTCCATCCCTCGATAGATGAGGGCGGAATCAACGCTAATCAACTCTACAGGCAAAACTTTACGTAACTCAATGGCTAACGCCGTTTTGCCCGAGGCCGTTGGGCCCATTAAAAAAATTGCCTTTGGCAGGCTCGCCTTACTTACGTCAGTCATGTTTCAGGGCGGTCATCGCCGTTTTTAAATCAACAGGTTGTAATAACCCACCCGGCGGCGCTTTCACCAGCTGTGGGCAGAGGCGTTCCACCTCCGCAAGCACGGTAATCGCCTGCGCCATACTCCACGGTGAATGTTCGCTGGCCAGATGGCGGGCGATCCACTGCGCGGTGTTGGCAGCCTCAAACGATGTCTGCTGCGCCAGGTAGCCTATCAGTTCAGGAATCAAGTTTTGTAAATTTTGTTGGCGTAAGGGTAAAGGCACTGCGCGAATTGTCACATGTTGTGGTTCAAGCACAATTTCAATGCCCATTTGCGCCAGCTGGGCCTCTGCACGCTGCAATACCCTTGTTTCTTCAGTGGATATTTTCAGGCGAACCGGGATTAACAGCGGCTGCGCACATGCCACATTATCCCCCGGCGTCAGCTGCGCCTGCTTGAGCCAGCGTTCGGCAACCGGCAGCGCCAGAAGCAGCAGTTTGCCGTCGCGCTCAAGCAGCGCCATATCCGGTGCGATAATCGTCAGCACCCGGCCAAAACTCTGGCTATGGCCTTCAAGGGAAGGTGTCGCCACCGCAACGTGCTCTTTGCGCTCGACTGCCGGCGTTTCCAGCAGTTTACGGTACAGCGCCCCCTGCTGCTTTTGATAGCCGGGCTGAGCGTTCGGGTAGTTCGCGCCCGTCGGACGCGGTGCGGCCCCTGCTGAGGAGAAACGCGGGGCGTCCGGTTCACGCGCGACGGCAGGCTCCGCAAAATGGTTGCGACCCGCAGCGACACGATTTTCCGGAATGGGGCGCGGTGCGGAGTCTTCTTTTTCCAGCGGCAGTGTGGGTTCAAGCTGCTGTTGCAGTACGCTCAGCACGCCCTGGTAGATAAAATCATGTACCAGACGCGACTGATGGAACCGCACCTCATGCTTGGCAGGATGGACGTTGACATCCACCTGATGCGGGTCGATCTCCAGATAAAGTACAAAGGCAGGTTGCTGATCTGCCCCGAGCTTATCTTCGCAGGCCTGGCGAATGGCGTGGTTAATGAGGCGGTCGCGCATCATACGGCCGTTAACGTAGCAATACTGAATTTCAGAGAACGCCGCGCTGCTGGCATGCGGATCGGCCACCCAGCCACGTAAAGCCAGATCGCCGTGCTGCCACTCGATAGCCAGCGCCTGTTCCAGGAACGGCGTCCCGCAGATAGCCCCTAAACGTCGCTCTTTCTGCCCACCTTCAGCCACCGCGCGGTACTGGCGCATTACCTTGCCGTTATGGCTGAGGTTGATGGTGACGTCGAAACGGGCGAGCGCAATTCGGCGGATGATCTCGTCGATATGGCCGAACTCGGTTTTTTCGGTACGCATAAACTTGCGGCGGGCGGGAGTGTTGTAGAACAGATCCAGAACTTCCAGCGTGGTACCGACAGGGTGCGCCGCGGGTTTGACCGTCACGTCCATATCCCGCCCTTCAGCGTAGGCCTGCCAGGCTTCCTGCTGTTCAGCGGTGCGGGAGGTCAGCGTTAAACGAGAAACCGAACTGATACTGGCCAGCGCTTCGCCGCGAAAACCGAGGCTGATAATAGCTTCCAGGTCATCCAGAGAGGCAATTTTACTGGTGGCATGACGCGCCAGCGCCAGCGCCAGCTCCTCTTTTTTGATCCCGCAGCCGTTGTCGCGAATGCGGATAAGCTTCGCGCCGCCGCGTTCAATATCAATATCAATGCGGGTTGCGCCCGCATCGAGGCTGTTTTCCACCAGCTCTTTCACTACCGACGCAGGGCGTTCCACCACCTCACCGGCGGCGATTTGGTTCGCGAGCTGCGGCGGCAGAACCTGAATCGGCATGAATTCTCCTTAATTTGTGGCGGTCAACTCACCCGGCTGCGCGGCGCTGGCCGTCTGGGCTGCCCCGCCCTGCGGCGCGGACTGCAGAGGATGCGCCTCAAAATATTTACGTAAACCGTTGTATATCGCTTCGGCAATTTGCTGCTGGTAGCTGTCGCTGCCCAGCAGGCGCTCTTCGCTGTTATTGCTGATAAAGCCCGTCTCCACCAAAATTGACGGAATATCCGGCGAACGCAGAACGCCCAGGCTCGCATGTTCCGGGCGACGCTTATGCAATGCTCCGATGCCCTGCAGCTGATTCAATACGTTAGTGGCGACATCATACCCGACGCGCTGAGAATGACCGAACTGTAAATCCAGCACCGCCTGGCTGAGATACGGGTCAGACTGGCTGTTAGCCAGCACATCACCCGCGCCGCCTAACAGTTCAGACTGTTTCTCATGCTCTTCCAGCCAGTTTGCCATTTCGCTGTTCGCCCGACGGTTCGACAGGACCCATACCGAGGCGCCCGTCGCGTTACGGTTCGGTGCGGCATCCGCGTGAATGGAGACCAGGAAATTGGCGTTTTGCTTACGCGCCACGTCTGAGCGGCCCATCACAGAGATAAAATAGTCGCCGTCGCGCGTCAGTACGCCTTTAAACATCGGATCGTCGTTTAACAACGTCCGCAGCTTGCGGGCCACTGCAATAGTGACATTTTTCTCTCGCGTGCCGCCCGGGCCAATCGCACCAGGGTCCTGACCACCGTGCCCGGCATCAATGGCGATAATCACTTTATCACCGCTGACCGCACGCCGCGCGCTGGACGCCGGACGCGTTACCGTATTGCTGCTGGTTGCCGCGGTGATGCGATCGTTCTGAGATTTAAACGGATTACGCGCAGGTTCCGATGGGCGCGGCGTATAGACCGGCTCTTCCACGCGTTTCGCGACAACCGGTGGCGGCGGAGGCGGCGGAACATCGGCATTGATGGTGAAGACCACCGTATAGTTCGCCCCGTTTTGCTGCTTCACCGCCTTCGTTTTACCCTTTTCGGTCAGATCGACCACCAGACGCAGCGACTGGCTGTCCTGCGGGGTACCCGAACGGATACTTTTCACCAGGTTGTTACCGCTGAACCGCAGCGGTAATCCCTGGATCACGCCAGTCTGTTTGATATCCAGCGCCACGCTGCGGCTGTCTGGCTGTGAAAACGCATATTCAGGGTCACCCATAAAGCTGAACGTGATCCGGGCCTGGCTTTCGCCGTTTGACACCTGAATATCCGAAAGGCTTGCCGCCCCGGCCTGCGCGCACAGCAGCACCGTCGCAGCCAACACCCAACCTTTAACGCGACTAATCATCCCGTCATCCCTACTCTTAACCGGCGAGACGCGCCAGTAAGGAACACCCTGATGAGGAAACCGCACTGATGCGAGCCTCACGCCCTTGCGCCTGGTAATCTAAGTGAATTTCGACATCCGGGTCAGGTAACACACCCGCACCTTGTTGCGGCCACTCCACCAGGCAGATGGCGTCGTTGGCAAAATAATCACGGATCCCCATAAATTCCAGCTCCTCAGGATCCGCAAGGCGATATAAATCAAAGTGGTACACCATAAGATTGTCGAGGGTGTACGGCTCGACCAGCGTGTAGGTTGGGCTTTTCACATTCCCGTTATGCCCTAACGCCTGCAAAAAACCCCGGCTGAAGGTGGTTTTACCCGCACCTAAATCACCATACAGATAAATGACGGTTGCCCCCTGACAGGCCTGCGCCACGCGCTTGCCGAGATCTAAAGTGGCTTGTTCATCAGGTAAAGGAATCGCTCGATTAGTCATTTTCTACGTCAATCACATCCGGGTTAACAACACGCCGCAGCGTGCAAAAGAGATCGGTGGCCAGCATACCGCGTGTACCCTCTCGCGCAGCAAGCCTGTCAGCTGCCGCGCCGTGGGCCACGCAGCCCGCACAGGCTGCATCATAAAGGGGAAGTTTCTGTCCAAGCAATGCGCCAATGATGCCTGAAAGCACATCGCCCATGCCGCCGCTCGCCATGCCCGCATTTCCGGCATCAATAATGCCCTGCGTCTCGTCACTGGCGACAACGGTTCCTGCCCCTTTCAAAACGGCAACACCTCCGTAACGTTTTACCAGACGCTGAGCAGAAAGTAAGCGATCGCTTTCAATTTCTGCCACGCTGCAGTTAAGCAGGCGCGCGGCTTCGCCGGGGTGTGGCGTCAGAATGCGATTGTGACGCTTATCCGGGTTTATTGCCAGAAGGTTAAGCGCGTCGGCATCCCACAGCATCGGTTTACGAAAATTTTCGACCTTTTGCAGGGCCTGTTTACCCCATGCCTGCTGTCCAAGACCGGGACCAATGACCACCACATCCGCCCATTCGAGGCTTTCTTCAAGCGTCTGGGGCGTAAGCTCATGGACCATCAGTTCCGGTCGAGCTGTAATGATTGGCGTAATGTTCTCGATGCGAGTGAGTACTCGCACTAATCCGGCACCGCTGCGCAGTGCCGCCTCACCGGCCATGCGAACCGCACCTGCCGTACCGCGATCGCCACCAATAATCACCAGCCTGCCGTGGTCGCCCTTATGGGACGTTGGGCGGCGCGGCGGAAGCCACTCTTTTAGCTGCGAGGCATCAAAGCGCGACAGGCGCGTTTCCTGCCCTGCGAGCCAGCTCTCCAGCCCCAGGGCGTTATGGTGCAATACGCCAACCACATCCCGGGCTTTTCCGGTTAACAAGCCCGGCTTCAGAGCGATAAAGGTCACGGTGTGCGCAGCCTGAATAACGGTGCCAGGCGTCGCGCCGGTCTGCGCGATCAGGCCCGACGGAATGTCCAGCGCCACTACCGGCGCGGAGTGCCCGTTAGCGTGTTCAATAAGCGCGGCGATGTTCTCGCGAGGCGCGCTGCGTAGCCCGGTCCCCAGCAGACCATCAACAATCAGATCAACATCTTCCGGCCAGACGATATCAGGGGCATGAATCACGCCGCCTGCATTCAGCCATGCCTCCCGCGCCGCACCGGCCTCTTCCGGCAGGGGCTTATCACTTTCCAGCGCCAGCAAGGTAACGCGGATACCGGCCGCAACCGCGAGACGCGCAGCAACGTAGCCGTCGCCGCCGTTATTGCCGTGCCCACACAAAATCAGCCAGTGAGTGGATTGCGGGTACGCGCCGCGGGCAACGTTAAACGCCGCCTCCCCCGCGCGCTGCATCAGTTCATAAAGAGTAATGCCGAGGCTGTCTGCGGCCTCTTTTTCGGCGCGCCGGAGGTCATCCGCATGCCAGATGGAATGTGGTATACTTGCGGGGTTTTTCTTCACCGTATGGTCCGTCATGTCACAGCCCCTCGATCTCAATGAATTAGCGCAAAAAATAAAACAGTGGGGTGCTGAGCTTGGCTTTCAGAAGGTAGGCATTACCGATACCGACCTCTCTGCCAGCGAGCCAAAACTGCAGGCCTGGCTGGACAAACAATACCACGGCGAAATGGAGTGGATGGCGCGTCACGGCATGATGCGTGCCCGTCCACATGAGCTTTTACCGGGTACATTGCGCGTCATCAGCGTGCGCATGAACTACCTGCCTGCCAACGCGGCCTTTGCGCGCACGCTAAAAAATCCCTCTCTGGGTTACGTCAGCCGGTACGCCCTGGGGCGTGATTACCATAAGCTACTGCGTAACCGTTTAAAAAAACTCGGGGAAACTATTCAGCAGCACTGTGTTTCGCTGAATTTTAGACCCTTTGTCGATTCCGCGCCTATTCTTGAGCGTCCGATCGCCGAAAAAGCCGGGCTTGGCTGGTCAGGTAAGCACTCACTTATCCTTAGCCGCGACGCCGGATCGTTCTTCTTCCTCGGTGAACTGCTGATTGATTTACCCCTGCCGGTAGACGGCCCGGTAGAGGAAGGCTGTGGCCGCTGCGTGGCCTGCATGACCATCTGCCCGACGGGCGCCATCGTTGAGCCGTACACTGTTGATGCGCGCCGCTGCATTTCCTATCTCACCATCGAGCTCGAAGGAGCTATCCCGGAAGAGTTTCGTCCACTTATCGGCAACCGCATCTACGGCTGCGACGACTGTCAGCTGATCTGCCCGTGGAACCGCTATTCACAGCTGACGGATGAAGAAGACTTCAGTCCCCGCAAGGCGTTACATGCCCCGCCGCTGATCGAGCTGTTCGCCTGGACCGAAGCCTGGTTCCTGAAGGTGACGGAAGGTTCCGCCATTCGGCGTATCGGCCACCTGCGCTGGCTGCGAAACGTGGCCGTCGCGCTGGGCAATGCCCCGTGGGATAAAGCAAATATTCAGGCGCTTGAAAGTCGTAGAGGTGAGCACCCACTTCTTGATGAACACATAGAATGGGCGATTGCGCAGCAAATCGAGAAGCGCAATGCCTGCGTGGTCGAGGTGCAGCTTCCCAAGAAACAGCGGCTGGTCAGGGTAATCGAAAAAGGGCTTACGCGGGATGCGTGATATATTCACAGCCTGTGAATAAAAATAAAAACTCAAGCACCATCTGGGCTTGAGAAGAGGTCAAGTGATCTCTATAACATTTTGAAATGAAATTTTATCCACTTAATACAGTGACTTGGGGAGATATTATTCACCCTGCTAACTTTCTGTACGGTTTGGGTAAAGCGCGAATTCTGTGGATAACTCTGTTTACAAGAGTATTTCAGATGCAATAGAAAACGTCCCCAGCGCGTCTTTTCGCTGTGGATATTTTAGAGATGAAGAAGAATTTGGAGCGGGAAACGAGACTCGAACTCGCGACCCCGACCTTGGCAAGGTCGTGCTCTACCAACTGAGCTATTCCCGCTTGGGTGGTCCGTGCTTTAGAAGCACTTTCAAATTTTGGAGCGGGAAACGAGACTCGAACTCGCGACCCCGACCTTGGCAAGGTCGTGCTCTACCAACTGAGCTATTCCCGCTTGGGCAGTCCGTGCTTGAGAAGCACTTTTCAAATTTTGGAGCGGGAAACGAGACTCGAACTCGCGACCCCGACCTTGGCAAGGTCGTGCTCTACCAACTGAGCTATTCCCGCAAATCTGTACTGCTTTTGTTGCTGTCGTAACGTGTAATTCTCTGTCGTTACGGGAGGCGCATTATACGAGAAATCCTTTTAGCTGCAACCCCCCTGAAAGTGATTTTTTCGAAATTCAGTTCAAATGCTTATTTAATCGGCAAGCTGAACAATTTAACGACAAAATCCCGGCCACGCAAGGCGCCGGATCTCAAAATCACAGCTTAATAAAGTTTTCGCGGTAGTACGCGAGTTCCGCCACAGACTCGCGGATATCGTCCATCGCCTGGTGCGTTCCTTGCTTTTTGAAGCCATCAAGGATTTCTGGTTTCCAGCGACGCGCCAGCTCTTTCAGGGTACTGACATCCAGATAGCGGTAGTGAAAGTAAGACTCCAGCTCCGGCATATACTTAAACAGAAAACGGCGATCCTGGCCGATGCTGTTCCCGCAGATCGGCGATTTACCCGCCGGCACCCACTGTTTCAGAAATTCGAGCGTCGCCAGTTCCGCCTCGCGATCGCCCAACGTGCTGGCCTTTACGCGCTCCACCAGCCCGCTTCCGGTATGGGTACGCACGTTCCACTCGTCCATCAGCGCCAGCTGGTCGTCGGACTGATGCACCGCAATCGTTGGCCCTTCGGCCAGGATATTCAGGTTGGCATCGGTGACCAGGGTTGCAATCTCAATAATGCGATCGCGCTCGGGATCCAGCCCGGTCATTTCGAGATCGATCCAAATCAGGTTGTTTTCATCCGCGCTCATGTTATTTTCCACCCTTCTCGCATAACCGGCAGTAGCAGGTTAACTAGTATTAATTAGAGTGTATCATAGAGGTTTTGCCCCTTACGGGCGACCAGGAGCCAGTGCGATTGAGTAAAAATAAACTCTCCAAAGGGCAGCAGCGCCGTGTGAATGCCAATCACCAGCGCCGTCTTAAAACCACTTCGGAGAAGGTCGATTACGACGACAACCTGTTTGGCGAACCTACGGAAGGCGTAGTCATCAGCCGTTTCGGTATGCACGCTGACGTGGAATCCGCCGATGGTGAAATCCACCGCTGCAACATCCGCCGGACCATTCGTTCTCTGGTGACCGGTGACCGCGTCGTATGGCGTCCGGGGAAAGAGGCGGCGGAAGGCGTTACGGTAAAAGGTATCGTTGAAGCGGTTCATGAACGTACGTCCGTGTTAACCCGTCCCGATTTTTACGACGGGGTGAAGCCGATTGCCGCCAACATTAACCAGATTGTTATCGTATCGGCGATTTTGCCTGAACTTTCGCTCAATATTATCGACCGATACCTCGTCGCGTGCGAAACGCTGCAGGTTGAACCGATTATCGTGCTGAACAAAATCGATCTGCTGGATGACGAAGGCATAGCTTTCGTTAATGAGCAGATGGATATCTATCGCAAGATTGGCTATCGCGTCCTGATGGTCTCCAGCCATACTAAAGATGGCCTCAAACCGCTGGAAGAGGCGCTTACCGATCGCATCAGCATTTTTGCGGGCCAGTCCGGCGTAGGCAAATCGAGCCTGCTGAACAATCTGCTCGGCCTCCAGCAGGAGATCCTCACCAACGATGTGTCTGACGTCTCGGGTCTGGGCCAGCACACCACTACCGCCTCGCGTCTGTATCACTTCCCGCACGGCGGCGATGTCATCGACTCCCCGGGCGTGCGTGAATTCGGTTTATGGCATCTTGAGCCGGAACAAATCTTTAATGGATTTGTCGAATTCCATGATTATTTAGGCGCTTGCAAATACCGCGACTGTAAACACGATAACGATCCAGGCTGCGCTATCCGCGAAGCGGTTGAGAAAGGTGAGATTGCGGAGACCCGCTTCGACAATTACCACCGCATTCTTGAGAGCATGGATCAGGTAAAAACGCGTAAAAACTTTTCTGATTCTGACAACTGACAACTAAGCTAAGCATCGCTAAAATCGTCCCCTTTTTTCAGGTTCCGGCGGCTTACCGCCGGATCAGGAACGACAAAACAATGGCCTGGAGGCTACCTTGTTAAACGCATTTAAACTTTCGCTTCAATACATTCTGCCAAAACTGTGGCTCACTTGCCTGGCGGGCTGGGGCGCAAGCAAACGCGCGGGCTGGCTGACCAAACTGGTCATCGACCTTTTCGTGAAGTATTACAAGGTCGACATGAAAGAAGCGCAGAAGCCGGACACCGCCAGCTACCGCACGTTCAACGAGTTTTTCGTGCGCCCGCTGCGCGACGAAGTGCGCCCGCTGAACACCGATCCTAACGTCCTGGTGATGCCAGCAGACGGGGTGATCAGCCAGCTGGGTAACATCGAAGACGACAAAATCCTGCAGGCGAAAGGCCATAACTACAGCCTGGAAGCGCTGCTGGCGGGCAATTACCTGATGGCGGATCTGTTCCGCAACGGCACCTTTGCCACCACCTATCTGTCACCGCGCGACTACCACCGCGTGCATATGCCGTGTAACGGTATCCTGCGTGAGATGATCTACGTGCCGGGCGATCTGTTCTCCGTAAACCACCTGACCGCGCAAAACGTACCGAACCTGTTTGCCCGTAACGAGCGCGTCATCTGCCTGTTCGATACTGAATTCGGCCCTATGGCGCAGATTCTGGTGGGCGCGACCATTGTCGGCAGTATTGAAACCGTCTGGGCTGGCACCATCACCCCTCCGCGTGAAGGCGTAATTAAGCGCTGGACGTGGCCTGCTGGTGAAGAGGAAGGCTCTGTCGCCCTGCTGAAAGGTCAGGAGATGGGCCGCTTCAAGCTGGGTTCTACCGTCATCAACCTGTTTGCGCCGGGTAAAGTGAAGCTGGCTGAACAGCTCGAAAGCCTCTCGGTCACTAAGCTCGGCCAGCCGCTGGCGGTCTCTACCGAAACCTTCGTGACGCCGGACGCAGAACCTGCTCCGCTGCCGCAAGAAGAGATTGACGCCGAGCACGACGCCAGCCCGCTGGTTGACGACAAAAAAGACGAAGGCTAACAACAGAAGGATCGCTGACGTGCGCCCGATTATCGTTTTACTGATGGCCTGGTGCCTCAGCATGGGGGCGTACGCAGCGACAGCCCCCGACGCCAAACAGATAACCCAGGAACTGGAACAGGCGAAAGCGGCTAAACCCGCTCAGCCAGAGACCGTTGAGTCGCTCCAGTCCGCACTGAACGCGCTTGAAGAGCGGAAAGGCTCGCTTGAGCGCGCTCAGCAGTATCAGCAGGTTATCGACAACTTTCCTAAACTCTCGCAAACGCTGCGCGCGCAGCTCGCTAATCTGCGCGATGAGCCGCGCAATGTGCCGGAAGGCATGACCACCGACGCCCTGAATCAGGAAATCCTGCAGGTGAGCAGCCAGCTTCTGGAAAAGAGCCGCCAGGCTCAGCAGGAGCAGGAGCGGGCGCGTGAAATTGCCGACTCCCTCAGTCAGCTTCCGCAGCAGCAAACCGACGCCCGCCGCCAGCTTAACGACGTTGAGCGTCGCGTGGGGACGCAAAGCGGCAATACGCCGCAGGCTCAGGCGCAAAATCTGGGTCTGCAGGCCGAATCAGCTCGTCTGAAGGCCCTTGTGGATGAGCTGGAGCTGGCGCAGCTTTCCGCCAACAACCGCCAGGAGCTGGCGCGGATGCGCTCTGAACTCGCTCAGAAGCAGAGCGAGCAGCTGGATGCGTATCTTCAGGCCCTGCGTAATTTGCTTAACAGCCAGCGTCAGCGCGAAGCCGAGCGTGCGCTTGAAAGCACCGAGCTGCTGGCGGAAAACAGTGCCAATCTGCCAGAAGGTATCGTCGATCAGTTTAAGGTCAACCGCGAGCTTTCTGCCGCCCTGAATCAGCAGGCGCAGCGTATGGATCTGGTTGCCTCCCAGCAGCGCCAGGCGACGAATCAAACCCTGCAGGTGCGCCAGGCGCTCAACACCCTGCGCGAGCAGTCCCAGTGGCTCGGGTCATCAAACCTGCTGGGCGAAGCGTTACGCGCCCAGGTCGCACGCCTGCCGGAAATGCCGAAGCCGCAGCAGCTGGATACCGAGATGGCCCAGCTGCGCGTGCAGCGACTGCACTTTGAAGATCTTCTCAATAAGCAGCCGCAAATTCGCCAGATCCGTCAGGCTGACGGACAGCCCCTGACCAGCGAGCAAAACCGTATTCTTGAAGCCCAGCTGCGCACCCAGCGCGAGCTGCTGAACTCCCTGCTTCAGGGCGGGGATACGCTGATTCTGGAACTGACTAAGCTCAAGGTGTCTAACAGCCAGCTGGAAGACGCACTGAAAGAGGTGAACGAGGCGACGCACCGTTATCTCTTCTGGACGTCCGACGTGCGTCCGATGACCTTCTCGTGGCCGATTGAGATCGTTCAGGATCTGCGCCGCCTTATTTCGCTGGACACCTTCAGCCAACTCGGACAGGCCAGCGTGATGATGCTGACCAGTAAAGAGACGATTATCCCGCTGCTGGGCGCGTTGGTTCTGGTGGGCTTCAGCATTTACTCACGCAGACATTTCACCCGCTTCCTGGAGCGTTCCAGCGCGCGGGTGGGGAAAGTCACTCAGGATCACTTCTGGCTGACGTTGCGCACCGTGTTCTGGTCGATTCTCGTCGCGTCTCCGCTGCCGGTGCTGTGGATGACGCTTGGCTACGGCCTGCGGGAAGCCTGGCCCTATCCGCTCGCGGTCGCCATTGGCGATGGCGTCACCGCTACGGTGCCGCTGCTGTGGGTGGTGATGATTTGCGCCACGTTCGCACGGCCGAATGGCCTGTTCATTGCCCACTTTGGCTGGCCGCGTAACCGCGTGGCACGCGCCATGCGCTACTACCTGATGAGCATCGGGCTGATTGTGCCGCTGATTATGGCGCTGATCATGTTTGATAATCTCAACGACCGGGAATTTTCAGGCTCGCTGGGCCGCCTCTGCTTTATGCTGATCTGTGGCGCGCTGGCCATCGTGACGCTCAGCCTGAAACGCGCGGGGATACCGCTCTATCTGGATAAATCCGGCAGCGGCGACAACATGTTCAACCGGCTGCTCTGGAACCTCCTGCTGAGCGCCCCTCTGATTGCGATGCTGGCAGCCGCGGTAGGTTACCTGGCAACCTCGCAGGCACTTCTGGCGCGACTGGAAACGTCGGTGGCGATCTGGTTCCTGCTGCTGGTGGTGTATCACGTGATCCGTCGCGGGATGCTGATCCAGCGCCGTCGCCTGGCCTTCGACCGCGCCAAGCATCGCCGGGCGGAGATCCTCGCTCAGCGTGCCCGGGGTGAGGAAGAGCCAACCCATGTCAACAGCACGGAAGGCACGATGGATGCCGACGAGGTCGAACTGGATCTGGATGCCATCAGTACCCAGTCTCTGCGCCTGGTGCGCTCCCTCCTGATGCTGATTGCCCTTCTGTCGGTGATTTTCCTGTGGTCAGAAATTCATTCCGCGTTTGGCTTCCTGGAGAATATCTCTCTGTGGGACGTGACGTCCACGGTGCAGGGCGTTGAAAGCCTGGAGCCGATCACCTTAGGCGCGGTGCTGATTGCCATTCTGGTGCTGATCATCACCACCCAACTGGTGCGTAACTTCCCGGCACTGCTGGAGCTGGCGCTGCTGCAGCATCTGGATTTAACCCCCGGCACGGGATACGCCATTACGACCATTACGAAATACCTGATACTGCTGTTTGGCGGGATGGTTGGTTTCTCAATGATTGGTATCGAGTGGTCTAAACTGCAGTGGCTGGTAGCGGCGCTGACGTTTGGCCTTGGTTTTGGCATGCAGGAGATTTTCGCTAACTTTGTGTCCGGCCTCATCATCTTGTTTGAAAAGCCGATTCGTATTGGCGATACGGTGACGATCCGCGATCTGACCGGGAGCGTAACGAAGATCAACACCCGTGCCACCACGATCAGCGACTGGGACCGTAAAGAGATCATCGTGCCGAACAAGGCGTTTATTACCGAGCAGTTTATCAACTGGTCGCTGTCGGACTCCGTTACGCGCGTGGTGCTGACGGTACCGGCGCCGTCGGATGCCAACAGCGAAGAGGTCACGCAGATCCTCTATACCGCCGCCGAACGCTGCACGCTGGTGCTCGATAATCCCGTACCGGAAGTGTTCCTGGTCGATTTACAGCAGGGGATCCAGATTTTCGAACTGCGTATTTACGCTGCCGAAATGGGGCACCGTATGCCGCTGCGCCATGAGATCCACCAGCTGATTCTGGCGGGCTTCCGCGAGCACGGTATTGATATGCCGTTCCCACCGTTCCAGATGCGTCTGGAAAGTATGGACGGACGCAAGATGGGTAAAACGCTCACGTCGGCAGCAAGATCGCGCCCGGCGGGCAGTTTGTAATCTTTCTCCCCTCCCTTTCGGGAGGGGGATTTTACCGCTACGCCACTTCCGCGACGTACGCCATTGAACGCCGACGGTAATTCTCATAAATTCCCATCGCCAGCAGCGAGAAGAAGATCGGCCCACCGACCATCCACAGCGCGCTGTTCCAGTCGTTTGCCTCAACCACGGGCTGAATAACGGTAAAGATGTTGGCAAACGCCACGACCAGCACCACCACCGTAGTTGCCAGCAGCGTTGCCGCGCGGGTTTTGAAGATCACAAATGGACGCTCAAGGTCCCGCTTCGCCTTAAAGAACGGGAACGCCAGGGTGAGGAACAGGTACGGCAGCGTCATCGACACGTTCGCCATCAGGGTCAGCTTGTTATAGAACGCAGACGCGGTATCACCGCCAAATGACACCAGCAGAATGAACACGCACACCAGCAGACACTGCATCCACATGGCGTTGGCCGGCATGCCTGCGGTATTCAGCTGCGTCATGCGTGCCGGCCACAGCGCTTTTGGCGTGCCCTGAATGATCGCTTTCAGCGGCGAGTAGATCAGCGTAAAGAACGCGCCGGTATAGGCAAGGAACATCGACAGGCCGGTAATGCGCGCAAACCAGATCCCCATGGTGACCGATGCTTCCGGCGTCAGGTGCATGGCGTTACCCAACGTCATCCCCAGGCTTTTCATCAGCACGTAGGTGATGTTCCCGAGGTTAGTGGTGTCGTTACTCAACACCTGCTGCCAGCTGGTACTGACGCCCCAAAGGAAAATCGCCAGCGAGTAGCCGATGGAGATGACGATGGCGGCAAAAATAATCCCTTTGGCGAAATTCTTTTCCGGGTTCTCTGTCTTATCGACCAGCCCGCCTACCGCTTCAATACCGCCGTAGGCAAAAATGGCAAACACCACGAAGGAGAGCATGGCCAGCCCGGACTGATAGCCCGGATTAGGCGATGATACGAAGTTCACCTCCTGCGCGAAGTGCCCGCCGTTCAGGCACAGAATGGCGATACTCGCCAGCAGCAGCACCAGGTTCAGGCACATCACGGAAATACCGCCAACGGCGGTGATACGGGCAATTTTGTTGATGCCTTTTGACGCTACCAGCGTGACCACCACCATCCAGCACACCGCCAGAATACCGACCACCTGCGTGGAGCTCAGCCCCGCCAGAGACCATATCTGCGTTTTATCCGCCCCGAAAAGAAACGTTGAGAACGGCACCCAGACTTTGGCCGCCGTGCTGACCATCCAGACGACGTAGGAGGAGAACCACATAAACGTGCCGATAAATGCGTAACGCGGACCGATGCTGTTGTTCATCCATGAATAGATACCGCCCTCTTCTTTCCGGTAAGCCGAGCCCATCTCCGCCATCATCAGCGCAAACGGGATAAAGAAGAACAGAGCAGAAACGATATAAAACGGCGTCGCGCTGTAGCCCATCAGATAGAAAGCCGACGGGCTATTGGCAAAGCCAAAGACTGACGTAAAAATCATCAGGATGAGCCCGGTGAGGGTCATCTTTTTGAGTGACTGGGACATATAACCATCCGAAGAGGAATTAAACTGCGCGGATGGTAGCAGATGACCAGACTAATATTGTGGCTATACGAGGCAATTTAAGAAAAAGACCCGTGTACAGAGAAAATGGCAGTTTTTAATGTTGCCGTGCGAAAATGGAAAGGAATATTGCCACAGGTAATGTATGCCGGGTAAGCGCTGCGCCACCCGGCATTTTTTCAGGCACGATCGACCGTAAAGGCAATCACATCGCCAAGCTGCTCGGCGTCCAGCGCCAGCATGACCAGACGGTCAACCCCCAGCGCCACGCCGGAGCAATCCGGCAGGCCCGCCTTTAAGGCTTCCAGCAGGTTAGTATCAATCGGCTGCTGCGGCAGACCGCGCGCGGCGCGCTTGCGGTTATCCTGCTCGAAACGCTGCTGCTGTTCGCGCGCGTCGGTCAGCTCGTGGAAGCCGTTCGCCAGCTCGATGCCTTTGTAATAGACCTCAAAACGCTCTGCCACGCGGTGATCTTCGGTGCTGATCTGCGCCAGAGACGCCTGGCTTGCGGGGAAGTGATAGACAAACGTCGGACGTTCTTTACCAATCTGCGGTTCCACGCCGAAGGTGAACAGCAGCTGCAGCAGCGTGTCGCGATCCTCCTCGGTATCCGCCACGTTGCTCAGATCCAGTTTTGCCGCCACTTCACGCAGCTGAGCTTTGTCCGCCGACAGCGGATCGATTTCCAGATGGCGCTGGAAGGCCTGTTGATAGGAGAGCGTTTCGGCTTCTGAACAGTCCAGCACCTGCTGCAGCAGATCGTCCACCTCGTTCATCAGGCGGTACATATCATAATGCGGGCGGTACCACTCCAGCATGGTGAATTCCGGGTTATGGTGACGCCCCATCTCTTCATTACGGAAGCTGCGGCACAGCTGATACACCGGACCACACCCCGCCGCCAGCAGGCGCTTCATGTGATATTCCGGGCTGGTCATCAGATACAGATTCATGCCCTGAGAGTGGCCAGGGCCAACAAAACGGGTTTCAAACGGGACCAGATGAATATCCGTTACCGTTGCCTGACTCATGCACGGGGTTTCCACCTCCAGGACGCCGCGGTCGGCAAAGAAACGGCGGATCTCCGTCATAATTGCGGCGCGTTTTAACAGATTTGGGATGGATGCGCTCGGCTGCCAGGTGGCCGTTTCGCTCATGAGTTTTTCTCCGATTTCAGACAAGGGCACGAAGTCTACTCGTTAGCAGGGACAGAGACAAATTTTGCGCAGTAAAAAAGCGCATTTCATTTAAGTGGATTATTTCGTGACGCAATTCATCAATCACGATGATAAATCACCGCACAGAACAGCAAAAAAATCGAACACGTCAAATTTCCCTGACGTCTACGCGGTTATACTCTTTTACCCATAAAGGAGCAGTGGAAACGCTTTCGCAATCGTCCGCGTGGACGGGTGAACTACCTTTAGTTTGTCGCGTTGCGAAATAACAAAAATCTGGAGGAATGTCGTGCAAACTTTTCAAGCCGATCTTGCCGTAATAGGCGCTGGCGGGGCTGGATTACGTGCTGCGATTGCTGCAGCACAAGCTAATCCTGACGCTAAAATCGCATTGATTTCAAAAGTCTATCCAATGCGCAGCCACACGGTGGCAGCAGAAGGAGGGTCCGCCGCCGTTGCGCAGGATCATGACAGCTTCGAATACCATTTCCACGACACGGTTGCAGGGGGGGACTGGCTTTGCGAACAGGATGTCGTTGACTACTTCGTGCACCATTGTCCAACTGAAATGACCCAGCTTGAACAGTGGGGATGTCCGTGGAGCCGCCGTCCGGACGGCAGCGTCAACGTTCGTCGCTTCGGGGGGATGAAAATCGAACGTACCTGGTTCGCCGCCGATAAGACCGGCTTCCACATGCTGCACACCCTGTTCCAGACCTCTCTTCAGTTCCCACAAATCCAGCGCTTTGATGAACATTTTGTCCTCGACATTCTGGTCGATGACGGTCATGCACGTGGCCTGGTGGCGATGAACATGATGGAAGGCACCCTCGTCCAGATCCGTGCCAATGCGGTGGTGATGGCAACGGGCGGTGCGGGACGCGTCTATCGCTACAACACCAACGGCGGCATCGTCACCGGTGACGGCATGGGCATGGCGCTGAGCCATGGCGTGCCGCTGCGCGATATGGAGTTTGTACAGTATCACCCAACCGGTCTGCCGGGCTCGGGCATTCTGATGACGGAAGGCTGCCGCGGCGAAGGCGGTATCCTGGTCAACAAAAACGGCTACCGCTATCTGCAGGATTACGGCATGGGCCCGGAAACCCCTCTCGGCGAGCCGAAGAACAAATACATGGAACTCGGCCCGCGCGACAAAGTCTCTCAGGCCTTCTGGCACGAGTGGCGCAAGGGCAACACCATCTCCACGCCGCGCGGCGACGTGGTCTATCTCGATCTGCGTCACCTGGGCGAGAAGAAACTGCTGGAGCGTCTGCCGTTCATCTGCGAACTGGCGAAAGCTTACGTCGGCGTCGATCCGGTGAAAGAGCCGATTCCGGTACGCCCAACCGCGCACTACACCATGGGCGGGATTGAAACCGACCAACAGTGTGAAACCCGCATTAAAGGGCTGTTCGCCGTAGGCGAGTGTTCCTCCGTCGGCCTGCACGGCGCCAACCGCCTGGGCTCTAACTCGCTGGCAGAGCTGGTCGTCTTTGGCCGCATGGCGGGCGAGCGTGCGATGGAGCGTGCGGCGACCGCAGGCGAAGCAAACGGCGCGGCGCTGGATGCGCAGGTCACAGACGTTGAAAAACGCCTGAAGGATCTGGTGAACCAGGAAGGTAACGAGAACTGGTCGAAGATCCGCGACGAGATGGGCCTGTCGATGGAAGAAGGCTGCGGTATCTACCGTACGCCGGAACTGATGCAGAAAACCGTCGACAAGCTGGCGGAACTGCAGGAGCGCTTCAAGCGCGTGCGCATCACCGACACCTCCAGCGTCTTCAATACCGACCTGCTCTATACCATTGAGCTGGGCCACGGCCTGAACGTCGCGGAATGTATGGCGCACTCTGCGCTGGCGCGTAAAGAGTCTCGCGGCGCACACCAGCGTCTGGACGAAGGCTGTACCGAACGTGACGACGTCAATTTCCTGAAACACACTCTCGCCTGGCGCGATGCGGATGGCACCACGCGTCTGGATTACAGCGACGTGAAAATCACCACGCTGCCACCGGCTAAACGCGTGTACGGCGCAGAAGCAGAAGCCGCCGAGAAGAAGGAGAAGGCGAATGGCTGAGATGCAAAAACTGAAAGTTGAAGTGGTGCGCTACAACCCGGAGGTGGATACCGCCCCCCACAGCGCTTTCTATGAAGTGCCCTATGACGAGCAAACCTCCCTGCTGGATGCGCTCGGCTATATCAAAGACAACCTGGCGCCGGACCTGAGCTACCGCTGGTCCTGCCGCATGGCGATCTGTGGCTCCTGCGGCATGATGGTCAACAAGGTACCGAAGCTGGCGTGTAAAACCTTCCTGCGCGATTACACTAAGGGCATCAAGGTTGAAGCGCTGGGCAACTTCCCGATCGAGCGTGATCTGGTGGTCGATATGACCCACTTTATCGAAAGTCTGGAAGCGATTAAGCCGTACATCATCGGCAACCCACGCACGCCGGACCAGGGTCCGAACACCCAGACGCCGGCGCAGATGGCGAAATACCATCAGTTCTCTGGCTGCATCAACTGCGGCCTGTGCTACGCCGCCTGTCCACAGTTTGGCCTGAACCCGGAGTTCATCGGCCCGGCCGCTATTACCCTGGCGCACCGCTATAACGAAGACAGCCGCGACCACGGTAAAAAAGAACGTATGGCGCAGCTTAACGGTCAGAACGGCGTCTGGACCTGTACCTTTGTGGGCTACTGCTCCGAAGTCTGTCCAAAGCACGTCGACCCGGCCGCGGCCATTCAACAGGGTAAAGTGGAAAGCTCGAAAGACTTTCTTATCGCTACCCTGAAACCACGCTAAGGAGTGCATAATGACGACTAAACGCAAAGCCTACGTGCGGCCAGTGCCGTCCACCTGGTGGAAAAACCTGCCGTTTTATCGCTTCTATATGCTGCGTGAAGGCACGGCGGTACCGGCGGTCTGGTTCAGCCTTGAGCTGATGTACGGCGTTTTCGCCCTCAAACACGGGCCGGAAACCTGGGCCAGCTTTGTGGGGTTCCTGCAAAACCCAATCATCGTAGTTCTGAACCTGATCGCGCTCGCGGCGGCGCTGCTTCATACCAAAACCTGGTTTGAACTGGCGCCAAAAGCGGCGAATATCATTATAAAAGACGAAAAAATGGGGCCGGAGCCAGTCATTAAAGGGCTGTGGGCAGTGACGATCCTGGTCACTGTGGTCGTTCTGTTTGTCGCACTGTTCTGGTAAGGAGACTACTGTGATCAATCCAAATCCAAAACGTTCAGACGAGCCGGTCTTCTGGGGCCTGTTTGGCGCAGGCGGCATGTGGAGTGCCATTATCGCCCCGGTTATCATCCTGCTGGTCGGCATTATGCTGCCGCTGGGGCTGTTCCCGGGCGATGCGCTGAGCTACGAACGCGTGCTGGCGTTTGCGAGCAGCTTTATCGGCCGCGTGTTCATCTTCCTGATGATCGTCCTGCCATTGTGGTGCGGTCTGCACCGTATTCACCATGCGATGCATGACCTGAAAATCCATGTGCCGAGCGGTAAATGGGTATTCTACGGGCTGGCAACCATCCTGACCGTGGTGACGCTGATTGCGGTTGTCACTATCTGACGCTTCTGGCCCGCCATCCGGCGGGCCTTTTATTTCTTCATCTTTCCCACCAGCCACTGGGCAAATTCACGCATTGCGGACGTTTCAGCCCGCGACTGCAGTCTCGTTAACCAGTAACTGCCCAGATCAATTTGCGTTGTAAACGGCTGCACAATACGCTCGCTGTTCAGCAAATGGGTAAACATATCGACAGGCGCAATGGCAATGCCCATACCTGCCTGCGCGGCTTCCAGCATGGTGACAGACGAATCAAATACCATCACCCGGTGCGTTGGCGAGGGAGGATGCTCGCCTGCCGCCTGCATCCATGCCGACCATTCGTCGCGTCGGTAAGAGCGCAACAGGGTAAACTTCAGGATGTCGGTCGGAGAGTGGAGCACGGCGGCGATTTCGGGCGAGCAAAGCGGCGCCAGCGGTGCGGGGCACAGGAAGTGCGCCTCGGTGCCGTGCCACGCTCCACCGCCGTAGCGGATCGTATAATCAAGCCCTTCAGCCGCCGGATCGACGCGGTTGTTATGGGTGGAAAGATGGAGATCGATATGCGGATAACAGCGGCGAAAGTCTGCGAGCTGAGAGAATAAAACACCCGTAGCAAAAGTCCCAACCACGCCGATTTTTAGCTTCTCCTGGGCGCGCTGGCTGGCAAAGCGATCCAGCATTCCGGCGATACGATCGAATGAATCATTCAGCACCGGCAGCAGATTTTCCCCCTCCGTGGTCAGCATCAGGCCGCGCGAAACGCGGACAAACAGCTGACAATTCAGATGCTGTTCCAGCGCCTTAACATGCTGGCTGATGGCTGAATGGGTGACATTCAGCTCTATCGCGGCATGCGTAAAACTGAGGTGCCGGGCGGCCGCTTCGAAGGCCCGAAGCGAATTAAGCGGGAGATAGCTGCGGGTCATCGTTCCATCCGTTAGAAAAATTAACAGCTCATGCTAAATTTAACCGTTTGTCAGCCATAGTCAAATCCAACAGACTACAGCGGTCTGTCGGGCCCGGACACTCCCTTGACATGCTATTACGGAAGATAAATGATGATGACAAAATCCCTTTGCTGCGCCCTGCTGCTCAGCACCTCCTGCTCGGTATTAGCTGCCCCGATGTCAGAAAAACAGCTGGCTGACGTGGTGGAACGTACCGTTACGCCGCTGATGAAAGCGCAGGCCATTCCAGGCATGGCGTTGGCCGTGATTTATCAGGGCCAGCCACGCTACTTTACCTTCGGAAAAGCCGACATCGCGGCGAACAAGCCCGTCACCCCGCAAACCCTGTTCGAGCTGGGCTCTATAAGTAAAACCTTCACCGGCGTGCTGGGAGGCGATGCCATTGCCCGCGGCGAAATATCGCTGGGCGATCCGGTAACCAAATATTGGCCTGAACTGACAGGCAAGCAGTGGCAGGGAATTCGCATGCTGGATCTGGCAACCTATACAGCAGGAGGTCTGCCGTTACAGGTACCGGATGAGGTCACGGATAACGCCTCCCTGCTGCGCTTCTATCAAAACTGGCAGCCGCAGTGGAAACCGGGCACCACGCGTCTTTATGCCAATGCCAGCATCGGTTTGTTTGGCGCGCTGGCGATCAAACCTTCCGGCATGGGCTATGAGCAGGCCATGACGACGCGGGTCTTTAAGCCGCTCAAGCTCGACCATACCTGGATTAATGTTCCGAAAGCGGAGGAGGCGCATTACGCCTGGGGATATCGTGACGGTAAAGCGGTCCACGTTTCACCGGGCATGCTGGACGCAGAGGCGTATGGCGTGAAAACCAACGTGCAGGATATGGCAAGCTGGGTGATGGCCAACATGGCCCCTGACGCGCTGCAGGATACATCCCTGAAGCAAGGCATTACGCTGGCGCAGTCCCGCTACTGGCGCGTGGGTGCTATGTATCAGGGGCTGGGCTGGGAGATGCTCAACTGGCCGGTCGATGTAAAAACCGTTGTCGGAGGCAGCGATAACAAGGTTGCCCTGGCACCGTTGCCCGCGAGAGAAGTGAATCCTCCGGCGCCTCCGGTAAAAGCCTCATGGGTGCATAAAACCGGCTCAACCGGCGGGTTTGGCAGCTACGTGGCATTTATTCCTGAAAAGCAGCTCGGCATTGTGATGCTGGCAAATAAAAGCTATCCGAACCCGGCGCGAGTTGAGGCGGCATACCGTATTCTTGACGCGATGCAGTAAAACATTGCCGGGTAGCGCTAACGCTTACCCGGCGAAACATCCCGCACATTGCTCCGCTTTTTTCCTGCTGTCATCTACACTTAACAAAAAACAGTAAGGAAACTCCTATGCGCATTCTGCCTGTTATCGCCGCGGTGACGGCCGCGTTTTTGGTTGTTGCCTGCAGTTCCCCTACTCCACCGCCTGGCGTTACCGTCGTCACGCCTTTTGATGCACAACGCTTCCTCGGAACATGGTACGAAATCGCACGCCTCGATCACCGGTTTGAGCAAGGCCTGGAGAAGGTCACGGCACATTACAGCCTGATGGATGATGGCGGTATTCAGGTGATCAACCGGGGTTATAATCCCGATCGAGAGATGTGGCAGCAGTCGGTTGGGAAAGCCTACTTCACTGGCGACCCGCGACGGGCCGCGCTCAAAGTCTCTTTCTTCGGCCCGTTTTATGGCGGCTATAACGTAATAGCGCTCGACAGAGAGTACCGTCACGCGCTGGTCTGCGGGCCGGATCGCGACTATCTGTGGATACTTTCCCGCACGCCAACTATTTCGTCAGAAATGAAACAGCAGATGCTGGATGTCGCGACCCGGCAGGGGTTTGATGTATCGAAACTCATCTGGGTAAAACAGCCCCATTAATGGGTGCTGAGCTTCAGTCCAATGATACCGGCCACAATCAGAGCGAGGCTGGCAATGCGCGCCAGGCTCGCTGACTCACCCAGCAGCAAAATGCCGGTAATCGCCGCGCCTACGGCACCGATCCCCGTCCAGACGGCGTAGGCCGTTCCCACCGGCAGGGAACGCATCGCCCACGAGAGCAGAACAATACTCACGATCATCGCAGTAACGGTAATGACGCTGGGCGTCAGGCGGGTAAATCCGTGCGTGTACTTGAGACCAATCGCCCACACCACTTCGAGCAGGCCAGCAATCAAAAGAATAATCCAGGACATATCAGGCTCCTTAACTTAAAAAGTTGGGGCCGTCCCCGATGAAGGAAGCGCTTACGGGTCGTCCCGCAAGGCAGATAACACCCCATATTTTGGTTAGTGTGCGATTTTTTTTCAATCAATTTCTGCTGATCGCGTTAAGCCCAGAAATAGCCGCAGTAAGGCGCGGAGTTCAGGCATTTATTACTCATCGGACTTCTCTATGATGATGTGCTTTCTGATGGCAGGAAGCCAAACCACTAGCCGATTGCGAATAAAATATGTTCAAAATTCTTTTGATTGACCGTTGTCACTTCACCCGTACCGGGTTCGAAGCATGGCTCAATCATTCCGGTTTGTTCCCGGGGCACTACGTTGTGACCGGGCTGAACAATCTCTTCCTTGCCAGAGAACACATTCTGCAATGGAAACCCGCGCTGGTTATCGCTGACCTGCATGGTTTCCGCCAGGATATTCACCATTTTCAGCAATTCTCGTCCTTGCTGAACGCCAGCGAAAAATTACCCTTTATTATGCTGCAATCAGGAGAGGACAGGGACATGACGGCCTGGCTGGAGAACTTCCCGGTCTGGTCTTCGCTGATGAAAAATGCCCGTCTTGAGGAACTCGCGGCGGTTATTAATGACGCGTTAATCTCGGGCGCAAGCACGCACAGACCTACTGTGGCCGCTCCCTTGCTAACCCGACAGGAAGAGAAAGTGCTGACATTGTGGATGGACGGCGCGAGCAATCAAAAAATTGCTGCTCACCTGAGTATCAATGGCAAAACGGTTTATACCTATAAACGAAATATCCGCATGAAACTGCATATGGATACGCGCTTTTCACCCTTTTTATCCTTGCAGGAGTCAGAAAGCTGACGGTACGAAACCCATTCGGTCCCGTACCGTGTGTTCATTACTGCTGAGCTTTCGTTGCCGCACCAGAGATCGCGCTACCGCCTTCAGAAATATCCTGACCGACGCCGCGCGTGGTATTACAGGCCGTTAACACTGAAGAAAGCACCAGGACTGAAAAGATCGCTGCAATTGTCTTCTTAACCATAATATCTTCCTTTTATAGCCAAAGTTGTTTTGTGTATAGCAACTTAAGAATAGACAAGATCCCGTCGGTTGACGGAAAAGGAAGCATTTTTAGGAAAATTAGACGAGCCTAGCTGGCTGCGTGGGAAATGATATGTCCAAGGTCCTGGATATCTTCCCCCATGCCACGCGCGGTGTTACAGCCGGAAAGCAGTACGCTGGAGAGCGCTAACAGAAGCAGAATTTTAACGGTACGTTTCATCATCCCTGCCTGCAAAAATCAGGCGCAGCGGGCGCTGCGCCTCGAATCATGACGTAAATTACTTCACGCGGGATACGTATTCGCCGGAGCGAGTATCCACTTTGATCACTTCACCGATCTGAACGAACAGTGGCACTTTCACCACAGCGCCAGTGGAGAGCGTTGCTGGCTTGCCGCCAGTACCCGCGGTATCACCTTTCAGACCTGGATCGGTTTCAACGATTTCCAGCTCAACAAAGTTTGGTGGGGTAACAGCGATAGGCTGGCCGTTCCACAGGGTCACGATGCACTCAGCCTGATCCAGCAACCACTTCGCGTTATCGCCAATTGCTTTCGCGTCAGCAGACAGCTGCTCGAACGTTTCGTTGTTCATGAAGTGCCAGAACTCACCGTCGTTGTACAGGTAAGTCAGGTTCATATCGACAACATCAGCGCCTTCAGCAGAGTCAGTAGATTTGAAGGTTTTCTCAACACGGGTACCGGTCAGCAGGCGGCGCAGCTTAACGCGTGCGAATGCCTGGCCTTTACCTGGTTTAACGAATTCGCTGGCTTCAACCGCGTACGGTTCGCCGTCCATCATGATTTTAAGACCAGCACGAAAATCGTTGCTATAGTACGTTGCCATAAGGCCCTCTAAATTTGTTAACTGGTAGCTAAGCCACAAAATGGCGCATATTGTAACCCTAAACACCCCGTCCAGAGAAGATTGGTTATCGCAACTTGCCGATGTAATCACCAGTCCTGATGAATTGCTGCGTCTTTTAGACCTCGATCAGCACCCGGAGTTGCTTGCAGGCCGCGAGGCAAAGCGACTTTTCGCCCTGCGCGTTCCCCGCGCGTTTGTTGCGCGCATGGAAAAAGGCAATCCAGACGATCCTTTATTAAAACAAACGCTTACGTCACAGGATGAGTTTATTACAGCGCCGGGATACAGCACCGATCCGCTGGAAGAGCAGAACAGCGTGGTGCCGGGTTTACTGCACAAATATCTCAATCGCGCCCTGCTGCTGGTAAAAGGCGGCTGCGCGGTTAATTGTCGTTATTGCTTCCGTCGGCACTTCCCGTACGCCGAAAACCAGGGAAATAAGCGTAACTGGCAGGTTGCGCTGGACTATATCGCCGCCCATCCAGAGCTGGATGAGATTATTTTTTCCGGCGGTGACCCGCTGATGGCAAAAGATCATGAGCTGGACTGGCTTTTGACGCAGCTTGAAGCCATCCCGCACATCAAACGTCTGCGCATTCACAGCCGTTTACCGATTGTCATTCCGGCACGTATCACTGACGGCCTGGTTGCGCGCCTGGAGCAGTCCCGTCTGCAGGTGCTGCTGGTAAACCATATCAACCACGCGAACGAAATCGACGATGAATTTCGCGCGGCGATGGCGCGTCTGCGTAAGGCGGGCGTCACTCTGCTCAACCAAAGCGTCCTCCTGCGCGGCGTGAACGATAATGCCCGCGCACTGGCCGATCTCAGCAACGCCTTGTTTGACGCAGGCGTGATGCCCTATTACCTGCACGTACTGGATCGCGTGCAGGGTGCGGCACACTTCATGGTGACGGATGAGGAAGCCCGACAGATTATGCGCGAGCTGTTAACGCTGGTTTCAGGGTACATGGTGCCGAAACTGGCACGCGAGATTGGCGGAGAGCCGAGTAAGACGCCGCTGGATTTGCAACTGCGGCAGCGCTAAAAGGCAGTTGGCGCTACGCTTACCTGCCCTACGAGGTGGGGCGCAGCGCCATCAGCAAGTAAACTCAGTTCGGGCACTTATAAACCTGGCCGCTCATCTGGCTGGCCGTCGGCACGAAGCTGGAAAGCATTCCTTGCGTCGGGCTGCTCACGCCGTAAATCACGTTCCCCCCCATAGCTGCAGCCTGGTTACGCAGGGCATTCGCCGCGCCGCGCATAGAGCCGCCTTCTTCACCGTGCTGACCCGACATCCAGTTACTTTGTTCACCGGTGGCCGTACCTAACAGCTGGCATTCGCTGCCTGGCTTATCTTCCACAAAGCGAACGCCCTGGCCCGCTGCCGACAGTTCATTGCTGGAGCTACAACCCGCCAGCAGCAATGCTGCTCCTACGATCCCTGCACAGACTTTTACGCGCATGTTATTCCTCGTTTTCAATAAGCTGGACAGTAATTGTCCGTGTGTAAATCTTATACCTAAAAGATGACTAAAAGAAAAATCCCCGCGCATTTCTGCGAGCCAGATTCCGTACGCTATTCCTCCGATATCATAAATGAATTCTGATAATGCCCTTTGGGATATCGTGTTTTAGCCCCCGATCGTTTTTAGTGTTGCGACGTACAACTTTTGTACGCGATTAAAACAGGGGGTTTCATGAGTGCATCATCCTCAGGAGAGGAAAAGGTAACATGGGTGGGCTATCTGGCGTTTGTGCTCACCATCGTATTTTTCTCAGGCTTTTTCGCCAAAAGTACCGAATGGTGGCGCGTGCTGGATTTTACTGTCTTAAACGGCAGCTTTGGTCCGGTGAACGGCGCACTAACATTTCGCGGCGAGGGCGGTACGGGGGCGAAAGACGGTTTCTTATTTGCCCTTGAACTGGCGCCTTCGGTCATTTTGTCGCTCGGGATCATTGCCGTCACCGAGGGGCTGGGTGGGCTGCGTGCCGCACAACAGCTAATGACGCCCATTTTGCGCCCGCTGCTTGGCGTACCGGGCATCTGCTCTCTGGCCCTCATCGCCAACCTGCAAAATACCGATGCCGCAGCAGGGATGACCAAAGAGTTGACCGACGAAGGGGCAATTACCGATCGCGAGCGCGCCATTTTCGCCACCTTCCAGACCAGCGGTAGCGCCATCATTACCAACTATTTTTCTTCCGGTGCCGCACTTTTTACCTTCATTACCGTCCCGGTGATTACGCCGCTTGCCGTCATACTGGTGTTTAAATTTGTTGGCGCGAACTTCCTGCGCCTGTGGATCGCCCACATGGAAGATCGTTGTATTCAGGAGGAAAAAAATGATCGCCCAGCCGCGTAAAAATATCATGGACATGTTTATTGATGGCGCCCGCCGAGGCTTTACCATCGCCACCACCAGCCTGCTGCCTAACGTGGTTATGGCGTTTGTCATCATTCAGGCGCTCAAGGTGACCGGCCTGCTGGATATTGTTGGCAATATTTGCGAGCCGATCATGGCGCTGTGGGGGCTTCCGGGCGCGGCGGCAACGGTCCTTCTGGCCTCAGTGATGAGTATGGGCGGCGGCGTGGGGGTCTGCGCCAGCCTGGTGGCTGCCGGCACGCTCAACGGCCACGATGCCACCGTCCTGCTTCCCGCCATCTATCTGATGGGCAATCCGGTACAAAACACGGGCCGCTGCCTGGGTACCGCAGGGGTGAACCCCAAATATTACCCGCACATCATTACTGTCTGCGTCATTAACGCCCTACTCTCAATGTGGGTAATGCAGCTACTCTTCTGAGGAGATAAAAATGGATTTTTCAGTGCTGGAACCCCATCTTTTCCGCAATGTGCACCTTTACGCGCCGGAGGATCGGGGACGTTGCGATCTGCTGATCGCCGGGGGAAAAATCGTCGCGATTGAAAAAACGGATCGCGCAACAACACAGCTTAACTGTCCTGAAAGCGATCTCGCCGGGGCGGTGGTTTGCCCGGGCTTTATCGATCAGCACGTGCACCTGATCGGCGGCGGCGGTGAAGCTGGCCCGCACACCCGGACGCCGGAGGTGCGGTTATCCGCGCTTGTGGCGGCGGGCATCACCTCCGTTGTTGGACTGCTGGGTACCGACGGCGTAACCCGCCATCCCGAATCTCTGCTGGCAAAAACGCGGGCGCTTGAGCACGAAGGGATCAGCGCGTGGATGCTGACAGGCGCGTACGGGCTGCCTTCTCCGACGATTACCGGCAGTGTCGAAAAGGATGTGGCACTGATTGATAAAATCATCGGCGTGAAATGCGCGATTTCCGACCATCGCTCCTCCGCACCGACGGATGACCAGCTCGCGAATATGGCCGCCCAGTCGCGCGTCGGCGGACTGCTGGGTGCCAAAGCCGGCATATCCGTGTTTCACCTCGGCAACAGCCCGAAGCTGCTGGAGCCGCTGTATAACATGCTCGATAACGCCGACGTTCCTCGCACGAAGCTGCTGCCAACCCACGTTAACCGCGACCAGACGCTGTTCCTCGCCGCGCTGAACTATGCCCGCGAAGGGGGTTATATCGACATTACCACCAGCATCCGAGAGCCCCTTGATGCCGCCACCGCCATCGTGACGGCCCGTGAAGCGCAGGTGCCGTTTAACCGGCTTACGCTCAGCTCGGACGGTAACGGCAGCCAGCCGATTTTTGATGCAAACGGCAATCTGGTGGGCATTGGCGTAGCGGGCTTCGAGTCCCTGCCCGAAACCCTACAGCAGCTGGTCAGCCGGTATCACCTGCCGCTGGAGGAGGCGCTTCTGCCGTTTACGCGTAACGTGGCGGAGTTTCTCGGGCTGGAGCATAAGGGGCGGATCGCGCCAGGATGCGATGCCGATTTCCTGGTGCTGACGGATGACCTGAAGATCCGCGAGGTCTGGGCGAAAGGCCGCCAGATGGTGCGCGAAGGCGTAGCGTGCGTGAAAGGAACATTTGAGTAGCGGCAATAAAAAACCCCGGGCATTTCTGCCCGGGGTTCGTTCTGAGAGGTTCAGAACAACATGATTACATCATGCCGCCCATTCCACCCATGCCGCCCATACCAGCAGCACCTAAGTCAGGCGCGTCGCCTTTTGGCAGGTCGGTCACCATGCACTCGGTAGTGATCATCAGGCCAGCTACAGATGCCGCGTACTGCAGAGCAGAACGGGTCACTTTAGTTGGGTCCAGGATACCGAAGTCGATCATGTTGCCGTATTCTTCAGTTGCAGCGTTGTAACCGTAGTTACCTTCGCCCGCTTTCACGTTGTTTGCAACCACAGACGGTTCTTCACCGGCGTTGGACACGATCTGACGCAGAGGGGCTTCCATTGCGCGCAGCGCAACTTTGATACCCACGTTCTGATCTTCGTTCTGTGCGGTCAGGCCAGCCAGTTTAGCGGCTACACGCACCAGCGCGACACCACCACCCGCAACCACGCCCTCTTCTACCGCAGCACGGGTCGCGTGCAGGGCATCGTCAACGCGTGCTTTCTTCTCTTTCATTTCAACTTCGGTCGCCGCACCGACTTTGATTACCGCAACGCCGCCAGCCAGTTTCGCTACGCGCTCCTGCAGTTTTTCACGGTCGTAATCGGAAGTGGCTTCTTCGATCTGCTTACGGATCTGACCAACACGGCCCTGAATAGCAGCTTCTTCACCCACACCGTCGATAATGGTGGTGGTGTCTTTGTTGATCACAACGCGTTTTGCCTGGCCCAGGTCTTCCAGGGTCGCTTTTTCCAGCTCCATACCGATCTCTTCAGAGATCACGGTACCGCCGGTCAGGGTAGCGATATCCTGCAGCATCGCTTTACGGCGATCGCCGAAGCCAGGTGCTTTAACCGCAGCCACCTTCACGATGCCGCGCATGGTGTTAACCACCAGAGTCGCCAGCGCTTCGCCTTCAACATCTTCAGCGATGATAACCAGCGGCTTGCCTGCTTTCGCAACGGCTTCCAGCACTGGCAGCATTTCGCGGATGTTGGAGATTTTCTTGTCAGCCAGCAGGATGAACGGGCTTTCCAGCTCAACAGCGCCAGTTTCCGGCTTGTTGATGAAGTATGGGGACAGGTAACCGCGGTCGAACTGCATACCTTCAACCACGTCCAGTTCGTCTTCCAGACCGGTACCGTCTTCTACGGTGATCACGCCTTCTTTACCGACTTTATCCATCGCTTCAGCGATCAATTTACCTACGGTTTCGTCGGAGTTAGCGGAGATGGTACCAACCTGTGCAATGGCTTTAGAGTCAGAGCAAGGTACGGACAGCGCTTTCAGTTCTTCAACAGCGGATGCGACAGCTTTGTCGATACCACGTTTCAGATCCATTGGGTTCATGCCCGCAGCAACGGCTTTCAGACCTTCGGTGATGATTGCCTGCGCCAGAACGGTCGCGGTGGTGGTACCGTCACCCGCAGCGTCGTTCGCTTTGGAGGCAACTTCTTTCACCATCTGCGCGCCCATGTTTTCGAACTTGTCTTCCAGCTCGATTTCACGTGCTACAGAAACACCATCTTTAGTGATGGTTGGCGCGCCGAAGGATTTATCCAGCACTACGTTACGGCCTTTCGGGCCCAGGGTCACTTTAACTGCATCTGCCAGTACGTTTACGCCGCGGAGCATTTTTACACGAGCGTCGTTACCGAATTTTACGTCTTTAGCTGCCATGTTCTTATTTCCTCAAATTCTCGTGCGTAAATTACGCTTCAACAATTGCCAGAATGTCGCTCTCGGACATGATCAACACTTCTTCATTGTCGATCTTCTCGGATTTCACGCCGTAGCCATCGTTGAAAATTACGATGTCACCAACTTTAACGTCCAGCGGCTGCACAGTTCCGTTTTCCAGGATGCGGCCCTTACCGACAGCGATGATTTCGCCACGCGTTGATTTGGCTGCTGCAGAACCGGTCAGAACGATGCCGCCAGCAGACTTGGTTTCAACTTCTTTACGTTTGACGATCACACGATCATGTAACGGACGAATACTCATTGATAGCTCTCCTTTGAGAAAGTCATTATCAGTTATGGATGACGCCGGCCCGCATGCGGTTTTCCGACTAGTGCCCTGAGAGATGGGGATAGCTTTTTATCCCTTCAAGGGGGAATCGAAAAAAAATTTGCGAAAGTGTTACCATCCACTCTCTTTTGATGGCGGCAGGACAGGGTAAATGAGTGGACTCAGGCAGGAGCTGGGGCTGGCGCAGGGCGTTGGCCTGCTTTCAACCTCCTTGTTAGGGACGGGCGTGTTTGCTGTACCGGCACTGGCGGCGCTGGTCGCCGGAAATAATAGCCTTTGGGCATGGCCGGTGCTGATCCTGCTGGTGTTCCCGGTGGCGATTGTGTTTGCCATCCTTGGACGACATTTCCCCAGCGCGGGCGGCGTGGCGCATTTTGTCGGCATGGCGTTTGGTCCGCGTATGGAGCGCGTGACCGGCTGGCTGTTCTTGTCGGTCATACCCGTTGGCCTTCCGGCAGCCCTGCATATCGCCACCGGCTTTGGGCAGGCGCTGTTTGGCTGGCACGACGAACAGCTGCTGCTGGCTGAACTGGGAACGCTGGCGATTGTCTGGTGGGTGGGCTCGCGCGGGGCCAGTTCAAGCGCGAATCTGCAAACGCTGGTTGCCGTGTTGATCGTCGCGCTGATCGTCGCCATCTGGTTTGCGGGTGACATTACCGTGGCGGATATCCCTTTCCCTGCGATAAACGATATCGACCATTCTCAGCTTTTCGCTGCGTTATCCGTCATGTTCTGGTGTTTCGTTGGTCTTGAAGCGTTCGCGCACCTGGCCTCCGAGTTTAAACAGCCCGAGCGTGATTTTCCCCGCGCCCTGATGATTGGCCTGCTGCTGGCGGGCACCGTATATTGGGCCTGTACCGTGCTGGTGCTGCACTTCAACGCGTTCGGCGAAGATAAAGCCGCTGCCGCATCGCTACCGGGTATCGTGGTTGAACTGTTCGGTGTGAAGGCGCTATGGGTGGCCTGCGTGATTGGCTATCTCGCCTGCTTCGCCAGCCTCAATATTTATATCCAGAGCTTCGCCCGTCTGGTGTGGTCGCAGGCACTCTACAAACCGGAGAGCCGTCTTGCACGTTTGTCTAAACGTCGACTCCCGGTT
Organism: Enterobacter sp. KB-280D8; assembly: GCF_041399405.1. Classification (NCBI taxonomy): domain Bacteria; kingdom Pseudomonadati; phylum Pseudomonadota; class Gammaproteobacteria; order Enterobacterales; family Enterobacteriaceae; genus Enterobacter; species Enterobacter sp. KB-280D8. Next base: position 486,919 of record NZ_JBGKEC010000004.1, read on the forward strand.
AATGCGCTGAATGCCGTGCTGGGCTGCTGTGTGCTGAGCTCGCTGTGCATTTATATTCTCGACATCAACCTTGATGCGCTGATCGTCTACGCCAACGGCATTTTCATCATGATCTACCTGCTGTGCATGCTGGCGGGTTGTCGTCTGCTGAAAGGGCGCTATAAGGCACTGGCGGTTTTCGGGGGTGTGCTTTGCCTGCTGCTGCTGGCGATGGTGGGATGGAAGAGTGTGTACGCCATCGTCATGCTGGCGGGGCTGTGGGCGTTTTTACCGAAGCGGTAAAATCTGCAGGCCCGGTAAGCGACGCGTCACCGGGCCAAAAAAATCAACGATCGTCTTTATGATCTAAACGATCGCGCTGGTCATCCTTACGCTGATACTCCCCTTCGAAAGTATCGCCTGGCCCTGTACTGAACCCGCCGCCCGGCATGCGGCTAAAGCGCAGATGCGGCAGCAGCTTCATGGTCAGGTGCTTCTGAACCGGCGGCAACAGCAACAGCAGGCCGAGGAAGTCGGTGAAGAACCCCGGCAGGATCAGCAGCAGGCCCGCAATAATCAGCGACACGCTTTTGATCATCTCTTCCGCCGGGCTTTCGCCTGCGGCCATCTTCTGCTGCATTATCAGGAAATTTTTGAAACCCTGATTACGCACCAGTGACATACCAATCACCGAGGTGAAAATCACCAGAATCAGCGTCAGCAGGACGCCCAGCACGTGGGCAACCTGGATAAAAATTGAAATCTCAATGTAAACATAGAGAAAGAAGGCAATAAACGGTATCCAGCGCACTGGCATCTCCTGTTGGGCAGGTGCCGTCGGGCCCCTGTCTTAATGTGTTCGCGACGCGCGTTTGTATGAGATGGTGACGGTTAGCGAAAATTCAATCGGTTTGCACGGATATTTTTTTTGGAAATATTAAAGCGGTGACCCATTTCACAGATTAATAATTATCATGGAATCGGCTCGATAATAAGTGATCCAGCTTACGGCAATTCGCTATCATCAGCATATGATCTCGAACATCTGGCTGATTGAGGGAATAATCGTCGGCCAGAAAATATTCAAAACCACATAAATACTGTGTGTTTAGTACAATCCATCGGCAGCTTGAAAAGAAGGTTCACATGTTAAACAACATTCGTATCGAAGAAGACTTGTTGGGTACCAGGGAAGTTCCAGCGGATGCCTACTATGGTGTTCACACTCTGAGAGCGATTGAAAACTTCTACATCAGCAACAGCAAAATCAGCGACATCCCTGAGTTTGTCCGTGGCATGGTGATGGTGAAGAAAGCCGCAGCGCTAGCGAACAAAGAGCTGCAAACCATTCCTAAAAGCGCGGCAAACGCGATTATCGCTGCCTGCGATGAAGTGCTGAACAACGGCAAATGTATGGACCAGTTCCCGGTTGACGTCTATCAGGGCGGCGCGGGTACCTCCGTCAACATGAATACGAACGAAGTACTGGCAAACATTGGCCTGGAGCTGATGGGTCACCAGAAAGGTGAATACCAGTACCTGAACCCGAACGACCACGTTAACAAATGTCAGTCCACCAACGACGCCTACCCTACCGGCTTCCGTATCGCGGTGTATGCCTCTGTAGTGAAACTGGTAGATGCTATCAACCAACTGGGTGATGGCTTCCAGCGTAAAGCGGTTGAGTTCCAGGACATCCTGAAAATGGGTCGCACCCAGCTGCAGGACGCGGTGCCAATGACGCTGGGCCAGGAGTTCCACGCGTTTAACGTGCTGCTGAACGAAGAAACTAAAAACCTGCTGCGCACCTCCGAGCTGCTGCTGGAAGTGAACCTGGGCGCAACCGCCATCGGTACGCGTCTGAACACCCCGGATGGCTATCAGCAGCTGGCGGTTCAGAAGCTGGCGGAAGTGTCTAACCTGCCGGTTGTGCCTGCGGAAGACCTGATTGAAGCCACCTCCGACTGCGGTGCCTACGTGATGGTACACAGCGCCCTGAAACGTTTGGCGGTGAAACTGTCCAAAATCTGTAATGACCTGCGCCTGCTCTCTTCCGGTCCGCGCGCTGGCCTGAACGAAATCAACCTGCCAGAACTGCAGGCCGGTTCGTCCATCATGCCAGCCAAGGTGAACCCGGTTGTGCCAGAAGTGGTGAACCAGGTGTGCTTCAAAGTCATCGGTAACGATACAACCGTGACCATGGCCTCTGAAGCGGGTCAGCTGCAGCTGAACGTGATGGAGCCGGTAATTGGCCAGGCGATGTTTGAATCTATTCACATCCTGACCAACGCCTGCTACAACCTGCTGGAAAAATGCATTAACGGCATCACGGCGAATAAAGAAGTCTGTGAAGGTTATGTTTACAACTCCATCGGGATCGTCACTTACCTCAACCCGTTCATCGGCCACCACAACGGCGACATCGTTGGTAAGATTTGTGCCGAAACCGGTAAGAGCGTTCGTGAAGTCGTGCTGGAGCGCGGGCTGTTGACCGAAGCTGAGCTGGACGATATCTTCTCGGCCCAGAACCTGATGCACCCGGCATATAAAGCGAAACGATATACCGATGAAAGCGAACAGTAACAGTTCAGGCTAGGCTTCCGAAAGGCACGTCACAAGTGACGTGCCTTTTTTCTTTTTAGGCGTTACCTAAATACAACAATTCAATATCAACTTGTTAATAAGCAAGGCAGGTCTTTATGTTTGGAGCAGAACTCGTCATCGTCCTGTTGGCGATTTATTTGGGCGCGCGGCTCGGGGGTATCGGCATTGGTTTTGCCGGCGGCCTCGGGGTGCTCGTGCTTACCCTTATCTTTCAGATTAAACCCGGCGCAATCCCTTTTGACGTTATTGAAATCATCATGGCGGTTATTGCTGCTATTGCGGCCATGCAGGTCGCAGGCGGTATGGACTACCTGGTTAGCCTGGCGGAGCGCATGCTGCGCCGCCATCCGAAATATATAACCTTCCTTGCCCCGCTGGTGACCTGGTTTATGACCATTCTCGCGGGAACCGGCCACACGGCATTTTCCACGCTGCCGGTGATTACTGAAGTGGCAAAAGAGCAGGGTATTCGCCCGTCTCGTCCGCTCTCTATTGCTGTAGTGGCGTCTCAGATTGCCATTACCGCGTCGCCAATCTCTGCCGCCGTAGTCTTCTTCGCGGGTGTCCTTGAGCCAATGGGCGTGAGCTACCTGACGCTGCTGGCGATCTGTATTCCGGTTACGCTGATTGCGGTGATGATTACCGCCGTGCTGTGTAACTTCCTCGGCGCCGAGCTGAAAGACGATCCGGTTTACCAGGAGCGTCTGGCAAAAGGTGAAGTGAGCCTGCGCGGTAGTCAGGTCTTCGAGCTGAAGCCGCACGCGAAACGCTCCGTGCTGCTGTTCCTGATCGGTATTGTCGCCGTGATGTTCTACGCGACCGCCATCAGCGACACTGTGGGGCTGATTCAGAACCCGGTGCTGCCACGTAACGAAGCGATTGTGGTGTTCATGCTGACCATTGCGACGCTGATTAGCATCACCTGTAAAATCGACACCAGCGAAGTGCTGAACGCCAGTACCTTCAAGTCCGGCATGAGCGCCTGCGTGTGCGTACTGGGCGTGGCGTGGCTCGGTGACACCTTCGTGAAAGCGCATATTAGCGATATCCAGACCGTGGCGGGTGACCTGCTGCACAACTACCCGTGGCTGCTGGCAGTGGTACTGTTCTTTGCCGCGACGCTGCTTTACTCCCAGGCCGCCACCACCAAAGCGTTGATGCCTGCTGCACTGATGTTAGGCGTCACACCGCTGACGGCGATTGCCTCTTTTGCCGCCGTTTCTGCGCTGTTCGTTCTGCCAACCTACCCAACCCTGCTGGCGGCGGTTGAGATGGACGATACCGGCTCAACCCGCATCGGTAAGTACGTGTTTAACCACGCGTTCCTGATCCCGGGAGTGGTGGCGATTACGCTTTGCGTCGTCCTCGGCTTTATCATCGGCGGCATTGTGCTGTAAACGGTTAGCCGTTGTAAAAATAGTTAAAATCGGGCCGCTCTGCGGCCCGTTTCATTAATGACCAATCGCCTTGCGTGATATAGTGAAGACTTTCGTGATGAGAAGGTCGACTTGTGAACACGCCTGATGCTGTTGTTGTACTGTGTACCGCCCCTGATGAAGCCTCTGCCCAGGATCTCGCCGCCAAAGTGCTGGCCGAAAAACTGGCAGCCTGCGTAACGCTGCTCCCCGGCGCGACCTCCCTCTATTACTGGGAAGGCAAGCTGGAGCAGGAGTATGAAGTCCAGATGTTACTTAAAACCAATCTGGCGAATCAGCAGGCGCTCCTTGACTGCCTCAAGTCTCATCATCCTTACCAAACCCCGGAGCTGCTGGTGCTGCCAGTGGTCCACGGCGATAACGACTATCTCTCATGGCTCAACGCTTCTTTACGCTGATCCTGCTGCTGTGCAGCACGTCAGTATTTGCCGGGTTGTTTGACGCACCCGGCCGTTCAAACTTTATTCCTGCCGACCAGGCGTTTGTTTTCGATTTTCAGCAGAACCAGCACGATCTCAATCTGACCTGGCAGGTGAAAGAGGGCTACTATCTCTACCGCAAGCAGGTCAGCATCACGCCTGCAAAGGCTAGCGTCGGCGCGTTGCAGATGCCCGCTGGCGAGTGGCACGAGGACGAGTTCTACGGTAAAAGTGAAATCTATCGCCAGCGCCTGAGCGTGCCCGTTACGGTGAACCAGGCAGATAAAGACGCCACGCTGACGGTGACGTATCAGGGCTGTGCCGATGCGGGCTTCTGCTACCCACCAGAAACGAAGGTCGTTCCGCTTAGTGAAGTTAAAGCGGCTGCCTCCCCTCTCCCCTCAGGGGAGAGGGCCAGGATGAGGGGTGAAGGCGAAGCTGCTTCCGACCTTCCTTTCTCAGCGCTTTGGGCCTTACTGATTGGCATCGGCATTGCCTTTACCCCGTGTGTGCTGCCGATGTATCCGCTTATCTCCGGGATTGTGCTGGGCGGCAAACAGCGTCTTTCTACCGCCCGCGCCCTGCTGCTGGCGTTTATCTACGTGCAGGGTATGGCGCTCACCTACACGGCGCTCGGGCTCGTGGTCGCCGCGGCCGGGCTACAGTTCCAGGCGGCGCTCCAGCACCCTTACGTGCTTATCGGCCTGTCCGTCGTATTTATCCTGCTGGCGCTGTCGATGTTTGGCCTGTTCACGCTGCAGCTGCCCTCTTCGCTGCAAACCCGCTTAACGCTGATGAGCAATCGCCAGCAGGGTGGCTCCGCGGGCGGCGTATTCGCAATGGGTGCCATCGCCGGGTTGATTTGCTCCCCCTGCACCACCGCGCCGCTCAGCGCTATCCTGCTGTACATTGCCCAGAGCGGAAACATGTGGCTCGGCGGCGGTACGCTGTATCTCTATGCGCTCGGTATGGGCCTGCCGCTGATTCTGGTGACGGTATTTGGCAACCGCCTGCTGCCGAAGAGCGGCCCGTGGATGGAGACGGTGAAAACCGCGTTTGGCTTTGTCATTCTGGCGCTCCCGGTGTTCCTGCTGGAGCGTATTATTGGTGACACGTGGGGTCTGCGCCTGTGGGCCATGCTCGGCGTGGCGTTCTTCTCATGGGCGTTTATCGTCAGCCTGGGGGCCAAAAAAGCGTGGATGCGTCTGGTGCAAATTCTCCTGCTCGCCGCCGCGTTGGTGAGTGTGCGTCCGCTTCAGGACTGGGCGTTCGGCTCGCCGGTGGGCCAGACGCAGGCACATTTAAACTTTATACACGTTAAGAACGTCGATGAGCTCAACAGCGCGCTGGCGCAGGCAAAAGGCAAACCGGTGATGCTCGATCTCTATGCCGACTGGTGTGTCGCCTGCAAAGAGTTTGAAAAATACACCTTTAGCGATCCTCAGGTGCAAAACGCCCTGAAAGATACGGTGTTGTTCCAGGCAAACGTCACGGCCAACAATGCGCAGGATAAGGCCCTGCTTAAACACCTTACCGTGCTCGGGCTGCCGACCATTCTGTTCTTTAATGAACAAGGGGAAGAGCAGCCAGAACAGCGTGTAACCGGGTTTATGGATGCAACGGCATTCAGCGCGCATTTGCGCAATCGCCAACCGTAAACAACACTTTAGACGGGACATACCGTTGGGAATAGCGGAGGAGACAACCGTGCAACGCGAAGACGTACTGGGACAAGCCCTGCAACTACTTGATATTCAAGGGATCGCCAGCACCACGCTTGAGATGGTAGCCGACCGTATCGATTACCCTCTGGATGAGCTAAAGCGCTTCTGGCCGGATAAAGAGGCGCTGCTTTATGATGCCCTACGCTATCTTAGCCAGCAGGTGGATATCTGGCGCAGGCAGCTAATGTTAAATGAAGAGCTGACGGCTGAGCAAAAGCTGCTGGCACGCTACACCGCCCTGACAGAATGCGTCAGCAACAATCGTTATCCGGGCTGCCTGTTTATTGCTGCCTGTACGTTTTACCCCGATCCTGGCCATCCAATACACCAGCTGGCGGATCAGCAAAAACGTGCGGCGCATGACTTCACCCATGAACTGCTGACAACGCTTGAAGTGGATGACCCGGCAATGGTCGCTAAGCAGATGGAGCTCGTACTGGAGGGCTGTTTGAGCCGCATGCTGGTGAACCGTAGCCAGGCAGATGTGGATACGGCGCACCGTCTGGCGGAAGACATTCTGCGCTTTGCCCAGTGTCGTATGGGTGGGGCGTTGACCTAGACCAGCATGCCCGCCCAGGCAGAGATGAGAAGACATAGCGCCATCAGGCGCTGAAACCGCACCATCGCCACGGTGGTGCGAAACACCCGGCTTACCGCCTTCCCCAGCCACGCCCAGCACATCAAACACATCACAGAAATCAGTAAGAACCATAGCGCCATCAGCGCAATATCTCTTAACGGGTGAATGCTCACGGGGGCAAAAAGACTCACTACCGCCAGCGCCATCATCCACGTTTTCGGATTCACCAGCTGCAGCAGCGCTGCGGCTTGCGCCGTGAAACGATGAGGCGCCTTCTCAGCAATATTCGCCGCAGGTGCGCGATACAGCTGCCAGCTCATCCAGGTGAGCCACAGTACGCCTGCCCAGCTCATTGCCTGGCGTATCAGAGGAAACTGGCGCAACACCTCCCCGGCGCCGGCACCCGATACCAGCACAATCAGACTCGCCGTAATACATCCCCCCAAAATGGCAACGGTATTTTTCACGCCAAAGTGCTGGCTGTTGGTGAGAACAAGAATATTCGTCGGACCGGGCGTTATCGACGCGACAAAGGCAAACAGCAGATAAGGCATCAGGCTCACAGGGGGCTCCTTTTTTCTTAGAGCCATCACTGTGCCGTTATTTTCTGGAAACGTCTGGAAGGTTTGTGCACAACCGGCGGTAGTGGGCGGGGGAAATGCGGTATGCGCGCTGGAACCAGCGTCCCAGATGGCTCTGGTCTGCAAAGCCGAGCGCTGTAGCGACATTAACAGGCTGCTCGCCGTGCGCCAGCAGCTGTCGCGCCTTTGCCAGACGCAGCTGAATAAGCCAGGCGTGCGGCGCCAGGTTGAACTCACGCTTAAAACAGCGCGTCAGCGTAAAGCGATCCGTGCCCGTCTCGCGCGCAAGGTCTGACAGCCCCACGTTCTCGCCGATATGCGCATAAAGATAGTCACGTGCGCGGTGCGCCACGGCAGCGCTCTGTAGCTGCGACGGGAGTTTCTTACGCCAGTGGCAATGGGAGGTGATCTGAGAGAGCAGCTTATCCATTGTGCTTTGCTGCACAATTTTCATCTCATCGCTATGCAGCGCGTTAAACGTCTCGCCGATAGAACGGACCAGCTGAGGTTCTCGCGTTAGCGTTTGAGCAAAGTGAAGCGAGTAGCGGTCCGGCGTGGCTTCATATAATCCCCGGAGGGTGCGCGTCAGCCATTGCTCGTCAAGATAGAAGGTCAGATAGGTAAAGCCCCCTTCCACAGGCGCGTCGCCGTCGTGAATTTCACCCGGCTCCAGTAAGAACGCATCACCCGGATGGCTGCGGTGACGTTCGCGACGACAGTGGAACTGCTGGGTGCCTGAAAGGGTAATCCCCACCAGATAGCTATCGTGCCAGTGGGGATCGAAGGCATGGCCTTCGAAGTGCGCTTTAATCGTTTCAATACCGGTATCCGCATGCTGACGGAGCTCAAGCCAGTCTTTTGCCATACTGCCCTCCTGTTGTTATCAGCATTGCCTCACAGGCTGGTATTGTCTGGAAGATTTGTGCATTTTCACGGCGAAAACGAACAGATTGCCGCAAACTTAAGCAGTTGAACAGCTTTTCCTGAAATAATGTTGACGATAAGGCGCGATTGCGGTTTAATGCGCTCCGTTGCCCGGATAGCTCAGTCGGTAGAGCAGGGGATTGAAAATCCCCGTGTCCTTGGTTCGATTCCGAGTCCGGGCACCACTATTTAAAGAACCCAGCCTATGGCTGGGTTTTTGCTTTTCTGCGTTTATAAATCCCTTCTTTATATTCTTGCTTCTCTTTGCCGTGGGATCGTGCGGTCTGCATTGCCGGATGGTACTGTTTTTACCGGTCCTACGGTTCCTGGCCGGGTAAGGCGAAGCCGTCTCCCGGCATTTTTGGCATC
>NZ_JBGKEC010000005.1:0-229601 GCF_041399405.1 Enterobacter sp. KB-280D8
ATCGCTGAAAGCCTTAACTCGTTCTGAAACAAAGTTACTGCTTCTGCTTATAAATTACTGGGGATTCCTCAGCCCCTGGGGTGAGGGGAAAACTCAGCGAGTAATATCCCATCCGCGCGCCTTCCACAACGCTGGCAACTGCGCCAGATCGGTAAAGGTCGTTACTTTTGGATGATCGATCGGCCTGTTGTGCGGATCGGCACAGAAGTAAAACACCTCCATCCCCGCATCAATCCCCGACTGCGCGCCCGCAGACGAGTCATCCACCAGAATGCAGTTCTTCACGTTGACGTTCATCGCGTTTGCCGCATGGAACATCAGCGCCGGATCTGGCTTCCAGCGCTGGATATCGTAGCCGCTGAACAGTTTTTCCGGGAAATGGTGCAGCATCTCAAGCTTGCCGAGCGAGTGCTGCATTTTGCTGACCGGGCCGTTGGAGACCACACAGATCGGCACCGTCATTGCATCCAGCAGCGCGTTTGCACCGGCAATGACCTCCAGCTCAGAATCGAACAGGCGTGCGACCTCGGCGCGGTACACCGGTTCCAGATCCGCTTTTGCCAGACTGACACCGTGTTCTTTGTTAATGATGTCGATAATCTCGTAGAGCTTTACGCCCTTAAAGCGTTTGAACACCTCTTCGAGTTCCAGCGTAATGCCAAATTCCTGGAACATGGTGACATACGCGCGGGAACAAATGACCTCACTGTCGACCAGCGTACCGTCGCAGTCGAAAAATACCGCTTCAATTCCGGACATGCCTTTCCCTTTTAACAAGTTTAACGTTTTCGTACGGCAGTTCGCCGGGACGCAATCGTTGCCGTATAAGCAAAATCAATGAAAAAAGTATCACGTAACCGCCACTATTGTCGCATTTTGGTATAGGATAGCGACGAATTTTCCCTCCTTGTTCGGAAATTGATGATGAGTCAACAACACACTACCCAGACATCTGGTCAGGGTCTGCTTGAGCGCGTGTTTAAACTGCGCGAGCACGGCACAACGGCACGCACCGAAGTGATCGCCGGTTTCACCACCTTCCTGACGATGGTCTATATCGTTTTTGTGAACCCGCAAATTTTGGGCGTCGCTGGCATGGACACCAGCGCCGTCTTTGTAACCACCTGTCTGATTGCGGCGCTTGGCAGCATCCTGATGGGCGTGTTCGCTAACCTGCCGGTTGCGCTGGCACCGGCAATGGGCCTGAATGCGTTCTTCGCGTTCGTGGTAGTTCAGGCGATGGGTCTGCCGTGGCAGGTTGGCATGGGTGCCATCTTCTGGGGCGCTATTGGCCTGCTGCTGCTGACCATTTTCCGCGTGCGTTACTGGATGATTGCGAACATTCCTGTGAGCCTGCGCGTGGGTATCACCAGCGGTATCGGTCTGTTCATCGGCATGATGGGGCTGAAAAACGCCGGTGTGATCGTGGCGAACCCTGAAACGCTGGTGAGCATCGGCAATCTGACCTCTCATAACGTGCTGCTGGGCGTGCTGGGCTTCTTTATCATCGCGATCCTGGCCTCCCGCAACATTCATGCGGCGGTGCTGGTGTCCATCGTGGTGACCACCCTGCTGGGCTGGATGCTGGGTGACGTTCACTATAACGGCATCGTCTCTGCGCCACCGAGCGTCTCTACCGTGATTGGCCATGTTGACCTGGCGGGCTCCCTGAACCTGGGCCTGGCGGGCGTGATCTTCTCCTTCATGCTGGTCAACCTGTTTGACTCCTCCGGTACGCTGATTGGCGTGACCGATAAAGCGGGTCTGGCGGACGAGAAAGGCAAATTCCCGCGCATGAAGCAGGCGCTGTATGTGGATAGTATCTCTTCCGTGGCGGGTTCTTTCATTGGCACCTCGTCTGTTACCGCTTACATTGAATCCTCTTCCGGCGTCTCCGTGGGCGGCCGTACAGGCCTGACGGCGGTGGTGGTAGGTATCCTGTTCCTGCTGGTGATTTTCCTCTCTCCGCTGGCGGGTATGGTTCCACCGTATGCGGCAGCCGGCGCACTGATTTACGTGGGTGTGCTGATGACGTCGAGCCTGGCGCGCGTGAAGTGGGAAGATTTAACCGAAGCGGTGCCGGCCTTTATTACCGCCGTGATGATGCCGTTCAGCTTCTCAATCACCGAAGGTATCGCGCTGGGCTTTATCTCTTACTGCGTAATGAAGATCGGTACCGGCCGCTTCCGCGACCTCAGCCCATGCGTGATTGTCGTGGCGCTGCTGTTTGTGCTGAAGATTGTGTTTATCGACGCCAAATAAACAGCAAGCCCTTTTCTTCGAAAAGGGCTTTAGTGTTTGTTCCCTTTCCCCGTGGGAGAGGGCCAGGGTGAGGGCATCAGGCCGCAGTGATCTTACGCCTTCACCCGCTTAATATAATCCCCAAACGCCGTTAGCTGGCCAGAGAGATGGTCACGCGTGCTCTGATCCACCACTTCACCCGTTTGCGGGTCGACCTTGTTCTGAATCACACCGCCCATAAATTCCGGTTTGTTCATCACCATCGCATCGAGGAACACCAGGATCTGGCGCAGATGGTACTGGCAGCGCGCGCCGCCAATCGCGCCCATTGAGCTGGTCTGGATCAGCACCGGTTTGCCGGACAGCGGCTGCTCCGGTAAACGAGACAGCCAGTCGATGGCGTTCTTCAGGCCACCCGGAACCGAGTAGTTATACTCCGGCGTGACAATGACCACGCCGTCGGCCTGGCGAATTTGCTCTGCCAGTGCCTCAACGCTCTGCGGGAACCCTTCTTCCTGCTGGACATCTGCATCATAAAGCGGGATATCGCCAATAGATGGCAGGGCGCTAATTTCCATACCTGCCGGGGCCAGCTGCGGCAGCGTGCGGGCAACCATTCCGTTAAATGAACCTTTGCGCAGGCTTCCCAGTAACGTAACTACTTTCAACGTATCAGACATGATTACTCCTGTTTCATCATGATGACCCTGATTGGATCAGCTATGGGTAAATGCTTTTTCTGCCGGTAAACTGGTTAAACGCATCAGGCGTGCGGCGGGCTCGTTGGCGCGCTCGGGCACATCCGGAAGGCTACTCCATCCCTCTTTGCTGTCAAATTCCCAAATCTTTAGCCGTTCGATGGCAGGGCTGACTGCAACAGACCATATCAACACATCTTCTGCATCGCTGAGCGCCTCTACAAGCGTGGCTTTAGCGGCACGCAGGCGTCCGGAGCCCGGCAACAATTGCAACAGGCTGGCGTCGTCTGAAGCGCATCCGCAGAGCTTGCGAATGCTCTGGCGCAGGGTGATGAGCTGGGCTCGGGCTTCAACAGGATCGTTCTGGTTGCGTACCCACAGCTTTTCATTGCTGGAAAGCGGGTAGTCATCGTGCGGGCTTGCGCCATGAAACCCCCGCGTCGCACGCTGAAGTTCCATATCCAGCCCGCAATCGCCTTCGGTGGTCAGCGCCACGCCAATGATATTCCCCGTATAGGCAATAGAAAAACGGGGGAGTTCCGGGTCGGCAAAGACCGGTCGGCCTTCTGGTTGCGTGACGATCTCGGGCAGTTCGCTGGTGCCGTACAGCATAAACAGCAGTTCTGCGAGAAGCGCTCTGGAGGCTAAAAACCGCGTCCTGCGGTGTTCGGGGAGTTTGAGTGCCTCACTGTGACAGGCTGAAGAGAGTCTTGCCGATACGAGACGTCCTTCTGTAAGTATCCCTCTTGCAAAGTGCGTTGCCATTTTTCGCTCCTTGATAATGGTCGTAATCGGTTAAACGGTTACATGATTATCGCTTAACTTGACTCCTGTTTTAATCAGTAAATAGGAGTAAAAGAAGCCTGAGGGCCGAACTTTACATTTTCTTAGGCAAAAATTGGATCGCTGCCACCGTACAACGCCTTGATGGTTTCCCGCAGCCAGAGAATTTTCGGATTATGGCTGTTCCGTTTATGCCAGATTAGCGTGAAGGGAACGGTCAGCTTTTCAGCCTGCGCTTCGTCAATGGGAATAGGAAGCGCGATCAGCTTCCGCTGGTGGAGTTCATTGTAGTGGCGACAGTAATGGGGAGCCGTGGCGATATAGTTATGGCCGGGCTGTGCCGCCATAAACATCGACTGCTCAAAGCCCGGCAAACACATGGCAATGTTTCTCTCCCGCCCCATCTCTTTTAGCACCTCATCCAGCGCCCAGGTGTCGCTCCGTTCCCAGAAGATACTGATATGGGGATAGCGCAGGAAGGTCTCCAGATTCCACTCCTCCTGCAGAGCGGGATGGTCCTCGCGTAAATAGACGCAAGGGCGGTCGCTAAACAGGATTTCGTAGTCGATAAACCACGGCATCAGCTTCAGCAGTTCACGCGAGCGCGGGTGCGTTTCACGACCGGTGAAGCCAACGTCCACTTCCCCGCGCGTAATGGCGTCCAGTGAGTCGTAATCCCAGTGACGCACCTTCACCGTCGCCTGCGGATAACGCTGATTTACTTGCTCCAGCAGGGTGTTAAAGCGGATGAGCATCAGCGGCGTTTCGGCGGCCAGCACGAACGTTAGCCCGCCTGGCGAATCATGGTGGAATTTGTCGAGGATCTGGTTGCCGATTTGCATCCAGTCGGCCAGATCCTGCTCCAGGCTGACCGTCAGCGGGGTGGGCAGCAGCCCTAACGGCGTTTTGACAAACAGCGGGTCGTCAAACCAGTCGCGCAGCTTGGCCAGCGATTTGCTCACCGCCGACGGCGTCACGTTCATCCGCTTCGCAGCTTTGGTGACGCTGCGCTCCTGCAGCAAAAGCTGCAGGCAAAGCAACAGGTTAAGATCGAGACTGCTGATGGGCTTCTTCATAGTGTGCCGCGGGCCGGATGACCATAAGTAAGGTGATGCAGACCATGCTACAGGCAATCAGTATCCCGATCAGCATATTGAGCGCGTTAAGTCCGATGACTGCCGCCAGCCATATCCACAGAGACGAGCCGCAGACCTGTGCGATCCCCAGCACCGAGCTTGCCACGCCTGCCCGCAGCGAGAACGGGCCGAGCGCCTGACTCATCGCCACGCCAAAGCCAACCGAGAACCCAGCACAGATGAGGGTAATGCCCACCAGCATCACCGCATGTGAGCTGGTGGTCGCCAGGATCGCGCCTGCGGCGAGGAATAAAACCTGTGAGGTCAGCATCAATGTACGTTGGCTGAAAACATTTAGCGCAAACGGCGTCGAAAACGAAACGGCCATACTAACCATCGCGGTTAATGCCATCACCGTTGAATACTCACCGCGATCGAAACCCATGGTCTCCATCAGCAACACCGGGGAAACGTTTACATACGTCAGGATCACCGCCACGCTTAAGGTCGTCACAGCCAGACGGCTGAGGAAAAAGCGGTTGAGAAGCTTCTCTGCCGGATGAATGGTTGCGGTATGGCTGGAATTCTGCGAGCCCGGGTGGGTCTCTTTCAGCACGGCGATCGACAGGATAAACACCAGCGTGCCCATGGCCGCCATGGTCCAGAACAGGCTCTGCCACGGGAATTTCAGCATGATCAGATAGCCCACGACCGGAGCCAGCACCGGGATGATGCAGGTAATGCCGTTCAGCATCGAAAGCACTTTAGCGCGGCGCTGGGCGCTTAAGGTGTCGCGCAAAATCGCAAACGCCACCACGTAGCAGCCACCGGCACCAATGCCCTGGATGAACCGTCCTGCCAGGAACACGGTGCTGTTCTGCGCCTGTGAGCAGAGAAGAGAGGCTAGGGCAAAGATGATGGCACCGGTTATCGCGACGGGCTGACGGCCTGCCTTATCCGCAATTTTCCCGGCAAAGACCATCGACGACGCCATCCCCGCGAGGTAGGCCGAAAACGCGATGTGCAGCTGCGCTTCGCTGGCACCCAGATCGCGTGCGATGTGCGGTAATCCCACCAGATACATATCAATGCCGGACGGATAAAGAAGAACTAATGCGAAACTACAAAACAGAAAACGCGCCATAAACCCCCCATAGATGCAGGCATGCAGGATAGGGGGTGAAAAGGGATTAGGCGAGTTGCCATTTGGACAATGGTGATTTCCTGAGAGGAAATCACCATTGATTAGCGGGAACTATTTACCGATACAGAAGCTTGAGAAAATCCTTCCCAGCAGATCGTCCGACGTAAACTCCCCGGTGATCTCGCTCAGATTCTGCTGCGCCAGACGCAGCTCTTCCGCCAGCAGCTCGCCCGCCCACGCGCCGATCAGCTGCGCTTTCCCCTGAACAAGGTGGTTCGCCGCCTCTTCCAGCGCCTGCAGGTGACGACGACGCGCCAGGAAGCCGCCTTCCATACTGGTATCAAAGCCCATGCTCTGCTTGAGATGGTTGCGCAGGTCGTCCACGCCTTCACCCGTACGCGCCGACAGGCGAATCAGTGAGTGACCATTCACATCGCTGATACCCAGCGTTTCGCCGGTAACATCTGCTTTGTTACGCACCACGGTGATCGGCAGTTTGGCCGGCAGACGGGCGATAAAGTCCGGCCAGATCTCCGCCGGGTCAACGGCGTCGGTCGTGGTGCCGTCGACCATAAACAGTACGCGGTCGGCCTGCTCGATCTCCTGCCAGGCGCGTTCGATACCGATGCGTTCCACTTCATCGCTGGCATCGCGCAGGCCCGCGGTATCAATGATATGCAGCGGCATCCCGTCGATGTGGATATGCTCGCGCAGTACGTCGCGGGTGGTGCCGGCAATGTCGGTGACGATCGCCGCTTCACGGCCTGCCAGAGCGTTCAGCAGGCTCGATTTCCCGGCGTTAGGGCGACCAGCAATGACCACCTTCATCCCTTCACGCAGCAGGCTGCCCTGGCGCGCTTCGGCACGCACGGCGTCGAGATCGTTCATCACCTGGTTGAGCTGGGCTTCGATTTTACCGTCAGAGAGGAAGTCGATTTCCTCGTCCGGGAAATCGATAGCCGCCTCCACGTAGATCCTGAGGTGAGTAAGTGCTTCCACAAGATGATTTACGCGTGCGGAGAATGCCCCCTGCAGCGAGTTAAGCGCGGAGCGTGCCGCCTGTTCCGAACTGGCGTCGATCAGGTCTGCAATCGCTTCTGCTTGCGCCAGGTCGAGCTTGTCGTTGAGGAAAGCACGTTCGGAGAACTCGCCCGGCTTCGCAATGCGCAGGCCAGGCAGGGTCAGAATACGTTTTAACAGCAGGTCGAGGATAACCGGGCCGCCGTGGCCCTGCAGCTCCAGCACGTCTTCGCCGGTGAAGGAGTTCGGGCCGGGGAACCACAGCGCAATGCCCTGGTCCAGCGGCGTGCCGTCCGCATCTTTAAACGGCAGGTAATCAGCGTAGCGCGGCTTTGGCAGTTTACCCAGCACCGCTTCGGCCACCTCGCGCGCCTTCAGGCCGGAGATACGCAGAATGCCTACACCACCGCGTCCCGGTGGGGTTGCCTGGGCGACGATAGTGTCGTTATGGCTCATGGTTGGTCTCGTTCAATACAAATAAAAAAAGGCGGTCAATCGACCGCCCTTATTTTAGCGTTAACTTACCGAATCAGGACTTTTTCTTTTCGCGGCTATGCAGGCCACGTTTTTCCAGACCACGGTAAATCAGCTGCTGCTGGATGATGGTCACCAGGTTGCTGACGATATAGTACAGCACCAGACCTGACGGGAACCACAGGAAGAACACGGTGAAGATGACCGGCATAAAGGTCATGATCTTCTGCTGCATCGGGTCGGTCACGGTGGTCGGCGACATCTTCTGGATGAAGAACATCGTCACACCCATCAGGATCGGCAGGATGTAGTACGGGTCCTGTGCGGACAGGTCATGGATCCACAGGGCGAACGGCGCGTGGCGCAGCTCAACGGAACCCATCAGCATGTAGTACAGCGCAAGGAAGATTGGCATCTGAATCAGCAGCGGGAAGCAACCACCCAACGGGTTCACTTTTTCTGCTTTATACAGGGCCATCATTTCCTGGCTCTGACGCTGTTTGTCATCGCCCAGACGCTCACGCATCGCCTGAATCTTCGGCTGCAGCATGCGCATCTTCGCCATGGAGGTGTACTGCGCTTTGGTCAGCGGGTACATGATGCCACGAACGATGAAGGTGATAACGATGATGGAGAAGCCCCAGTTACCCAGGAAGCTGTGGATGAACTTCAGCAGCTTAAACAGCGGCTGAGAGATGAACCACAACCAGCCGTAATCCACGGTCAGATCCAGGTGCGGCGCGACGGCTGCCATTTTGTCCTGGATTTCCGGGCCGACCCACAGGGTGCTTGCCAGCTTACCGGTTTGACCCGGCTGAACCAGAACCGGCTGTGATTTATAGCCGATGGCTGCAATACCGTTGCCCAGGTTCGCGGTGTAGAAGTTATTGGTACCGTCGTTATTTGGGATCCATGCCGTTGCGAAATACTGTTGCAGCATTGCTACCCAACCGCCTTTGGAGCTGACGTTCAGGTTTTCGTTATCGGCAATGGTGTCGAATTTGTATTTCTCGTACTTCGCGTCAGGCGTGGAGTACGCCGCGCCACGGAAGGTATGCAGCGCAAAGTTGCTGCTTCCGGTGTCACGGTGAGAAGGCAGATTGATGGACTGCTTCAGCTGACCGAAGGTAGACAGTTCCAGCGGTTTCGCACCGGTGTTTTGTACGCTGTAGCCCACGTTCACCGCATACTCACCGCGTTTCAGAGTGAAGGTTTTGGTGAAGGTGTTGCCTGCCGCGTCGGTGTAGGTCATCGGGATAACGAGTTCGTTCTGGCCGTCAGCCAGCACAAAGGTGTCGTTGTCGACGTTATACAGTGGACGCGCGCCGTTAGCCGGGTTATCCGGGCCATCACGACCGGTCAGGCCGCTCTGCGCCTGATACAGGAACTCCGGTGTGGTTTCCAGTAACTGGAACGGTTCGTTAGACTTCAGCTCTTTCGGGTAGGTCAACAGCAGCGCCTGCTCAACATCACCACCACGGGTGTTGATAGTCAGCTCAAGCACATCGGTCTTAACCGTAATCTGTTTCCCCTGGCCACTGGCCGGTACGCCCTGGTCGGCGGCGCTACCCGCTGCGGTGGTCGTAGTCTGCGTGGTCTGCTGCTGGGGTTGAGGATTTTTATCCTGCTCCCATGCCTGCCAGATCATGAAAGACACGAACAACAAAGCGATGATAAGAAGATTGCGTTGCGAATCCATCGTTAGTGTTCTCTGGTATCAAAAGGTCCTGGGGGGACGGGGTCGTCTCCACCGGGGTGTAAAGGGTGGCATTTTAATACGCGTTTCACCGTCAACCAACTGCCTTTTATCACTCCAAACCTGCGCAATGCCTCAATTCCATAGCTTGAGCATGTTGGTGTGAAACGGCAGTGCGGCCCGAGTAGCGGACTAATCAGGCGTTGATAGACCCGAATGAGGGCTATCAGGACCCGTGAGCCAGGCGACAGTGGCGGCGCCATAATTTTTCCAACGCTTCCGAGAGAGCACGGTTATCGAGGTCGGCAACCCCCTTTTTAGCCACCACCACGAAATCCATAGAAGGCAGTTCGTGCTGACGTAAACGGAAGCTTTCACGCGTCAGACGTTTAATCCGGTTGCGTTCATGCGCACGCTTAACGTTTTTCTTAGCGACTGTGAGACCGATGCGGGGATGCCCCAGCGAATTTTGGCGGCCGAGAATGGTGATTTGCGGCGTGCCAGCCCGTTGTGGCTGCTGGAAGACGAAAGTGAAATGAGTGGGAGTTAACAAACGTAACTCCCTGGGAAATGCTAGCTTAACCACTCAGGGGTTAGCTTTATTACTTGGAAACGGTCAGACGAGCGCGGCCTTTAGCACGACGACGTGCCAGAACCTGACGACCATTTTTAGTAGCCATACGAGCACGGAAGCCGTGAGAACGGTTGCGCTTCAGTACAGACGGTTGAAAAGTGCGTTTCATGGCGATTTCTACCTAAACTTGAAAAAATTCATGACTTTTGCGGATGCCCGACCGAGTTTCGAATGACGGACGCCGAAGCCGTGGGTGATTAAAGAGGCCGGATTGTAATAATTGTACACTCCGGAGTCAATTCTCTTTCCTTATTTCCCGCGTATTTCCGCACGATTTCGCGTGGAAAATGAGCAACGGACGACGCAGGAAGATGAGCATCACGCGCCGGGTCGAGGATTATACGGCCTCGCCAACAAAGCGCAAGGATCGTCCCGGATCTTCGTTAGATCATTTAAGCAATAAATTGTCGTTGCTCATTAAATTTTCCAATATGCGGGCTAAATCGCGGGGCACTCGCGCCAGGATCGTTTACACTTACCCGGTTTCGGATCTTCCTGTGGATAAATCGGGAAGAATCTGTGAGAAACAGAAGATCTCTGGCTCAGTTTACGCTATGATCCGCGGTCCCGATCGGGATCCCAGGATCCTGGTCAGGATAAATTGCAGATAGCAATTCGCACGTCCCCCTTTACACAGGGTCATGTCGATGTGCGCCAACAATCATGAATATTCAATAGTTTTCTTTTATTGTTCGAGTGGAGTCCGCCGTGTCACTTTCGCTTTGGCAGCAGTGTCTTGCCCGATTGCAGGATGAGTTACCAGCCACAGAATTCAGTATGTGGATCCGCCCGTTGCAGGCGGAGCTGAGCGATAACACGCTGGCTTTGTATGCGCCAAACCGTTTTGTGCTCGATTGGGTAAGGGACAAATACCTTAATAACATCAATGGTCTGCTGAACGATTTCTGCGGGTCAGATGTCCCACAGCTGCGTTTTGAAGTGGGCACAAAGCCGGTCACCCAAACCGTTCGTGAAACCGTAAATGTAGCCGCGCCTGCTCAGGCTGTTCCGGCTCCGGCACCTCGCGTCGCACCCGCTCGTCAGGGCTGGGATAACGTCCCTGCCCCCGCAGAGCCAACCTATCGCTCTAACGTTAACGTGAAACACACGTTCGATAACTTCGTTGAAGGTAAGTCGAACCAGCTGGCGCGCGCGGCGGCCCGTCAGGTTGCGGATAACCCCGGCGGTGCCTACAACCCGCTGTTCCTCTATGGCGGCACGGGTCTCGGTAAAACCCACCTGCTGCATGCGGTAGGTAACGGCATTATGGCCCGCAAGCCTAACGCGAAAGTGGTGTATATGCACTCCGAGCGCTTCGTTCAGGACATGGTAAAAGCCCTGCAAAACAATGCGATCGAAGAGTTTAAACGCTACTACCGTTCCGTTGACGCGCTGCTGATCGATGACATCCAGTTCTTTGCCAATAAAGAACGATCGCAGGAAGAATTTTTCCACACCTTCAACGCCCTGCTGGAAGGTAATCAGCAGATCATTTTGACCTCGGATCGTTATCCAAAAGAGATCAACGGCGTTGAAGATCGTCTGAAATCCCGCTTCGGCTGGGGCCTGACCGTGGCGATCGAGCCACCGGAGCTGGAAACCCGCGTTGCGATCCTGATGAAGAAAGCCGATGAGAACGATATTCGCCTGCCGGGTGAAGTGGCGTTCTTCATTGCCAAGCGTCTGCGCTCCAACGTGCGTGAGCTGGAAGGGGCGCTGAACCGCGTTATCGCCAATGCCAACTTTACCGGTCGTGCGATCACCATCGATTTTGTGCGTGAAGCGCTGCGTGATTTGCTGGCATTGCAGGAAAAACTGGTCACTATCGACAATATTCAAAAGACGGTGGCTGAGTACTACAAGATCAAAGTGGCAGATTTACTGTCTAAACGTCGTTCCCGCTCGGTGGCGCGTCCGCGTCAGATGGCGATGGCGCTGGCAAAGGAGTTAACCAACCACAGTCTGCCGGAAATCGGCGATGCGTTTGGTGGCCGTGACCATACGACCGTGCTGCACGCTTGTCGCAAGATTGAGCAGTTACGCGAAGAAAGCCACGACATAAAAGAAGATTTTTCCAATCTAATCAGAACATTATCATCGTGACGCTATGAAATTTACCGTTGAACGTGAACATTTATTAAAACCGCTGCAACAGGTGAGTGGCCCATTAGGCGGCCGCCCAACGCTGCCTATTCTCGGAAACCTGCTGCTTCAGGTCGCGGACGGTACGCTGTCGCTGACCGGTACAGATCTGGAAATGGAAATGATCGCGCGCGTTACGCTGACGCAGCCGCACGACGCGGGCGCGACCACGGTTCCGGCACGTAAATTCTTTGATATCTGCCGCGGGCTGCCGGAAGGCGCTGAAATCGCCGTGCAGCTGGAAGGCGACCGCATGCTGGTGCGCTCTGGCCGCAGCCGTTTCTCGCTCTCCACGCTGCCAGCTGCAGACTTCCCGAACCTGGACGACTGGCAGAGTGAAGTGGAATTCACCCTGCCGCAGGCGACGATGAAGCGTCTGATTGAAGCCACGCAGTTCTCCATGGCGCATCAGGACGTTCGTTACTACTTAAACGGCATGCTGTTCGAAACCGAAGGTGAAGAGCTGCGTACCGTGGCTACCGACGGCCACCGTCTGGCGGTCTGTTCTATGCCGATTGGCGACTCACTGCCAAACCATTCGGTGATCGTGCCGCGTAAAGGGGTGATTGAGCTGATGCGTATGCTCGACGGTGGCGACACGCCGCTGCGCGTGCAGATCGGCAGCAATAACATCCGCGCGCACGTGGGCGATTTTGTCTTCACATCGAAGCTGGTTGACGGCCGTTTCCCGGATTATCGCCGCGTGTTGCCGAAGAACCCGGACAAAACGCTGGAAGCGGGCTGCGATAGCCTCAAGCAGGCGTTTGCCCGTGCCGCGATCCTCTCTAACGAGAAATTCCGCGGCGTGCGCCTTTACGTGAGTGAAAACCAGATCAAAATCACCGCTAATAACCCGGAGCAGGAAGAGGCAGAAGAGATTCTGGACGTCACCTACGCCGGGGCTGAGATGGAAATCGGCTTTAACGTCAGCTACGTGCTGGATGTGCTCAATGCACTGAAATGCGAGAACGTGCGCATCCTGCTGACCGACTCCGTTTCGAGCGTACAGATTGAAGATGCCGCATCACAGTCGGCTGCTTATGTTGTCATGCCAATGAGACTGTAATGTCGCTCACCCGTCTGTTGATCCGTGACTTTCGCAATATCGAAAGCGCGGATCTCGCTTTATCCCCCGGCTTTAACTTCCTGGTTGGCGCGAACGGCAGCGGCAAAACCAGCGTGCTGGAAGCCATCTATACGCTCGGCCACGGTCGGGCGTTTCGCAGTTTGCAGATTGGTCGCGTCATTCGCCACGAGCAGGAATCCTTTGTTCTGCACGGACGTTTGCAGGGCGCAGAGCGGGAAACCTCCATCGGCCTGACCAAAGACAAGCAGGGCGACAGCAAGGTGCGCATCGACGGCACCGACGGCCATAAAGTGGCGGAGCTGGCGCTGCTGATGCCGATGCAGCTGATTACGCCGGAGGGGTTTACTTTACTCAACGGCGGCCCCAAATACAGAAGAGCGTTCCTCGACTGGGGATGCTTTCACAACGAAGCCGGTTTCTTTAACGCCTGGAGCAACCTGAAGCGTCTGCTCAAGCAGCGTAACGCCGCGTTGCGCCAGGTTACCCGTTACGCCCAGCTGCGTCCGTGGGACATGGAGTTAATCCCTCTCGCGGAACAAATCAGCAACTGGCGTGCCGAATACAGCGCGGGTATCGCCGAAGACATGGCCGGCACCTGCAAACAGTTTTTACCCGAGTTCTCTCTCACCTTCTCCTTCCAGCGAGGCTGGGAGAAAGAGACGGATTATGCCGAGGTGTTAGAGAGAAGCTTTGAGCGCGACCGCATGTTGACCTACACCGCGCACGGCCCGCACAAGGCGGATTTTCGCATTCGTGCCGACGGTGCGCCGGTGGAAGACACGCTGTCGCGCGGGCAGCTCAAGCTCCTGATGTGCGCGCTGCGCCTGGCGCAGGGGGAGTTCCTCACCCGCGAGAGCGGGCGGCGCTGCCTGTACCTGATAGATGATTTTGCCTCGGAACTTGACGACGCGCGGCGCGGGCTGCTTGCCAGCCGCTTAAAAGCCACGCAGTCGCAGGTTTTCGTCAGCGCCATAAGCGCTGAACACGTTATGGACATGTCGGACGAAAATTCGAAGATGTTTACCGTGGAAAAGGGTAAAATAACGGATTAACCCAAGTTGAAATGAGCGAGAAACGTTGATGTCGAATTCTTATGACTCCTCCAGTATCAAAGTCCTGAAAGGGCTGGATGCGGTGCGTAAGCGCCCGGGTATGTATATCGGCGACACGGATGACGGCACCGGTCTGCACCACATGGTATTCGAGGTGGTAGATAACGCTATCGACGAAGCGCTCGCGGGTCACTGTAAAGACATCGTGGTCACCATCCATGCTGACAACTCCGTCTCCGTCACCGATGATGGCCGTGGCATCCCAACCGGTATTCACCCGGAAGAGGGCGTATCCGCTGCGGAAGTGATCATGACCGTTCTGCACGCAGGCGGTAAGTTCGACGATAACTCCTATAAAGTTTCCGGCGGCCTGCACGGTGTAGGCGTTTCCGTAGTTAACGCCCTGTCGCAGAAGCTGGAGCTGGTCATCCAGCGCGAAGGCAAAATTCACCGTCAGATTTACCAGCACGGCGTGCCTGAAGCCCCGCTGGCCGTTACCGGCGATACCGACAAAACCGGTACCATGGTGCGTTTCTGGCCGAGCCTCGAAACCTTCACTAACGTCACCGAATTCGAGTACGACATCCTGGCGAAACGCCTGCGTGAACTGTCGTTCCTGAACTCCGGCGTATCGATTCGCCTGCGCGACAAGCGTGACAACAAAGAAGACCACTTCCACTACGAAGGCGGTATCAAGGCGTTCGTTGAGTATCTGAACAAGAACAAAACGCCAATTCACCCGAATATCTTCTACTTCTCCACCGAAAAAGACGGTATCGGCGTGGAAGTGGCGCTGCAGTGGAACGATGGTTTCCAGGAAAACATCTACTGCTTCACCAACAACATTCCACAGCGTGACGGCGGTACTCACCTTGCGGGCTTCCGCGCGGCGATGACCCGTACCCTGAACGCCTACATGGACAAAGAAGGCTACAGCAAAAAAGCTAAAGTCAGCGCCACCGGTGACGACGCCCGTGAAGGCCTGATTGCCGTTGTTTCCGTTAAGGTGCCGGATCCGAAGTTCTCCTCACAGACCAAAGACAAGCTGGTCTCTTCCGAGGTGAAATCAGCGGTTGAGCAGCAGATGAACGAACTGCTGAGCGAGTACCTGCTGGAAAACCCGAACGACGCGAAAATCGTTGTGGGCAAAATTATCGATGCGGCGCGTGCCCGTGAAGCGGCGCGTAAAGCCCGTGAGATGACCCGTCGTAAAGGCGCGCTGGACTTAGCGGGCCTGCCGGGCAAGCTGGCTGACTGTCAGGAACGCGACCCGGCGTTGTCCGAACTGTACCTTGTGGAAGGGGACTCCGCGGGCGGTTCTGCGAAGCAGGGCCGTAACCGTAAAAACCAGGCGATTCTGCCGCTGAAGGGTAAAATCCTCAACGTTGAGAAAGCGCGCTTCGACAAGATGCTCTCTTCCCAGGAAGTGGCGACGCTCATCACCGCGCTGGGCTGCGGCATTGGCCGCGATGAGTACAACCCGGACAAGCTGCGCTATCACAGCATCATCATCATGACCGATGCGGACGTCGACGGCTCGCACATCCGTACGCTGCTGTTGACCTTCTTCTATCGTCAGATGCCTGAAATCGTTGAGCGTGGCCACGTCTACATTGCACAGCCGCCTCTGTACAAGGTGAAGAAAGGCAAGCAGGAACAGTACATCAAAGATGACGACGCGATGGATCAGTACCAAATCGCGATCGCCCTTGACGGTGCAACCCTGCACGCGAACTCCAGCGCTCCGGCACTGGCAGGCGAGCCGCTGGAGCGTCTGGTCTCCGAGTTCAACGCCACGCAGAAAATGATTGGCCGTATGGAGCGTCGTTATCCAAAAGCCCTGCTGAAGGAACTGGTCTATCAGCCAACCCTGACCGAAGCCGATCTGAGCAACGAGCAGACCGTGACGCGCTGGGTGAACGCTCTGGTGAGCGAGCTGAACGAGAAAGAACAGCACGGCAGCCAGTGGAAGTTCGACGTTCAGCAGAATGCGGCGCAGCAGTTTGAGCCTATCGTTCGCGTCCGTACCCACGGCGTCGACACCGACTATCCGCTGGAGCACGAATTTGTGACCGGTCCGGAATACCGTCGTATCTGCACCCTCGGCGAGAAGCTGCGCGGCCTGATCGAAGACGATGCGTTCATCGAACGTGGCGAGCGTCGTCAGCCGGTAGCCAGCTTCGAGCAGGCGCTGGAATGGCTGGTGAAAGAGTCCCGTCGCGGTCTGTCTATCCAGCGTTATAAAGGTCTGGGCGAAATGAACCCGGATCAGCTGTGGGAAACCACCATGGATCCGGAAAGCCGTCGCATGCTGCGCGTCACCGTGAAAGACGCGATTGCTGCGGACCAGCTGTTCACCACTCTGATGGGTGACGCGGTTGAACCGCGTCGTGCCTTCATCGAAGAGAACGCGCTGAAAGCGGCGAATATCGATATCTAATGCCGTTACACTGCGATAAAAGCCGCGCTTCAGCGCGGCTTTTTTATGGGCGCAGGAAGGTCCAGCGACATCACAGCCGGTAAACGGCTCGCCAGCGTATCTACAGCAATTCTAACCCTCAGCGGCAGATGAGGCGTCAGCTGCCAGACGGCATGAACGTTGAAGTGAACATCCGGCGCCTGCTTCAGGAGCGGGACGAGTTTTCCCTGATGAATTTCTTTGATGACCATCCAGCAGGGCAACCAGGCAATGCCGTGCCCGGCCAGCGCAGCGTCGCAAATAGCCTGCAAATCATCCATGTTTAGCGACGAACGGGGAGTAAAGGTGCGAGACGTTCCTTCGTCATCCATCAACTGCCAGGGCAACACTCTGCCCGCGCGCAGATAGTTAATGGCAGTATGCTGGGGTAAATCATCAACGCGTTGTGGCTGGCCTTTCTTCTGCAGGTAATCCGGCGCTGCGCACAGCACCATGCGGTGTTCTCCAAGCTTTCTGGCCACCAGCACGCTGCTGTCCTGCAGCGTGCCGTTACGTACCGCCATATCAAACCCTTCCTCGACCAGATCCACCACGCGGTCGCTGAATGACATTTCCAGTTCAAGCCCGGGGTGTTCCTGCGCCAGCGCGATCAGCAGCGGGGCGACGCACTGACGGCCAAACAGTACCGGCATGGCAACGCGCAGGCGGCCACTGACCTGCTGTTTCCCTGTTTCAAGTAGCGATTCCGCGCCACGGATTTCCTCCAGCGCGCGCAGGCAGCGTTCATAAAAAAGGGCGCCGTTATCGGTCAGCCTCTGGCTGCGGGTGGTGCGGTGAAAAAGACGAACGCCCAACCGCTGTTCGAGGCGAGCGATGCTTTTTCCTACCGCCGAGCGTGACAAATGCAGACGAATGGCGGCCTGCGCAAAACTACCCGCCTCAACGGCGGCCACAAAAACAGGAATATCCTTCAGCGTATCGGACATAGATTGTCTCTATTCTGGCGTCAATAAAGGGAAAACTTATCGCCACTGGAGAATATGAGTCAACGGTAGACTGTCATTACTGAAGCTTATCTGATGGCAGGAGAAAAAATGACAGAAACAATGCAGCGCTGGTCAATGAACGCCCTCGGGCGCGAGAATCTTAAACTCGTTCATGAACCGGTTCCCCAGCCAGGCCCGGGTGAAGTGCGCGTGCGGGTAAATGCCGTTGCGCTCAACTACCGCGATAAAATGGTCATTGAAGGCACGATGCCGATCCCGCTTTCCTTCCCGTTCACCCCGGCGTCTGACATGGCGGGCGTGGTGGACAGCGTGGGTGAAGGCGTTACGCGTTTCAAACCTGGCGCTCGCGTTATTTCAACCTTCTTCCCGGAGTGGATCGACGGCAAGCCGCAGGCAGACGCGCGCAACTTGCCCTACAAAACGTCCGGCGGCTATTTCCAGGGAATGCTGGCCGAGTATGTGATTGTAAATGAAAACGCGCTGGTGGCTTCCCCGGAAACCCTGGATGACGCAGAGGCCAGCACGTTACCCTGCGCAGGTCTTACCGCCTGGTTCGCACTGGTGGAGCGGGGTCAGCTCCGCGCCGGGCAATCGGTACTGGTACAGGGGACGGGCGGTGTGGCGATTTTCGCCCTGCAAATTGCAAAAGCGCACGGCGCAGAGGTCATTGTCACGTCCGGGAGCGATGAAAAGCTGGCGCTCGCCAAAAAACTGGGCGCCAGACAGGGCGTCAACCGCCTGAAAAGTGACTGGGCTGAAGAGGCATTGGCGCTGACTCAGGATCGCGGCATCGACCATATTATCGAAACCGTAGGTGGGGAGAACCTGAAGCATTCCCTGCGTGCCGTTGCCGTTCATGGGCGTATCTCCGTCATTGGCGTGCTGGCCGGAACTGACATTTCGCTGCCTGCTGGCGAGCTGCTGCTGAAATCCCCCGTCATTCAGGGGATTGGCGTGGGGCACCGTCGGGCGCTGGAAGATTTTGTCCGCGCTGTTGACGTCACGGGACTGAAGCCGGTGATTGAGCATCGCTACCGTTTTAACGAGCTTGAACAGGCCCTTGAACATCTGGATCGCGGCGCATTCGGTAAAATCGTTCTCACCCGCGAGTAAGTCGTCGTTCCCCGGGATAAGCGTAAAAGGGGTGTTTCTGTTGCGCAATGTAGCTCTATTTTTGTGGGCTTAATCGCGTTAGCATGAGGCAGCACTCATTTATCCCGGGGAACTCATGGCTATCAAACTTATTGCAATCGATATGGACGGCACGCTGCTGCTGCCAGACCACACTATCTCTCCAGCCGTTAAAAATGCGATCGCCGCCGCACGCGCAAAGGGTGTGAATGTGGTTCTGACCACGGGGCGTCCGTATGCGGGCGTTCACAGCTACCTGAAAGAGCTGCACATGAATCAGCCGGGTGATTACTGCATCACTTATAACGGCGCGCTGGTGCAGAAAGCCGCAGATGGCAGTACGGTTGCGCAAACCGCGCTGAACTATGACGACTACCTGTTCCTGGAAAAACTGTCCCGTGAAGTGGGCTCCCACTTCCACGCGCTCGATCGCAATACGCTCTACACCGCCAACCGCGATATCAGCTACTACACGGTACATGAATCCTACGTTGCGACCATTCCGCTGGTGTTCTGTGAAGCCGAGAAAATGGACCCGGCGACGCAGTTCCTGAAGGTGATGATGATCGACGAGCCGGAGATCCTGGATAAAGCCATCGCGCGCATTCCCGCCGAGGTAAAAGAGAAGTACACCGTGCTGAAAAGTGCGCCGTATTTCCTCGAAATCCTCGATAAACGCGTCAATAAGGGTACCGGTGTGAAATCGCTTGCTGATACGCTGGGCATCAAACCTGAAGAGATCATGGCGCTCGGCGACCAGGAGAACGACATCGCGATGATTGAATTCGCGGGCGTGGGCGTGGCGATGGATAACGCCATTCCGTCGGTGAAAGAAGTGGCTAATTTCGTCACCAAATCCAACCTGGAAGACGGCGTTGCCTACGCGATCGAGAAGTTTGTGCTGCAGTAACGCTTATTTTCAATCATCAGCCTCGGTTATCAACCGGGGCTTTTTTTTGCGCTGAATTTATCCAATTGTTCTTTTTGTGATCTTGATTGTAGTACAACATTAATTGATTGTACTACATTGTCACCACAGCAAAGACGAACTCTCTCACGTTTGTACTGCAAAAGTGAGGTGAAATTCAGCGGTCGCGGTAAAGTAGTGATGGACATACAGAGCACAAGGACTCTCCATGACACTCAATAAAACCGATCGCATTGTTATCACGCTGGGTACCCAGATTGTGGGCGGTAAATACGTTCCCGGTTCGCCGCTCCCCGCAGAGGCTGAACTGTGCGAGGAGTTTGAAACCTCGCGCAACATCATCCGGGAAGTGTTCCGCTCGCTGATGGCGAAGCGGCTGATTGAAATGAAGCGCTATCGCGGCGCGTTTGTTGCCCCGCGCAACCAGTGGAACTACCTCGATACCGACGTGCTGCAGTGGGTGCTGGAAAACGACTACGACCCGAGGCTTATCGGCGCGATGAGTGAAGTTCGAAACCTGGTGGAGCCGGCAATTGCGCGCTGGGCGGCGGAACGCGCGACCTCCGGTGATTTGGCCCAGATTGAATCGGCTTTAAACGACATGATCGCCAATAACCAGAACCGGGAGGCATTCAACGAGGCGGACATTCGCTATCACGAAGCGGTGCTGCAGTCGGTGCATAACCCGGTATTACAGCAGCTTAGCGTGGCGATCAGCTCGCTACAGCGAGCGGTATTTGAACGTACCTGGATGGGTGATGAGGCCAACATGCCAAAAACGCTCCAGGAACATAAAGCGCTGTTCGATGCGATACGGCATCAGGACGGCGATGCGGCAGAGCAGGCGGCGCTTACCATGATTGCCAGCTCGACACGAAGGCTGAAGGAAATCACATGACATCTCGCTACATCGCAATTGACTGGGGATCGACCAATCTGCGCGCCTGGCTATACCAGGGCGAGCAGTGCCTGGAGAGCAGGCAATCAGAAGCAGGCGTGACGCGCCTGAACGGTAAATCCCCCGAGGCGGTGTTAGCTGAGGTCACACAAAACTGGCGCGACAGCGCCACGTCGGTGGTAATGGCGGGAATGGTGGGCAGTAACGTAGGCTGGAAAATTGCACCTTATCTGCCGGTTCCCGCCCGTTTCTCCGCTATTGGTGAGCAGTTAACGTCCGTTGGCGACAATATCTGGATTATTCCCGGTTTGAGCGTCTCTCGCGACGATAACCGCAACGTGATGCGCGGCGAAGAGACGCAGCTGCTTGGCGCGCGCGCTCTCTCTCCTTCTTCTGTCTACGTCATGCCCGGCACGCACTGTAAGTGGGTCCAGGCTGACACTGAGCAAATCCACGATTTTCGCACCGTAATGACCGGCGAGCTGCACCATTTGCTGCTCAACCATTCGCTGGTCGGGGCCGGTTTACCTGAGCAGGAATCCTCGTCAGAGGCGTTTGCCGCCGGGCTTGAACGTGGGATCGCCTCCCCTGACGTTTTGCCGCAGCTTTTTGAGGTTCGCGCCTCGCACGTGCTGGGACTTCTCCCGCGCGAGCAGGTCAGCGAGTTTCTCTCCGGCCTGCTGATTGGCGCAGAGGTCGCCAGCATGCGTGAGTTCATCGCGCACGAGCAGGCCATTACGATTGTCGCAGGCGCATCGCTAACGTCGCGCTACGAACAGGCATTTCGCGCCGTTGGGCGTGATGTTTCGACGGTATCCGGCGACACGGCATTTCAGGCAGGAATAAGGAGCATCGCTCATGCAGTGGCAAACTGATCTTCCCCTTATCGCGATTTTGCGCGGCATCACGCCCGATGAGGTGTTAGACCACGTCGGCGCGGTTATCGACGCCGGGTTCGACGCGGTAGAAATCCCGCTCAACTCGCCCGAGTGGGAAAAAAGCATTCCGGCCGTGGTAGAGGCCTTCGGCGATAAGGCGCTGATTGGCGCAGGTACCGTGTTACAGCCTGAGCAGGTCGATCGGCTGGCAAAGATGGGCTGCAGGCTTATCGTCACACCCAATATTCAGCCTGAGGTGATCCGCCGCGCAGTGGGTTACGGCATGACAGTCTGCCCGGGCTGCGCCACCGCCACAGAAGCCTTTACTGCCCTTGATGCGGGCGCGCAGTCGCTCAAAATTTTCCCGTCATCGGCTTTTGGACCGGACTACATCAAGGCGTTGAAAGCGGTATTGCCCGCCAGCGTGCCGGTCTTTGCTGTGGGCGGCGTAACGCCAGAAAACCTGGGCCAGTGGATGAGCGCTGGTTGTGTGGGCGCAGGGCTGGGCAGCGATCTTTATCGTGCCGGACAGTCCGTGGAACGTACCGCACAGCAGGCGGCAGCATTTGTGAAAGCGTATCGAGAGGCAGTGAAATGAAAATAACCAAACTCACCACGTACCGTTTACCCCCGCGCTGGATGTTCCTGAAAATCGAAACCGATGAAGGGGTTGTAGGCTGGGGCGAACCGGTGATTGAAGGGCGCGCGCGCACCGTTGAAGCGGCAGTACACGAGCTGGGCGAATACCTGATTGGTCAGGATCCGGCGCGCATTAACGACCTCTGGCAGGTGATGTACCGCGCGGGCTTCTACCGCGGTGGTCCGATCCTGATGAGCGCCATCGCCGGTATCGACCAGGCGCTGTGGGATATCAAAGGTAAAGTGCTTAACGCGCCGGTCTGGCAGCTTATGGGCGGCCTGGTGCGCGACAAAATCAAAGCCTACAGCTGGGTCGGTGGCGACCGTCCGGCGGAAGTGATCGACGGCATCACGCAGCTGCGCAACATCGGCTTTGACACCTTCAAGCTCAACGGCTGCGAAGAGATGGGCGTTATCGACAATTCGCGTGCGGTAGACCGGGCGGTCAATACCGTGGCGCAAATTCGTGAAGCCTTCGGCAACGAGATTGAGTTTGGCCTGGATTTCCACGGCCGCGTCAGCGCGCCGATGGCCAAAGTGTTGATTAAAGAGCTGGAGCCTTATCGCCCGCTGTTTATCGAAGAGCCGGTGCTGGCCGAGCAGGCGGAGTACTATCCGAAGCTGGCTGAACAGACCCACATTCCTATCGCGGCGGGTGAACGTATGTTCTCGCGCTTCGAGTTTAAACGCGTGCTCGAAGCGGGCGGGATTGCGATCCTGCAGCCTGATCTCTCTCATGCGGGCGGCATCACCGAATGCTACAAAATTGCCGGGATGGCAGAAGCTTACGACGTGGCGCTGGCACCGCACTGCCCGCTCGGCCCAATCGCGCTGGCGGCCTGCCTGCACGTCGACTTCGTCTCCCGCAATGCGGTGTTCCAGGAACAGAGCATGGGGATTCACTATAACAAGGGCGCGGAACTGCTCGATTTTGTGAAAAATAAAGAAGACTTCTGCATGGAAGGCGGTTTCTTTAAACCGCTAACGAAGCCGGGCCTTGGCGTGGAAATTGACGAAGCTAAAGTCATTGAGCTGAGTAAGAATGCGCCGGACTGGCGAAACCCGCTGTGGCGTCATGAGGACGGCAGCGTAGCCGAATGGTAAATGCGCGTCATACTTCGCGCTGGTGATGCGTTGGCTGCGTTTTATTACCCCGGTCACATACTTTTGTATGCTCCCGGGGATGCGAAAACTTGCCGCCTTCCCCCAGCACGAATTATTTAGCGCATTCTGTTTACGTTTTTAATTAAAAAAACCAAATACACCCTCTGTAAATTACAGGGCATGGTGAGCGGCTTCGCTATGCCCAAAATCTGGAGACAGATTGCGATGGATATTCCAGTTACCGCTACAAAAACCGGGCGTCGCCGCTACCTGACGCTGATTATGATCTTTATTACCGTGGTCATTTGCTATGTCGACCGCGCCAACCTTGCCGTGGCATCGGCCCATATTCAGGAAGAGTTTGGCATCACCAAAGCGGAAATGGGCTACGTCTTCTCGGCGTTTGCCTGGCTGTATACCTTATGCCAGATCCCCGGCGGCTGGTTTCTTGACCGCGTGGGTTCACGTCTGACCTACTTTATCGCCATATTAGGCTGGTCCGTGGCGACCCTGTTCCAGGGCTTCGCCACCGGGCTGATGTCGCTGATTGGCCTGCGTGCCATCACCGGGGTTTTCGAAGCGCCCGCGTTTCCGACCAACAACCGTATGGTGACCAGCTGGTTCCCGGAACACGAGCGCGCGTCCGCCGTTGGTTTTTACACCTCCGGGCAGTTTGTCGGCCTGGCGTTCCTGACGCCGCTGCTGATCTGGATCCAGGAGCTGCTGAGCTGGCACTGGGTGTTCATCGTCACCGGCGGGATTGGCATTATCTGGTCGCTTATCTGGTTCAAGGTCTATCAGCCGCCGCGTCTGACCAAAAGTATCACCAGGGCCGAGCTGGACTACATCCGCGACGGCGGTGGTCTGGTGGATGGTGATGCGCCGGTGAAAAAAGAGGCGCGCCAGCCGCTGACCAAAGCGGACTGGAAGCTGGTCTTCCACCGTAAGCTGGTGGGCGTTTATCTGGGCCAGTTCGCGGTTACTTCTACGCTGTGGTTCTTCCTGACCTGGTTCCCGAACTACCTGACGCAGGAGAAGGGGATTACCGCGCTGAAAGCGGGCTTTATGACCACCGTGCCGTTCCTCGCCGCATTTTTCGGCGTGCTGCTCTCCGGCTGGCTGGCCGATAAGCTGGTGAAAAAAGGGTACTCGCTGGGCGTGGCGCGTAAAACGCCGATTATCTGCGGCTTGCTGATCTCAACCTGCATCATGGGTGCCAACTACACCAACGATCCGGTGTGGATTATGGCCCTGATGGCGGTGGCGTTCTTTGGTAACGGTTTCGCCTCTATCACCTGGTCGCTGGTGTCGTCCCTTGCGCCGATGCGGCTGATTGGCCTGACCGGCGGCGTGTTCAACTTTGTCGGCGGACTGGGCGGGATCACCGTACCGCTGGTCATCGGCTACCTGGCGCAGGACTACGGCTTCGGTCCGGCGCTGGTCTACATCTCTGCCGTAGCGCTGATCGGGGCTCTCTCCTACATCCTGCTGGTGGGCGATGTGAAACGAGTAGGCTAATCCCTGCGGATGTTTTACCCTGATGCACTCACCGTGCATCAGGGTATCCTCATGAAACAAATCACCTTCGCCTCCCGCAACCACCAGCTCACCAACGTCAATACCTGGACGCCGGACAGCCGGTGGCTGGTCTACGACGTACGTCCGTCAGGCGCGTCCTTCACCGGCGAAACCATTGAGCGGGTCAATGTCGCTACGGGTGAGGTGGAGGTGGTCTATCGCGCCACTGACGGCGCGCATGTTGGTGTGGTGACCGTTCACCCGGCAGAGGATAAATACGTCTTTATCCACGGCCCGAAAAATCCGGATGCAGGCTGGCGCTACGATTTTCATCATCGTCAGGGGGTGATTGCGCATAACGGTCAGGTCAGCAATCTGGACGCGCTGGATATCACTGCCCCTTACACCGCAGGCGCGCTGCGCGGCGGCAGCCACGTGCACGTCTTCAGCCCGAACGGGCAGTTCGTCAGCTTCACCTATAACGACCATGTTTTACATGAGCACGATCCAAAGCTCGATTTACGCAATGTCGGCGTGGCGGCGCCTTTCGGCCCGGTGAACCCGCAGGGGAACCATCCGCGTGAATATTCTGGCACGTTCTGGAGCGTGCTGGTCAGCCGCACGACGCCCGACCCGCAGCCGGGCAGCGATGAAATCAACCGCGCCTACGAAGAGGGCTGGGTGGGCAACAACAGGCTGGCGTTTATCGGCGATACCCTGTCCGCGCAGGGCGAAAAAGTGCCTGAACTGTTTATTGTTAACCTGCCAGAAGACGAGCAGGGCTGGAAACGAGCGGGTGATGCGCCGCTGCAGGGAACGCCAGACACCCTGCCAGCGCCGCCCGCCGGGGTGATGCAGCGTCGTTTGACCTTTACGCATAAGAGGGCGTATCCAGGCCTGGTGAACGTGCCGCGTCACTGGGTTCGCAGTAATCCGCAGGAGACGCAGATCGCGTTTCTGATGCGGGATGATAACGGCATTGTGCAGCTGTGGCTGATCTCTCCTGAGGGCGGCGAGCCGCGCCAGTTAACCCATACGGAGAGCGGGATTCAGTCTGCGTTTAACTGGCACCCTTCCGGGAACATGCTGGGATTTGTGCTTGAAAACCGGATCGCCTGCTGCGACGCGCTGAGCGGAGAGGTAACGTTTTTGACGTCCGATCACGGCAACCCGCCGTCTGCTGATGCCGTCGTGTTTTCCCCGGACGGGCGCTTTATTGCATGGATGGAAGAGACGGGCGGTTTCCGCCAGCTGTGGCTAACGGAAACCGCTGAGGACTAGCGCGGGGGCATTGCAGCGGGCGGGATGACGGAATTGGTCGCCAGATTTTCCTGCTCGCTTTTCTCAACGCGTGAGCGCACGGAATTGTCCGTGCGGAACATGTCCCACGGCAGCAGCAGCGTATCGGCGACTGCCGTGAAAGGCATATCCAGGATAACCAGGGATTTGGTGCCCCAGTTGGTATCGTCATCGGAGATCATCGCCGCGCTGGCGCGCGTCCCCGGATATGTTCCTTCTTTACCGCCGGTGTGAGACATCACGCTCGAACACCCGCAAAGCAAAACTACCCCGCTGAACGCCGTCAGCTTTATCAGAACATTTTTCATCATCACTCAGTCATCGTTAATGGCACTGCATAGACCTGCAACTCAGGGTTATAGCGAGCCTTATCCGAAATGAATAGCCCGATAACCCCGCACTGTGGCAGCCATCGCAATTTAACCCTTTGTGCTGTTGTCCCAGAGTCTATGCGACAACCAGCAAAGTGCAAAAAAATCTCACAACAATACGCTTGAAAAGCCCGATTCCAGACCCATTTTAAGAATGTGGCCCGATAACGAGCACGCCTGATGGGTGTTCAGGGGCGCAAAGGCCTGTCCATGGTGGAAGGCTACAATTTCTCGCTGATTTCAGGAGTTTTATTTATGCGTAACTTCGATCTTTCTCCGCTATACCGTTCTGCAATTGGTTTTGATCGCCTGTTTAACCATTTAGAAAATAACCAAAGCCAGAGCAACGGCTACCCTCCATACAATGTTGAGCTGGTTGACGAAAACCACTATCGCATCGCCATTGCCGTCGCCGGTTTTGCAGAACACGAACTGGAGATCACCGCGCAGGACAACCTGCTGGTGGTGAAAGGTTCCCATACGGCCGAGCAGAAAGAACGTACCTACCTTTATCAGGGCATCGCCGAGCGCAACTTTGAACGCAAGTTCCAGTTAGCCGAGAACATTCACGTTAAAGGCGCGAACCTGGTCAACGGCCTGCTGTTTATCGAACTGGAACGTGTGATTCCGGAAGAGAAAAAACCGCGCCGTATCGAAATTAACTAATTACGCGGGTCGCGTGAGCGGCCCACCCGGACTTGCTTGCCGTAACGGGAGCATATGCGAATCCATCAGGATTTGCAGGAACAACTGCGCACAAAATTAAACTGTGCCGAACTCGCTTCTCAGAAGGAGATTTAGTATGCGTAACTATGATTTATCCCCCCTGCTGCGTCAGTGGATTGGTTTTGACAAGCTGGCTAACGCCCTGCAAAGCACCACCGAGCAACAGACGTTTCCGCCGTACAACATCGAAAAAAGCGACGATAACCACTATCGCATTACCCTTGCGCTGGCCGGTTTCCGCCAGGACGATCTGGACATCCAGCTTGAAGGCACTCGCCTGACCGTGAAGGGGTCGCCGGAAAAACAAGAGGCTGAGACCCGGTGGCTGCATCAGGGGCTGGTTAATCAGCCGTTTAGCCTGAGCTTTACCCTGGCAGACCATATGGAAGTGTCCGGTGCGACGTTTACTAACGGGCTGTTGAATATCGACCTGATCCGTAACGTACCGGAGGCCATCGCGCCGCAGCGTATCGCCATTAGCGAGCGCCCGGCGTTGAATAGCTAATAGTGTGCGGGCTGATGCCCTCACCCCGGCCCTCTCCCACAGGGAGAGGGTGAAAAGATAAAGCCCTGCCCCGGCAGGGCTTTTTTGTGCGCCATCGCCCATACAACCGCCCCCGGCTCTGAGAGAATCCTTAGCATAACTAAGGTTATGCCAAGGAAGTGGATCATGAGTGATATCGCGTTAACCGTAAGCGTGTTGGCCCTGGTCGCTGTTGTTGGCCTGTGGATAGGGAATATCAAAATCCGCGGCGTCGGGTTTGGGATAGGCGGGGTGCTGTTTGGCGGCATTTTTGTCGGACACTTCGCCGACAAGCTCGGGCTGGTTCTCAGCGCCGAAATGCTCCACTTTACTCAGGAGTTCGGCCTGATCCTCTTCGTCTACACCATCGGGATTCAGGTAGGGCCGGGCTTTTTCGCTTCCCTGCGCGTCTCCGGGCTACGGCTCAATCTGTTTGCCCTCGGCATTGTGGTAATGGGTGGGCTGGTCACCGCGATCCTGCACAAAATCTTTGCTATCCCGCTGCCTGTGGTGCTGGGCATTTTCTCCGGGGCGGTCACCAACACGCCGGCGCTCGGTGCCGGGCAGCAAATCCTGCGCGATTTGGGCATTGAGTCCGGCATTGTCGACCAAATGGGGATGAGCTACGCCATGGCCTATCCGTTTGGGATTTGCGGCATTTTGCTCTCTATGTGGCTGGTACGCGTCCTGTTTCGCATTAACGTCGAAACAGAGGCAAAAGATCACGAAACCACGCTTACCAACGGCCATATGCCGATCAAAACCATCAACATTCGCGTCGATAACCCCAATCTGAACAATATGGCGATTCAGGACGTACCGATCCTGAACAGCGCCAATATCATCTGCTCCCGCCTTAAGCGTGACGATATGCTAATGGTGCCTGCGCCTGGCACCGTCATTCAGCAAGGCGATCTGCTGCACCTGGTCGGCCAGCCGGGGGATTTAAATAACGCGCGGCTGGTGATTGGTCAGGAAGTGGATACCTCGCTCTCAACCCGCGGCACCGATATGCGCGTGGAGCGCGTAGTGGTGACTAACGAGCACGTTCTTGGCAAAAAAATTCGCGATCTGCAGGTAAAAGAGCGCTATGACGTGGTGATCTCTCGACTTAACCGTGCAGGTGTCGAACTGGTCGCCAGCCCGGAGGCCAGCCTGCAGTTCGGTGATATCCTCAACCTGGTCGGGCGCCCGTCGTCCATCGACGCCGTGGCGGATATGGTGGGTAACGCCCAGCAGAAACTGCAGCAGGTGCAGATGCTGCCGGTGTTTATCGGTATCGGGCTCGGCGTGCTGCTCGGTTCTATTCCAGTGTACGTGCCGGGCTTCCCGGTGGCGCTCAAGCTGGGCCTGGCGGGCGGGCCGCTGATTATGGCGCTGATCCTCGGGCGTATCGGCTGTATCGGGAAGCTCTACTGGTTTATGCCGCCGAGCGCCAACCTGGCGCTGCGCGAGCTGGGCATCGTGCTGTTCCTGGCGGTAGTCGGGCTAAAATCCGGAGGGGATTTTGTCGATACCCTGGTCAAGGGCGAAGGGATGAGTTGGGTCGGCTACGGCATCTTCATCACGGCGATTCCGCTGCT
Organism: Enterobacter sp. KB-280D8; assembly: GCF_041399405.1. NCBI lineage: Bacteria > Pseudomonadati > Pseudomonadota > Gammaproteobacteria > Enterobacterales > Enterobacteriaceae > Enterobacter > Enterobacter sp. KB-280D8. The sequence goes on from NZ_JBGKEC010000005.1 coordinate 29,072, forward strand.
GACGGTGGCAATCCTGGCGCGGATGTTCGCCAGAATGAACTACCTGACGCTTTGCGGCATGCTGGCGGGCTCCATGACCGATCCGCCAGCGCTGGCCTTTGCCAACAACCTGCACGCCACCAGCGGCGCGGCCGCGCTCTCCTATGCCACCGTCTACCCGCTGGTGATGTTTCTGCGCATCATCACCCCACAGCTACTGGCGGTGCTGTTCTGGGGGATGGGCTAGCAGATCGTCCGGGTGGATGCGCCGCAGATGGTAGTCCACCTGGTAATCGCTGGTATTTCGGAACATCACGGAATAATTGAGGAACTCGCCGCTGTCGCTGTAGGAAAGAGAGGTAATGCGCAGCAGCGGCGTCTGTTCCGGCAGGTTCATATAACCGGCCAGCGTTTTATCTGCCAGCACCGGCGTCAGGCTTTCGTAGTTGCCGCTGATGGTGATCCCGCACTCCTTCTCGATGTAATCGAACTTAGACCCCTCAAGATGCGCCAGCGACAGGTTGCGGAACAGCTTCACCGGCATAAAGCTGTCCTCCAGCATCAGCGGCTTCCCGTCCACGTAGCGTACCCGCCGTGAAAAGTAGATCCGCTCATCCACCTGAATCCGAAGCTGGCTGGCGATGGCGGGCGGGGCGGGCATCACTTCGAACTGCAGCACCTTGCTCTGCACCTCTTTTCCCTGCTGACGCAGCACCTCCACCAGCCCGGTCAGGTTGGTGGTTTCGTGATGTACGTCTTTTCGTGAGACAAACGTTCCGCTGCCGTGCCGCCGCTCAACCAGCCCCCAGCTCACAAGCAGGTCTAACGCTTTTCGAATGGTCATTCGCGCCACGCCGAACTCCTGCGCCAGCGCTTTTTCTCCGGGCAGCGGGCTGCCGATATTGTAGTCCGACGAGTTCAGCCGCAGCCGCAACCTGTCGGCAATAGATTTGTAGATCACCACCAGACCTCTCTGCCCTTATCAGGGCGTGGATTGTGTCCCGACATGTCCATATTTACCGCAAAAAGTAGACCTGATTGGTCAAAATAAAACCATGAATGCGATCACGAATCGCAGCGGCACGCCATGTTCACGCATCAGTAAGTTCTTATGCTCACCTCAGGCCAGCAAAAAACCATAAAGGCCCCTACCCCTACAGGTTGTTTCATGAGGATTTAAAAATGCTCAGTCAAATACAACGTTTTGGCGGTGCCATGTTTACCCCGGTGTTGCTGTTTCCGTTCGCCGGGATCGTGGTGGGAATCGCCATCATGCTTCGCAACCCGCTGTTTGTTGGCGAAGCCTTAACCTCTCCCGATCATCTTTTCGCGCAGATTGTTCACATCATTGAAGAGGGCGGCTGGGCGGTGTTTCGCAATATGCCGCTGATTTTTGCCGTCGGTTTGCCGATTGGCCTGGCGAAGCAGGCGCAGGGCCGCGCCTGTCTGGCGGTGCTGATTAGCTTCCTGACCTGGAACTACTTTATTAACGCGATGGGGATGACCTGGGGCCACTTTTTCGGCGTCGACTTCTCCGCCGAACCGACGGCGGGTAGCGGGCTGGCGATGATTGCCGGGATCAAAACGCTCGATACCAGCATCATCGGGGCCATTGTGATTTCAGGCATTGTCACCGCCATCCACAACCGCTACTTCGACAAGCCGCTGCCGGTGTTTCTGGGGATTTTCCAGGGCAGCTCGTTTGTCGTTATCCTCGCGTTCTTCGTCATGATCCCCTGCGCCTGGCTGACGCTGCTGGGCTGGCCGAAAGTGCAGATGGGCATCGAGTCCCTGCAGGCGTTTCTGCGCTCTGCCGGCGCGCTGGGCGTATGGGTGTATACCTTCCTGGAACGCATTCTGATCCCAACCGGATTGCACCACTTCGTCTACGGTCCGTTCATCTTCGGCCCGGCGGCGGTGGAGGGCGGGATTCAGGTCTACTGGGCGCAGCACCTGCAGGAGTTCAGCCAGAGCACCCTGCCGCTGAAAACCCTCTTCCCGGAAGGCGGGTTCGCGCTGCACGGCAACTCAAAAGTGTTTGGCTCGGTCGGGATTGCATTTGCTATCTGGTACACCGCGTCGCCGGAAAACCGCGTCAAGGTGGCGGGCCTGCTGGTTCCTGCCACGCTCACCGCCGTGCTGGTGGGCATTACCGAACCGCTTGAGTTCACCTTCCTGTTTATCTCGCCGCTGCTGTTTGCCGTGCACGCGGTGCTGGCGGCCACCATGGCAACGGTGATGTACACCTTCGGCGTGGTCGGGAACATGGGCGGCGGCCTGCTGGACCAGTTCCTGCCGCAAAACTGGATCCCGATGTTCCATAACCACGCCACGACGGTCTTCACCCAGATCGGCATTGGCGTCTGCTTCACCGGCATCTACTTCGTGGTCTTCAAAACGCTGATCGAACGTCTGAACCTGAAAACGCCTGGCCGGGAAGAGAGCGAAATCAAACTCTACAGCAAGGCCGACTATAAGGCTGCGCGCGGGCAAACCACCGCCCCGGCGGCGGCCAGCCAGCAGGTTGGACAGGCCGCCGGATTCCTGCAGGCGCTGGGCGGCGCGGCCAACATCGAAAGCATCAATAACTGTGCCACCCGCCTGCGTATCGCGCTGGTCGATATGGCGAAAACCCAAAGCGATGACGTCTTCAAAGCCCTCGGCGCCCACGGCGTGGTGCGACGCGGCAACGGCATTCAGGTGATTGTCGGCCTGCACGTTCCTCAGGTGCGCGACCAGCTGGAATCGCTGATGAAAACTCCTTTAACGAATGAACAAACCACCCTGACAGAGGCTATATCATGAAAAAATTCTCAGTTGTCATTGCAGGCGGCGGCAGCACCTTTACGCCTGGTATCGTCCTGATGCTGTTAGCCAACCGTGACCGCTTCCCGCTGCGCGCGTTGAAGTTCTATGACAACGACGGCGCACGTCAGGAGACCATCGCCGAAGCGTGCAAAATCATCCTCAGGGAGCAGGCCCCGGAGATTGAGTTCAGCTACACCACCGATCCTAAAGCGGCGTTTACCGATGTGGATTTCGTGATGGCGCACATCCGCGTGGGCAAATACCCGATGCGCGAAAAAGATGAAAAAATTCCGCTGCGCCACGGCGTGCTGGGTCAGGAAACCTGCGGACCGGGCGGTATCTCTTACGGCATGCGCTCTATCGGCGGCGTGCTGGAGCTGGTGGATTATATGGAGCAGTACTCCCCGAACGCGTGGATGCTGAACTATTCCAACCCGGCGGCGATTGTCGCAGAAGCCACGCGCCGCCTGCGCCCGAACGCCAAAATTCTCAACATCTGCGATATGCCGATCGGCATTGAAGGACGCATGGCGCAGATTGTCGGCCTGAAGGACCGTAAAGAGATGCGCGTGCGCTACTACGGCCTGAACCACTTCGGCTGGTGGACGTCGATTGAGGATCTGAACGGCAACGATCTGATGCCAAAACTGCGCGAATACGTGGCGAAAAATGGCTATGTTCCGCCTTCCGAAGATGCACATACCGAAGCGAGCTGGAACGATACTTTCGCCAAAGCCAAAGACGTGCAGGCGCTGGATCCGGACACCATGCCGAACACCTACCTGAAGTATTATCTGTTCACGGACTACGTGGTTGCGCATTCCAACCCGGAACGCACCCGCGCCAATGAGGTCATGGACCACCGTGAGAAGCACGTGTTCAGTTCCTGCCGGGCGATTATTGAGGCGGGCAAATCCTCCGCAGGTGAGCTGGAAATCGACGAACATGCGTCGTACATCGTCGATCTGGCGACGGCGATTGCCTTTAATACGCAGGAGCGGATGCTGCTGATTGTGCCAAACAACGGGGCCATCCATAACTTTGATGCCGATGCGATGGTGGAGATCCCGTGCCTGGTGGGCCATAACGGGCCGGAGCCGCTTACGGTGGGCGATATTCCGCACTTCCAGAAAGGGCTGATGAGCCAGCAGGTGGCGGTGGAAAAACTGGTGGTGGATGCCTGGGAGCAGCGCTCGTACCAGAAGCTCTGGCAGGCCATTACCCTGTCGAAAACCGTGCCGAGCGCCTCCGTCGCGAAAGCGATTCTGGATGACCTTATTGAGGCCAACAAAGAGTACTGGCCAGAGCTGCATTAATCGTCCTGACCGGCATCGCCCGATGCCGGTCTCCTTGTCCTTGTCGATTTACGCTATGCTGAAGCCTGCCTGTAGCACGACAAGGAACCTCCATGAAAATTTCCCGCCTCGGCGAAGCGCCGGACTACCGCTTCTCTCTGGCTAATGAACGCACTTTTTTAGCGTGGATCCGCACCGCACTGGGCTTTCTGGCCGCCGGTGTCGGCCTTGACCAGCTCGCACCCGATTTTGCCACGCCGTTGATTCGTGAAGTGCTGGCGCTGCTGCTGTGCCTGTTCGCGGGCGTGCTGGCGATTTACGGTTACCTGCGCTGGCTGCGCAATGAGAAGGCGATGCGTCTGAAGCAGGATCTGCCCTATACGCGCGGGTTACTCATCATCAGCGTGATTCTGCTGACGGTGGCGGGCGTGGTAATGGTGCTGGTGTTCTATGCCGGATAGCCGAAAAGCGCGGCGCGAAGCGGACCCCGGCCTGCAGCCGGAGCGGACGTCGCTGGCCTGGCTGCGCACGCTGCTGGGGTATGGCGCGCTGATTGCCCTTGCGATTAAGCACAACTGGCACCGTACAGGGGTGCCATTCTGGATTTCCATTATTGTGCTGGCGCTGGTGGCAATCATTTTATGGCGCTATACCCGCAGCCGTAACCTGATGGACGTGGCGCAGAACGATTTTGTACAGCCGAAAGCGGTGCGGGATAAGTTCCTGATCGCACTCGCTGTTCTCTCGCTGTCGCTGCTGTTTGCGGTAACCCATATTCAGCAAATTTTGAGCCTGTAAGCCGGGTGGCGGCTTAATTAATTCCCTTTAGCCAGATACTTCGCCATCTCGTCTTCCGGCACCATGCCGCCGCCGGTTGCCCACACCAGGTGGGTAACGCTGGCATCCGAATGAACGCGCGCCGGCCCGGCCATCCCCGCCAGCGCCGACGGTTCCAGACGGATCCCTTCCTCCTGCGCCAGCCAGACAAGCATGTCGTACATGCTCCGATCGGAAAGGGTATAGAACCCGTCGAGCAGGCGCTCCATCGCGCGGCCGACGAAGCCGGAGGCGCGCCCAACCGCCAGACCGTCCGCCGCCGTCACGTTATCAATGCCCAGATCCTGCACCGCGATTTCATCGTGCAGACCGGTGTAAACGCCCAGTAGCATGCACGGGGAGTGCGTTGGCTCGGCGAAGAAGCAGTGGACGTTATCGCCAAAGGCCAGCTTCAGGCCAAACGCCACCCCGCCGGGGCCGCCGCCGACGCCGCACGGCAGGTAGACGTACAGCGGGTGATCCGCATCCACCACGCGGCCCTGTTCGGCAAACTGCGCCTTCAGGCGCTCGCCTGCCACCGCATAGCCCAGGAATAATGTGCGGGAGTTTTCATCGTCAATGAAGAAGCAGTTCGGATCGCTTTCCGCCGCTTTTCGTCCTTGCTCTACCGCCACGCCGTAATCCTGCTCATATTCCACGACGATGACGCCGTGACTGCGCAGTTTGGCTTTTTTCCACTCGCGGGCGTCGGCAGACATATGTACCGTCACTTTAAAGCCGATGCGTGCGCTCATTATGCCGATAGACAACCCCAGGTTGCCGGTTGAGCCCACCGCAATGCTGTACTGGCTGAAAAAGGCCTTAAAGCGCGGCTCCAGCAGAATGCTGTAATCGTCTTCGATGGTCAGCAACCCGGCTTCCAGCGCCAGCTTCTCCGCGTGGGCCAGCACTTCATAGATGCCGCCGCGCGCTTTAATCGAGCCGGAAATCGGCAGGTGGCTATCTTTTTTCAGCAGCAGCGTGCCGGGAATGGCCTTGCCAGATTCTTTCTCCAGCCGTTTTTTCATTGCCGGAATAGCAACCAGCTCGGACTCGATAATCCCGCCCGTTACCGCCGTTTCCGGGAAGGCTTTCGCCAGATACGGCGCGAAGCGTTTCAGGCGCGCGTGGGCGTCGTCCACGTCGGCTTTGGTCAGCCCGACGTACGGCAATCCTTCCGTAAGCGTCGTGGTGCGCGGGTTAAGCCAGGTGGTTTCTTTCAGGGCAATCAGATCCTCAACCAGAGGAAACTGTGCGATGAGTGTATTGATGGCTGTTGCGTTCATAATTTTTCTCAACAATTAGTTCGTTCTGACTCTACACCAAATGTGAAAAAGCGTGCTAAATACAGGTAATGCTTTCGATTTATCCAGGGTAAACCGTGCTAAAGCCTCTTATTGCTACCGCGTTACTGATCTCTTCCGGCTGGGCCATTGCCGCCGAGCCGCCGCTGATGGCTGCCCGTTATGCGCAGCAGCTGGGCGTCGGGATGGATGTGGACTGGGCGCGCACCGAGCGCGGCATACGCGAATTCGACCCGCTGGTGGTACGGGATTTTCGTGCAAAAGGCATTACCCACGTGCGCATTCGCGTGGCCGATGAGCCGACGGAAGCGCGGCTGATCCACCTGCGCAAGCTGGTGGAAGCCTGCGAGCAGTATGGCGTGATCCCGATTATCGCTTATCAGGCTGATGAATATAAAAACGACCCCAAAGCCGATAACGAGAAAGAGACGATCAACTGGTGGATTGCCGTGGCGCACTATTTCGGTCAGAGCTACCCGCTGCTGGGTTTTGATCTCATTTATGAGCCAGCCGACAAGCTTAACCACAACCTCGCGTCGTTAAACCGCGTGTATGAAAAAACCATTAAAGCGATCCACGATATAGACCCGCAGCGCATGATTTTCATTGCGCCGCGCCTGCGTGCCGCGCCGGAAGATTTATCCAGCCTGAAGCTGCCTGCGCACAGTCAAAACTACCTGCTGGCGGAGTGGCATATTTTCCCGTGGGGGCCGCTGAAAAATAGCGGTAAATACCCGTGGACGTCCGGCACGGCGGCGGAGAAGGCGGCTATCCGTAACCGCATCAGCACCGCACTGCGCTGGCAGCAAAAAACCGGGCACGTCAGCTGGGTCGGGGGCTGGGGCGTGGGGGAGTCAAGCCGTCTTACGCCCACCGCCTCGCAAATGGCCTTCGCCACCTTTATGGCCTGCGAGCTGCAAAAGGCGAAAATCCCGTATGCGCTTAACGCGGATTTCCAGTTTTACGACGGGGAAGAGGGAGCCTGGCGGCCAGCACCAGAGCCGTTATTGCAGGCGATGATTGCGCCCGTCTGTGAAAAGCCCGGCGAGAAGCCGGGCCATCATGCGGTTAAACCGGCTGCTCGTGATGCGGAACACGCGACGCCAGCGGCAGCCAGCACAGTAAAATCAGCAGCCCCATCAGCGTCATCAGCAGGCCCAAACTAGCCTGCCCGGTCTGCGGCATCATAGCCGAGAGCCAGGCCAGCGCACCGGAACCGATGTTTTGCAAACCGCCCACCAGCGCGCCCGCCGTGCCTGCGAGGAACGGGAACGGCTCCATCGCGCCGCTGGTGGCGAGCGGGAACAGCATTCCCGCGCCGAAGAAGAACAGCGCTGCCGGAATCAGCAGCGTCCAGACCGTCATCACGCCAAACAGCCCTGGGATCCACATCATCAGACCCGCCAGCAGACAGCTAATTACGGCCTGCCACATCAGGGTTGAAAAGCGCTTGTTCTGACGCCCGGCAAACCACGCACCGAAGAACGCCGCCGGGATCGGCAGAATAAACAGAATGCTCACCACCATACTGCTCAGGCCAAGACCCGCGCCCAGCAGCACGCCGGAGCAGGCTTCAAACACCGCAATGCCCGCCAGGCCGCCGATCAGCATCAGCAGGTAGCAGGTAAACGCACCGTTGCCGAACAGCGTTTTGTAGCTGGCGATAAGCTTTGTGCGTGGCGCGTCTTTTGGGCGGGTTTCCGGCATCCAGCGCGCCATGCTGAAGGTGACAATGATGCACAGTACCAGCAGGAAGGCGTAGCAGGCGCGCCAGGACCACATCGTCTCCAGCAGGCCGCCAATCAGCGGGGCCAGCAGCGGGCTGACCAGAATGCCCATATTTAACAGACTGTTGGCGTGGCGGAGCTGGGTGCCCTGATACATATCGCGCGGTAAGGTTCGCGCCATCACCCCGCCGACACCCGTCCCAACGCCCTGCAGGGCGCTGGCGGCAATCAGCACGGTCAGGCTGTGCGTGGTAATGGCAATCACCGTCGCCACCATGAAAATGCTCATGCCTACAAGGATCACCGGACGACGCCCGACGCGGTCGGAGAGCGGGCCGTAGAAGAGCTGTGAAACGCCATAGGTCAGCAGGTACGCTGCCATCACGCTCTGTACCGCACCCTCGCGGACGTTCAGTTCCTTTGCCATGTCGGCGATCGCCGGAATGTAGATCGTTTGCGCCATCTGACCGACGGCCACCAGTAACACCAGCATCAACAATAAGTTAACGTTCCGTTGCTTTTTCATGTCGCTGAATACTTTTGCCAAAAGAGGAAAATGAAGAATAAGTGACTACGCATTCCCATAAATGCGCGAGGAATCTACCACAGTAAGATGACAATTTAAGCATTGTCGTGGTGAATCAAAAAACCGGTAAAGGCAGGATTTGTAAACAAGAACGGCAACTAATGTTGCCAGTGCTTTACGCCAGGCGCAGCATAATGGCACCGGCTGCAATGCCCAGCGCCGCCGCGATGCGCAGGCCCGCAACCTTCTCTTTTAAAAGGACAAACGCGATCAGCGCCCCGAAAAGAATGGAGGTTTCACGCAGCGCCGCGACCACCGCCAGCGGTGCCTGCGTCATTGCCCAGAGGGCCAGACCGTAAGAGCCCATAGTGCCAACGCCGCCGAGCAACCCCTTTTTCCAGTGCAGGCGCAGGTAGCCGGACGCCTCGCGCCGACGTGCCACCATCGCCCAGCCGAGCAGGCAGAAGCCGTTCATAAAGAAGGTCCAGAGCGTATAGCCCAGCGCGGTATCCGACAGCCGCACGCCGGTGCCATCCACCAGCGTATACCCGGCGATAAAACAGGCGTTCAGCAGCGCCAGCCAGATCCCCCTGCGTGACTGCATGCGGCCATTCATCGCCATCGCCAGAATCGACAGGCAGATTAAGCCAATGCCGGACCAGGCAAGCCAGGAGAGACGATCGCCGAGCACCAGCACGCTAATCAGCGCCACCAGCAGCGGGGCGGTGCCACGCATCAGCGGGTAGGTCTGGCTCATGTCAGAGACCTGATAGGTCTTCGCTACCAGCACGGTGTAGACCACCTGTAAGGCGCAGGAGACGATCAAAAACGGCCAGCTCTCTGCAGATGGCTGTGTTGAGAAGGGCAATAAAATCAGGGCAATAATCGCGGCTGAGCCGCTAACGCCGATCGCAGAGTAGAGCTTGTCCGTTCCGGCTTTAACGATGGCGTTCCAGCTGGCATGCAGCAGTGCGGCGAAAAGCAAAATGCAGAAAACGGTGATGGTCATGGCGTATCGGGTGGTGAATTGTCACTCAACTGTAACATTCACATCCTGATGCCGCCAGCCGGTTACAACGCACAAAAAAGGCGGTGCGTCACCCGCGGTTCGTCCGAGACCAGCGTAAAACCGGCTCGATTGTAAAATCCGTACGCGCTGTCCGGCGCGTGGGTATTCAGGAAATCAAACCAGATGCTGGCATCGGCCATCACCACGGTTAAAAGCTGTTTGCCAATGCCCAGCCCGCGGCACTTCTCGCTGACGTAGAGATGGCGAATGCGCCCGGCACGCGGCTGCTGGCTGAACGGATCGCGGTTGAGGCCACACACGCCCACCAGCCTGCCGTTGAGAAACGCGCCCAACAGCTTTTCACCCGGCGCGTTAAAGCGGTTCTCACCACGCAGCCAGTTCTCTTCCAGCCTGCACAGCATGTTGAAATTCAATGCGATACTTTCAGCCTTCAGGGCGATATACCCCGGCTCATCGGGCGTGACAGGCTCAATTAACAGACGCGACATAGCATTCCCTCGTTATTAAAGAGGGGCGGTTGCCCGCCCCTCTCAGGTGCGACTTGAACCTGAATTACCGAACGAATTTCAGGACAGCATCAAGCAGTTGCAGTACTGCAACAATGAGTTTGAGGATAAGTATCACCATATCCACTACGCTCATACGCGTCTCCTTTTGGTTAAAAGGAGCACGATGCTGGCGTACCTTTCCGCCGCCTGTTGCCAGCACCTGGATTGACGTAACACAGTGTGCTCACTTCAGGGGGTTAAGGCACTGACGGCACCACCCGTTTCAGCCAGGACTTCGTTGCGCCGGTAGAACTGCGGCCCCCTCGCTCACTGCGAACACCCTCAGTATAGATAAATACTGTATGCATGAACAGTATTTTTTGGACAAAATCATGAAGGTGATCCATACTCAAAAACGTCAAAATCCGTGCCGGAATTGCGCGTTCGTCTTCGATCGCGTATACTTTTTGCGTTGACGTAACACAGTGTGTTCTGCGGCAACCAACCGCAAAACCCTGATAAAAACCTCGCTTAGGCGGGGTTTTTTGTTTTCTGGTCTATCCATAAAAAACTGCTGGATAAGCGAGGGTTCTGCTATTTGGCTTCGCTGTGAACTACTTTGGATCGCTTAAGTAATTTTCTTTAAATTAGAGGTATTAGACTCATTTTGTAAGATAACACCACTTAATTTATAAACTAATATAACTATTAATAGTCCTCAGGTAGTTAAATTTCTTCGCCTATAATAGTAATAAATAAAATCGAGCTAACTCATTATTTAAGTGAATGTTTGGTTTAAATAATATGGCTGGTTTGAATTCCAGAGATTTTCATTGTATATTTCTAGAGCCGCAAATACTGTATGGATACATTATGAAAGCATCTGAATATTTAAAGATGAAGTTCCAGAGTGACAGGCAGTTAGCTCTTTATGGACAGCAAGGTGTTGCAGGGACTTGGAGAGCATTAAAGGGGATCGGCTCTGATATTTACTCAGGAATAGAGCGAGTAAGTTGGTACTCTTCTTGCTTAATCCCCAGCTATCACGATGTGTGTGATGAGCTTCTCTCAGAAGAAAAAAGGATGTACCTCTCAATTCTCTCGCTTTACCGTTATCGCGATGTAATAGCCCACATGCTATACCTTTATTTTGAAAGTGTTATTACCGATTCTGAAAATGGAAATGAACAAAATCGCGTTCGTAAGATGGATTCAAAAGTAACGGGGCTTGTTAACAACATACCGACAAGCAAGGCCGCGCGTTTGGCGATAGCATGGGGGCTGGCCAAATTCTTTTCCGAATCTGGCATACTCTCTGAAATCGTCGTGGAACGGCTTGCACGCCGCGTACCTAACGTTGTCATGGCGCTTCAATTGATTGGAACGGAACAGAAGTGTACTCTTGCCGCTCGTCGCCTGAAAACATTGGACCCTAAGTATTACGCTACCCTCTATGCCGCACAACTGGAGATGCTTTACTACTTTTTTGAGCCTTTCCTGTCTGAACTTATTAAGAAGGTGCAGATGGGATTCTATAAGGATTTCGATGCAATTTATAACGACTTAAAGGGCAAGGAGCATGTTTAAGAGTCTGTTATCAATTCTATTTACGGATATTTTATTCCCCGTTTATATTTTTGCGTTCGCCTCTTTATTCCTTTGGTCGGTGCCTGACCACTGGGTATTACTAACATTTATTTCTATCATTGTATTTATTATTGTTCATCCGATGATTTTTGGCCGCTTTGATAAGTACGATTAAATTTTATAAAAAGGATTTTTTATGTCAAACCCAGCTTATTTGTTTTTAACAGATGAAAATGGTTCTCCCATGGTTGGTCCTTGCCTTGTGTCAGGGCGTGAGGGTGCGATTGAACTCAAATCGTTCACTCATAATGTCAACATCCCAGTCAACGGGAATACCGGGAAATTGACGGGCACGCGTATACACATGCCCATCATGTTCCAGAAAGAATTTGATCGTGTAACCCCACTTCTCTTTCGCGCGCTGAGTACGGGAAGAACGCTTCAGTCAGCCACCATTAAGATGTATCAGATTAATGAGGCGGGTTTAGAACAGGAGTATTTTAATATCCTCCTGGAGAATGTGAAAATAACCTCAATCACACCAGACCTGTATCTCGGCGCAAACACTGGCACACACCTTGAAACGGTTCTCATACGCTACGAGAAAATCACCTGGAAGCATTGCGAAGGAAACGTCATCTTTAGTGACTCCTGGAATGAGCGAGCAACGTACTGAAACGTGATCCCTGACGCATTTTTGCGCAGATGAAAATATTTCCATTGTCACGCCCTAAAAGCTGTGTTTGTATAAATTCCATCAATGATTCCAAACACAGGTCCCCAATGACTTCATCCATCTTCACTTCGACCCTACTAAAAACTGCGCAACCAGCCGCAGTGGTCGTCGTGCGTGTGGTGGTGGTCGTCGGCAATGCGCCGTAGGGACTGGATCAACACACGAATCCAAAACCCCGCCGGCGCAAACCGGGCGGGGTTTTTCGTTTAGGACCCTCCCCGGAAGGCTGGCTCAGAAGAAAAGGACTGGAGCATGGCAAGTTCGGGCACAACATCCACCAAGACGCGTTTTACCGGCGCGCAGCTGATCGTTCATCTGCTGGAACGACAGGGCATCACCACGGTTGCGGGCATCCCTGGCGGCACGGTGCTGCCGCTGTACGATGCGTTAAGCCAAAGCACGCAGATCCGCCACGTGCTGGCGCGCCACGAACAGGGGGCAGGCTTTATCGCTCAGGGCATGGCGCGTACGCAGGGCAAACCGGCGGTCTGTATGGCCTGCAGCGGCCCGGGCGCAACCAACCTGGTCACCGCCATCGCCGACGCGCGTCTCGACTCCATTCCGCTGATCTGCATTACCGGCCAGGTACCGTCCTCCATGATCGGCACCGATGCGTTCCAGGAAGTGGACACCTACGGCATCTCTATCCCCATCACCAAACATAACTATTTAGTTCGCGATATCACCGAGCTTCCTCAGGTTATCAGCGATGCGTTCCGCATTGCGCAGTCAGGCCGCCCGGGCCCGGTGTGGATAGACATTCCTAAGGATGTCCAGACCGCAGAGATCGAGATCGACGTGCTGCCGGAGCCGGGCGAGCGCGCGGCCGCGCCGGAATTCAGCGCTGAGAGCGTGCGCGATGCCGCCGCCATGATTAACGCCGCCAAACGCCCGGTGCTCTATCTGGGCGGCGGGGCGATTAACGCCGCGGATGAAATCCGCCAGTTTGCGGAAAAAGCCAACCTGCCGACCACCATGACCCTGATGGCGCTGGGTATGCTGCCTAAAGCGCACCCATTGTCATTAGGCATGTTGGGCATGCACGGCGCGCGCAGCACTAACTACATCCTGCAAGAGGCTGATTTGCTGATTGTTATGGGCGCGCGTTTTGATGACCGGGCGATCGGCAAAACCGAGCAGTTCTGCCCGAACGCCAAAATCATTCACGTGGATATCGACCGCGCCGAGCTGGGTAAAATCAAGCAGCCGCACGTGGCGATTCAGGGCGACGTGGCCGAAGTGCTGGCGCAGTTGATCCCGCAAACCGATGCAGCCGAGCGCGCCGACTGGCGTCAACTGGTGGCCGATCTGCAGCGCGAGTTCCCGGGCGCCATCCCAACCGAGGGCGACCCGCTCAGCCACTACGGGCTGATCAACGCCGTGGCCGCCTGCGTGGACGACAGCGCGATTATCACCACCGACGTCGGCCAGCATCAGATGTGGACCGCCCAGGCGTATCCGCTGAACCGTCCGCGTCAGTGGCTGACATCCGGCGGCCTGGGCACTATGGGCTTTGGCCTGCCCGCCGCCGTGGGCGCGGCGCTGGCGAATCCGGACCGCAAGGTCATCTGCTTCTCCGGCGATGGCAGCCTGATGATGAACATTCAGGAAATGGCGACCGCGGCCGAAAACCAGTTAGACGTGAAAATCATCCTGATGAACAACGAGGCGCTGGGCTTAGTGCACCAGCAGCAGAGTCTGTTCTACAAGCAGGGCGTGTTTGCGGCGACCTATCCAGGGATGATTAACTTTATGCAGATCGCCGCCGGCTTTGGCCTGCACACCTGCGAGCTGAACGCGGAAGAAGACGCACACGCGGCGCTGCAGGCGGCGATTGCTCGCCCCGGCCCGGCGCTGATCCACGTGCGTATCGACCCTGAACAAAAAGTGTATCCGATGGTGCCGCCGGGTGCGGCAAATACTGAGATGGTGGGAGAATAAGCCATGCAGAAACAACATGATAACGTCATTCTGGAACTCACCGTCCGCAACCACCCTGGCGTCATGACCCACGTCTGCGGGCTCTTTGCCCGCCGGGCGTTTAACGTGGAAGGCATTCTCTGTCTGCCGATTCAGGGCAGCGAGCACAGCCGCATCTGGCTACTGGTCAACGACGATCAGCGTCTGGAGCAGATGATGGCGCAGATCGACAAGCTGGAAGACGTCACCAAAGTGGCGCGCAACCAGTCCGATCCCACCATGTTTAACAAAATTGCGGTGTTTTTCGAGTAAATCGCTTAAGGTAAGCGTCTTTCGCTCTTGTAGGCCGGATAAGCGCAGCGCCATCCGGCTTTTTCAGACCGCAGGAACACACATGACCACCATCGCTCTCATCGACGATCACCTTATCGTTCGCTCCGGCTTTGCCCAGCTTTTAAACCTCGAACCAGATTTTCAGGTCGTGGCCGAGTTTGGCTCTGGCCGCGAGGCGCTGGCGGGCCTGCCGGGGCGCGGGGTGCAGGTCTGTATCTGCGACATCTCGATGCCGGATCTCTCCGGGCTGGAGCTGTTAAGCCAGCTGCCGAAAGGAATGGCGACGATCATGCTCTCGGTTCACGACAGCCCGGCGCTGGTCGAGCAGGCGCTCAACGCGGGAGCGCGGGGCTTCCTCTCTAAACGCTGTAGCCCGGACGAGCTTATTGCAGCGGTGCGCACCGTCTCCACCGGCGGCTGCTATTTAACGCCGGATATCGCCGTCAAGCTGGCGGCCGGAAGGCAGGATCCGCTCACCAGACGCGAACGTCAGGTGGCGGAGAAGCTCGCGCAGGGCATGTCGGTGAAAGAGATTGCCGCCGAGTTGGATCTGTCGCCAAAAACCGTGCACGTCCATCGCGCCAACCTGATGGAAAAACTCAACGTCAGCAATGACGTCGAGCTGGCGCGCCGCATGTTCGACAGCTGGCAATGAGTTCCGCTTTTTCTCGGCTGATCGCCGTCGTTGCCAGCTTTTTTATCTTCTCCGCCGCGTGGTTCTGCCTGTGGAGCATCAGCCTGCATCTTGTCGAGCGCCCCGAGCTGGCGGTGCTGCTGTTTCCCTTCGGCCTGCGTCTGGGGCTAATGCTCCAGTGCCCGCGCGGCTACTGGCCGGTTTTGCTTGGCGCAGAGTGGCTGATGCTGGTCTGGCTGGCGCAGGAAGTTGCCCTCGCGCACCTGCCCTTATTGATGACCGGAAGCGTGCTCACGCTTCTCCCGGTCGCGCTCATTTCCCGCTACCGCCACCAGCGCGACTGGCGCACGCTGCTGCGGCAGGGGGCGGCGCTGATTGCCGCCGCGTTGCTACAATCCCTGCCGTGGATTGGCGAGAAGGAGATGCTCAACGCCCTGCTGCTGACCCTCACCGGCGGCCTAACGCTGGCACCAACCTGTCTCGTTATTTGGCACTACCTCACCAGCACCGTCTGGCAGCCGCTCGGCCCGGCGCTGGTTTCTCAACCGGTGAACTGGCGCGCCCGGCACCTTATCTGGTATCTGCTGCTGTTTGTGGTGAGCCTGTGGCTCCAGCTTGGCCTGCCCGCCGAGCTTTCACGCTTCACGCCATTTTGTCTGGCGCTGCCGATTATCGCCCTGGCCTGGCACTACGGCTGGCAGGGGGCGCTGATCGCCACGCTGATGAACGCTATCGCGCTGATTGCCAGCCAGACCTGGCACGATCATCCCGTAGATTTACTGCTTTCCCTGCTGGCCCAGAGCCTGACCGGGCTGCTGCTCGGGGCGGGCATTCAGCGCCTGCGCGAGCTGAACCAGTCCCTGCAAACCGAGCTGGCGCGCAACCGCCGTCTGGCGGAGCGTCTGCTGGAGACGGAAGAGAGCGTGCGGCAGGAGGTGGCCCGCGAGCTGCACGACGATATCGGCCAGACCATCACCGCCATCCGCACGCAGGCGGGCATTGTTCAGCGCCTGGCGGCCGAAAACGCGGTCGTGAAGCAGGGCGGGGCGCATATCGAACAGCTTTCGCTGGGCGTCTATGATTCCGTTCGTCGCCTGTTAGGACGGCTGCGCCCGCGCCAGCTTGACGACCTTAAGCTTGAGCAGGCGGTACGTTCCCTGATGCGCGAGATGGAGCTGGAAAGCCGCGGTATTGTCAGCCATCTCGACTGGCGCATTAACGAATCTTCGCTCAGCGAAGGCCAGCGCGTGACGCTGTTCCGCGTCTGTCAGGAGGGGCTGAACAACATCGTCAAGCACGCCAGCGCCAGCGCGGTCACCATCCAGGGCTGGCAGCAGGACGAGTGCCTGATGCTGGTGATTGAAGACGACGGCTGCGGCCTGCCGCCGGGCTCCGGCCAGCAGGGCTTTGGCCTGGCGGGCATGCGCGAGCGCGTAAAGGCGCTGGGCGGCACGCTGACCCTCTCCTGCACCCACGGGACGCGCGTCAGCGTCAGTTTGCCGTTAAGGACGTCTCATGTTTAAAACCCCAGCCAGCGCAGCCCCATTAATCAACAAAGCGGAAATCGACGCCCGCTACCGCTACTGGCGTCGCCATATCCTGATTACCATCTGGCTCGGCTACGCGCTGTTCTACTTCACCCGCAAAAGCTTCAACGCCGCCGCGCCAGAAATCCTCGCCAGCGGCGTGATGACGCGTACCGATATCGGCCTGCTGGCGACGCTGTTTTACATCACCTACGGCCTGTCGAAGTTCTTCTCGGGCATCGTCAGCGATCGCTCCAACGCGCGCTACTTTATGGGCGTTGGGCTGATCGCCACCGGCGTGGTGAACATCCTGTTCGGCTTCTCCACCTCGCTGTGGGCCTTCGCCCTGCTGTGGGCGCTGAACGCCTTTTTCCAGGGCTGGGGCGCGCCGGTCTGCGCCCGCCTGCTCACCGCCTGGTACTCGCGCAACGAGCGCGGCGGCTGGTGGGCAATCTGGAACACCGCGCATAACGTCGGCGGGGCGCTGATCCCGATGGTGGTGGGTGCCGCGGCGCTGCACTACGGCTGGCGCGCGGGGATGATGATTGCCGGTGGCCTGGCGATTGTCGCCGGGCTGTTCCTCTGCTGGCGCCTGCGCGACAGGCCGCAAACCGTCGGCCTTCCGCCGGTGGGCGACTGGCGGCACGACGAGATGGAGATCGCCCAGCAGCAGGAGGGCGCGGGGCTGACCCGCAGGGAGATCCTCACCCGATACGTGCTGAAAAACCCGTACATCTGGCTGCTGTCGCTCTGCTACGTACTGGTCTACGTGGTGCGCGCGGCCATCAACGACTGGGGCAATCTGTACATGTCCGAGACGCTCGGCGTGGACCTGGTGACCGCCAACTCCGCGGTGACGATGTTCGAGCTGGGCGGGTTTATCGGCGCGCTGGTGGCGGGCTGGGGCTCGGACAAGCTGTTCAATGGCAACCGTGGTCCGATGAACCTGATTTTCGCCGCCGGGATTTTGCTCTCCGTCGGCTCGCTGTGGCTGATGCCGTTTGCCAGCTACGTGATGCAGGCGGCATGCTTCTTCACCATCGGCTTCTTCGTGTTTGGCCCGCAGATGCTGATCGGCATGGCGGCGGCTGAGTGTTCCCACAAAGAGGCGGCAGGCGCGGCGACGGGCTTTGTCGGGCTGTTTGCCTACCTGGGCGCATCGCTCTCCGGCTGGCCGCTGGCGCGGGTGATCGACGTCTGGCACTGGAGCGGTTTCTTCGCGGTGATCGCCATCGCGGCGGGGATTTCCGCCCTGCTGCTGTTGCCTTTCCTGCACGCGCAGGCCCCGCGCGAAGCCAGCGTGATGTGATGCGCTTCACCTTTTCACCCCGTATGGCGCAAAACTAGGAAATTTTCCCGGTTTTACCTGGACGCTGTCTCAGGCATCTCTCCCGGCTGATTTTTACAATGCTGCAAAAATCAGCTCAGGAGTAAACTAACCATGCTGGCCTTCTTAAATCAGGTGCGCAAGCCGACCCTGGATCTGCCGCTCGACGTGCGGCGCAAGATGTGGTTCAAACCGTTCATGCAGTCCTATCTGGTGGTCTTCATCGGCTACCTGACCATGTACCTGATCCGCAAAAACTTTAACATCGCGCAGAACGACATGATCTCAACCTACGGGCTGAGCATGACGCAGCTGGGGATGATTGGCCTGGGCTTTTCCATCACCTACGGCGTGGGGAAAACCGTTGTGTCCTACTACGCGGACGGCAAAAACACCAAGCAGTTCCTGCCGTTTATGCTGATCCTCTCCGCCATCTGTATGCTCGGCTTCAGCGCCAGCATGGGCGCGGGCTCCGTCAGCCTGTTCCTGATGATCGCCTTCTACGCCCTGAGCGGTTTCTTCCAGAGTACCGGCGGGTCGTGCAGTTACTCCACCATCACCAAATGGACCCCGCGCCGCAAGCGTGGTTCCTACCTCGGCATGTGGAACATCTCCCACAACCTCGGCGGGGCGGGTGCGGCAGGCGTGGCGCTGTTTGGCGCGAACTACCTGTTCGACGGCCACGTGATCGGCATGTTTATCTTCCCGTCGATTATCGCCCTGATTGTCGGCTTTATCGGCCTGCGCTTCGGCAGCGACTCCCCGGAATCCTACGGCCTCGGCAAAGCTGAAGAGCTGTTCGGCGAGGAGATCAGCGAAGAGGACAAAGAGACCGAAGAAAACGAGATGTCCAAATGGCAGATTTTTGTTGAGTACGTGCTGAAAAACAAAGTGATCTGGCTGCTGTGCTTCTCGAACATTTTCCTGTACGTGGTGCGCATCGGCATCGACCAGTGGTCAACGGTGTATGCCTTCCAGGAGTTGAAGCTCTCGAAAGAGGTGGCGATTCAGGGCTTCACCCTGTTCGAAGTGGGCGCGCTGGTCGGCACGCTGCTGTGGGGCTGGCTCTCCGACCTCGCCAACGGCCGTCGTGCGCTGGTGGCCTGCGTCGCGCTGGCGCTGATTATCGCCACGCTCGGCATCTACCAGCACGCCAGCAACCAGTACGTTTATCTGGCGTCCCTGTTCGCGCTCGGCTTCCTGGTGTTTGGCCCGCAGCTGCTGATCGGCGTGGCGGCAGTCGGCTTCGTCCCGAAAAAAGCGATCGGCGCCGCCGATGGAATTAAAGGCACCTTCGCCTACCTGATCGGCGACAGCTTCGCCAAGCTGGGTCTGGGGATGATCGCCGACGGCACGCCGATTTTCGGCCTGACCGGCTGGGCGGGCACCTTCGCGGCGCTGGATGCCGCAGCGATCGGCTGTATCGTCCTGATGGCGATGGTAGCGGTGCTGGAAGAACGTAAAATTCGCCGTGAGAATCGTGCGCAGAAGCAGAAATTGAAAGCGGCCTGAGTGTGCAGGTAACTTCTTTGCCCGGCTGACCGCCGGGCTTTTTTATTTACAGGCTCTACCTTTACCCCGCTTTACACACCCGCTCCTCTCCATGCTCTACAGTGTTTTTGCTGCCGCCATTCGTGCAGCCTTAGAACGGAGAACCTGCATGTTGACCCGACGATTGTCCTGCCTGGCGCTGCTGATGGCGCTGGCGTCCCCCGCGATGGCCGCGGATAACCCTACCTACGGCGAAAAACTGGAAGGTTTTGACTATGGCTGGCCGGTAAAACACTTTGCCTTTACCTCGCAAAACCAGCCTCTGGAAATGGCCTACCTGGACGTTAAGCCGGAAAACCCTAACGGCCGCACCGTGGTGCTGATGCACGGAAAAAACTTCTGCGCCGGTACCTGGGACGGCACGATCCGCACGCTTTCAGCCAGCGGGTATCGGGTGATTGCCCCTGACCAGATCGGCTTCTGTAAATCCACCAAGCCGGAGCGGTATCAGTACACCTTCCAGCAGCTGGCGGATAACACCCACGCCTTGCTCAAATCGCTCGGCGTCGATCGCGTGACGGTCATCGGCCACTCGACCGGCGGCATGCTGGCGACCCGCTACGCCCTCATGTGGCCGCAGCAGGTGGAGCAGCTGGTGATGGTCAATCCGATAGGCCTGGAAGACTGGAAAGCACGCGGCGTGCCGCATATTACGGTCGACCAGTGGTATCAGCGCGAGCTGAAGGTCAGCGCCGACGGCATTCGACAGTACGAGAAAAATACCTACTACGCCGGGGAGTGGAAGCCGGAATACGAGCGTTGGGTAACCATGCTTGCCGGGCTGAACAACGGGCCGGGCAAAACGCGCGTGGCCTGGAACTCGGCGCTGCTTTACGACATGATCTACACCCAGCCGGTTATCTACGAATTTAGCGACCTGAAGATGCCGGTATTATTGATGATCGGCACGAAGGACAACACTGCCATCGGGAAAGATCTCGCCCCACCGGAAATCCGCAAGACGCTTGGCAACTATGCGGTGCTGGGGAAAGAGACGGCGAAGCGCATTCCGCACGCGACGCTGGTGGAATTTAACGACATGGGCCACGCGCCGCAGATGCAGGACCCCGCACGCTTCCACGAGGCGCTGCTGAAGGAACTTCAGGCTCGCTGACTGGTTTCCAGCAACAGCCCGCGCAGCCACGCCTGCGCGGATCTGCTTTCATCGCATTTATCCAGCTTTTTTCGGTTCACTATTCTGGCCGTACCCGCTGTCGACGCGCTGCGTTTCCCGCTATGATGAGCGGCTAGTCTAAGGAGAACGCATGGTCTGGATAATGCTGGCAACGCTTGCCGTGGTCTTTGTGGTGGGATTTCGCGTCCTGACCTCAGATTCCCGCCGCGCCATCAAACGTTTAAGCGAGCGTCTGGGCATTACCCCAATGCCTGTTGAGTCGATGATCGATCAGTTCGGTAAAACGCCGGGCAATGAGTTTATCCGCTACCTTGAGCGCCCGGACGAGGCGCATCTGCAAAACGCCGCGCAGGTGCTGCTTATCTGGCAGGTCTGCATTGTCGACGGTAGCGAAGAGAACCTGCATACCTGGCACCGCCTGCTGCGTAAAGCTCGCCTGGCCGCGCCGATTACCGATGCACAAATTCGTCTGGCGCTTGGCTTTATGCGCGAGATGGAACCTGACCCGCAGGAGCTTAACGCCTTTCAACTGCGTTATAACCAGCTCTTCCTGCCGGAAGAGGGCGTGTTTTACCTGCACTGATCCCCTGTAAAAACGACAAAAGTTGTCAAATCGTTAAATTCGTCACACTTTTGATGATAAACTGCGCGACTTTTCCGCACGTTTTTATCTTCAGGTGACGCCATGACAGAACATATCCAGCCCACGACCAGACCGCAGACCAACGAGGTTTCTCGGCCCAACTGGTCGGCGGTTTTCTCCGTGGCGTTCTGCGTCGCCTGCCTGATTACCGTTGAGTTTCTGCCGGTAAGCCTGCTGACGCCGATGGCGCAGGATCTGGGCATTTCCGAAGGCGTGGCGGGGCAGTCCGTTACCGTCACCGCCTTCGTGGCGATGTTCGCCAGCCTGTTTATCACCCAGGTGATTGGCACCATCGACCGCCGTAAAGTGGTCATTCTGTTCAGCGTGCTGCTGACGCTCTCCTGCCTGCTGGTCTCCTTCGCGGAAAGCTTCACCCTGCTGCTGCTCGGTCGCGCCTGCCTGGGGCTGGGGCTCGGCGGCTTCTGGGCGATGTCGGCCTCGCTGACTATGCGCCTGGTGCCCGCGCGCACGGTGCCAAAAGCGCTTTCCGTTATCTTCGGTGCGGTCTCTATCGCGCTGGTGATCGCCGCGCCGCTGGGCAGCTTCCTCGGTGGGATTATCGGCTGGCGTAACGTCTTTAACGCCGCGGCGGTGATGGGCCTGCTCTGTATCATTTGGGTGTGGAAAGCGCTGCCGTCGCTGCCGGGCGAAGCGGCGCACCATAAGCAGAACATGTTCGCGCTACTCAAGCGCCCTGGTGTGCTGGCGGGGATGACCGCTATCTTCATGGCCTTTGCCGGGCAGTTTGCCTTCTTCACCTATATCCGCCCGGTGTACATGACCATGGCGGGTTTTGACGTTGACGGTCTGACGCTGGTGCTGCTGAGCTTCGGTATCGCCAGCTTTGTCGGCACCTCGCTGTCGTCGCAGTTCCTGAAACGCTCCCTGAAGGTGGCGCTGGCGGGCGCGCCGCTGGTGCTGGCGGCGAGCGCCACGGTGCTGGTGCTGTGGGGCAGCGATAAGTGGGTGGCGTCTGCCATCGCGATTATCTGGGGCTTTGCCTTTGCGCTGGTGCCGGTGGGCTGGTCGACGTGGATCACCCGCTCTCTGGCCGATCAGGCGGAAAAAGCCGGGTCGATTCAGGTGGCGGTAATCCAGCTGGCGAACACCTGCGGCGCGGCCATTGGCGGCGTGGCGCTTGACCATCTGGGGCTGACGTCACCGCTGGTGATTTCCGGTACGCTGATGCTGCTGACGGCGCTGCTGGTGGCGGGGAAGGTTAAGGCGAAGTAGTAAATTTCCCCCCCTCACCCTAACCCTCTCCCCAAAGGGGAGAGGGGACTGCTCGGTACTGTCTTTTCACCCTCGCCCCTTTGGGGAGAGGGCCGGGGTGAGGGGACATCAGGCTACGCCGCTGCCTTAACCCTTCTTCGCGAATCCATCGAAATCAGCACCACCGACGACACGATCAGCAGCGTGCCCAGCCAGTCCGGCAGGGTGAACGCCACGCCCAGCAAAATCACCGACAGCAGCGCGCTGCTCAGCGGCTCGGCGCAGCTCAGAATGCTCGCCTTCGGCCCGCCAATCATCTGCGCGCCTTTCAGGTACAGGCTGAACGTCAGCGCCGTGCCAATCACCACCAGATAGAAAAACGCCAGCAGCAGGCTGCCGTCAATCACGAAAGTGGTGTCGCGCCCGGCGTAGAACGGCGTCAGCATCAATCCGGCAATCAGCATGCTCCAGCCGACAATCGGCAGCGTGCCGTAGCGGGCGATCAGCGTCGACGGATAGGTCGTATAAAACGCGGCGGCAAACGCCGAGGCGATACCGAAGAACAACGCGGCAGGGGAGATGGAGAGCGAGGTCGGGTCGCCATGGGTCACCAGCAGGAAAGTGCCGATCAACGACGTAAAAATCGCTGACAGGACAAATACGCCGGGACGCTTTTTCCGCGCCAGGGCGAACCACGCCACAATGATGGTCGGTGACAGAAACTGCAGCACGGTAGCGGTCGCCGCGTTGGATTTTTCAATCGTCAGCAGGAAGGTAAGCTGCACGGTGAGCGCGCCGACCAGCGAGAAAAACAGCAGGCTGAGGGCGTCCTTGCGGTTTTTGATGACCGAGAAAATCTTGTCGCCGTGAACGAAGGAGAGCGTCAGGAGGATCACGCCGGTAAACAGCAGGCGAACCATGGTCAGGTAAGGCGAAGAAATGTGGCTTTTCTCCATGATGTACTGCGCGCAAACCCCTGAGCTGCCCCATAAAACGGCGGCAATCAGGACGTTCAGCATCCCTTTGCGTGTGGAACCCATGTTCTCCCCTGTTATGTTGTCGTTAATTCGGTCAACAGCATAGCATGGTTGTGTGCGGCCTGATGTCCTCACCCCGGCCCTCTCCCACGGGGAGAGGGAGCAAACACTAAAAACGGCAACGTTGCGTTGCCGTTTTGCTTTTACCTTAGAACCACGCCTCCCACATCGCGCCGACGTTGAAGTCGTCGAGCGTTTCGTCTTTGGTATTGTTCACGCGCGCGGTGCGTTCGTTGTCCACTTTGCCGCCGGTCACGTAGAAGCGCAGCATCGGGCGGAACTCCGGCCCCATGGCGATAGACATGTTCTGCGACAGGGTCAGCTTCCAGCCCTTGTTGTCGCCGCCGTTGTCGTAGTCAACGTGCTGCCAGCCCGCTTCCAGCCAGGTGGAGTGAACGTCGTTCCACCAGTGCATCGGGCGCACGATGGCGTTGTAGTTCTTGCGGTTGTCGGTCTTATCGCGGCTGTTGTCGTAGTCGTGGAAGGCGAGGATGTATTCCACCTGCGTCGCCTGGGTGAATTTGTACAGCCCTTCGAAGCTGGCGTAGACCGTGGTCAGATCCTCGGTTTTGTTGAACACGCTGTTGTCCGCGTTATCGGAGTAGCGGGCAATCACCTTGTTCACGCCGCTGTCGTTAGTGTGGCTCAGCACCACGCCGCCCTGCCAGGCGTTCAGACGCTCGTCGCTCTCCACCGCTTTGGAGTCAAAGCCGTAGTTGGCGTACAGCTCCATGTCGATCGGGCCGAGCTTCATGCCGTGGATTTTCGAGGTTGCGGCGTAGTTGCCTTTATCGCCCGTTCCGGAACCGCCGGTACAGGTGATGCGCGACGGGTTGGCTTCATCTTCCATCACTTCCGGGCTACAGGATTCCACCGCCGCCACGGCGGCCACGTCAAACTGCACGCCACCGATGTCGAAGTTTTTCACCCCGGCGCCCTGGCCGTCGTGGTTCATCCAGAAGTAATCGTTGATGCCCTGCTGCGGACGCTGGTGGAAGTCACGACCGGCCCAGAAATAGGCGTTCGGGTTGGAGGCCATAATGTTGGTCACCCCCGCGTAGGCTTTTTTCAGGTTAACTTCGTCGCCCCAGTGGTCGATCATCACGTTGATGTCCCAGATGGCGCCGTTGTCACCCTTGAAGGCCTTGGAGAGCTGGAATTCCCCGCCGTTACCTTCGTTGCCCAGACGACCAATCGCTGACGCGCCGTTGTAGGAGCCGTCCACCGCCACGTATTTCTGATCGGCGGCCTGGAAGTGCGCGCCGTAGCGGGCGTAGCCGGTAAATTTCACGCCGAACGGGATCGCCATATCCGGGGATTGCGCCGCGCTTTGCGGCTCGGTCACGATGTCCGCTTTTTTCGCGACCGCCGCATCCATTTTGGCCTGACGCTCCGCCAGGGCTTTATCCACCGCTTTCGCCACAATGGCGTCGATTTGCTCCTGGGTAAATTCTTGTGCGAGCACGGAAATTGGGCAAAGCGCGGCGATAACCGCCATGGTTAATGGAAGTTTTTTAATCGTATTCATGGTTATCTCAATATAGTTTAATTTTATTCAGACAATAACCATCCCGCTCCGATCTGACAGAGTATGTCGCTATCATCAGAACAAGTGGATCTCTATTTAGGGTACAGAGGTATTACATTAATTATTTCGCCATAGACTATCTCTGATATAAATGAATAATTTCTTCGGACAGTTCACGCGCTAATAAAGAATTCATTAAATGATCCTGCGCGTGCACCATGATTAACGTCATCGGCTGGCGGCCTTCGCCTGCATCCTGCTCGATCAGTTTGGTCTGCATCTTGTGCGCCTGGCGCGAGTAGCCGTCGGCTTCGCGCAGCAGGCTTTTGGCCTCGTCAAAGTTGCCCTGACGCGCCGCGTGCAGAGCTTCAAAGCACAGACTGCGTGACTGTCCGGCATTGACGATAATTTCCATTACGGCTTCTTCTAGTGCGATCATCTTATTACTCTTTTTCAAAACTATTATTTAAGGCGGTGGCGGCAAACCACTCTCCGCTTTTCTTAATGGTGCGCTGCTGCGTCTCTAAATCGAGCTGGATAAATCCGTAGCGATTTTTATAAGCATTACACCACGACCAGTTATCAATAAACGTCCACATATGGTAACCGAGACAATTGCACCCTTCGCTAATACCCTTATGCAGCCAGGCTAAATGTTCGGAAATAAACTCGATGCGGTACCGATCGTTAATCTGGCCGTTTTCAATAAAGCGCTGCTCATTTTCGACGCCCATGCCGTTTTCAGAAATAAAGCAGCGAGGGTTGCCGTAATTGTCGCGCAGGTTAACCAGAATATCGTAAATACCCGGCTCGTAGATTTCCCAACCGCGGTACGGGTTCATCTTGCGGCCCGGCATCTCGTAGCTATCAAAGAACCACTCCGGCATAAACGGCGCCTGCGGGTTCACCGCGCTGTCGCGACACTTCACGCGACGCGGCTGATAGTAGTTCACGCCGAGCAGGTCGATTTTCCCTTCCGCAATCAGAGCGCTGTCTTCCGGCCTGCAGGCAGGCAGCTGATCGTACGCCTTCAGCAGCGCCACCAGGTCCGCCGGGTATTCGCCGCGCAGCACCGGGTCGAGGAAGCTGCGGTTAAACATCAGGTCCGCGATGTGCGCCGCCTTCACGTCCGCCGGGTTCTGCGAGCGCGGATAGGACGGCGTCAGGTTCAGCACGATGCCAATTTCCCCGGCGTAATGCCCGGCGCGGTAGGCCTGAACCGCCTTCGCATGGGCCAGCACGGTGTGATACGCCACGGTGGCTGCCCGGCGAAAATCCACCACGTTCGGGTAGTGGAAGTCGTACAGATAACCGCCTTCCACCGGGACAATCGGCTCGTTGAAGGTAAACCAGTGCAACACGCGATCGCCGAACAGCTCGAAGCAGATCTGCGCATAGCGGGCGTAAGCCTCCACCACGTCGCGGTTTTCCCAGCCGCCAATCTCCTGCATCGCCATCGGCATGTCGAAATGGAACAGGGTCATAAACGGCGTGATGCCCTGTTCATTCAGCTCATCAATGACCTGATTGTAAAAATCGACCGCTTCCGGATTCACTTCACCGATACCGTCGGGGATCAGGCGCGCCCAGCTAATCGAGGTGCGAAAGCTGTTGTGGTTCAGCTGCTTTAACAGCTGAATGTCCGTTTTCCAGTGCTGATAAAACGTGGAGGTCTGCTGCGGCCCCACGCCGTTGTGAAAACGGTTTGGCTCGCGGGCAAACCAGTAATCCCACGTGGTTTCTCCCTCTCTTGCCCCTTCGGTCTGGAGAGCGGAGCTTGCGCTGCCCCACCAGAAGTTATCGGGAAATGCGTATTTCATGTCCTTTCCTCTTTGACTTAATTACTTGCGGCTTCAGCGGTACCGACGGTTGCCTGGGCTTTCTGCTCTTCGTTTTTCATCAGCGTACGCTCATAGGCGCGCAGGAACGGCAGGTACATCAGCGCGGACATCACCATACAGACCAGGCACATGATCACCGGACTGAGCGCCCAGTTTGCCGCCCACGAGGCACCAATCGGCGCGGGGGTGGTCCACGGGGTCAACGACACAACCTGTGCCAGCCAGCCGAGTTTGGTTGCGCCGTACGCCAGGCAGGCGTTGACCAGCGGAACAAACACGAACGGGATAAACAGCATCGGGTTCATGATGATCGGCGCGCCGAACAGAATCGGCTCATTGATGTTAAAGAAGCTCGGCACAATGCCCATTTTGCCGATGGTGCGCAGATGCGTGGCGCGGCTGCGCAGCAGCAGGAACGCCAGCGGCAGCGTGGAGCCTACGCCGCCAATCAGCAGGTAGTGATCCCAGAAGCCCTGCAGGTAAACGTGCGGCAGCGCTGCGCCAGCGGCCAGTGCCGCCTGGTTTGCGGAGAGGTTTGCCATCCAGAACGGGTTCATGATGCCGGTGACGATCAGCGAGCCGTGGATACCGGCAAACCAGAAGATCTGGCACAGCAGCACGGAGAGCAGAATCGCGGGCAGGGAGTCAGACGCGGACACCAGCGGCTCCAGCAGGTGCATAATTGCCTGCGGGATAATCATTCCGGTCTGTGCTTCTATGAACAAGTTCAGCGGGTGCAGGGTACCAATCACCACCATCACCGGGATCAGGATTTCGAACGAGCGCGCCACGCCGGTTGGCACTTCCTTCGGCAGGCGGATGGTCACGTTGTTCTGCTTCAGCCACGCATAGACGCGGGTGGAGTAGATTGCGGTGATAAGCGCGGTGAAGATGCCCTGGCCGGAGAGATACTGGGTCGAGATTTTGCCGTCGGCATACGGCGCGGCGACCAGCAGGAAGGCCATAAAGGCCAGCAGGCCGGACATCACCGGGTCGAGGTTAAACTGACGCCCCAGGCTCGCCCCAATCCCCACCGAGATGAAGAAGGTCATCACGCCCATGCTGAGGTTAAACGGCAGCATCAGCTGTTCGCGGTAGGTCTGGGAGAAATCCAGCCAGCCGCGGGCGAAGCTGTTGGTGGTATCCGCCGAGAACGGCGGGAAGATGAACACCAGCATAAACGAGCCGATGATCATAAACGGCAGCGCGGCGGTAAAGCCGTCGCGGATGGCAATCACATACTTTTGCTGACCCAGCTTCGCGGCCAGCGGGGTAATTGACTGCTCAATCACCGCGACCATGGATTGATATAACGAACTCATGTGAACACCTTTTAGTGTGCCGCTTTGATGAGCGACAGAGCATAGTCCAGTACTTTATCGCCACGCTGCATGCCGTAGTCCATCATGTCGATGGGCTGCACCGGAATGCCTTTCGTAGCCGCCTTGTCTGAGAGTGTCTGTAACATGTATTTCACTTGCGGTCCGAGAAGTACCACCTGATATTGCGGAAACTGCGTATCAAATTCGGAAACACCGTACGCATCAATCTTTACCGGAACGCCACGTTCTTTCGCGACATCGACCATTTTGCTGACCAACAGGCTGGTGGACATCCCGGCAGAGCAGCACAGCATAATCTTGAACATCGACAACCATCCTCTAAATGTAAAAAGTTATTGCGAGAGTGATTGGACATGATACGGAAACCGGTTTCCAATCATAAAAGACAGAAGTGTGACAATCATCAAGATCCCTTACTTATGAGGCTAATTAACCGGATGTGGGTCACATAATTTGGCTGTATTTGCGTCATTTTGAGTGGAAACGGAAAATCGGTTTCCATGAAAAACGGAAACGGATATACTCCGTTCTGGCTATAATGTGAGCCGTAGCGGTGATGGAATTTGCAGGCGCGAGGTTAGCCTGCCAGGGGAAAGAGATGTCGACAATCAATGATGTATCACGTCTGGCCGGGGTGTCTAAAGCCACGGTATCGCGAGTGTTGAGTGGGTCACGTGGCGTTAAGGAAGCCAGCCGTCAGGCCGTGCTGAAGGCGGTGGATGAGCTGAACTATCGTCCCAACGTGATTGCCCAGTCGCTGCTGAGCCAGTCGACGGGCTGCATTGGGGTGATCTGCGCGCAGGAAAACATTAACCAGACCACCGGGTATCTGTACGCGCTGGAAAAACAGCTCAGCCAGCATCAAAAACACCTGCTGCTGCGCTTCGCGCATAGCAAAGCGGAAGTGATGAACGCTCTCGAAGAACTCTCCTGCGGCCTGTGTGACGACATCCTGGTGATTGGTGCCCGTTTCCCGCTGGACGTGGATATGGAAAACGTCATCCTGGTGGACTGCATGGAGGCTGATAATTCCAACAGCATCCAGTTCGACCACGCTTTTGCCGCCGAAACCGCCTGTAACTACCTCACCAGCCAGGGGCGACGCCAGATTGCCCTGATCCACCCCCACGGCAGCGGGTTTGCCGACCAGGTGCTGCTTGGCTACAAGCATGCGCTGGAGAAAAACTTCCTGCCCTTTAATCGCAACCTCGTCTTTATGGACGCGACCTCCTCGTCCGTTGCGCTGCAGGAGCTGCTTAACAACGCCAGCACCCTGAATTTCAACGCGCTGCTGGTAGCGGACGAGCAGGAAGCTCAGCGGGTGATCCCGCAGCTGCAGGCGTTTAATAAATCGGTGCCGGAAGACATCATGGTCTTCAGTCTTGCCGGATCGCTGCACCTGCCGGGTATTCCGGTGATCCCGGCCATTGAATATTCCATGGACGCGATGGCGGCACGCATCGTGAGCTGGCTGACGGAGAAAACGCAGATGCTCGGGTCCTATGTTCTGCGCGGGGATCTCATCATTCCGGACGTGCGGAAGCGTTAAAAACGTTTTCCAGGCCGGGTAAGCGCAGCGCCACCCGGCGAGAACTCAATAATCCTCCATGCAATCCACCTGACTTACTGCATCCCAGTAGGCGTCCAGGTTGTCGCGCTTCACGGCGGTAACGGCATTTTTGATCAGCAGCTGGTTGGCCTCTGAAGACAAAATCATTGCCTGCCAGGCCTTATCGCTCTGCTTTTTCTGCGGCGTACAGGCTTTCTTCACATCTTTCAGAACCTGCTGTTTTATTTGTGCATCCTTTGCCGGATCGTCTTTTTCCTGAGCATGGACAAACGCGGCGAAGAGCAGACAAACCAGCAGGCAGACCAGGTGCGCAGCTTTCATCAAAACCCCCTTGAGAAGTCACAGGCTTCCCATGAAATATATCGTTACATTCAGTGTCGCGACGCCAGTCGAAAGTATGAATTTTCTCCAGAGTGTGGGTATGCGATAGTGAAACGGCAGAAAAATAAGGAGAAAAATATGTACCTGAGCATTACTGATAATGTCACGACGCAGGAGAAAGAGGAGTTACTGACGGGTCTGAGGGCTTTTAACGGGCAGTTTCTCGATCTGACAAATTTTAGCGGCGACGTTGGGGTTTACGTGCGTGACGATAATGGCGCAATGCTGGGCGGGTTAATCGGCGTGCGTAAAGGCGACTGGCTTAATATCGACTATCTCTGGGTGAGCGACACCGTGCGAGGTACCGGCGTGGGCAGCCAGCTCATCAGAACGGCAGAAGAGGAAGCCAGACGCAAAGGCTGCAAGCACGCGCTGGTGGATACCGTCAGCTTCCAGGCGCGCCCGTTTTATGAAAAACAGGGGTACCAGTTGCAGATGTCTTTGCAGGATTATCCTTATCCGGGCATGCAGCGACATTATCTGGCGAAAGCGCTTTAAGTCCGCTGCGGTGATTATGGATTCTGCTATTTATTGCGAGTCGCTTTCCTAATTTGAAGCGTGCTGCTTGTCTTCTTTTCAGGCCCTGGCGCATGCTTTGGCCTGGTTAAATAAAGCATGGAGATGTCAATGGAACGGACAGCAAAACTCTTCAAAAAGGGGCGGAATCAGGCGGTGATGCTGCCTGCTGAATTCGCGTTTGATACGGAGAGCGTCTACATCCGGCGGGATGAGGTGGGGAATGTCGTTTTGGCGGCAAAACCTGTTCAGACAAAGAGTTGGGATAATTTTTTCCGCCTGCTGGCAGTTACAGACGTACCGGATTCGTTTCTGAGCAAAGAGGAGCGCAATCAGAGTGTTACGACAAGAGACCCTCTGGATGGAGCCTGTTCATGAGGCATATGCTGGATACGAATATCGTGAGCCACTTGTTTAAACGACACCCGGAGGTTGTAAGCAGAATGACATGCCTGACTCCGGGGGACGTTTGTATCTCAAGCATTACCGAAGCGGAGTTGCTGTATGGTGCGGATAAGAAGAAAAGCAGTAGATTGAAAGAAACAATCCATGAGTTTCTCAATACCATCACGATTTGCGACTGGGACAGTGACGCCGCCGCAACGTACGGAGAGCTTCGTGCAGCCATGGAGAAAAAAGGCAAAGTGATGGGCGATCTCGATCAGCTGATCGCTGCGCATGCTATCAGCCGGGGGACAACGATTGTGACAAACGATCGTGCATTCAGAATGGTGCAGGAGCTTGCCGTCGAGGACTGGACGACAACGTCGTGATCCCTGATGCCGGGTAAGCGCAGCGCCACCCGGCGATACTCGCATATAACTTATCCTTCTTATTGATTCTTTTTCGTTTTTTATTTCACCGCCTCGTTGTCGATATAGTCACTACACCATTCAGCAAAAGGAACTGTCTCGTGAAACGTCGATTAGGTGCTCTGGTACTCGCTGGCCTGCTGTTGGCAGGGTGCGATCAAAGTGG
Source organism: Enterobacter sp. KB-280D8 (assembly GCF_041399405.1). Lineage (NCBI taxonomy): Bacteria > Pseudomonadati > Pseudomonadota > Gammaproteobacteria > Enterobacterales > Enterobacteriaceae > Enterobacter > Enterobacter sp. KB-280D8. The sequence goes on from NZ_JBGKEC010000005.1 coordinate 60,843, forward strand.
CAGCGATGCCAAACACATTAAAGTGGGCGTCATCAACGGCGCGGAACAGGACGTGGCGGAAGTCGCCAAAAAGGTGGCGAAAGAGAAATATGGCCTGGACGTGGAGCTGGTAGGGTTCAGCGGCTCGCTGTTGCCTAACGATGCCACAAATCAGGGAGAGCTGGATGCCAACGTCTTCCAGCACCGCCCGTTCCTTGCAGAAGATAACAAGGCGCATGGCTACAAGCTGGTGGCCGTGGCGAACACTTTCGTTTTCCCGATGGCCGGCTATTCCCGCAAAATCAAATCCGTGTCTGACCTGAAGGACGGGGCGACTATCGCCATTCCAAACGATCCGACCAACCTTGGCCGCGCGCTGCTGCTGCTGCAAAAAGAGAAGCTCATCACCCTGAAGCCGGACACCGGGCTGCTGCCGACGGCGCTGGATATTACCGCCAACCCTAAACAGCTGAAAATTATGGAGCTGGAAGGGGCACAGCTGCCGCGCGTGCTGGACGATCCGAAAGTGGATGTCGCCATCATCAGCACTACCTATATTCAGCAAACCGGGCTGTCGCCGGTGCATGACAGCGTCTTTATTGAAGATAAAAACTCGCCGTACGTGAATATCGTGGTGACGCGCGAAGACAACAAAGACGCGGAGAACGTGAAGGCGTTTATCCAGTCCTATCAGTCACCGGAAGTGGCGAAAGCGGCGGAGACGATCTTTAACGGCGGGGCGGTGCCGGGCTGGTAAAGGAACCGGCAGAAAACGCGGTGATTAAATTGGCCCGATTCCATCGGTAATCGCCCTTTAACCCACAGCGTTACCGGCGACGGCTGGCTATCCTCCTTATCACACCAACCGGAGGATAGCCCATGAACATTACCCACATTCGCAACGCCACCCAGCTGATTACCTACGCCGGAAAACGTCTTTTAATCGACCCGATGCTGGCCCCGAAGGGCGCTTATCCGGGCTTTCCCGGCACGGCGCATGCCGATATCCGTAACCCGACGGTCGAACTCCCCGTTGACGTCAACACGCTGCTGGACGTCGACGCGGTGATCGTCACTCATACACATGATGATCACTGGGATCGCGCCGCAGCAGAGCTGATCGCCAAAGATAAACCGATCTACGTGCAAAACGATCGTGACGCCGCGCTGCTGCGCAGCCAGGGGTTTAGCAACCTGACGGTCATGACCGACGCGACCACCTTTGGCGATATTCAGATTACGAAAACCCACGGCGGCCAGCACGGTACCGACCGCGCTTACGCCGTACCGGAGCTGGCGGAGCGGCTGGGCGAGGCCTGTGGCGTGGTGCTGCGTCATCCCGAGGAGAAGACGCTCTATCTTGCCGGGGATACCATCTGGCGCGAAGAGGTGGCGGCCGATCTGCAAAAGCACCAGCCGGACGTGGTGGTACTGAACGCCGGCTATGCCCACGTCCTTGGCTTTGGGCCCATTATTATGGGGCAGGAGGACGTGCTCAACGTTCATTTCCTGCTGCCGCAGGCCAACATTGTGGCGAGCCATATGGAGGCGATTAACCACTGCCTGTTGACCCGCAGCGCGCTGCGTGAGTACGTTGAAGCCAACCAGGTGAGCGATGCGGTGAGCATTCCCCAGGATGGCGAAACCGTTATATTCTGAGTGCGTTAACGGGAAAGGAGAGACAGATGTCGCTAGTCAACGTCGCGATTGTCGCGGTAGACGGGTTCAGCCCGTTCCACTACTCCGTTCCCTGCATTCTGTTTGGCGATTCGGTCTCCGGCGAAAAGCGCTTTAATGTGACGATCTGCGCCGAAACGCCGGGGTTTCTTACATCAAAAGACGGGTTCGCCCTCAATGCCACGCAGGATTACACCGCCATCGGGCTGGCCGATATTGTTGTCGTTCCCTACTGGCAGCACGTCCTTGAACGTCCGCCTCAGACGCTGCTAGACAGCCTGGTACAGGCGAGAGACCGCGGCGCAGAAATCGTCGGGCTATGTCTGGGGTCTTTTGTGCTGGCCTGGGCGGGGATCCTCGACGGTAAACGGGCCGCCACCCACTGGGAATTTGAACGCCAGTTCCAGTCGCTCTTCCCGAACGTCGAGCTGGATATCAATGCCCTCTACGTGGATGACGGCAATATCATCACCTCTGCCGGTACCGCAGCCGCGCTGGACTGCTGCCTGTATATTATTCGCCAGCGCTTTGGCAGCGTGGTCGCCAACCAGATTGCCCGCCGGATGATTGTACCGCCGCACCGCGAGGGCGGGCAGGCGCAGTTCATCGCCCAGCCGGTACCGAAAGATACCCGTGACGCACGTATTAACTGCCTGATCGACTACCTGCAGCAGCACATTACCGAACCGCATAGCCTGGACTCGCTGGCGGAGGTGGTTTCGATGAGCCGCCGCACGCTGACCCGCCATTTTATTAAAGCCACGGGCATGAGCGTCGCCGACTGGCTTACCGCCGAACGCCTGCGGCGCAGCCAGATTTTGCTTGAAGCCGGAAATATGCCCGTTGAGAGCGTGGCGGAGCTGGTGGGATTTAATTCCGCCGTCACCTGGCGGCAGCAGTTTAAGGCACGCTTTGGGGTTAGTCCGGTGGAGTGGCGAAAGACGTTTCGACTTCATGCCTAGTGTATTACGGCTAACTCAAGATTTAAGGGTGAGTTAAATCATTTCTTATTTTCTCTTAATATCCTTATCACTTTTCTGAAAGAACCATTAATTTTATGAGCCCTAATGCAAATTAGATATACTCTCTTTAAGAATGCTCTTATATTACAAAAATAATCATTGCGGACATTTTTGTGGCATGGATGAATAGCTCCGAAATAAAAAATAGAATAATTTCATTTGTAAATTATACTGTTGCTATATTATTTATTGTGCTTTTTTCAGCAAGCGTGAATGCTGCCCCCTTGTCGCCAGCTGATCGCGATACTATTCAACAGCAACAGCAGCAGCTTTTACTTCAAAACCAGCAGCAGCGCGAAGAGCTGAAGCGGAGTATTCCCCTCCCCGAACCCGCCAGACCAGGGCCTGTTACCGGCTCCGGGCCCTGTTTCACCATTAACAGCATTACGCTTTCCGGTGCGACCTTAATCTCTCCAAAAAACCAGCATAACCTTGTTGCGCCGTGGCAAGGACAGTGTCTGGATATGGCGAAAATAACGGAGCTTCTGGCCCATATTTCTGACTGGTATATCAGCCGGGGATATATCACCAGCCGCGCCTTTCTTACCGAACAGGATCTCTCCGGGGGCCAGCTGAATATTATTGTGCTGGAAGGCCGGCTGGAAGCGATTCGCCTGGAAGGTGAAACGCCGCGGATGCTGAAAATGGCGTTTCCGGGACGGGTGGGGCGCATCCTTAATTTACGCGACATCGAACAGGGCATGGAGCAAATAAACCGTTTGCGCGCCGAGCCGGTTCAGATAGAAATTCTTCCGGGAACCCAGCAAGGATATTCGATTGTTAATCTCACGGCAAAACCGGAATTTCCGTTAAGTGCATCGGTAAGCCTGGATAATAGCGGGCAGAAGAGCACCGGTGAAGAGCAGCTTAATGGCGTGCTCACTGCCAATAATATGCTGGGGCTGGCGGATAAATGGTTCGTCAGCGGCGGGCGCAGCAGCGATTTTGCCAGCGCGTACGATGCGCAGAATTTCCAGGCGGGCGTCAGCGTGCCGTTTGGCTACGGCCTGCTGGACTACAGCTATGCCTGGAGCAACTACCGAACCACCATCAATAACCAGGGGTTCAACTGGCTCTCCACGGGCGATACCAAAACCCACCGCGTCAACGCGTCGTGGGTGGTTTTCCGCAACGGGGATGTGAAAACCGGCATCGCGGCAGGCGTGGTTCAGCGTTCAAGCCGCAACTGGCTCAACGACGCGCCGCTTCAGAGCAGCACGCGCAATCTCTCCAGCCTGATCCTGGGCGTTACCCACACGCAAAAAATGCTGGGCGGCGTCGCGACCTTCAACCCGACCTGGAGCCACGGCATGCCGTGGTTCAATGCCGAAACCGACGAAGATAAATCCGGCGATATGCCGCGGGCTGAATTCCGCAAATGGAGCCTGAACGCCAGCTTCCAGCGTCCGATAGCCCGTAACGCCTGGTGGCTGACCAGCGCCTACGGCCAGTGGTCGCCTGACCGGCTGTACGGCTCCGAGCGTCTGACGCTCGGCGGCGAAAGCTCCGTGCGCGGTTTTAAAGAGCAGTATCTGTCCGGGGATAACGGCGGCTACTGGCGTAACGAGCTGGGATATTCCCTCTTCACCCTCCCGGTGATTGGCGCGGTGAGCGCCACGGTCGCCGTTGACGGCGGCTGGCTGGAGAAAGACAGTCAGGACCGCTTTGCCTCCGGCACGTTATGGGGTGCCTCTGTGGGGCTGAGCAGCGCCGGGCGCTGGTACAGCAGCCAGGTTTCAGTCGGCACGCCGCTGCACTATCCCGACTGGCTCGGCCCGGATCATGTGAGCGTTAACTGGCGCATTGCCTTTATGCTTTAAGAGACTCTACGACTATGGATACCCGTCACCCTCCCGTTCGTTTCTCGCAGCGTCTGATCAGCTGGATTGTCTGCGGCCTGATGATCTGGCAACCGATGGCTCCTGCCGTCGCGGCGGCGCTCACGCCGACCGGGCAGACCACGGTGGATCGGGCGGGGAACGGGGTTCCGGTCATCAATATCGCCACGCCGAACGGGGCGGGTATTTCGCATAACCAGTTCCAGGATTACAACGTCGGCAAAGAGGGGCTTATCCTCAATAACGGCACGGACCGTTTAACCCAGACCCAACTGGGCGGGCTTATCCAGAACAACCCCAACCTGCAGGCCGGGCGGGAAGCGAAAGGCATCATCAACGAAGTCACGGGAGCCAGCCGCTCGCAATTGCAGGGCTATACGGAAGTCGCCGGCAAGGCGGCAAACGTCATGGTGGCTAACCCGTACGGTATCACCTGTAACGGATGCGGGTTTATCAACACCCCCAATGCCACGCTGACCACAGGTAAACCGCAGTTTGACGCTAATGGTAACCTGCTGGCGCTGGACGTAACGAAAGGGGCCATCACGGTTGAAGGCCAGGGGCTGGACGCCAGCAGGAGCGACGCGCTGTCGATTATTGCGCGCGCAACGGAAGTGAACGCCGCGATTCACGCGAACGACCTGAAGGTGACGGCGGGGGCGAACCGCGTTGGCGCAGATGGAAGCGTTAAGCCGATTGCCGGTGAGGGGGCCGCACCCATCGTGGCTGTGGATACCGGCGCGCTCGGCGGGATGTATGCCAACCGTATCCGCCTGGTCTCCAGCGAGGCGGGCGTGGGGGTGAACCTCGGCAATCTCACCGCGCGCCAGGGGGATATTCAGCTTGATGCGGGCGGCAAACTGACGGTCTCGAACAGCCTTGCCAGCGGATCGATCGCCGCCAGCGGCGCGGGGGTGGCCCTCAACGGCAGCCATCAGGCCGGTGGCGCGCTGAACTTGACCAGCTCGCAGGATGTGGAGCTCAATAACAGCACGCTCGCCAGCAGCGGCGATATGCGCCTTTCCAGTGAGGGAAAAGTGCAGATGACGGGCGGCGGGACGAACAGCGCGGGCGCGCTGGCGGTCGTGGGCAGGCAGGGGATTGCGCTTTCGGATGCGACGCTGACAGGCCAGACCGACACCATGCTGTCTACCGACGGCAGCCTGACGCAGCGCGCCGGCAGCATCACCAGTAAAGGCGCGCTCAGCGTGGCGGCCGGAAAGGATATCGCGCTGACCAGTACCCGCGTCGGCAGCGATACCCGCACCACGCTGACCGGCGGCACGCTGTCAGCCACGGGCAGTGCGATCTCGGCAGGGGAGAACCTTGCGCTGAGCGTCGGACAGCTGGTGCTGGACGGCCAGAGCCGGGCCGACGCCTCGGGCGATATCCGCCTGACGGGCAGCACCGTCAGTAACCAGGGACAGGTGAATGCGGGGCGCGACATTGTGCTCTCCGGCGACAGGGTGTCAAACGGCGGCCAGCTGGCGGCGAAAGGCCATCTGGATGTGAATGCCGGAGATCTGACGAACGGCGGTGCGGTTCAGGGTAGCGACATCACTTTACGGGGGCAGACGGTTACCAATAGCGGTACTTTGCAGAGCGCGGGAACGCTGGCGTTGAACGCCGGTACCCTGGAGCAGCAGGGCACGCTGAGCGCGAAAGGGGATGCGAACGTCACGGCGCGGCAAACCCTGCGTAACGGCGGCAGCCTGCTGGCTGACGGCGCGATGAACGTGACAGCAGGCACACTTGAACAGAATGGCACCCTGTCCGGCACGACGGCGCTGACGGCGCAGGCCGATACCCTGACCAGCGGTCAGGCATCCCGTACCACCAGCCAGGGCAACGTCCAGCTTACCGCCAACCGTAGCGCCAACCTGAACGGGCAGACGGACGCGGCGGGGGCATTAACCGTTTCCACCAGCGATCTGATCACCGATCGGGATGCCCGCCTGCAAAGCGGGCAGGCGCTTACCCTTCAGGCGCAGAATGCGACGTTGAACGGCACCCAGGCGGCAAAAGGAGCGCTGTTGGCGACCGCAGGCACGCTGGCGCATGCCGGGAAATCCACCGGTAACACCCTGAATTTTAACGCGACCAACGACCTGACCAGCAGCGGGGAACTTACCGCCGGTACGATCGGCCTCAGCGGACAGAACATCCTCCTGTCCGGCGTCGCAAAAGCGGACCGCATGACCCTGACGGCAGGCGACCGCATCACCACCCGCGGTTCGCTGGTGGCCGATACCCTGTCGCTGGACGGTGCGTCGGTAGAGAACGGCGGGCTGCTGCAGGGAACCACCCTGCTCAATCTGAAGACCGGATCGCTCGTGAACCTGAGTGGGGGATCGGTCTACAGCGCGCAGGATTTAACGCTGAACATCCCGGTGCTGGCTAACAGCGGTCTTATCACCACCGACGGCACGCTGCGCGTCAAAGGCGACACGCTGACAAACCAGGGTGAAATCAACGGCCTCAGTCTGAGCAGCGAATATCTCAACCTGAGCAACAGCGGACGCCTGCTGGCGGACGAGCGGATCACGCTGAACGGCACCACGCTGGTTAACACGGGCAATATTGCGGCCAGCGACCTGCACGTGACGGCGAACAGCCTGCAAAACCAGGGCACCGTTCAGGGGGAAGATACCCTGACGCTCGGCGTGGCAGACATCAGTAACCGTGGCGCGCTGCGCAGCAGCGGAACGCTGAAGCTCAACGGCGACACGCTTGCTAACAGCGGCGAACTCAGCGCCACCGCGCTGCTGTTGAACCTGACCCGTCAGGCCAGCAACGATGCCGACGGGCGGGTGATTGCCCGGGACGGCCTGACCCTGACTACCGCCAGCCTGACGAACGGCGGGCTGATGGCAGGTACCGACGCACAGTTCAACAGCGCGGCAGTCACTAACGGCGGCACGTTGCAGGGCACCCATTCCCTGACGGCGACGGGGGCGCAGCTCAGCAACCAGCAGTCGGGCATGCTGCTCTCCGGTGGCGCGCTCGAACTGCACCACACCACCTTAAACAACGCCGGGCTTTTGCAGGGCAAAACGCTAAACCTGGCCACCGGCGAGTGGATCAACACCGGTAACGCGCTGGGGGAAGCGGGCGTGACGGCGGAGGTGACCGGCGCGCTGACCAACAGTGGCAAGGTTCTCAGCCAGCAGGCGCTGGACGTGCAGGCCGGCAGCACCGATAACCGGGGCCAGCTGCTGGCGAAAGTGCTGACCCTGCGCGGCGATCTGCAGAACAGCGGCCTGCTTCAGGGCAGCAGTACGCTGGTCTGGTCCGGCGATACTTTCGCGAACCAGGCCCAGGGGCAGGTGACGGGTGGCGAGACCCTGACCCTGAGCGGAAAAACCCTCAGCAACGCGGGCAGCCTTCAGGGGCGCAGCGCGACGCTTGGCGCAGAGAGCCTGAGCAACCAGGGCAGCGTTCAGGCGCTGGACGCCCTGACGCTTTCCGCCACCGGCAGGCTGGACAACAAAGGGGCTCTGCTCAGCCAGAACCTGTTTACGCTGACGGCGGCGCAGCTGTTTAACGACGGCCAGCTGGCCGGGAAAGCGCTGACGGCGAATGCCGCGCAGCTGACCAACACCGGCATTCTGCAGGGTAACGACGCGCTGGCGCTGACCACCCGCTCGCTGAGTAACAGGAATACCGGACAGCTGATGAGCGGCAGCAACCTGGATTTACACCTCGACACGCTTGATAACGCCGGTCTGCTGCTGGTGGACGGCGGGTTCACCCTCCGGGGAAGTGACCTGACGAACCAGGGCGATATTCAGGCGCAGAGTCTGGATCTTGGCCTGAGCAACACCCTGACAAATACGGGGAACCTCGTTGCCACTGAAAATGCCATCCTTAACGCGACGACGCTGACCAGCAGCGGCACGGTGGCGGGCAAAACGCTGACCGCAGGCGCAGCGGAACTGCGCAACAGCGGCCTTATGCAGGGCAGCAACGCCGTTAACGCCACCGCCGATCGCTTTATCAACGAGCTGAACGGCAAATGGCTCTCCGGCGGCGGCTTCACGCTGAAGGGCGGACAGCTGACGAACGCCGGTACGCTGCAGGGCGCGACGCTGGGCATGACGGGCAGCATCCTAACCAACAGCGGCACGGTGAACGGGCTGACGGGACTCAGCGGCACGCTCAGCGGGGCGTTAACAAATACCGGGCTGCTGCAGAGCGGCGGCGCAACCACCTTCACCGCGGACACCCTGGCGAACCCGGGGCGCATCATGGGCGGCACGCTGTCCCTCAACGCTCGCGATCTCAACAACGGCGGGCTGATGCAGGGAACGAACGGCCTGGCGCTCATCGGCACCACGCTGACCACGAGCACGAATTCGCGCACGCTTTCCGGCGGCATGCTGACGCTGGATGCAGGCCTGCTGACCACCCAGGGCACGCTGCAGGGGAACGGCGCAGACGTCCGCGCCACCGACTGGTCGCACGGCGGGTCACTGCTCAGCCAGGGAACGCTGACGGCAAATGCAGGCGGCACGCTGACCTCAAACGGCTCGCTGATGAGCCAGGGCGGAGCGGATATCACCGCCCGGACGCTGGATAACCGCGGGCAGCTTCTCAGCGAGGATAACGTGACGCTCGGCGGCAGCACGCTCAAAAACAGCGGCACCGTGCAGGGGAAAAGCCTCACGCTGAGTCAGAGCAGCATCAACAACCAGGGCACCTTAACCGGCCTGCAGAGCCTGACCCTGCAGGGGCAGCAGCGGCTGATGGCGCGCATGGCGATGGCCGCGCCGCAGCAGGAACTCATTAACGGCGCAGGCGGCAAGCTGCTTACTCAGGGCACCCTGACGATGACGTCCGGCGCGGTGACCAACGCCGGAAGCTGGCAGGCACAAAATATCCTGCTCAACGCCCAGTCGCTCACCAACAGCGGCGCGGTGCAGAGCGCAGACGCGCTGCAGATGACGCTGGCCGACACGCTCACTGGCACCGCAGGCAGCAAGATTACCGCGCTGGGCAGCGCGACGCTGCAGGCTGCCACGCTGGCGAACCAGGGGCAATGGGCGGCGAAAAACCTGACGCTGAAAAGTGGCACGCTCAGCAACAGCGGCGCCATCAGCGGCGTGAACGGCCTGACCCTCAGCCAGACCGGCGCGGTGAGCCAGCAGTCATCCGGCACCCTGCTCTCCGGCGGGGCGCTGAACGTCACGGCGGCCAGTGTCACCAGTGACGGGAAGATTCAGGGGAGCACGCTCGGCATCACCACCGGGGCGCTCACCAACGGCGGACGTTTGCAGGGCGATAACGGCGCGACGCTGGCCCTCAGCGGCACGCTGACCAACAACGGCGGGGGCGAAATCGTCAGCCGCGATGGCCTGACGCTGACCACACCCACGTTGTTTAACTACGGCCTGATCCAGGGCGGCGGCGAGACGCGCGTGACCGCCTCCTCGCAGGCGCGTAATGACGGCAGGCTGCTTTCCGGCGCGCGCCTGACGCTCGGCACGCCGCAGTTCACCGGCACCGGCTGGCTGCAGGCCACTGACCTGATCCTCAATGCGGCGAACGCCACTAACGGCGGCACGTGGGTGGCCGACCGGGCCACCCTGACCGGCACCACGCTTGCCAGCCAGGGCACCACCCAGGCGGGACAGCTGACGGTTAACTACGGCCATCTGAACAACAGCGGCACGCTGCTCGGCAACGCGCAGCTGAATATTAATGCCGACCAGGTGACCCAGAGCGCGGGCGGCAAGCTGCTGAGCGGCGGCAACCTGTGGCTGCAGAGCCGGGGGCTGGACCTCACCGGCCAGCTGGTTTCCCTGGGCGATTTAACGCTGCAGCTGACGAACGCGTTTACCAGCCGGACCGCCGTGGCGGCAGGCCGAACCCTGACCATCAGCAGCGGCGGCGACATCGATAACCGCAGCGTGCTGCAGGGGCAGGCGGTTAACCTCAGCGCGGGCGGGCAGCTCAGCAACAACGGACAAATCACCACCGGCGGCGGTGCCAGTATGCTCTCTGGCAGCAATGTGGCGCTGAACGCCGCGGGCTCGGTGCAGGGCGGGGGCGATATCACCGTGGCCAGCCGGAGCAATATTACCGTCGACGGCTTCACCGGCACGCGCGGCTCGCTGACTCTCAGCGCGCCGGGCGCCATCGTCAACACCGCGCTGCTGTATGCGGCCAATAATCTGGCGCTGTTGGCCGACAGCATCACCAACCAGCGCGGCGACATCATGGCGGGGAACAACCTGTGGATGCAGCGGGATGCGGCGGGGAATGCTAATAGCCAGGTGGTGAATACGTCGGGGAATATTGAGACGCAGGGTGGAAGTCTTAATATTAAAACCATCAACTTACGAAATGAGCGGGAAGGGCTTAAAGCGTCAACTGAGAGTCAGGTACAACCAGTTGATGACTGGATGACAGGTGAGTCGACAATAGATGTACCTGTTACGGCTCTGCCAGATGGAAGTTATGGTTTTTATTCGCGTGAAGTCATTACTGGTCCGGGTGCTGGTAACTGTGGAGCTAATAGTGCATGTAATATCCATCGCTCCACATACTATTATCTGGCTCCTTTTAAAAATACAGTCAGGCAGCGTTTTTCCGGAAGATACAGCACAACTGTTATTACAGGGGGCGATTCTCCAGTAGGGCGTATCGCTTCAGGTAGCGACCTGAATATTCAGGCTTCCAGGCTTGATAATAATGCCAGCAATATATTGGCAAACGGTGATATTCACCTGTCAGGAAATCAATTAAATAACCAGAGCTGGCAGGCAGGTAGTGAGATTGACTACCTGATTTATGAATATAAACCGTTATCTGCATCTGTTGGTTACGCAACAAGTCAGCTAGGCACGGCTGGTAGTAAGAATATAAAATTCAAGAATGATACTATTGAGTACAATCTGGTTGGGCATGAAACAGAATTCCAACCGGGTGAACTCTACCGAGCCGTCATCCAGGCGGGTGGCAACGTCACAGCAAACTTCACCAGCAATATCAGCAACACTAATACCACCGCCAACGCAGGCGGCGTCAGCAACGTTATCTCCGCGCCGTCGCTGAACACCCTCAGCAACCAGACCATCGGCAGCGGGGTGCAAAAACTGGGGCTGAGCAATACCGGTACCGTGGCGGTAAACTCGCCGCAGTGGAACGATCAGCTCCAGGGTGCGCTGCAGCAGCTTAACGGCGGCGGGGCGCTGGAAAATGGCGGTGCGTCCGGCACGTCTCTCAGTAACATTGCCACCACGCAGAAAGGCAACGCCAATCTCGGCCAGCTGGGCGCCCTGGCTAACGCAGGGGCCACCACCGCCGATCTCAAAACCGCTCAGGGCGGTGCCGTCGGGCATTATCAGGGCCAGCGCGTCGATACCAGCGCTTACCCGCTGCCGTCGGGCAACAACGGCTATTTTGTCTTCAACGACAACCCGAAAAGCCCGTACCTGATCAACATCAACCCGAAACTGAACGGCCTCGGACAGCTCGATCCCGCCCTGTTTGCCGACCTGAACGCGATGCTAGGGGTCAAGCCGTCGTCCACGGCGCCGCAGGAGACGCGGCTGGCGTTTACCGACGAGAAGCAGTTCCTCGGCTCGTCTTATATGCTGGGTCGCCTCAACCTGAACCCGGATTACGACTACCGCTTCCTGGGCGATGCGGCGTTCGATACCCGCTATGTCTCCAACGTGGTGCTCAACCAGACCGGCAACCGCTACCTGAACGGCATCGGCTCCGATCTGGATCAAATGCGCTATCTGATGGACAACGCCGCGGCGGCGCAGCAGTCTCTGGGCCTGCAGTTTGGCGTCTCGCTGACTGCGGACCAGATTGCCGCGCTCGACCACAGCCTTCTGTGGTGGGAGAAAGCCACCGTCAACGGTGAAACGGTGATGGTGCCGAAACTCTACCTGTCGCCGAAGGACGTCACCGTCAATAACGGCAGCGTGATCGCGGGCAACAACGTCACCCTTAAGGGCGGCAATATCACCAACAGCGGCAGCTCGCTGCTGGCGAATAACAGCCTGACGCTCGACAGCCAGAACAGCATCAGCAACCTCAACAGCGGCCTGATGAAAGCGGGCGGCGACCTGAACCTGAGCGCCATCGGCGACATCAATAACATCAGCTCCACCATCAGCGGTAAAACGGTCGCGCTGGAGAGCCTGGACGGCAGCATCAACAACCTGACCCAGGTTGAGCAGATTGATATCAATGCCAAAGGGAAATACAGCAACATCAGCCTGAAAGACACGCTTCTGGGCAACACGGCGTCCATTACCGCGCAGAATGGCCTGTCGCTTGAGGCGGGGAAAAACATCACCGTGACCGGGGCGAACCTGGCCTCCGGCGGCGACATGTTGCTGAACGCGTGGGGCGATATTGCCGTCAACGCGAATCAGATCAACGACGCATACAGCTCCAGCCGGGAGAAAACCAGCCGCTCGTCCGTCACGTATCAGGGCAGCAACGTCACCGCGGGCGGCAACCTGCTGGTGAATGCCGGGCACAACCTTGACGTGACCGCCAGCGACCTGAAGGCGGGCGGCAGCGCGGGGCTGAGCGCGGGCAACGATCTCAACCTGAACGCGGCACAGACCAGCGAAAGCAGCCAGAAAGGGAAAAGCGAATCCCACAGCACCGGGATCGACCGCACCACGATTTCCGCAGGCGATAACCTGGTGCTGAAGGCCGGGCAGGATATCAACGCTCAGGCCGCCGCGCTGGCGGCGGAGAAAAATGTCGGGCTGCAGGCGGGTCGCGACGTGAATCTGGCTGCGGAAGAGACCACGCAGGGCGACAGCTACAGGTCAGGCAAGAAAACCGTTATTAACGAGTCCGTGCGTCAGCAGGGAACGGAGATCGCCAGCGGGGCGAATACGCAGATCCTTGCCGGACGCGATGTCACCACCGAAGCCGCGCAGGTGACGGCGAAGGGCGATATTGGCGTGGCGGCAGGCCGCGACGTCAGCCTCGATACCGCAACCGAAAGCGATTATCACTACAAAGAGGAGACCAAAACTAAAAAAGGACTCTTCAAGAAAACCACTACGCACACTATCGATGAGGAGAGTGCGACTTACGAGAAAGGATCATCATTCAGCGGAAATAACGTCTCTGTCACAGCCGGAAATGATGTGACAGTGAAGGGGTCCTCAATCATTGGTGATAGTAATGTCGTTCTCAACGCGGGTAACGATGTCAATGTCGTGGCCGCATCCAACGAGCAATCGTCCTATCATCTGAAAGAGAAGAAAACCAGCGGCCTGATGGGTAGCGGTGGTATCGGCTTTACGATCGGGACCAACTCCACTCGTCACCGGGTTAACGAAGACGGCACGACGCAAAGCCAGAGCGTGAGTACCATCGGTTCCACTGGCGGTAATGTCAGCATTATTGCGGACAGCAAAGCGCATATTAGCGGTGCAGATGTAATCGCTGCTAAAAACCTGAATGTAGCTGCCGGAGAAATTGTAGTTGATCCTGGCAATGATCTGCTTCGCCGAAAAGAAACGTATGAACAGAAGAAAAGTGGCCTGACGCTGTCCGTTTCGTCTGCCATTACTGATGCGGCAATGGCGGCAAATAACGCTATTAAGCGCGGCAGCGAAGTCAGCAACGATCGCCTGAAGGCACTTTATGGCGTAAAAGCCGCGCAGGAAGCCTGGGTTGCCGGCTCTGGCGTGGCTTCCATGGCTGGTGGTGCTGCCGGTGGTGACATGAATGCTGTTCGGGTTGAGCTTAATATTGGCTCAAGCAAAAGCAAATCCACCTCTGAACTGAAGCAAAATGAAGTCCGAGGCAGCACGCTCACAGCCGGAGGCGATGTGAATATGGTCGCCACCGGAAAAAATGGGGCGAGCGGCGATTTGCATATTACAGGCAGTGGTGTAACGGGAAATAACGTTACGCTAGTGGCGCAGAACGATCTGATACTTAATGCTGCCTCCAACAATCGTGATCAAAAAAGCTCTAACAACAGTAGTGGGTGGGCTGCTGGTGTGCATGTCTCGGTCGGAAAGGAAACAGGGATTGGTGTTCAGGCGAGTGGCTATCAGTCCAAAGGTGGTGATGACGGGAAAACGACTGAGCATGTGAATAGCCGTGTCAATGCCCGCGACGATCTAAGCATGAGCAGCGGACGTGACATGGTCATTGCCGGTGCGCAGGCGCTGGGTGACAAAATTACTGCCGATGCGGGCCGCGACCTGCTGATAACCAGCCTGCAGGATACTGATGACTACCGCAGCTGGCAGAAAGACGTCAGCGGGGGAGCCAGTTTCACGTTCGGTACCATGACGGGGTCAGCTTCACTCAACATCAGTAACAGCAAAACTAAAAGTGAGTATGCGAGCGTCGGTGAGCAGAGCGGCCTTTTTGCGGGGGAAAAGGGTTTTGATATCACCGTCGGCAAACACACGCAGCTGGACGGGGCTGTCATCGCCAGCACATCTACAGCGGATAAAAACTCTCTGGAAACGGGCACTCTTGGCTGGCGTGACATCCATAACAATGCCGAATATAGCTCAGACACGAAAGGAATCAGTGCAGGGTACGCAGGCGACAAGAATGGAAGCGGCGGTAGCGCAGTACCAATTATTGGAATAGGGGCGCATGGCGATACGTCCGGCACGACACATTCTGCAATAGCTGACGGCGCAATAACCATTCGTGAAAAGGAAAATCAACAACAGGATGTCGCTGAGTTAAGTCGCGATACGAATAACGCCAACGGCCATATTGATAAGATCTTCGACAAAGAAAAAGTTCAGGAGCAGCAGGAATTAGCTGGCCTGTTCGGCCAGATCGCGAATCAGGCTGCTGGGGACCTCGGCGCTAAAATGGGCTGGGGTGCAAACAGCAAAGAGAAAGCCGCTATTCATGGCGTAATTGGTGCGCTACAAGCGAGCCTGGGGGACAGTAATGCCCTGGCTGGCGGTGTTGCAGGTCTTAGCAGCGAAGCCTTTGGCAAAATGGTAACGGATTATCTGGGCACCCATACCTCACTCGGTGAAAGTGAGAAAGGGGCGATTGTTCAATGGGCGGCAGCGATAAGTGGCGCCACCATTGGTGGGATAATTGCCGGAACGAACGGGGCACGGTCGGGTGCGGCGGCTTCAATAGATTCAGTGCGTTACAACTACCTTAATCATAAAGAAGCCGAGCGTAAAAAACAGGTTGAACATGAGCTTGAGAATGGTGATTTAACTGTAGAAGAACGCCAGACGCTAACGCAAGAACTTGCTGATATCAACGCCATGGATAAAACCCGCGATCAGCAAATTTTGGATGTCTGTACCCAAGGAAACAAGAGCAGTGCAGGCTGTGGGCAACTTGTTGTACAAGCACAGAAAGCGTTGGAAAGTTATGGCGGTGATGTAACTTATAACCTTAAGTATAAGGACCTTTTCCCAGCGGATTACGCCAACGCTGAAGCTATAATGAAGGGGCTTGATGATGGAAGTATCACTCGAGATGCAGCCATCACAGCTATCGTTAATGAGAGTGGGAAGGACGGGAAGCCCAAAAAGTCATGGGATGAAGTGGCGCAGACTTATGATCGCGTGATGCAGGTACATGACATAGCCAGTGTGTTGATAGGTGTTAAAATGGCTATCGATGGATCTACGTCAGGTAAGATTGCCAGCAATACCAAAAAAGAGCCCGTAACTCTTAACGCAAATGATGTTCGTCTGTCTCAGAATACCGTTTCCTTTAATAAGACTGAACGTGATACTAAACAAAAATACACTTATGATGACTTAGTAACTAGTATGAGAAAGGATGGTTGGAAGGGCGACCCAGTGGATGTTGTCACGATGCCTGATGGTAAAGTTACGAGTATAGATAATACTCGCATAGCTGCTGCCCGCGAAGCGGGTATAGATGTGAAAGCAACCGTACGAAACTATAATGATAAACTCACAGCAGCTGAAATGCTTCGTTTCTCCGACCCAAAGAGAGGTTTATCACCAACTACGTGGGGTGAAGCAATAACTGGTCGAATTAATAAACAGTCAGGGAGTTTCAGCAAAGACAATCCGTATGGGGCAAATGAATCCCCTCGTATAACTGGCAAACCAAAAGGTTGAGAGATGAAACGTTTTTTATATCCAGAAACTGCTCTTGCGAATGGATTTCAGTATCCACAAAGCTTTCTGAATCTTATAAATAAGGACTATCTCATTGATTTGGAACCTTGGTGGTTCCTGTGCGAGTTCGAGGGATTTTCTCAGAAGTGGTTTGATGAAATAAAAAAACAATATCCAGACCGAAATTTGATACCTTTTGCAAAAAAGAGTGATTCTGACGATGTTGCATGTTTTGATGGTAATTCCACTTCAGGTGATCCCAAAGTTTACTATATTCATGCCTTTGCCTCACCAGGATGGGAAGACCATGGTTCAGTAGCTAGCTTTAACGCTTGGTTTGAGGATGCAAAAAAAGAATCTGCTCTGTATAAATCAGAGCAGGAAACCTGAAAATTACTCGATGAATTTAGCAGGCACTAAATCCACTAACCACACACTGTTTTCGGAAAGATAAAATTTATAGCCCTGTTCGTACATTTTCAGGGCTTTTATCTTTAACACAATAGGCTTACCATGACGTGAGCCAACTTTTACAGCCGAGCTTTCATTTTCTGATAAATGGACGTAATGACGAGAGCCGGGGACCAAGCCTTTTTGTTGAATAGACTCCAGAAATTTAATGGCTGTACCATGATACAAATATTCAGGAGGTATTTTTTGAGAAAAAGTCATATTGACTGATTTAGTCGAGTGGCCTTGTAATGCCCTGATTTTTAAACCGTCAGGTGAAATTGAAAATCTTTTTTTGTCACTAGTATCAACAACATCAATAAGTTCAGGCTTTTCAATAAACCTTCCATTTTGTGCGGCAAGCTGAAGAAAATCATCAATGACTGCCCACCCTTCAGAATCAAGGTACAGGCCAATTGATTCAGGAGAATGACGTAAAATAAAGCTTAAGTACTGGCTGGTTTCTTTGTTTTTGTCTTTCATAATAGCTCTAATAATGGATAGCTGTCCTGTTGCCCACTATACCATTTTCTTCATTTAGTTCTAAATAGACCTTATGACCTGCTCCCCGTTGATTAATACACCTCGATGTTAGTAATGTCTTCATAAGCCACATGAGGACATCCCCATGAAGAAGCGTTTTTCCGACGAACAGATCATCAGTATTCTTCGCGAAACGGAAGCCGGAGTTTCTGCCCGTGAGCTCTGCCGTAAGCACGCCATTTCCGACGCCACTTTCTACACCTGGCGCAAGAAGTTTGGTGGCATGGAAGTTCCTGAGGTGAAGCGGCTTAAATCTCTTGAAGAGGAAAACGCCCGCCTCAGGAAGCTACTTGCCGAAGCCATGCTGGATAAGGAGGCACTTCAGGTGGCTCTGGGGCGAAAGTACTGACGACAGGCCAGAAGCGGGAAGGCCTTCACGTCAATCACAAGTGGGTAGACGTTGTCTCAGAAGATGACCTGTAGATAAACAATTCCAAACTCTACTATTCCGGGATTGATGGCATGCTTGCGCCGGGGAAGATCTGGTCGCGAATACGCAGCAGCAGCCGCTCGTCGCCAATCTCGACGTTAATCTGAAACGCGGCCACCAGGTTGGCACCGCCCCCCTCCGCTTAAAAATAATTCTGCCGTGATGGAATAAAATCCTACAAGCGGCATCTTATTGCGAATGATAACGAGCCCACGACGAGTGCAGACCTTATGCCCCCTAATGACGCTGAAAATAACCAGCTGCGAGAGCTGATCCCTGGACTGCGCCGTTTCGCCCTCTGGCTGATTCGGGATGTCCATGTAGCCGACGATCTGGTTCAGACAACGCTTGAGCGTGCCCTGGATAAATGGACAACACGACGCCCCGATGCCTCGTTAAAAAGCTGGTTATTCACCATTCTTTATCGCGAGTTCCTGATCGAGAAACGCCGCACAAAGCGCTACTGGGGATTGCTCAGCAGAATGAAAAGCGATGACAATCCTGCCTGGCCGTCAGCAGAGCAAGAGATTGCAACGCAAAGTATGCTGGAAGCCTTTGGTCGTTTGACGGAAGAACAACGGAGTTTGTTGATACTCATTGCCATTGAAGGACTGAGTTATCAGGACGTTGCCCATGTGATGGATATTCCCATCGGCACCGTGATGTCCCGACTGTCCCGGGCCCGCCAGGCACTACACCGTCTGGGTGAGGGTGACGTCCCACAGCCGATATTGAGACTGATGAAATGAAAATACCGCCTAACGAGCATGATTTGCATGCGTACGTCGACGACCAGTTGGATGCGAGCGAACGCGTTGTCATTGAACGTTACCTGGCGCAGCACCCGCACATTGCCCGTCAGGTTCAGGGCTGGCGGGAGGATGCACAACGCCTGCGTGCCACGCTGGCAGGGCTGCCTCTGCCCGACGTAACCACCACGCTGGATCCTGCCGCGATACGCGCCCGACAGGTGCGTCGCACCCACAGCCGTATGCGGCTGGCCGCCTCTTTTGTTTTGTGTATTGCGCTGGGTTTGCTGGGGGGCTGGCAGGCTCACAGCTGGCAAAGCCCCGCCAGCGCGCCGATGGGTGATGCGCTCAGCGCCTACAAGCTGATGGTCATAGATAAGAGCATGGACGCCGATTTTACTCCGGATGGACCGAAAGCGCTGACAGCGTGGCTCACCCAGCACGTTGGTACGAGCGCACAAATGCCGGATCTGCATCAGGCTGGCTTCACGCCGGTGAGCGGTCGCCTGTTTGCTACGGAACAGGGGGCCGCCGCGATGGTGCTCTATCGGGATCATGCCGGGCATACCCTTAGCTTTTATATTCGTCCACCGGACCCTCGCCAGCCGCTGCTTTCTACCGGGCAGCGCAGCGCAGAAGGTCTGGTTGCCCTTTATGGTTCCTCGCAGGGATTGAACTACGCCGTCGTCGGCCCGGCTGGCATGGTCAATAATCCGGCCATTTCCCGCGAGCTGAGCAAACGGATCTGACGACGTCATTGTCCGTTGCGGAAAAAATAGTTTTTTTGCAACGGTCGGGAATAAACGGCGCGCTGAAGCATCTCTTACACAGGTCTGCATGATGCAGACCTGGATGAATAAGGATTGAGAGATAAGAAAAGCAACGCTAGCCACTCACGGTTTTTTCATGGCGTCTTTATTGTTTGCAGGTACTGCCTTCCCGGTTTCCGCAAGCACGACGCCGCTGACAAAAGCGGTCAAACAAAATTTTGATGGCGAAATCCAGAACAATACGCTGGCAGTGAGCCCGAATGAAAAACAGGCCGTTGTTGCACGCAGCGGACAACCTGAAGTCATTGTTTACGACTTGACGACCGGTACCGTCAGCGCGGTGCTGAAGCACTTCAACACTCCGCGAAATATCGTATTTGCACCGGACGGTAAGAGTTTCTATGTCTCGGATAGCAGTCTGGGCCTTATCGAGCGCGTGGATGCTTCGACCTTCGAAACGCGTGAATACTATGCCGCAGGCCCTGGCGCGTTTGGCACGGTGTTAAGCAAAGATGGCAAGACGCTCTATATCAATAATCAGGCCAGCAACGCAGTCATCAGTATGAATACTGAGACGAAAATTGCGAATGCCGTGATCACCGGGTTTTCGCAACCCCGACAGGGTGTGCGACTCAGCCCGGATGGCCGGGTGCTGTATGTTACCAACTTCGTTAGCGACAAAATCACCCTCGTAGATACCGCCACCAACAAAATCATCGGTGAAATTGGCGGGTTTAATAAGATCCGCGCCATTTCCGTGACCGCAGACGGGAAAACGCTGTTTGCCGCCAATAGTGGGAATGACACCATTTCGGTCGTCGACACCACCGCGCAAAAGGTGACTGACACCATTCCTGTCGGGAAGCAACCGTATGGTGCGGCGCTGTCGCCAGACGGTAAATTCGTTTACAGCGGCAACCTGGGTGATAACAGCGTCTCCATTATCGACGTGCAGACACGCAAAGCGATCGCCACCGTGAAGGGCTTTAACGAACCGCGACAGGCCATCGTCTTTACCGCAGATAACCGATATGCCTGGGTACTGAACAAAGATTTGAGCATCTCCAGAATCGATCGTGAAACGCAACGTATCGTGTCCACGATCAAACGCTGAAGACCTGAAACTTACGCAAAGAGAATGACATGAAAAAAACAACACACAACGTTTTACTAGCTGCACTGCTGGCTCTGGTTTCTGGGCAAAGCGTTGCTGCCGTAAAGGATGACGCGCTGGCGCATTTTAACGCTATCGCCGACGGGAAAACCGCAGATCTCAAGCAACAGTACGCGCAAGACGCGCGTCTGGATTGGATAGGAGGGCCGCTGGACGGCACTTATACCTCATCTGACGCGATTGGCGGAGTATGGAGCAAATTCATCACGACCCAGGGAAAACTGAGCCACAAAGTCGATAATCTGAATGAGGTCACAAACCCGAAAGGGAGTACCGTCACCGCACGTGTTCAGTTTGCCGGAAAAACGACAATCAATGTCTTTTATGTCCTGACCTACCGCGAAGGCAAAATCGTCAATGAAACGTGGCAGATTGATCCTGCAAAAGGTTAAAAAACGGCTGCCCCCCAGTTATATCCCGCCAGTACGGCGGGATTTTTTTATGCATCACAGCGAGTTACTGAACAATAACCCGTCCATTTAGCGGCTGGAGTGGGCGGTTATTGCTGTGCTCAAGTGCTTGCTTAAATGTTTCCAGCTGTTTTTCAGATAGGTTTACCGTATTTTTCATCACCAGCCAGCGCAACCCTTCAGTACAGGGTGGGGTCGTCAGTGAGCCGCTGAAGCGATAATAGTGGAGATCGGCCGGAAACAGCGGGCGGAGGTCGAAGCGTTTATCAATCGAGACTTCGTGGTTCTTCTCTTTCGGAAGACGCGCCAGCAGCGGGGACAGAGCGGTGTTTTCAGGGCCAACCTCGAACATAACGGCAAGCACCGCGATGTCGCCGTCTTCGCTGGCATGGACAAAGTGCGCCTCAAGCGGGAAGGATTTACCGTTAATCCGGTTCTCGCTCGGGGTATGGAAATGATACTGGCGCAAGATAAACGTGGTGTCATCCAGACGGAATTCATCTTCATCTCCAGCAGTGACCTGAAGAGTGTGACCGTTGTTGACAAGCTTTTCTGCTGCGGTATGAAAATCCAGAATCAGCGGCGGCAGTGTGGCATCAAAGGGATGGCGGATATCGATAGGGGATTGGTATTTCCCGGTCTTGCAGGTGGAAAATGTATCACTGAGTTCTCCCCAGTTGTCCGGTCCACCTTTTCCTTCATACGCCCAGTGCGGGGTCGATTCCGCGAAGGCGGAAACAGACAAAACGAACAGGGATGCAGTAAGGACTCGTTTCATGATGTGTCTCTATAGTTAAAGCGGATAAAGATAGAGATGACATCGTATTAAGTCCTACAAGACCCGTCCTGAAACGTGTTTTAAAGTAGAAAATGAAAGACGCTACCCCAGCCTCTCCACCCTCGTCTCCCCCTCAACCATCGACAGTTGATACAGCGAAAACGATCTCTGCTTCTCTATCAACGTCGCCAGCTCCGGCGAGTGGCTGGTGAGCCAGATCTGCGAGTAGCGGCTGGCCTCGGCGATTAAGCTCGCCAGCGCGGGCAGCATCTGTGGGTGCAGGCTGTTTTCCGGTTCGTTCAACGCGATAAATGCCGGTGGACGCGGGCTTAACAGCGCCACCGCCAGGCACAGAAAGCGCAGGGTGCCGTCGGAGAACTCCGCCGGTTCCAGCGGCCTGCTCAGCCCTTCGCGCTGCATCATCATGCGAAAACGTCCACCGCTGTTGTCGCTGTAAAACACGCAGCCGGGGAAGGCCTGGTCGAGGATGCGCATCAGCAGCAGCTCGTCGCCAATCTCCACAATGGTCTGAAACGCCGCCGCCAGGTTGGCGCCGTCGCTGGCCAGCACCGGCGAGCGAAAGCCGACCTGCGGGGCGCGCATCGCCGAGCCGATTGATACAGAAAACTCATGATAAAAGCGCCAGTTACGCAGGGACTCGCGCATCTGCGACACTTCCGGGTAAAGGTGCGGTTCGCCGAGCTGCCCGAATACCGATTCGTTCTCGTACAGCGTGCCGCTGTGGGTCACTTTTTCATGATGCACGTTGTTCAGAAGCACGGCCTGATTCCTGCGCTTCATCAGCTGGGACGAGGGGCGTCGGTGCTGGCCGCTCAGCCAGAGAGATTCTTCCTTGATCACCGGGTCGAGCTGGAACTGCGACGGGTAAGGCAGCTTCTCCACAAACCCGACCTGCAACTCGTATTCATAGGTCTCTGTTTCCACCGAGAGGTTCATCCGCCGCAGCTGGTCGCTGCGGGTTTTACCTGCCCAGAACACCTTCAGAATGCCGCCCTCGTTCGCCAGCGCCTGGGAAAACTGCCCCTGGGCGGCGCTGTGCATCAGGTGTATCGCCTTGTAAATATTCGATTTCCCGGTGCCGTTTGGCCCAAAGACGATATTGAGCTGCTCCAGCTCCAGCGACATCTCGCGGATGGAGCGGTAGTTTTGAATGTGCAGGGTGTTGATCACAGGCAGGCCCCTTTTTGCAGAATAAGCCTGTATATAATCACAGGCTTTGAGGTGAAATGCAAAAAAGAGACGACAGTGAGGATGTCGTCTAAACGGGGTACTGCTTTGGGCCTCTAAGGGTCAATGGGGCCTTCGCATTTTTATGATCACTTGACTGCCAGACGCAGACCCAAATCATCAGGATAGGGATCAAAATAGTTTTGCGTCATCAGATACCGGTCGGGGTATTCGGCCAGGTAGTGCTTCAGCAGCGTGATCGGCGCGAGGATAGGCAACTGTCCGTTGCGATAGTGCAGGATCACGTCGCGCAGCTCGCCGCGCTGGCGGCTGTTCAGCTGGTTACGGAAATACCCCTGAATATGCATCAGCACGTTGGTGTGATTCTTCCGCGAGGCGGGTTTTTTCAGGATGGTCATCAGCTTTTCCCGGTACGCCACGAAGAAGGCGTCCAGGTCTTCCCACTCGTGCAGCGAGGCAACGAACGGGCCGATTTCGCGGTAACCCGCCTGGTGGTGCGCCAGCAGCTGGAGCTTATAGCGGCTGTGGAAGTCCAGCAGCGCGCGGCGCGTAAGGCCATTTTTACGCAGCGTGTTCAGTTCGTGCAGCGCAAAAACGCGCTCGACGAAGTTTTCCCGCAGCACCGGGTCGTGCAGGCGTCCGTCCTCTTCCACGGGCAGCCACGGCCAGGTTTCAAGAAGGGCGGCGGTGAACAGCCCGACGCCCTCCTTGCGGCCCCGGTTGCCGTTTTCATCATACAGCCGCACGCGTTCCAGGCCGCAGCTTGGGGATTTTGCACAGACGATAAATCCCGACAGATCGCCGATTTTTGGCAGGTAATCCGCCGTGAAGTCGGCCATTTTCTGCGTGAGGTCATCATGAGGCGGCTTGCTGAAACGGAGCTGCGTTTCGCCGCTGTCCGTCAGCGTCAGGCGTATGGCCGGGCGAGGCGTAGGCAGGCCGATGGCCATTTCCGGGCAGACGGGCCTGAAATTCACCCACTGGGCCAGCTCATCCATGACGAAGCCCATGCGTTTGTGTCCGCCGTCAAAGCGAACAGCGGACCCGGTCAAACATCCGCTAATACCGAGCACAGGTTTCGTTGTCATGGTGAAGTCCTCCCGTTCATATAACTAAAACTTACACAACATGACTAATTTGTCCAAGTATTCGCGGAACTATTTTTTATAATCCTTTAAAATCAATGCGTCTTAGCTGCCCTTGTAGGTCGAATAACCGTACTGGCTCAGCAGAAGCGGAATGTGCAGTTTCTCGTTGGTGCGGGTCACGGTAAACAGCACCGGGATCTCCGGGAAGAAGGTGTCCAGCTTTTTGCCATGGAAGTACTCTGCGGTTTTGAAGGTCACTTTATACACGCCAGGCTGCATGTCCTGATCCTGCGGATAGAGCGATTTGATACGACCGTCATGGTCGGTTTTACCGCTGGCAATCGGGGTCCATTTGTCCTGCTGCTGCTTCTCCAGCGTAACGGTCACGTCTGACGGCGGCATCCCGGTTTGCTGGTCGAGAATGTGGACGCTTAGCGTGCCGGCAGGGGCGCTAAAGGCGGCGGGGGCAAAGGCCATCGAGGCCAGGATCAGCAGAGGGGCAGTTTTTTTCATGGTGTTTTCCTGTGGAGTTAGTCGTCACAGGAAAACGTTAGCATCTGCGGCGCGGGAAAATATTCAACTTTTCGTGAAGATTCCCGCAGGAGAAAATTATCAGAGGATAATCACTTCAAGCGATACCTGCTGCTGCCACTGCTCCACCTGCTTTTTCCGCCCGGCGGTGAGTTTGCCGCTAGTGACCAGAAGCCATTTACGCTCCGGGAAAATTTCCGGTGCCAGCGCGTCAGGCGGAACCGGCAGGATGTCGATGCGGTGGCCCTGCCCGGTGCGCGTCAGGGCTTCGAGCCAGATCTCGCACGGGTCATTCAGGTGCCAGCCGCTGAGCAGAATGTTATCGCCTGGCGCTTTTTTATCGCCTTCGAGGCAAAACGAGGTGTAGGCGATAATGATGCCGTCGAGGATCGCGCGCAGGGTCATGGCGGCGGCGACGTTGGCCGAAACCTGGCTGCGCAGAGGGCGCAGCACGTTCGCGACCAGCTCCGGCCTTGGGTATTCGCGTCCGGCGTCGTAAATCATCTGGCGCAGGGACTCGACTTTGCCGTCCTGCAGGCGCTGCAGCATGTTCTGCTGCAGGGTTTGCCAGTTGTTGGTCCGACCCGGCATCGGGCGTTCCAGCAGCGGTTTGACCTGGCCGATCGGGACGCCTTTTTTTACCCAGTCGAGGATTTTGAGCGCCTGCTGGACGTCCTCATCGCTGTACTGGCGGTGGCCGCCTTCCGTGCGCTGTGGCTTGAGTAAACCATAGCGACGCTGCCACGCCCGCAGGGTGGTGGCGGTGATGCCGCTGAGTCGGGCGAATTCGCCGATGGAGTAAGCCATGTCCGTGTCCAGAGTGGAGGAATACTCTCAATATACTACGAATTTTCCCGAACGGGATGAAGCGCCGAAACGGTGCACTACACTTAACATCCAACCGCGCAAATGAAAGGAATTCTCATGAAGCTATGGCCTGTTGTGACCGGTGTTGCCATTGCGCTGACGCTGGTCGCCTGTAAATCCCCCACGCCGCCGAAGGGCGTGCAGCCTATTACCAACTTTGAAGCCAGCCGCTATCTCGGAAAATGGTACGAGGTCGCCCGTCTGGAAAACCGCTTTGAACGCGGGCTGGAGCAGGTAACCGCCACCTACGGCAAACGCAGCGACGGCGGCATCAGCGTGCTTAACCGGGGCTACGATCCGGTGAAGAACAAGTGGAACGAGAGCGAAGGGAAAGCGTACTTTACCGGCGAACCGACCACCGCCGCGCTGAAGGTATCGTTCTTCGGCCCGTTCTACGGCGGCTATAACGTGATCAGGCTGGACGATAAGTACCAGTACGCGCTGGTGAGCGGCCCGAACCGCGATTACCTGTGGATCCTGTCGCGCACGCCGACCATCCCGGATGCGGTGAAGCAGGATTACCTGAACACCGCGCGCAGTCTGGGCTTCCGGGTTGATCAACTGGTGTGGGTGAAGCAGTAGCCCTTACTGGTAGGAAAACGTAATGCTGGCCAGCGCGTTGGCCGAGCCGGGGACCAGTTCGCCGGTTCGGATGTACTGCGCCTGGAACGGCAACGTGAGCGTTTGTGCCGTCGTGGTGCTCTGGATAAAGAACTGGCCGGTCGTGGCCGCAGCCGAGCTGTCCGGTCCCATCATCAGCGGCCCGCTACCGTTGTAGAAAAACTGCACCCCAACGCCGGACGCCGTGGAGTCTCCGGTCAGCGTCACCACCGACGAGGTGTTCGACGGTGTGGTCTGATCGGTCATCACAGCGTGAACCGCCACGTTCGCGTCGCAGGTCAGGCCGACGGTAAACGTCCCCGATGGTGACGTACTTCCCACCGTGGGCAGAGTGCGAATATCAATGGTGCCCAGCGCCACGCTGGCGTTTTTGCTGCCGACCGTACACCCGCTGGCGGTCACCGTGATGGTGGTCGGGCTGATAATCACCTGCGCCGTTTTCGTCTCGTTGTTATAGGCGGTCAACACCGCGGCGTTGATGGTCGGGATTTGATATACGCCGGATTTCAGGGCGGCGCCGGTTTTAATAAAGGTGACCTTTGCTGACCATCCCAGATCCTGGGCAAACCCACTGGTGCCCTCTGCCGGGTAGCTTTGTGTGATACCGGTTTGCAGGGGGATATATTTTGTACTTTTAAAATCCTTCAGCCCGATGATATACCCCACGCCCGGTACGCCGGTCTCAAAAATGGTGTAGTTCGCGCCGTCGACGGTAACCGTCGCACCGCTTGAGATGGCGCTGCTGCTGGGCTGCAGCGTCCCTTTGGTGCAGGTAAAAATAACCCCGCACCAGAACACCTGCTGCACGCTGGCGGTAGCGCTCCAGGTGGAGCCAATAATGCTGCCCGGCACCACGGAATCCGCTGGCCCGGTGTAGGTCATTGGCTGAGGGGAGAGGGTAATATCCGATTTCCAGTCCAGCGCCTGTACGCTGGCGCAGAAAAGTAATCCGCTGAGAAGAAACGCTAAACGCATCATAGATACTCCGTTGTCCAGGTGGCGATGGCTGACACATCACCGGCGCTCACGGGTGTAGCAGTTGCAACCAACTGCGCGTAGAAGGTCATCTGTACGCTGTCATCTCCCGCCGTTCCGTACGCGGTGGTCTTTGTATTCAGGGGAATGAGTACGCTCTCTTTATCAAGGATCTGAACCGCCACGCCGGTAGCGCCACCGTCGGCAATTTTCAGCAGCTGCGGGTTGTCATCATCCGGCGTACCGCTGAAGCGGATTTTTACGCCAGCAAAGGTTGGCCCGCACGCTTCAAGCCTGAGCGTGAAGGGCGTTTTGATATTGCTGACGGCCCCGGCACGGCTAAACTGTTTAATACCAATGGTGCCCAGCGGCACGTTCTGCTCCCCGGAGTCCTGCGCCACCACGCAGGTATTGCCGATCAAATTGCCAGTAACGGAAACCAGCACGTCATACCCGCGAACGGGGAGAGCGAAAGCCAGCAGTGCGATGCAGCCGATCCGAAACGTTACTGACATACTACCTCCTGAGAATAAAGTCCGGTGCGGGCGCTATAGTGCTGCTTGTTTAAGGCATAGGTAATGGCGCAGCGCTGGCGGCTGCCGCGGCCCCATACGGCGTTCAGCGTGCCCTTCTCTGACAAACCGGAGAGATACAGGCTGCCGCCATCGCCGACGATGCCGCTGGTTTTGTCATCATCGAGCGAGACCAGCGTGCCGAAGGGGAGCACGTCGTTGCCGTGACGCACGATAAACATCGCTTTTGCTCCCTGATGGGTGGTGAAGGTGGCGCGAACCAGGGCACCGTCGGTAGGCGTTTTGTTGGCGATGGCGTTTTCCAGCTCCACGTCGTTGCAGGCGGTCGTCACGTCCAGCGCGACCTGGTTAACGCGGTACGGCGTGGCATACGGGATCACCGCGTAGCCACGGCTGTCCGTTTTGATGCCCTTATGGTTAAGCACGGCAACATTGCTGGCCCCCGGGGCTTTCACCAGAATGTTGGTATTTCCGAGCGGCTGGCTCAGCGTCAGGCCATCCTCATGCACTACCGCACCGCCGCTGATGCCGTAGCTGAGGTTGCGGGAGTCGCTGGCGTAGCTGTAGCCCAGGTTGTAGTCTACCCACGCGCCCTCGTATTGCAGGGTGGCATCGCCGCCGTAGTGCTGTCGGGAGCTGTAGCGCTGGTTGACGCTATAGAACAGATTCTCCTCACCCGGCAGGTAGCCGCTCACGCCCGTGCTGGTGGTTGTACCGGTGGAGTCCGCATGGGTCGTGGTAAAGCGCGCGCGGGTCGACAGCGTCGGATTGCCCAGCGGGACCGAAATCGACATCGACAGGATGTTATCTTTCTTGTCGTCATACAGGCTCGAGCTTCGCTGGACGCTGACGCCAAGCGACACATTACGAAACGTGGCGTTCCACGCAAACTGCAGACTTTGCGTCGTGTCTGACGTGTTCCAGTAGGTCTGCTGATCCCACGACAGTGACAGCGAACCGTATTGTCCCATCGGCTGCGACAGCAGCAGCTGGTTTTTTGCCTTGCGCGACATGCGCAGGTTGTACACGGTGTCGTATTGGGTTGTGACGGTGCCATCGTCTTCCACCGTCTGCTTTGGCGATCCGCCCGACATGCCTTTGTACGTGGTGTCGCTGAGGGTATAAAACCCTTTCGTGGAGTAGCGCAGGGAGAAGAAGTTAACCCGCGTGCCAATGTCGTTCAGCAGCTTGCTGTAGCGCAGGCGCACCGAATCACCGGTGTAGTGCTGATCGTCCGCCAACTGGCTGCGGGCGTGGGTCAGGTCGATGGAGTAGGCGCCAAAGCGGCCGAGATTTTGCCCAAACCCGAGGGCAAGGCCGTTATAGCGATTGGCAAACTGCGCCCCGCCGTAAAACGTCAGGCCGTATCGCCAGCCGTAGAACAGCTCGCCCTGCGCGAAAGAGGGGGCGTCCTGATTGCCCGTCGGACGGTATTTCCCGGCGCCCAGGGCATATTTCACCTGTCCGTTACGCACCAGGTTCGGCACGCTGGCAAAGGGAAGCGTGTATTGCGTTTTGCTGCCGTCGTTCTCCTGAATGGTGACCGCCAGATCGCCGCCCGAAGAGGTCGGGTAGAGATCTTTCAGCACGAACGCCCCCGGCGGAACGGAGGTTTGATAGATGATGTTGCCGTTCTGGCGAACCGTCACGGTGGCGTTGCTGCGCGCGATGCCGCGAACTTCAGGCGCGTAGCCGCTGAGGCTGGCGGGCAGCATGTTGTCATCGGTTTTCAGGGCGATGCCGCGCAGGCCCACGGAATCGAAGACCTGCGCCGAGGTGTATGTTTCTCCGGCATACACCTGCGCACGCAGGGCGTGAATATCGCGCTGCAGCCAGGTCTGCACGTGGGTGAGCTCATTGCTGTCTTTGGTCCACGTGGTGAAATCACGCAGCCGCCACGCGCCCAGGTTGATGCCGCTGTTGAGGCTCGCAAACAGCTGCTGTTCCCGCGTGCGCGTCTCGCCGCGATACTCATTGTTCGAGCCGTTGACCACGTAATTCAGCCACGCGGCAGGAATGCCCGCTTCCCAGCTTTCCGGGCTGACGTATCCGCGCGGCAAATTGCGCATCGCACTTTGCGGTACGGTGAAGCTCAGGGTGAGCGTCTTCTGGTCCAGATCAAACTGCGTATCCGCAAACGCCTTCGTTAAGAAGATGCAGCGCTGCGCCAGCGGCAGCGCTCCGCCCTTCGCCTGATGACTATCGATGCCCAGCGCGTCGAATTGCTCAGGCGTGAGGCAGGGCAGCGCTTCACCCGTACTGTCTTCAGCAAGGCGGAACGTGACGTTACCTGTGAACGCGTAGTTGGTATTGATATACACGTTGAGGTTGTAATCACCCGGTGGCAACGCGCTCCCGGCATTGACCCAGGCGAGATCGGCGCTGTTTGCGCTCTCGCCGTTGAGGAACGCGGGGTTAAAGCGCAGCTCGCTTTCAGCAGCCACGGCTTGCCGAATCACCAGGGAGATCACCGTGGCGCACAGGATTTTTCTTTTCACGTGGTCACGCCTTACTGTTTTTATTATTGGGATAACGACGCGCGCGTGGCGGGGGTCCATGCCCCGTAATCGTTAATGGTCTGATAGCTCATGCTGCCCGCATGGCTGAAGGTTTCGGCCAGCATCACGCTGCCTTTCGGGGGCACCATCACCGGCTGCACCGGGATACCGTCAATTTTCACGTTGATGGTGGTGAGGTAGTACGGCGTTGGGTTACTGAGCGTCACTTTTCCGGCACGGTAGGCACCGGCCAGTTTTTTCCATGCTTCTCCCGGGCTTTCACTGAGTCCTTCCGGGCGATAAAAGACCTTAATACGGTTAGCCGATGCAAACTGCAGCGTATTCCCGGATCCGCTTTTCGTCTGCTGGGGGATGGCTTTGACCGTCATCCAGTAGAGCGTCTCCCGATCCGCTGGCAGGGCTTTACCGTTAAACATGATTTTCACCGCGCTTTCGCTGGCCGGTTTCATGACGTAGAGCGGCGGCGTGATCACGAAGTCGTTAGTACGTTCGCCTTTCTCATTCTCCATCCATGACTGGATGAGGAACGTGGCGTCGGGATGGGTGTTTCTCACCTGCATCATGGCCTGGCTGGTGGCGCTGGAGTAGACCATTCGCGTTGCGCCCAGCCCCACGCCACCGGCATAGACGGCGGAGGAACATAAAGCGCCCGCCAGGCAAATCCATGTGTTTACGCGCATAGTGTTTCTCCTGAAAGCTAAGACAGGCCCGGCCCGCAGACCGGGGCTGAAGATTACGAGTAGGTCACGGTGTAGGTCGCGACGGCGCTGGCATCACCCGCAGTGGCGCCGCCCTTCGGCGAGTAATATTTCGCGCTGAAGTTCAGGGTGTTAGCACCCTTGCGCAGAGGGATGGCCGAAGCGGGTTCACCCAGCTTCACCACGTTGCCCTGCTCGTCATAAAGGCGAATAGCCACGTTTTGCGCAGAGTTGGCGCTGCCGTTTGCCCCGACGGACAGACTATTAACATCGGAACCGTCCGGCGTGCCGGTGAAGGTGACGGCCACGGTTGTGGCGGCAATCGGGTTCTCATCCGTAGAGGCTGAGGTGTCGGCGATTTCACAATCTTCCAGGGTGATGGCAAACGCTTTTGCCGTGCTGGCTTCACTGCCTGCAGCCGCCAGCGTTGCGGTACGCACTTCCCCCATGTCCACGTCAATGTTGGCGCTTCCTGCGCTGATGGCGCAGGCGGACGTCACCACTTTGCCGTTAAAGTTCACCGTGCCGCCACTGGTACCAGCAGCCAGCGCCGTTCCGGCTGGCAGTAGTGCCGCAATAGCGATCGCAAGCAGCGTTTTATTATTGAATTGAGCTTTCATTGTCCTGATTCCATTATGGTGTTATGTCGAGATTTGCTCTGAAAGCAGCAGGTCTAACTGGTTAAAAAGACCAGCAAATCTGTCTTGTTCCTGAGCCCGAGTTTTCTTATCGCTGAGCTTTTTAACGCGCTGACACGACGGTAAGAAAGCTGCTCTGTTTCGGCGATGTAACGCATATCCAGACCCTTTCGCAGTTCCTTCAATACCCTCCATTCGCCCGGCGTCAGCGATAACGCCGTGGGTTTTTTTAGTGGGCGATAACGGCTATCGACCAGTTTTAATACGCTGGCTCGCCAGTGATAAAGCGGGTCCTGCAGCGAGATATAGGCGTCTATTTCACCGCGAATCCACAGCCATGAATTTGCCGGTGCGGAATACATGCAAATAAGCACGCCGGGATAGAGGGCTTTCATCTTCCTGATATATTTCAGGCAGTCATATCCCGCGTGATATTTCTCCATGCCGGATAAAAAAATCACGTCTACCGGCACGGCCGCGAGTATCGTTTCGATCTCCGCGTAATTATCGAACGATGCTGTAATCTGCATAGCCGGGGCAATATTTTTTAATAACGCAGCGATCCCCTGGCGCGCAAAGTGATCCCCACCCAATAGCGCGATATTTAAATGACGTGTGTTGTTGAGTTTATTCGCCATGTCATTCCCTCGATTTATAATTGTAATGAGACTCGTCTGTCTGGCAGAGCGATGTCTGTATTTTCGAAGCAATTAAGCATTGCACGGTATGAGCCCACTATACTCAGGGCGTAAAAGAGGTAATCTGAATTAATCTTAATTTGTTTTAAGTTCAGTTTAGGTGTAGCGTCAATTCTCCTCGCTGAACCGGCTTTTTGCTTATCTGCCTGTAAACAATCATACCGGTAGTTTTTATTGAAAAGTTAGCTTTAATAAATGTTTTGTAAGGAAATGGTCTGGTGACGTCACGCGAGGCGGGTTGTTACTGACGGTGGCTAACAGTTTTGTGCCGAAATCGTTAATAAAAACGACGTCTTTCGAATTAGACTTAATTTCGAAACCCGCTGGCAGCGCGCGTCCTTTCTGCTTTTTGTTTAAAAAAACAAATTAAGCGCGCTGAATAATTCAGACAGCGATGGCTAAAGCGTTCAACGGGCGCCTTTGTCGAGTTTTGTCAGTGTCAAGACGGCTTTAAATGGCGGTTAAGAAAACTTCAGACGGTCAGATAAAGAGAAAGGAAAAATAAGATTTTTCGCCAGGCGCCAGGATATACAGTTGCGCGTTAATCCGTCACATTAATCTTTACACAGGCGAGGGATACGCAGGTTAACCGTGAAGGGAATCTACTGGAGCAACAAGCGTTGACCGGAGGTATTTAGCCCATTTTATGCATAAGCATTACATTATTAATGGCCTGGTAGAGTTTCACCCAGCCGCCAGCACATTACGCGATCTCAACAATCCTGACCGGGTGGTGGTATTAAATTCCCCGGCGGGCCGCTGTTTGTTGTTATTAATTGAGAGAGTCGGAAGTATTGTGACTCAACAGGAGTGCATGGATATTGTCTGGCAGCGCCGGGGGATGCTGGTTTCGCCTAATACCTATTACCAGAACATTTCTATTCTGCGTAAAGGTCTGAAGAAGGTGGGTTTCGAAACCGATCCAATTGTCACTATCCCGCGCATTGGACTGACGCTCGCAAGCGATACGCAAATCACCATTAAAGAGACGCAGCCGCAGGCTGAAGAGGAAGAATGCTCTGCTCCGGATGTCTGCGAAGAGACCGTCGTCCCGACGGTCTCGACACGCCGCTTCTGGCTGCCGTGCGCGCTGGTGCTATTGCTGATGCTGGCTGGCGTGAGCGTTATCAGCCATAACCTGCTGCATGACAGCTATTTCGTCGACGGGTACCGCTTCGCGATGAAGATGGGCGAATGCCAGCTCTATTTTTCTCGCGATATTGAAACGCAGCGTGACAGGGATAAAGCCCTGGCCTATGCCACCCCGTTTAAGGACCAGTGCGCGAACTATCCCTGGGTGTACGTCAGCGGATACATCCTGCTGCCTCGCGCGTCGATCATTCGCTGTGACAGGCCAATGACGGAACCCAACCGCTGTATGTCTGATTATTTTATAGAGGATCGATAGTATGGTTCGCTACCGTCAAACGCTTGTCGCGCTCTGCCTGTGCCTGTTGATGGGGGCTGTCGTGGCGGCGTATTACCTCTGGCATCGCCATTACATCCAGCCCTTTTCCTGTCAGGCGAATTTTATTCAGCATCACCGTGATGAGACGCTCTCTCTGTGGCTGAATTACACCGTGGAGGGTAACAGCGGAATACTCAGTATGAATGGGCATGTGAAAAGCGACCTAACGAAGACCCTGAATCGCAAAGTGTTCTTTCAGATTGAGCGCAAAGACAGCGTCTATAATCTGACGTCCATACGCAATATGAAATTTCCGGACGACAACATCAGCGACAGCTGGCTGGAGAAGTACGAGCCCTTATTTTTTATCTATCCGAATAAGAATATTTATATGCGCATTAAGAAACAGCAGAATGAGAATTATTTATTTATTCTGGGAACGCTGCCGACCTATGTGTGCCACACGTCAAAAAACGGATAGCGACAGGGATAAATCTTTTTAAGTTTTTGCGGGCATCATTTATGCTTGATTTAACAGCCAGAACCTATCTTAGGAAAATATAACAGCAACAATAATGTTGCGATAATGTAATTATTATTCTTCGGCAAGTTAATGAAAAATTTAATTGATGATAGCGTCAGAATGACGCCTGCACGGAATAAATCCCTGCATATGGGTCTACTCCTGTGGCCACATTTCTCGCTTTTCGCTTATTCAGGATTAATAGAGGCGTTACGTATTGCATCCAGCGTCCAGAAGCGTAGCCAGAAAATACGTTTTAAACTCAGCCTGATGAGCATTTATCCCGACTTACCGGTAGTAAGCAGCTCAGGGATCAGCGTGCGGCCCGAGGCCGCCCATGCGCCGCCCGGTGACTTCGACTACATTGCGGTAATTGGTGGAGGCCTGGAGCACCTTCACCTGGGGCACCGTGGCGACAGAGCGTTCCTCACGGATGCTCATCACAACAACGTTCCTCTGATCGGTATTGGTACCGGCAGCTTTATTCTGGCGGAGGAAGGCTTACTGAACGAGCGCCGCGCCTCGATTCATCCTCATCATCATGGCGTTTTCACGCAGCGGTTCCCGCAGGTTTATGCTGAGCAAGGCCTCGATTTTATTGACGAAGGTGATGTGTTGACCTGCCCGGGTGGGATCTCAACGCTCACCCTGGTAACGTCGCTGCTCCGCGCCCACGGGGGAGACGACATTGCGGCCATAACCTCCCGGCGTCTGTCTCTTCTTCCGCATGACGCCGCCACGCCGCGGCCTGCCAATATCGCCATGATCCCTGATTCACGGCTGCGCAGGGCGGTGATGATCATCGAACAGTATCTGACTCACCCGCTGAACGCCGCCAGGCTCGCTCAGGACGTCAAGCTGAGCGAACGTCAGCTCAACCGCCTGTTTCACGCCGAGTTTGGCAAAACGGCGCGGGAATTTATTCGCAGCGCCAGGCTGCGCTATGCCTGCTGGCTGCTGAAGAACTCTCAGCAAAGCGTCACGGATATTGCGCGGCGGATGCGGTTTAGCGACTGCGCCCACTTTATTCGTCATTTTCAGACCGAGTACGGCTGTACGCCGGGGGTATGGCGCACCTCGCAGAACTGATGCACCTATTTCGTGCTTTCTTCGTAGGGTATTACTGGCTCGCCTGGATAGACTTCCGTTAAAAGCCTAACGGAGGGACGACAACATGAACTGGCAGCCTTTTCGCGGCGATGCACCGGAAAATATGACCATTTTCAGCGCGTCCTTTCCCGACGTCAGCGACCAGTGGCCGATGAAAGACGATGCTGCCCGTGAGATCGCCTCCCTTGACCGCGCCCTGAAAGCCGAACCGGCGCTCCGGGCACCGAGGGTGGAATACGACGAAGGGGGGCAGGCCGTGCTGGTTCCTCAGAACCGCTATTCCGAACAGGCCTTCCGCAACCGTCCGGCGCTCGCCGCGTGGCGCACCCGGCTGGTGCCCTCTGCGCTGGCGCTGTTTGTGGTGCAAAACCCACTGGAGGACCGCCTGCCCGACGGCACAAAAATGGACAGCGACAGCCGCCAGTGGTTTATCCACGCCAACGATGCCATCGGCGTGCGTTCCCGCGCCCGGGTGCTGGCCGCGCTGGTGGATAAGTACATTCATAATGAAAGCGAGAACAACTGGGTCAGCCTCGCGAGCGGCGCCGCCATCCCGGTACTGGAGGCGCTGCGTGAAGCAAAGCTCGACGGCCAGCAGGTCTATCTCACGCTGGTAGACAAAGACCCGGTGGCGCTCAGCTGGGCCGAAACTATGGCGGCGCAGGAAGGCATTGTGGTGGGCGAACAGCTGACACTGCTCAGGCGCAACCTGCTCCATACGCTGGTGCGTAACGAGGACCTGCTGCTGGAGCTGGGCGAGCACCAGGCCGAACTGGTCGACGCGCTGGGGATCTTCGAATACTTCAACGATACCGATGCGGTGATTTTTCTCCAGCGCGCCCTGCGGCTGGTCAAACCCGGCGGCGCGGTGATTGTGTCGAACATGCTCACCAGCAGCCCGCAAATTGACTTTGTGCTGCGGGGTATCGGCTGGGAAGATATTTACCCGAGATCGTTACAGCAGCTGCAGGATATTCACCTCGCGGCGGGCGTGCCGGTGGAAAACGTCACCGTGGTTGTGCCGAAGGATGGGGTGTACGCGGTGATGGAGATTAAGGTTTAGCTCGATCTGTTCCCTCTCCCTGAGGGAGAGGGTTAGGGTGAGGGTGGAACAGACCGCAAAGCGTGGCTTGAAATAGCTCGGTTTTCCAATCATGATCCCCCAATGAAAATAGAAACCGCACTCCCCTCACACTTCGAACGTCTGGTCGCGATCTGGGAATCCTCCGTCCGTGCCACCCATCACTTTTTACAGGAAAGCGATATTGCGGCGCTGCGCCCGCTATTGCTCAACGCCTACCTGCCTAACCTCAAGGTTGTGATCGCTCGCGATGACGCAGGCGTTATTCACGGTTTTTTAGGCGTGGATGAAAACCGCATTGAAATGCTGTTTGTGGATGACGCGAGCCGGGGAAAGGGCGTCGGGAAATTGCTGCTGCAACACGCCATCGAAGAGTTTGGCGCGAACGAGGTGGACGTAAATGAGCAGAACCCGCAGGGCGTCGCGTTTTATCGCCATATGGGGTTTGAGCAGGTCGGACGCTCTGAAGTGGACGGGCAGGGGAATCCGTTTCCGTTGCTGCATATGCGGTTGGGCGGGCAGGTTTAACGCCCTCTCCCTCTGAAGAGGGAGTCTGCAAGCTAGTTACTGGTAATTTGCCCGATGATTACGCCACGCACTTTTTCGCTATCGAAGTAATAAGAGACCGTATTGCTCTGGATGAATCCATTCTGAACTGGTGTCTCCTGATAAAAAATCATCGCTTTCTTTTTGGCGATCTCTTTCTCGCCGAACGATGCGACTAAATTCCCATGCGTCGCATTTAATAATGGAACATTTGCGACGGAGACGCTGACAGGTTCCGTTGTTTTAGCACACTCTTTATGAATGCCATCCCTGGCTATGACTAGCGCAGTTAACAATCCTGCACCCATTTCGTTATCAGAAATGAACCAGTAATTCGTGCCATCGTCGTCATGAAGGCAGACCCAGCGAGCGGAACTGTCTTTGTTGACTGGTGTGCTGGTGATATCTGACAGGTGAGTAACCTCCATTTGCACGGTTTCTTACCGATGGTAATAGTGGGGTAGAGGGGCACTTCTGTGGGTTCTTCCGGCGTTGTTACGTCATCCTGATAAAACCTGGCTGCGAAGCCGGACATTTGGGCTACTGATGTATTTTGAACCAGGAATAGAAGAGCAGCCAAAATTAACAGTACTTTCATTTTAGATATCCTAATACGTAGCACGGTTATTCCATTCGTCAGTGTAGAGAATGTTCCCATCGCAATGCTTCCATGTAATCTTCTCGTACCGGAGTTGAATATCTTCGAGATGCGTGCTCGTCAAGCCGGTGGGATGCAACAGGGGTGATATAGAGGTGATCTTAACGTTCTCCATTATCATATTGAAATACTCACTCTCAACACCCTGATCAATAATTCTATACATTTTCAAAACTGCTTTTTGGAATGTTCTTCCTTCACACATAGCACGATACAAAACAGGCGTTGCAGCATCAAATTCCTTATGCAAGTTTAAGGGGGAATGAACTCTCGTGCCTGTCAAACGACCCGTATTCGAGCTCTCAGGGATCCATACCTGATGGATAACTGAACGGATTTCAAACGATCCTAATCTCGCTGGCAGTAAGGATGGACCCACTATAGGCGAACCATTTTCATCAAACAACCACAGATGAGCGGGAATCGACATAATTTACTCCTGTTAAATAGTAATTATCTTTTTTTACGTAAAAGGATATAGAGACCTACAATAACTACAATTGACCATATTGCATTCATTGCGATTTTTTCGGGCAGCCAGGTTACGGCAAATAGTGCAAATATTATGACGAATAAAAGGGGAATGGCGCCTCTCAGGAAGAATATGAGTTGGCCTTTTAACCAGTCTTTAATAGTTTTGATCATCCCTTTATCATCCTTGAAATCGCATATGCAATGTCGTTGTCTGAAGCATAAGCTTGGTTAAGTATGGGGGACCTCATTATTATGGGCTCAATCAAGAAAAACATCATTTCAAGTTCTTCCTGATAGAGTAGATTATAATAATAAGCATTATAATTTTTTAGATGGTTGGCGCTTCTGGATGCCTGCTCAACGACACCATAAACTTTTAAACCAAGAACGGCATAAGTAGAAAACGATGTGATCTTTTCCTTCATCCAAATGTTGGTATGAACACTAGTACAAATTGCAATAGTTGCCGAATATATAAAAGCTTGGCTGGAGAGCATTGATGATGAAATTGATACACCCAAATTCATAAGATTTCGTTGTATGCTATGTATTCTTTTTTCACTCTTGTTGCCTAGTAAGCTTTTAATATAAATATAGAACATCTTATAGATAACGTCTCTGTGTTTTATTAGCTGGACGATGCCTGTCAAAAATCTTGAGTCTTCTTTGCGTAATCGTAAACATACATCCTGGTAATTTTCAGTAAAGCACGAAAGCTGATAGCTTAATCGCGTTGCCCCATCATCTAACAGTTGCGCTTGCTTTAATACTTCATTTTTTACGCCTGTTAAGGCGTGTTCTAATTTTAAAGCCAATATTTTATGTGCATCTATTGATGTTATTAATGAGTCACTATAATACATATTGCACTCTTTAACAGTAAACAGAGGCACAAGTTCCTATTAATATTTGCGTTCTGCTGTGATGCATATCGCAATACTTAATCTTTAATAAAAAATACAGGGATATAAACCTTCGAGTAATATTTGTCGTGAATAATTGTTGGCTATCAATTTAGATATTGTATGAGCGTGAGAATTAGGGCGTTAGATCGGTTGTATATTAGTTTAATAGCCGTATGGCCGATAAAGGCGAAACTGGGTGCCACGAGCTGAGCGTAACTACGAGTGTTGCTTTGAGATTGTAGCGATCGCTCACTGGAAATCTGATGTCTCCTTTCCTGGCAAACTATCCGGAATTTCCGGATAGTTGAATGCTGATCAATTTCGCCATCAGAAATTCTATTTATGAGATGCTAATTGATGGTTCGAACAGGGAGATTGGGTTGCGACTTTCTCTGCATGTCCTCTCCCATCTACATCGTCTAACGCGCCTGGCGGG
Source organism: Enterobacter sp. KB-280D8 (assembly GCF_041399405.1). NCBI lineage: Bacteria > Pseudomonadati > Pseudomonadota > Gammaproteobacteria > Enterobacterales > Enterobacteriaceae > Enterobacter > Enterobacter sp. KB-280D8. Next base: position 100,264 of record NZ_JBGKEC010000005.1, read on the forward strand.
TTGTATGCCAGAAACAGTCGCTAAGCCAGGTGGCTTGTATTTGATTTTGCGGGGCGCTTTCCAGGACGCTGAGTTTGAATCGCTGCAAGCGCATCTTCTATCTCAATGAGCTTTGCTTTCGTGCGTTTATAATCATCCTGCAACCTCTGTTCCTGCTCGTTATACGCCACCAGAACGATGCACCCTTTCATCGCCTTTACCGTGACCTTCTGTCCGGAATCAAAAACCGCCGCGCGCAGCCACTTGCCGGAAAGGGCGATTTTCGGCGTGGATTTGTCGAAAACACTCGGGCGGTTTCCCACAATTAACGAACGCTCGGTTCCGGATTGGTCGGTGTCTGGGGCTGAATGCGAATCAGCCATAATCAACTCCTTGATAGTTGGTGAGGTTAGCTCTCGTCCGGTATTGCGAGTATCTGGCGAGGGCGTTTCAATCTGAGGTTGTCGTATGTTAAGGTACGTATCTCAATGAAGATATCTTGCTCTTCTAGGTACGTACATGGCAACAGCTAAACGTGACCCTAATCAGTCAAAATCCGGAAAAGCACCGACTTTTCAGATACGTATTACGCAGGAATTGAAGGCGCAGTTTGAGGCTGCGGCGAAGGAGGCGGGGATGAGTTTGGGGAATTGGTTGAAAAACCTTGGTAGAGAAGAGCTAAAAAAAAACAATAATAAAAATTACTTGAATGAAACTAAATGAGAGGCACAGAACTTTATACTGTACCTCTTTTTTAAATCATCTTATAACTTTTGGATTAACCCAATTCCATTTTATATTCCTAATGACATCAGATTGAGTTATTTGGCAGTCAATAAATGTCGAGATACAAGGGATGTTGAATTTCAATAAATCAATATCTGTTTGGCTTAGTTTAAATGTGAATGTATTATTTTCTAATATGAAGTTATCGGAGGATTTTGCTTTTATAGTTACAGAGTATTCACCCGCTTTCCACCAAATAAAGTTTTCTCGTGAGGTAATCAGATTATGATATTGTTGCGATTCTTTCAGTTTTTTAATAAAGTCTACTGATGATTTACTTTTAAGATAGTTTATATGAGAAAGTAATTCATTTTGTAGTAATGAATCTTGTTCATGATATTTAGGTTCTTGAAATTTTATAAATTTTTCTGTCAATAGATCTTGGAAAAGATTTATTGCAATCGCAGGATAATCTTTTGTGATATATTGTTTATTACCACTGTCATCACTAATTTCGTTTTGGATTTCAGTAATCCCGACCCATTTCAAACTATGAATATCACCATCCATATGTTTTATTTCAATTGAAAGATCCTCGATTAATAATGGTTTTTTATTAGAAAGGAGATTCATCCTTAAATTAAAAATAGGACCAAAAGAAGTATAGCTTATCTCTAGGGTATTGTTATAGTAAAACTTCAACTTTGGTTTGGTTATGTATTTATAAAATAAATTAATTATTTGAGGTAGCCAGGCTGCGGCACCAATATACGCGACTATATCTCCAGTACTCATGCTATTATCCCCAATATTTAATTTTAATAAATTTAGCATTTTTAAGTAAAATATGCGAGAGATAGATAACGGAGATGTTTTGTTTAGTCTTTGGAGAGAAATCATAGGATTTTGGCGGAAGATCACAGGAGTCGAACCTGCCCGGGAACGCTGGCGTCCCCAACTGGATTTGAAGTCCAGCCACCTCACCGGAGATGACGATCTTCCGCGCCTGCATTGCTACATGGAGGCGGGGCGCATTATAGCTACTTTCAGGCATTTACCACATACCCCCACACACTTTTTTCACCTCTCTTTTGACCTGTACACCTCTGTTTCAGTTAATTCTTAAGAAAATCCTCAGGTTAGCCTTTCGTGCTGCCAACATTTACCGCGATCACAAAAAACAAGAAACGTAATTTGCTAACCAGAAAACGCAATACCCGCCTTTGAAACAATGGTTTAAAACCAATGCAACCGGTCTCAGCGCCCCCTACAGCGTGAAGGATAAAAAAGATGAGCGAAGTATTGTCAGTAAAAGAGAAGATTGGCTACGGCATGGGAGACGCCGCCAGCCACATCATTTTTGATAACGTCATGTTGTACATGATGTTTTTCTACACCGATATTTTCGGCATTCCCGCCGGGTTTGTCGGCACCATGTTCCTGCTGGCCCGCGCGCTGGATGCGATCTCCGACCCGTGCATGGGGCTGATTGCCGACCGCACCCGCAGTCGCTGGGGCAAGTTCCGTCCGTGGATTTTGTTCGGTGCCATCCCGTTCGGTATCGTCTGCGTGCTGGCCTATACCACGCCGGACCTTAGCCTCAACGGTAAAATGGTCTACGCCGCCGTGACTTACACGCTGCTGACCCTGCTCTATACCGTGGTCAACATCCCCTACTGCGCGCTGGGCGGCGTGATCACCAACGACCCGACGCAGCGTATCTCCCTTCAGTCCTGGCGCTTCGTGCTGGCGACCGCGGGCGGCATGCTCTCCACGGTGCTGATGATGCCGCTGGTGAACCTCATTGGCGGCGACGATAAGGCGTTTGGCTTCCAGGGTGGGATTGCCGTGCTGTCGGTTGTCGCTTTCCTGATGCTGGCGTTCTGCTTCTTCACCACCAAAGAGCGCATTCAGGTGCCGCCGAGCACTACTTCCATGCGGGAAGACCTGCGCGACATCTGGCAAAACGACCAGTGGCGCATCGTTGGCGTGCTCACCATCCTCAACATACTCGCCGTCTGCGTGCGCGGCGGCGCGATGATGTACTACTGCACCTGGATCATGGGCTCGCCGGAGGTGTTCGTCGCGTTCCTCACCACCTACTGCGTCGGCAACCTGATCGGCTCCGCGCTGGCGAAACCGCTCACCGACTGGAAATGCAAGGTCAGCATCTTCTGGTGGACCAACGCCGCGCTGGCGGTGGTCAGCGTGGCGATGTTCTTCGTCCCGATGCACGCCACCGTGCTGATGTTCGGCTTCATCTTCGTCATCGGCGTGCTGCACCAGCTGGTGACGCCGATTCAGTGGGTGATGATGTCCGATACCGTCGACTACGGCGAATGGACCAACGGCAAGCGCCTGACCGGCATCAGCTTTGCGGGCACGCTGTTCGTGCTGAAGCTCGGCCTGGCGCTGGGCGGGGCGATGATCGGCTGGATGCTGGCAGGCGGCGGCTACGACGCGGCGGCCAAAACCCAGAACAGCGCGACCATCAGCATCATTATCGGCCTGTTTACCCTGGCCCCGGCGGTCTGCTACGTGCTGAGCGCCATCATCGCCAAACGCTATTACACGCTGAAAACCCCTTTCCTGACCAAAATCCTGGGCGAGCTGGCGCAGGGCGCGCGCCGCAATCAGCAGGAGTTTGAAAACCTGCCGGTCAGCAAAGAATTGCAGAACTAAGAGGACGAGAGCATGAAAATCAGTGATGGAAACTGGCTTATTCAACCGGGCCTGAACGTGACGTATCCGGTGCAGGTGTTCGACGTGGAGCAGCAGGGCAATGACCTGGTGGTGTTTGTTGCGCCGCGCGACGTGCGTGAACGCACCTGGCAGCTCGACACGTTGATGTTCACGGTGCGTCTGTTTTCCCCGGAGGAAGGGATTGTCGGGGTGCGCATCGAGCACTTCCAGGGCGCGCTGAATAATGGCCCGCACTACCCGCTGAACGTTCTGAAAGACGTGAAGGTAGAGATTGAAAACAACGCCGATTTTGCCGAGCTGAAAAGCGGAAGCGTCAGCGTGCGCGTCACCAAAGGCGAGTTCTGGGCGCTGGATTTCCTGCGCAACGGCCAGCGCATTACCGGCAGCCAGCTGAAAAACAACGGCTACGTGCAGGACAGCAATACCGAATGCAATTACGTGTTCGAACGTCTGGATCTGGGCGTGGGGGAAACGGTCTACGGTCTGGGCGAGCGCTTTACCGCGCTGGTGCGCAACGGCCAGACGGTCGAAACCTGGAACCGTGACGGCGGCACCAGCACCGAGCAGTCCTACAAAAATATCCCGTTCTACCTGACCAACCGCGGCTACGGCGTGCTGGTGAATCATCCGGAAAACGTCTCGTTTGAAGTCGGCTCCGAGAAGGTCTCCAAAGTGCAGTTCAGCGTGGAAGGGGAATATCTCGAGTACTTCGTGATCGACGGCCCGACGCCGAAAGAGGTGCTGAACCGCTATACGCAGTTTACCGGGCGTCCGGCGCTGCCGCCTGCGTGGTCGTTCGGCCTGTGGCTCACCACCTCATTCACCACCAACTACGACGAAGCGACGGTAAACAGCTTTATCGACGGCATGGCCGAGCGCGACCTGCCGCTGCACGTCTTCCACTTCGACTGCTTCTGGATGAAGGCCTTCCAGTGGTGCGACTTCGAGTGGGACCCGGTGACCTTCCCGGATCCGGAAGGGATGATCCGACGCCTGAAAGAGAAAGGGCTGAAGGTCTGCGTGTGGATTAACCCGTACATCGGCCAGAAATCCCCGATCTTCCGGGAGCTGAAAGAGAAGGGCTACCTGCTCAGGCGCCCGGACGGCTCCCTGTGGCAGTGGGACAAATGGCAGCCGGGGCTGGCGATCTACGACTTCACCAACCCGGACGCGTGTCGGTGGTATGCCGACAAGCTGAAAGGCCTGGTGGAGATCGGCGTCGACTGCTTCAAGACCGACTTCGGCGAGCGTATCCCGACGGACGTGCAGTGGTTCGACGGGTCCGATCCGCAGAAGATGCACAACCACTATGCCTACATCTATAACGAGCTGGTGTGGAACGTGCTGAAAGAGACGGTGGGAGAAGAAGAGGCGGTGCTGTTTGCCCGTTCGGCGTCCGTGGGTGCGCAGCAGTTCCCGGTACACTGGGGCGGCGACTGCTACGCTAACTACGAATCGATGGCTGAAAGCCTGCGCGGCGGGCTGTCGATTGGCCTGTCCGGCTTCGGGTTCTGGAGCCACGATATCGGCGGGTTCGAAAACACTGCCCCGGCGCACGTCTACAAGCGCTGGTGCGCGTTCGGGCTGTTCTCCAGCCACAGCCGTCTGCATGGCAGCAAATCCTACCGCGTGCCGTGGTCGTACGATGACGAGTCCTGCGACGTGGTGCGCCACTTCACCCAGTTGAAGTGTCAGCTGATGCCGTATCTGTATCGCCAGGCGGCGCTGGCGCGTGAGTTCGGCACGCCGATGCTGCGGGCGATGATGCTGGAGTTCCCGGACGATCCGGCGTGCGATTACCTTGACCGTCAGTACATGCTGGGGGATTCAGTGATGGTCGCGCCGGTGTTCTCTGAGACGGGGGACGTGCAGTTCTACCTGCCAGAAGGCCGCTGGACGCACCTGTGGCACAACGACGAACTTCAGGGCAGCCGCTGGCATAAGCAGCAGCACGATTTCATGAGCCTGCCGGTCTACGTGCGCGACAATACCCTGCTGGCGCTGGGTAACAACAACCAGAAGCCGGACTACGCGTGGAATGAGGGAACGGCTTTCCAGCTGTTTAACCTGGACGATGGCGCAACGGCGGTAAGCGAGGTGCCTGCGGCGGACGGTTCAGTGGCGTTTACGCTGAAGGTGTCACGTCGGGGAGACATTGTGACCTTTACCGGCGCGGGAGACGCGCAAAACTGGTCGGTGTGCTTGCGCAACGTGCAGAAGGTGAGCGGCGTAGAAGGTGGTTCACACGCGGGCAGCGAGTGGGGTGTGGTGGTGAAAGCGGAGGGGGAAGTGGTGGTGGTTCACCTTTAATTCCCCTCACCCTAACCCTCTCCCCAAAGGGGCGAGGGAAGGGTTTGCTCCCTCTCCCTTTCAGGGAGAGGGCTGGGGTGAGGGTGGTGTCGACACCACACCGCCCGTCATCGTCTGCTGCACCTGCTGTTTATCCATATTCACCGCGTTCAGCTTGCCGTTCACCGTTGGCTTCAGCGGGGCATTTGCCTGCACGCTGCCGCTGGCGGTCATCTGAATATTGCCGTCGCCCGTAATCGGCAGCGCAGGCCAGCCCCACTGCTGCAGCACGTTGAGCGGCACGCCGCGCCCGTTCAGGCTCACCGTGGTCTGCCGCTGTGGCAGCTGTGAGACCGTCGCCGTGGCTTCCAGAATGCCTTTCTCGGTAAACGCGCTCAGGTCGGTAATGTTCACCGTGGCGGCGTTGGCATTCAGCGCCAGCGACGGACGGCGTACGTCGACGCGGTTAAAGGTTGCCGCCGCGCCATTCAATGTTGCGCTGCCGCCCCAGACGCCCCACTGGCGATCTTTCACCAGCTGCAGGTTTGCGCCATAGCCGTCCAGAGAGGTGATCTGCCACGGGAAGGCGGGATCGATGTCGATCACCAGGTTGCGGCTCAGGCCGAATTTTTGCAGCGTGACGCTGTGCAGCCATTCCGGCAGCGGATCCATCCACAGCGTTTTCCAGTTCTGCGGCAGGGTGTACTCCAGCCCGGCGATGGCGACATCGTCCAGCACCAGCGCTTTGCCGTCGCGCAGCCAGTTACCGGACGTGCGCACCATGCCGCCTTCCCAGCGGGAGGTGAACTGGCGCAGCGCCATGCCCTGCGGGGAAAACTCCGCATTCAGGATCGGGTCGAAAAGGTGCAGCGAGCCGTAGATAAACTCGCTGGCATTCATGGACAGGCGGCCTTCCTGGCTCTGCCAGTCGCCTTTGCTGAGAGTCAGGTTGCGCAGGCTTAAGTCGAGATCGGTCACCGCCCAGTCCGGACCCTGAAGCCTGGCGTCGGTCACGTCCAGACGGCCAATCTGTAAAGAGGGAATGGTGGCCAGCGGTGCGAAGAACGCCGTCAGCGTTTTGTCGCTCTGCAGGCGGATCTCGTTCAGGCGCATCGTGTCGATAATCCAGCTCCCGTCGGCGTTGCGCAGGGCGGAGCCGGTGAGCGAACCGCGGGCCATGTCGGCACCAATCGTTTTCAGCACCACCTCCTTGCCGTTCAGCTGCCCCTCGATCAGCACGTTGGTGGCCGGTACGCCGTTCAGGGTCAGCGAGCCCGCGCTCATCTGGATCTGCGCGTTATTCCCCAGCACGTTGCCGGCTTCCGGCTGCCATGGGCTGACGCCGCCCGTGACCTTTTGCGCGCTCAGGTCCCATTCAGTATTCGGGCTGTTAAAGGCCATGTTGTTCAGCTGCAGACGATCGGCCTGGAAGGGCAGCGGTGCTGTTTGAGGCGAGAGATTCAGCGTACCGTCGAACAGGGTGATGGTGCCCATGTGCAGCGGATCGGTGATCTGACGGCTGCTCAGGCCAATATCGACTTTTTTGGCAACTAATGTGGCAGGTTTACCATCCCGCCCAAAGGTGACGTTTTCCAGAATGATGTGGGAAGGCGACGAAAAGCGGTGATTCATTTTATCGAAACTGAGTTCGTAGTCGGTATTCACCGTAATCCAGCTGCTGACCTGAGCCGCGCCCCAGCGGGTCTGGAGCAAAATATAGAACGCCAGCAGCACAATAAGCAGGGCTATCAGAAGATAGACGAGTAGCTTTCCAATAAATTTCATGGTCTTCCATCCCGCAAAACGAACATAAGGGAGTTATGCACGATTTATACGCAATGCTCAAGGCGGGAATGGTGTAATTAGATGTCACGGCAGGCATTGACTGCCTGCCGTGAGGGAGATCAGTTCTTCTCAGGCGGGAAAACGAGGTTCAGCACGATAGCGGTGATACCGCCCGCGGCAATGCCGGAAGAGAGCAGGTTTTTCACCCAGTCCGGGGCAAACTGCAGGATCAGCGGCTGCTGGGAAACGCCTAGGCCAACGGCCAGCGACAGCGCGATAATCATGATCGCGCGGCGGTTCAGCGGCTCGCGGGAGACGATACGCACGCCGGAGGCCGCGATAGTCCCGAACATCACTAGCGTTGCGCCGCCGAGCACCGGCTCAGGAATGTGCTGCACAAAGCCGCTCACCGCCGGGAACAGGCCGAGGACGATTAGCATGAGCGCCACCACAAAACCAACGTAGCGGCTGGCCACGCCGGTCAGCTGGATCACGCCGTTGTTCTGGCCGAAGCAGGAGTTCGGGAAGGTGTTGAATACCGCAGAGACAAACGAGTTCAGGCCGTTCGCCAGCACGCCGCCTTTCAGACGCTTCATGTACAGCGGGCCGGACACCGGCTGCTCGGAGACGTCGGAGGTGGCGGTGATATCGCCGATGGTCTCCAGAGAGGTGATCATAAAGACCAGCATCAGCGGCAGGAGCAGGCCCCAGTCAATGCCCAGTCCGTAGTACAGCGGCGTGGGTACGGTGATCAGCGCGCTGTTGGTCGGCGCGGTGTTTTCCGGCAGCATGCCCAGCGCCCACGCCAGCAAATAGCCCGCCGCCATGGCGATCACCAGCGAGGCGACGCGCAGGTAAGGGTTACGCTGACGGTTAAGCAGAATAATGATTGCCAGCACTACGCCCGCCAGCAACAGGTTTTTCGGCGCGCCGAAGGTGTGATCGCTCATTGCGGAATAGCCGCCGCCGATGGAGGTGAGGCCCACCTGGATCAGCGACAGGCCGATAATCATCACCACCACGCCGGAGACCAGCGGGGTAATGACGCGGCGAGCCAGATGCAGCACGCGGGAGATGACCATCTCCGTGCAGCTGGCCAGCATCAGGGTGCCGAACAGCGCCGCCATCATGGTTGGGACATCCGCACCGCCGGTTTTCAGCGCCGTACCGCCCATGATCAACGGTGCCACGAAGTTAAAGCTGGTGCCCTGAATCGACAATAATCCAGAGCCCACCGGACCCCACGCTTTAATTTGAATAATGGAGGCCACGCCGGAAGCGAACAGAGACATACTGATGATGTGCTGCGTATCCTGCGCCGGTAAGCCAAGTGCCTGGCAGATCAGCAGCGCCGGAGTGATCACGGCAACAAACATCGCCAGAAGATGCTGGCAGGCGGCGAAAAGCGTCTGTGGAAGCGGCGGGCGGTCTTCAAGGCGGTAAATCAGTTCGCTATTATGCTTCTGCGCAATCGGTTGCGCATCAGGCGACTCTATGGTGTTAACGGACATCGGCGGCAATCCCACGGTGGAAAAGCGGGCATTTTATCTGACCACCTGGTAAAAGCAAACGATTGCCAGCAAAAAAAGGGAAGAAAATCTGCTGCTGTGAGCAGGTTTTCTACAACGCATCGGGAAAAAAAATTACACTTTTTGCGCCGGGGGCTCATGAAGAGCGCAAACCGGCCCAGGATAACGCCGCGTGTGTATGGAACACGCGCAAAACAGGAGCCTTTTATGATTCATCTCGATACGTTGTCGACCCTTGTTGCCGCAACGCTGGTCTTACTGCTTGGCCGTAAGCTGGTACATAGCGTTTCCTTTCTGAAAAAGTACACTATCCCTGAACCCGTCGCCGGCGGTCTGCTGGTGGCGCTGGCCCTGCTGATACTGAAAAAAAGCATGGGCTGGGAAATTGATTTTGATATGTCCCTGAAAGACCCGCTGATGCTGGCCTTCTTTGCCACTATCGGCCTGAACGCCAACCTGGCGAGCCTGCGCTCGGGCGGTAAGGTGCTCGGCGTATTCCTGATTGTGGTGGTGGGGCTGCTGCTGATGCAAAACGCCATTGGCATCGGTATGGCGACGCTGCTGGGGCTGGATCCGCTGATGGGTCTGCTGGCGGGGTCGATTACCCTTTCGGGCGGCCACGGCACCGGCGCCGCGTGGAGCAAGCTGTTCATCGAACGCTACGGGTTTGAAAACGCAACGGAAGTGGCGATGGCCTGCGCGACCTTTGGCCTGGTGCTGGGTGGCCTGATTGGTGGCCCGGTGGCGCGTTATCTGGTGAAGCACTCCACCACGCCGAACGGCAGACCTGACGATGAAATGGTGCCGACCGCGTTCGAAAAGCCGGACGTTGGACGCAGCATCACCTCACTGGTGATGATTGAAACTATCGCGATGATTGCCATCTGCCTGACCGTGGGCAAAGTGGTTGCGCAATGGCTGGCGGGTACCGCGTTTGAGCTGCCGACCTTTGTCTGCGTGCTGTTTATCGGGGTGATCCTGAGCAACGGTCTGGCGCTGATGGGCTTCTACCGCGTGTTTGAACGGGCGGTATCGGTGCTCGGCAACGTCTGCCTGTCGCTGTTCCTGGCGATGGCGCTGATGAGCCTCAAGCTGTGGGAACTGGCCTCGCTGGCGCTGCCGATGGTGGCGATTCTGGCGGTGCAGGCGCTGTTTATGGCGCTGTACGCCATGTTCGTGACCTGGCGCATGATGGGCAAAAACTACGATGCGGCGGTGCTGGCGGCGGGTCACTGCGGGTTTGGTCTGGGGGCAACCCCAACGGCTATCGCCAACATGCAGGCGATCACCGAACGGTTCGGGCCATCGCATATGGCGTTTCTGGTGGTCCCGATGGTTGGCGCATTCTTCATTGATATCGTTAACGCGCTGGTGATCAAGCTGTACCTGATGCTGCCGATGTTTGCCTGAGATCAGGCGTTGGAATAGCGTTCGGTTTCCGGCATCCAGCGTTCAATTAACGCTGCCGCCTGTTCGGGGTAGCGTTCATGAATATGTCGCGCAAGGCGCTGAACTTCGGGGATCATGGCCTGATCGCGCAGTAAATCCGCTACTTTGAATTCTGCGTTACCCGTCTGGCGCGTGCCCAACAGTTCACCCGGGCCGCGGATCTCCAGGTCTTTTTGCGCAATCACAAAACCGTCGTTGCTGTCGCGCAGCACCTGCAACCGCATCTGGGCTGTTTTTGAGAGCGGGGCTTTGTAGAGCAGTACGCAGTGGGACGCTACCGCGCCACGGCCAACGCGCCCGCGCAGCTGGTGGAGCTGAGCAAGGCCCAGACGCTCCGGGTTTTCGATGATCATCAGGCTGGAGTTGGGTACGTCAACGCCCACTTCAATGACCGTCGTCGCAACCAGCAAATGCAGATCTCCCTGTTTGAAGGACTGCATCACCGCCTGCTTCTCGGCAGGCTTCATGCGGCCGTGAACCAGGCCAACGTTCAGCTCGGGTAGTGCCAGCTTGAGTTCTTCCCACGTCGCTTCGGCGGCCTGCGCTTCCAGCAGTTCAGACTCTTCAATCAGGGTACAGACCCAGTAGGCCTGACGCCCTTCGTGGGTGCAGGCGTTGCGCACGCGGTCAATGATATCGCTGCGGCGCGTGTCAGGAATGGCGACCGTCGTGACCGGGGTACGGCCCGGCGGCAGTTCGTCGATGGTGGAGGTATCCAGATCGGCATAGGCGGTCATCGCCAGGGTGCGCGGGATCGGCGTGGCGGTCATGATCAGCTGATGCGGGTGGAAGCCCTGCTGCAGCCCTTTTTCCCACAGCGCCAGACGCTGATGCACGCCAAAGCGGTGCTGCTCGTCGATAATCACCAGCGCAAGGCCGTTAAACTGCACCTGCTCCTGGAAGATGGCGTGCGTGCCGACAATCATCTGCACCTGGCCGCTGGCGATGGCTTCCTGCTGCGCAAGACGCGCTTTACCTTTTTGCTTCCCGGCAAGCCAGCCCACTTCAATCCCGAGCGGCGCGAACCATGTGCGGAAATTGTTGGCGTGCTGCTCGGCCAGCAGCTCTGTCGGTGCCATCAGTGCGACCTGCTTGCCATGGGCGATGGCGCGTAACGCGGCCAGGGCGGCAACCAGCGTTTTACCGGACCCGACGTCGCCCTGCACCAGGCGCATCATCGGCACGTCGAGCGCCATATCGCGTTCGATCTCGGCGGTGACCCGCGCCTGCGCGCCGGTGGGCTTAAAGGGCAGCGAGGCCAGCAGCTTATCTTTGAGCGCATCATTCTGGCTTAACGGCTGAGCGTGGAAACGCTGCGCGCCCGCGCGAAGCGCCAGCATGCTCAGGTTATGCGCCAGTAATTCCTCAAGGATAAGACGCCGTTGGGCGGGATGTTTGCCGCTTTCTAAATCGCTGAGCTGCAGCGTTGGCGGCGGGCGGTGCAGGGTGCGCAGCGCCTCTGGCAGGCTCATCATGCCCTGAGCCAGTTCTGGCGGCAGCAGCTCGGTAATGGCGCAGGTATCCAGCAGCTCCAGCGCCTGATCGGTGAGCTTACGCAGCGTTGCCTGCTTGATGCCTTCCGTCGTCGGGTAAACCGGGGTGAGCGTCTCCTGCAGCTCCGGCGTGCTGAGATCGCCCTGCACGCGGTACTCCGGGTGGATCATCTCTGCGCCGTATTTCCCGCGTTTAGCTTCGCCATAGGCCAGCACCCTGCGGCCCGTCGCCAGGCTGTTTTTCATCGCCGCGCTGAAGTTGAAGAAACGCATGGTGAGGATGCCGGTGCCGTCGCTGATCTGGCAGGTCATCATCCGGCGTCCGCCGAAAGTGATGTTGCAGTTCAGGACTTCGCCTTCAACGGTGGCGTAAATGGCGGGAAGCAGATCGCCAATCTTGTAGAGTTGAGTGCGGTCTTCGTAACGCAGGGGGAGGTGAAGCAGGAGATCCTGCACAGTGTGCAGGCCAATTTTTGCCAGCTTATTGCTTTGCGCCGCGCCCACGCCCGTCAGGCTGTTGAGCGGGATAGCATCCAGCAGGCGGCCTTTCATCGGTTACCCGGCGTACTGCATGGTGGCCCACCACTCGGCATCGGCTTCAATTTCGCCCTGCGCGTTGACGTGGGGGTAAGGCAATTTTTTCTGCTTCGCAACGCGGGCCAGCACCGGATAGCCACCTTCAAACAGCAGGCGCTGCTGTTCCTCTTCCGGCAGCATGCTGTTGCTGCGCTCGTACATCCCGGCGTTCTGACGCTGGCGCTGCGCTTCATACAGAATGAGCGCGGACGCTACGGAGACGTTAAGGGACTGGACCATGCCGATCATCGGAATGATGATGTCCCGATCCGCCAGATCCAGCGCTTCCCGGGAGATCCCGGTTTTTTCCTGGCCCATCAAAATGCAGGTCGGGCGGGTATAGTCGATCTCGCGGAAATCCACGGCTTTAGCGGAGAGGTTTGTCGCAAGAACCTGCATCCCGAGGCCTTTCAGGTGCGATACGGCTTCGCTAATGGTTTGATGGTTTTTGACCGAGACCCAGCTGTTACTGCCTGCGGCAGCGGAGACCATGTTGCGCATGCGGTTGCCTGGCCAGACGGCGTGCACTTCATGCACGCCTACGGCGTCAGCGGTACGGACGATAGCAGCAACGTTATGTGGTTTATGGACCTGCTCCATGCAGACCGTCAGGTCAGGCTGACGCCTGGCGAGCATTTCGCAGATACGGGCATAACGTTGTGAATTCATAAACCTAGTTTCGGTTTCGGGTGACTTTAATCACGTCCGGCATGACGCGGATCTTGCGCATAATGTTCGCCAGATGCACGCGGTCGCGAGCGGTCAGACGAATAAAGGCGCTGTACACGCGGCCGTCTTTTTCTTCCGTATTCAGGCTCTGAATGTTGGACGAGGCCGTGTTGATTGCTGCCGTCAGGTTCGCCAGAGCACCCTGGTGATTGAACATATCCACCTTAATTTCGGTGATAAATTCCTGCGCGGTCTCTTTATCCCACTCGACCGCCATAAACTTCTCGGCTTCTTTCTGGTAGCCGCGAATGTTACGACAGGATTCATGGTGGATAACCAGCCCTTTGCCCGGGCTGACGTGCGCGATAATCGGGTCGCCAGGGATTGGGCGGCAGCATTTTGCGAAGGTGATCAGCACCCCGTCCGCGCCTTTAATCGGCAGATGAGCATGGCCGGATGCGCCTGGAGCAGAAGGCGTCGCTTCGCCCTGCTGCAGGTTTTTCGCCACCACGACGCTCATGGCGTTGCCCAGACCAATTTCCGCCAGCAGATCGTCCAGAGACGTGAGCTTCATACGGTCGAGTTCACGCTGGATATGCTCCGGCGGGATCTCAGCCAGCTTGCGGCTGCCGCCTAACGCGTGGTTGAGCAGACGACGCCCCAGGCTGACGGAGTCGTCGCGCTTGAGGTTTTTCAGCAGCTGACGGATTTTTGCGCGCGCTTTGGAGCTCACGACAAAGTTCAGCCAGGCCGCGTTCGGACGTGCGCCCGGCGCGGTAATAATTTCCACCGTCTGGCCGCTGGAGAGCGGCTGAGACAGCGGGTAAGGCTGTCTGTCGACGCGCGCGCCGACGCAGGCGTGCCCGATATCGGTATGCACGGCGTAGGCGAAGTCGACCGGCGTTGCGCCCGCAGGTAGTTCGACAATGCGGCCTTCTGGGGTGAAAACGTAAATCTCATCCGGGAAGAGATCGGATTTAACGCTCTCGATAAATTCAAACGAGCTACCCGCACTCTGCTGAAGCTCCAGCAGGCTCTGCATCCAGCGCTGGGCGCGGATTTGTGCGGTCGTGCTGCTTTCGCCACCGTGCTCTTTGTACGCCCAGTGTGCGGCAACACCCATTTCTGCCATCTGGTCCATGTCTTCGGTGCGGATCTGCACTTCAACAGGCACGCCGTGCGGACCGATCATCGAGGTATGCAGAGATTGATAGCCGTTCGCTTTCGGAATGGCGATGTAATCTTTCATGCGTCCCGGACGCGGTTTATAGAGGCTGTGCATCTGCCCCAGCACGCGATAGCAGGTGTCCGAATCGTGGACGATTACGCGGAACGCGTAGATATCCATGATCGAGTGAAAACGCTGCTCTTTGAGCACCATTTTGCAGTAGATGGAGTACAGATGTTTCTCGCGACCGCTGACGCGGCACGGAATTCCCGCTTCCTGTAAGCGCCCTTCAATTTCAGAGAGGATCTTTTGAATCATCTCTTTACGGTTACCGCGGGCGGCTTTTACCACCTCTTTGATTACGCGATAGCGGTTCGGGTACAACGCTTCAAAGCCCAGCTCTTCCAGCTCGGTTTTGATGTGGTGAATACCTAAACGGTGCGCCAGCGGACTGTAGATTTCGAGGGTTTCACGGGCAATGCGGCGACGTTTATCCGGGCGAAGTGAGCCCAGCGTGCGCATGTTGTGGGTACGGTCAGCGAGTTTGATGAGAATGACGCGGATATCCTGCACCATCGCCATAATCATCTTGCGGAAGTTTTCGGCTTGCGCCTCTTTCTTGTCGCGGAATTTCAGCTTATCAAGCTTAGAGACCCCTTCCACCAGCTCGGCAACGCTTTTGCCAAACAGCTGTTCCATATCCTGGTAGGTGGCAGGGGTATCTTCGATCACGTCGTGCAGCAGGGCGGCCATCAGCGTTTCGTAGTCGAGTTTCATCTCGGCCAGAATACAGGCTACCGCAACCGGGTGCGTGATATAAGGTTCACCGCTTGAACGTGTCTGGCCCTCGTGAGCGTCACGTGCAACGAGATACGCCTGCTGAAGACGCTTAATCTGGTCTTCAGGCAGGTAGGTTTGAATCAGTTGATTCAGGCTTTCAAACAGATACAAGGGCGACCCGCAGGTTTAATTAACGACGACCTTCAGCAATGGCGGTTACGGCCTGCAGTTCTGCGGCTTCCTGCTCTTGCTGCTCCTGGCGCTCACGTACGTCGAGGATCTGGTTGTTAATCAGACCTTCTTCGATTTCGCGAAGTGCAATAACGGTGGTTTTATCGTTTTCTTCCGGTACCAGCGGATCTTTACCGCCTACCTGCATCTGACGAGCGCGACGCGCGGCGACCAGCACCAGGTCAAAACGGTTACCAATTTTCTCTACAGCGTCCTGAACAGTTACGCGTGCCATACTTAAAATGCTCCACAGGTGAAGAAATGACTGGGCATGATACTGAAAGTGGGTTCAGTCTGCCAACAGTTTGGTGATTAATGCGTCATGTCGCTGCTTCTGGCGGCTCATACGCAGTCGTTCTGCGCGAAGAATGGTTTTGAGATCGCTCAGCGCGGCATCAAAATCATCATTCACAATAAGGTAATCATATTCCGCGTAATGGCTCATTTCTGCAACTGCCTGTTCCATACGCTTTGCGATGACTTCTTCGCTGTCCTGACCGCGGCCACGCAGGCGGCGATCCAGCTCATCTTTCGACGGCGGTAAAATAAAGATACTGCGCGAGTCAGGCATTTTCTTACGAATTTGCTGTGCGCCCTGCCAGTCGATGTCGAGGAACACATTCACGCCCGTCGCCAGAACCTGCTCAATGGTTTCACGTGAGGTGCCGTAGTAGTTTCCAAACACTTCTGCGTGTTCAAGAAACGCGTCTCTGCCGATCATCGCTCTGAACTCGTCGTGATCCACAAAGAAATAGTGTTCACCGTGCACTTCACCCGGACGCGGCGCTCGCGTGGTGTGAGAAACAGAAACCTGTGTATCGTACAACGGTTGGGTTTTTAACAGTGCCTGAATAAGGCTGGATTTACCCGCGCCACTAGGGGCAGAAACAATATAAAGCGTGCCTTGAGCCATGAGAGTCTTTTGTATGTGTTAGCGAAGAAGTCCTACATACGGGCTTATTATACACGTCGCCGCTGTGTGACGTAGCCTTTGTCACACTTTTTCCCCTGGATTATTGAATTTTGCGTACCGTTTTCAGGTTTTACCTGCGGTTTGCAGCAATAAAAATTTACGCTGGATAGCGCCTCGCAGCGTGAAAGGTTGCTATTAGCGTCGTTTCTCACGCCAGGTTATACCTCCTGCATTGCAAAGGAGGGGTAGCGATGTGGCGATGGATAAGCGGGTTAATGTTGTTGTGGTGTGGTTACGGGGCGGCGGTGTGTCCGGTGTGGTCACAGGCAAAAGCCGAAAAAGAGATTGCGTCGTTAAGCGCACAAATTAAACGCTGGGATGACGCTTACTGGAAGCAGGGGGTGAGCGAGGTCAGTGACGAAGTGTATGACCAGCTCAACGGACGTTTAACCCAGTGGCAACACTGTTTTGGCAACGATCTTGCTGAGAGCTCCCTTCCTGCGCTGACCGGAAGCGTAAAACATCCTGTTGCTCATACGGGGGTACGTAAAGCAGCCAGCAAAGAAGCGCTGGGCCAGTGGATGCACGGCCGGAAAAATCTCTGGATGCAGCCAAAAGTCGACGGCGTGGCAGTGACGCTTGTGTATCGCAACGGAAAGCTGGCCCGGGCGATCAGCCGTGGTAATGGGCTAAAAGGCGAGGACTGGACGGCACGCGTGCGTTTGATTCCGTCCGTGCCTAAGGAGGTATCCGGCGTGCTGGCAAACAGCGTCTTACAAGGGGAGCTTTTCTGGCTACACGAAAACCACGTCCAGCGGCAGATGGGCGGAATGAATGCACGTGCAAAAGTGGCGGGCGCGATGATGCGACAAAAGGACAACGCGTTTCTGAACCAGACGGGAATATTTATCTGGGCCTGGCCGGATGGACCGAAGGGAATGGAAAACAGGCTTTCTGAGCTGTCCAGCGCAGGTTTTTCCCTGACGGCGCGCTATACGATGCCCGTACAGACTGTTGATGCTGTTGAAAAACAGCGTTTGGCCTGGCAAAACACGGCATTACCCTTTGCCACGGATGGCATAGTGGTTCGGTCTGCGGAGTCTCCTTCAGGGGAGCGCTGGCTGCCTGGCGAAGGCAATTGGGTCATCGCGTGGAAATATTCGCCTGCGGCACAGGTCGCTGAGGTCAGGAATATTCATTTTTCCGTGGGGCGCACTGGCAAAATTTCTGTCGTGGCGGCACTGGAGCCTGTCCAACTGGACGATAAACAGGTGCAGCGAGTGAGCCTGGGTTCGGTTGGGCGCTGGCAGAGGCTGGATATTGCCCCGGGCGATCAGGTTCAGGTAAGTCTGGCCGGGCAGGGTATCCCCCGGTTTGATAAGGTGGTCTGGCGAGGAACGGACAGACAAAAACCAGAACCACCGGCCTCGCGTTATCACTCCCTTAGCTGCTTTTATGCCTCGTCAGCGTGTATGGAACAGTTCTTTGCCCGGCTGACGTGGCTCAGTTCAAAGCAGGTATTCAACATTGAAGGATTAGGTGAGTCAGGCTGGCGGATGCTCTGGCAGGCACATCATTTTGAACATCTCTTTTCATGGCTGCTATTAACGCAGGAACAGCTGCAGTCGACGCCGGGGTTTTCCGCAGCGCGCGGGCTCGCGCTCTGGCACCGCTTTAATCAGGTGCGCGAGCAGCCTTTCATCCGCTGGATTATGGCTCTGGGTGTTCCGTTACCGCAGGCGTCGCTGAAGGCTTCAGGGGAGGTGTCCTGGCAGAAGATGAGCGAGCGCAGCGCAAAGTCATGGCAGACCCTGCCGGGAACGGGAGAGGAGAAGGCGCGGCAAATCGTTAGCTGGCTGCACGCGCCAGAGATTGATGTGCTGGCGAAGTGGCTCGCTGGACAGCACATCAACGGGTTCTGAGATTAGTGAGCGCCGTGCTTATAGTGAAACACAGGCAGCCCGAGCTTCAGACGCAGCGCCAGCATGCGGGCCGTAAAGCCAAACAGCAGCGTGGAGATGACCACCACATCGTGGTTTGAAACGTAATGCTGCAGGGCAATGTAGAGCACCGCTGCGGCGAAGGAGATGCCGGCATACAGCTCTTTTTGAAAGACCAGAGGAATGCGTTTGCAGAACATATCGCGCAGCACGCCGCCGAATACCCCCGTGACCACGGCCGCGATGGTAGCGATAACCGGACCTTCCCCCATATCGAGCGCGATTTGCGCGCCGATGATTGAAAAAACGATCAGCCCCAGCGCATCAAGCACCAGGAACAGGCGGCGCAGATGGGGCATAACGGGTGCCACTATGGTGGTTAATACGGCAGCCGTTGCGACGATAATCACGTACTCAGGATGCTTCACCCAGCCAAGCGGGTAATGGCCAAGCAGGATATCGCGCACGGAACCGCCGCCCAGCGCGGTTGCAGTAGCAATAATGATCACGCCGAAAGTGTCCATCCGGCGACGCCCGGCGGCGAGAGCGCCAGTCATGGCTTCTGCGGTGATACCAATGAGATAAAGAATGTGAAGCAGCATATACCCTCCGGTGTGAACGCGGGAAGGTTAGCGATTTGTGCGCAAGATCACGATTGAGATTTTCTAAGGCGATTGGATTTCACCTATAAAATCTAATCAATACATGCTGAATATGGTTGATTATTGGCAGGTGAATTGGAAAAGGTGTGAAAATTCGAATTAGAAATAATAATGGGTGGCATCAGCCGATACCACCCAAAAAGGGATTACTCAATATTCTGGATCTGCTCGCGCATCTGCTCAATCAGAACCTTCAGTTCAATCGCTGAGTTGGTCACTTCAGCATTGATAGACTTAGACGCCAGAGTATTCGACTCGCGGTTGAACTCCTGCATCATAAAGTCCAGACGGCGGCCTACAGCTTCCTTCTTCTTCAGTATGTTGTAGGTCTCTTTCACGTGCGCTTCCAGACGATCCAGCTCTTCGGCCACGTCAACGCGCTGCGCCATCAGCACCAGCTCTTGTTCCAGACGGGTGTTTTCCAGCTGAACTTCCGCTTCTTCCAGCTTGGCGACAAGTCGTTCGCGCTGCCATTGCAGCACTTCTGGCATGTGGGTGCGGACTTTGGCCACTTCGGTGCTCACGCCTTCAAGACGCTGCTCAATCATCGCTTTTAGCGCCTGGCCTTCGGTTTCTCGGGCAACGATAAAATCGTCCAGCGTGCCGTCGAGGGCTGCCAGAATTTCAGCGGCAATGGCATCCAGATCCTGCTCACCGGCGGCCATGACCCCAGGCCAGCGCAGAATATCAACCGGGTTGATTTCGCCTTCATCGCTCTGCATTTTGACCCAGTTCGCCGCATTCACGAGCTGTTTCGCCAGCTTTTCGTTGAGGATAAGTTCGCCCTGCGCGCTGGCATCTGGCTCAAAGCGCAGGTTGCATTCCACTTTCCCGCGGGTCAGACGCGTACGGATACGCTCGCGCACCACAGGTTCAAGGCTGCGGAACTGTTCCGGCATACGGAAATATGTTTCCAGATAGCGCTGGTTTACCGAACGCATTTCCCAGGTAGCGCTACCCCAGCTACCCTTGATTTCACGCCGGGCGTAGGCGGTCATACTGCGGATCATAGACATTCCCGTTTTTAAAGGAGAGATGGGGGGATTATAGCTTTCGGGGGCTTCTCAGGATAGGAATAAGCGTCCTTTATCCGTATAATGCGCAGCCACATTCGTTTCAAGCCGGAGAATCCATCATGCGTCCATCAGGTCGTAGCGCCAATCAGGTGCGTCCCGTCACCCTGACCCGTAACTATACAAAACACGCTGAAGGCTCCGTGCTGGTTGAGTTTGGTGACACCAAAGTGCTGTGCACCGCGTCCATCGAAGAAGGGGTTCCGCGCTTCCTGAAAGGCCAGGGTCAGGGCTGGATCACCGCCGAATACGGCATGCTGCCACGCGCAACGCACACTCGTAATGCCCGTGAAGCGGCAAAGGGTAAGCAGGGCGGCCGTACCATGGAGATTCAGCGTCTGATCGCACGTGCGCTGCGCGCTGCCGTTGACCTGAAAACTCTCGGTGAATTCACTATTACGCTGGACTGCGACGTAATTCAGGCAGATGGCGGCACGCGTACCGCGTCCATTACCGGTGCCTGCGTAGCGCTGGCGGATGCCCTGAACAAGCTGGTTGCAGCCGGTAAGCTGAAAACCAACCCAATGAAAGGGATGGTCGCGGCGGTTTCCGTGGGGATCGTTAACGGCGAAGCGCTTTGCGATCTGGAATACGTTGAAGATTCCGCCGCCGAGACCGACATGAACGTGGTGATGACCGAAGATGGCCGCATCATTGAGGTGCAGGGCACGGCGGAAGGCGAGCCGTTCACCCATGAAGAACTTCTCTCCCTGCTGGCGTTGGCCCGAGGGGGGATCGAATCCATTGTAACGACGCAGAAAGCGGCGTTAGAAAATTGATTTTAAAGGCGACCAGTGAGTCGCCTTTTTTTTGCCTGTAAGACAGAAAAACCAAAGGAGCGAATCCATGAAATCGTATCAGCGCCAGTTTATTGAGTTTGCTATTAATAAACAGGTACTTAAGTTTGGCGAATTTACGCTGAAATCCGGGCGTAAGAGCCCCTATTTCTTCAACGCCGGGCTGTTTAATACCGGGCGCGATCTGGCCCTGTTAGGCCGTTTCTATGCCGAAGCGCTGGTGGATTCCGGGATTGATTTTGACTTGCTGTTTGGCCCGGCCTACAAAGGCATTCCAATTGCGACCACCACAGCAGTCGCGCTGGCGGAACATCACGACCGCGACGTGCCGTACTGCTTTAACCGCAAAGAGGCCAAAACCCACGGTGAAGGCGGTAATCTTGTAGGCAGCGCGCTGCAGGGCCGCGTGATGCTGGTGGACGACGTGATCACCGCAGGCACTGCGATCCGTGAATCTATGGAGATTATCCAGGCCAACGGCGCGACGCTGGCTGGCGTGCTTATTTCTCTGGATCGTCAGGAGCGTGGTCGCGGCGATATCTCTGCTATCCAGGAAGTAGAGCGTGATTACAGCTGCAAAGTGACCTCTATCATCACCCTGAAAGACCTGATTGCGTATCTGGAAGAGAAGCCAGAGATGGCGGATCACCTGGCGGCGGTGCGGGCGTATCGCGAAGAGTTTGGCGTGTAACTGAATTGCCCGGCGGCGCTACGCTTACCGGGCCTGCGGTGCTACTGCAGCTGCGCTGCCACTAACGGCCAGCGGGCGTCAAAATCGTCCGTTGGTCGGTATTTGAATTCACTGCGCACAAAGCGGGAGAGCATGCCTTCACAAAACGCCAGGATCTGGCTTGCCAGCAATGTCTCATCCGTATTGTATCCTTCGCCTTCACGCATTTTCTTCTCGCGTAGCACCTGGCGCAGCTGCGCTTCAATACGCTCAAAAAGCTGATTGATGCGGCCCTGTAGCCTGTCCTGCTCAAACATCAGCGCGTGGCCGGTCAGGATACGGGTTAAACCCGGATTGCGTTCCCCAAAGCCCAGAATTAACAGCACAATCAGACGCAGACGCGCGGTGGTGTCTTTTTCGTCTTTCAAAATCAGATTAATGCGTGTGATCAGACTGTCTTCAATAAACTCGATCAGGCTGTCGAACATTTTTGTTTTGCTGGGGAAATGACGATACAGCGCCGCTTCAGACACGCCCACAGAGGCGGCCAGTTTAGCGGTGGTGATGCGTTGACTGCCATCGCTGGATTCAAGCATCAGAGCCAGAGATTGAAGTATTTCTTCGCGACGATTCCTTTTCGCGGTTTGTTTTTCTGCCATGTTACAAAATACCCCTGAAAAATAAGCACTTGCCAGGCTGGCATCCACACAGCGACCGCAAACTGGCGTTTGCGGTTTGTTATTGCGTTATTGCGTTATGGCGCTGCGAGATACGTGTGTGTCGGGCGGTTATTTGCGCCCGGAATGGCCGAAGCCGCCTTCGCCACGGTCGGTGGCATCAAAGTCTGCCACCAGGTTAAATTCTGCCTGAACCACCGGTACAAAAACCATCTGTGCGATACGCTCGCCCGGTTCAATGGTGAAGCTGTCCTGGCCACGGTTCCAGACGGATACCATCAGTTGACCCTGGTAGTCGGAGTCGATCAGGCCGACCAGGTTACCCAGCACAACGCCGTGCTTATGGCCCAGACCAGAGCGCGGCAGGATCACTGCCGCCAGAGACGGGTCAGCAATGTGGATCGCCAGCCCAGTCGGGATCAGGGTAGTGGCACCGGGAGCCAGTTCTACGGCGTCATCGAGACAGGCGCGCAGGTCAAGTCCGGCAGAGCCGGAGGTGGCATAGGTTGGCAGCGGGAATTGCTCGCCAACACGCGGGTCCAGAATCTTAACGTCGATTTTTTTCATCATAACGGGTAACGATCTCGTCCAGTAATTGTTGGCCCAGGAGTTCCTTGCGCTCAAGCGGTAAGATTTTATCTCCATCCTGCCAGAAAAGGTGCAGTGCGTTGCTGTCGCTATTAAATCCTTGCGTGGCCAGCGATACGTCGTTCGCGCAAATTAAATCGAGGTTTTTGCGGGTACGTTTTTGCCGGGCATATTCTTCCACATTATTCGTTTCTGCGGCAAATCCAACAACGTAAGGACGATGGTTTTTTAGTGCGGCGACCCCAGCAACAATGTCCGGGTTTTTCACCATTTTCAGTGTTAATTCATCACCTTGCTTTTTGATTTTAGATTCGGCGATGGTCTCGGCACGATAGTCTGCCACGGCCGCACAGCCGATAAAAATCTGCTGATGTTGCGCATGAGCCTGCACGGCGGCTTCCATCTCCTGCGCGGTAGTGACATTAATGCGCTGCACAAAAGGTGGCGTAGGTAACGAGACCGGGCCGCTGACCAGCGTGACGTTAGCACCGCGTTTTGCCGCTGCGGCAGCAATTGCAAAGCCCATCTTGCCGGAGCTGTGGTTGGTGATGTAGCGCACCGGGTCCAACGGCTCGCGCGTGGGACCCGCAGTAATCATGATGTTGAGATGTTGCAGATCGTTGACAGGTGAGAAATGGGCGGCAGCCATATCTACAATCGTCAACGGGTCGAGCATACGCCCTGGGCCAACGTCGCCGCAGGCCTGGCTGCCACTGTCCGGGCCCCAGATAAGCAGGCCGCGCGAGGCCAGCGTCTCCAGATTATGCTGGGTGGCGGCGTTGCGGTACATCTGCTGGTTCATGGCTGGCACAACGGCGACAGGTGCAGGCGTCGCGAGGCAAATGGTCGAAACCAGATCGTTCGCCATACCGGCCGCCACGCGGGCAATCAAATCCGCCGTGGCTGGGGCAAGAATCACCAGATCGGCCCATTTCCCAAGCTCAATATGCCCCATCGCAGCTTCGGCGGCCGGATCGAGCAGGCTGTCAGATACCGGGTATCCTGAAACCGCCTGCAGGCTCAGAGGGGTGATAAAGGCTTTACCGCCTTCGGTTATCGCGACCCGCACGTCCGCCCCGCGCTCGCGCAGACGACGCACCAGCTCCGGCGCTTTATAGGCAGCAATACCGCCGCTCACGCCAAGAACGATTTTTTTACCGGCCAGGCTCATCATGATTCTTTCCTGTTGGGTTTCACCAGAGAGCGGGCATTTTATCACAATCCCAAATACGGGGTGATGAAGTCCTTTATTCACTTTGCGAGGCGCTACGCAAGAACGAAACCTCAGCGTCGAGCCCCGGATTTGCCTGTGGCAGCATTATGGCAAACAGAAGGAGGCCGGGCATGGAAGAGACTGAACTGCTGCTACCGCGCGAAAAAATGCTGCGTCATGGCGTCACGTTATTAAAAGACGACGAACTGCTGGCGCTCTTTTTACGTACAGGTACGAAGGGAAAAACGGTATTTACGCTGGCGAGAAATCTGATAGACCATTTTGGTTCACTGTATGGTTTGCTGACCGCCGAACTGGAGGAGTTTGCGCACGTAGAAGGCATTGGCGTCGCGAAATATGCCCAGTTACGGGGTATTGCTGAACTTGCCCGGCGATTTTATAACGTGCAGATGGAGGAGCAAGATCCGATCCTTACCCCTGACATGACCCGCGAATTTCTGCAAAGCCAGCTATCCGGTCTGGAGCGGGAGATCTTTATGGTGATCTTTCTCGACAACCGAAACCGGGTGCTTAAGCATACCCGCCTTTTTTCAGGTACACTGAGCCACGTTGAGGTGCATCCGCGTGAAATTGTGCGCGAAGCGATAAAAGTGAATGCAGCAGGCGTGATCCTCGCGCATAATCACCCCTCTGGCTGTGCAGAACCGAGCAGAGCGGACAAAGAAATCACCGAGCGCATTATCAAATGCTGTCAATTCATGGACATTCGTGTGCTGGACCATCTGATAATTGGCCGCGGAGAGTACATTTCTTTTGCAGAACATGGCTGGATTTAGGCTATTTCTGGCGATCCATCGGGATCTTTGTCTGTTCGGGACTTGAGCACACCGCCGAGTCAGCGTATACTACGCCACCTTTGAGAATCTCGGGTTTGGCATTTGGGCCTGGCAATCGAGAGTTCACTTAGAACTACGCGATGACCGGGCTGTAAAGCCTGACGAGGCGCCGATACCCCATACGAAGCTCGAGCTAATTTGATTTTTGGAGAATAGACATGTCCCGAGTCTGCCAAGTTACTGGCAAGCGTCCGGTGACCGGTAACAACCGTTCCCACGCACTGAACGCGACTAAACGCCGTTTCCTGCCGAACCTGCACTCTCACCGTTTCTGGGTTGAGAGCGAGAAGCGTTTTGTCACCCTGCGCGTATCTGCTAAAGGTATGCGTGTAATCGATAAGAAAGGCATCGATACAGTTCTGTCTGAACTGCGTGCCCGTGGCGAAAAGTACTAAGTACTTAAAGAGGAAATAAATCATGGCTAAAGGTATTCGCGAGAAAATCAAGCTGGTTTCTTCTGCTGGTACAGGTCACTTCTACACCACCACGAAGAACAAACGTACTAAGCCGGAAAAACTGGAACTGAAAAAATTCGATCCAGTTGTACGCCAGCACGTACTGTACAAAGAAGCTAAAATCAAATAATTTTAGCTTCCTTGTATTGAAAAACCCCGCAACTGCGGGGTTTTTTGCATTCTGCATCTCAACGGAGGAACCATGCCTGAATTACCTGAGGTAGAGACCAGCCGTCGCGGCATTGAGCCCCATCTGGTCGGCGCGACTATTCTTCATGCTGTCGTTCGTAATGGACGTCTGCGCTGGCCGGTGTCCGATGAGATCCACGCGTTAAGCGACAAACCCGTCCTTAGCGTGCAGCGCCGCGCGAAATACCTGCTGCTGGAGCTGCCTGACGGCTGGATTATTATCCATCTGGGGATGTCCGGGAGCCTGCGCATCCTGACCGAAGAACTGCCTGCGGAAAAGCACGACCACGTCGATCTGGTCATGAGCAACGGCAAAGTGCTCCGTTACACCGATCCCAGGCGTTTTGGCGCGTGGCTGTGGACAAAGGAGCTGGAAGGACACAACGTGCTGGCGCATCTGGGCCCTGAGCCGCTTTCAGACGCGTTCAACGCGGACTACCTGAAAGAGAAGTGTGCGAAGAAGAAGGCTCCGATCAAGCCCTGGCTGATGGATAACAAGCTGGTGGTCGGCGTGGGGAATATTTACGCCAGTGAATCGCTGTTCGCGGCCGGGATCCATCCCGATCGGCTGGCCTCATCGCTGTCGGCGCAGGAGTGTGAGCTGCTGGTTCGGGTCATTAAAGCCGTATTACTGCGCTCGATTGAGCAGGGCGGGACCACGCTGAAGGACTTCCTGCAAAGCGACGGTAAACCGGGCTATTTTGCCCAGGAGCTGCAGGTGTATGGCCGTAAAGGTGAGCCATGCCGGGTATGCGGGACGCCGATCGCTGCCGCAAAGCACGCCCAGCGAGCCACGTTCTACTGCCGTCAGTGCCAGAAATAGCGCTACTTTAGCTTGTCCATCAGCGCCTGGTGGACGTTATCCGGCAGGAAATGGGTAACGTCCCCGTGATGGCGCGCCACCTCTTTCACCAGCGTGGACGAGATAAACGACCACTCTTTTGATGGCATCAGGAATACGCTTTCCAGCTCCGGCATCAGGTGGCGGTTCATGTGCGCCAGCTGCATCTCATACTCGAAGTCTGCCACCGCGCGCAGGCCACGGATCAGAATATTGGCCTGCTGGGCGCGGGCGAAGTTCGCCATCAGGTCGCTAAACCCGACCACCTCAACATTCGGCAGGTGCGAAATGGCATCGGTGGCGAGCTTTACGCGCTCGTTGAGGTCAAACATCGGCTTTTTGCTGGGGCTGGCGGCAATGGCCAGGATCACCTTGTCGAACATGCATGCCGCACGGGTGATGATATCAAGATGACCGTTGGTGATCGGATCGAAGGTACCCGGATAAATCGCTTTTGTGCTCATGGCTCACGTTTTCTCTGAGTAGCCGCGGCAGAGCGCCCACAGCTCGGTGTATTTGTTGAAAGTATACTGGGCATTCACTACCGCGAGTAACCAGCCCTGCTTACCGTCCAGCACGCCACCACGCAGCAGCAGCGTTTTCAGAAACGCACCCAGCGTGTGGGTGAAGATACCCGTCAGCGAGGCCTTCTTGCCGCGCTGGTGACGCTCCTGTGCCCACGCGGTGGCATAGTTGAGCTGCTTTTGCTGGAAGCTGGCGAAATCACGGCAGGTCAGGTGCAGCAAATCGCCCGTCAGGGGGATGACCTGGGCGCTGTCGCAGGTCAGGGATTCATGGACCAGATTGTCGTTGTACTGATAGCGCTTGCGCTCGTAGAGGCGCATCACGCGGTCAGGATACCAGCCGCTGTGGCGCATGAAGCGGCCAAGGAAGTAGTTGCGGCGGGCGATGCTGTAAACGGCGCCAGGCTTGGGCGAGGAAAGCACCGCCTGAATGGCCTGCTGAAGCTCCGGCGTGATGCGTTCGTCGGTATCGAGCATCAACACGTAATCACCGGTGGCATACCCCTGCGCGCGCTGGCGCTGGATGCCATAGCCTTGCCAGTCAGTATTGGTAAAGACTTTTGCGCCCGCTGCCCGGGCAACGTCCACCGTGTTGTCCGTGCTTCCGGAGTCGAGAATGACGATCTCGTCAGCCCAGGCGACGGAGGCCAGGCAGTCCGGAAGCAGGTCGGCGGCGTTTTTGGCGATCATGACGACCGACAGACGCGTAGACATTAGTGGCTCCGCTGAGGCAGATAAGGTTGCAGAAGCTGCAGCAGACGGGTGAGTGCGCCCTGATTCTGGTGCAGCACTTCGACGGCGTGGCGACCGTACCACAGGCGGTAATCTTCGTCCGTCAGAAGGGTCGATACCTCTTTGACGACCGAGTCCGCATCGGTCACGGTAATTAAACCATCGGCCTGCTGTAATTTCGCGCAGATATCTTTGAAGTTAAACGTGTGTGGCCCCATCAGCACAGGAATGGCGTGGGCTGCCGGCTCCAGCGGGTTATGGCCTCCGCGTTCCACCAGGCTTCCGCCAACAAAGGCGAGGTCAGCAATGCCGTAGAGCAGCATCAGTTCGCCCATCGTATCGCCAATCACCACCTGGGTACTGCCGGAAGGGATCTCTCCGCTGCTGCGCAGAGTGAAGCTGAAGCCGCCTTTCTGCACCATTTCGCGGGCATCTTTAAAACGTTCCGGATGACGAGGCACGAGGATCAGCAGTAAATCAGGGAATTTTTCCAGCAGCTTGCGGTGCGCCTGCAGGATAATTGCCTCTTCACCCTCATGAGTACTGGTGGCAATCCAGACCTGACGACGCGGAGCCCACTGGCGGCGCAGCGTGATGGCGCGGGCGGCCAGTTCAGGGGTAACGGAAATATCGAATTTCAGACTGCCGGTTACGGCAAGCTGGTTGCGCTTCAGGCCCAGAGAGATAAAGCGTGCCGCGTCTTCTTCATTCTGCGCAGCAATCAGCGTGATTTTGCTCAGCAGGCGGCGCATAAATTTACCCAGCTTGCCGTAGCCTTTCGCCGAGCGCTCTGACAGGCGCGCGTTGGCAATCACCAGCGGAATTTTACGGGCGTGCAGAGCGGAAATCATGTTCGGCCACAGCTCGGTTTCCATCACGATCACCAGCTTCGGGCGAACGGTGTTCAGGAAACGATTCATGGCGCAGGGCAGATCGTAAGGGAGGTAGACGTGATGAACGTCTTTACCAAACGCGGATAACGCGCGCTCTGAGCCGGTTGGCGTCATGGTGGTGACGGTAATTGGCAGAGACGGGTAGCGATGGCGCAGAGCGCGAACCAGCGGGATCGCCGCCAGCGTTTCACCAACAGAAACGGAATGCAGCAAAATACCGTCCGGCGCGACTTTATTGCGGCAAAAGCCATAGCGTTCAGCCCAGCGTTTACGATACGCAGGCGCTTTACGGCTACGAAGCAACAGTCTCAGCCACACCAGTGGCTGAATGATATAGAGCAGGGCGGTATACAACAATTCCAAGCGATTATCCGTCTTTTTAGTTTCGGCGGGCAAATTCTAAGCATTTAAGCCAGGTAAAGCTATCTCTTATGCCAGATACCGTTTTAAACGGAAGTAGCGTCGGCCCAGGCGCCAGCGCAAACGCGGGCTTTTGGCACTTTTCCAGATAAGCTTCCAGATCCCGGTGTCGAAGAACTCTTTGATAATCATTGTCTTCTTTGCCTCATCCTTCATGTTGTCGAAGGTATGAATGATTCCCAACCCCTCTTTGGCGATTTGCCAGTAGCAGGCGGGGATATTTTTCACTTTATCCGGGTAACGCTGGTTAATGGCATCAAGCATCTGCAGGATTTTCATGTAGTGGCGCGCGGAGCGAATCAACGTGTCGTCATTATCCGGCGTGTGCGATACCGAGGCAGAGTGAATGTAGTAGTCATAAAAGCGTTCGCTGGTGTACTGAACGCGCTCTGCGGCAAGCAGCACCTCGGTGGTCCACGGGATATCCTGATGGCGCAGGCCGGGTTCGAAATGGAAACGGTGTTTACGAATAAAATCGTGGCGATAAATATTAAGCCAGGTCACGTGCAGGAACTTACGTGAATCCAGCGCCATCTTCAGCCATGCCGGGCCCGTCATGACGCCCGTCGAGGCGAGTTTATCCTCAGGGAAGATAGGGCGAGAAGGTTTCCTGTCATTTTCCCAGACATAGTTGCCGTTGCAGGTGGCGACATCCAGATCCTGCGTAACGGCCATATCCAGCAGACGCTGGTACATGCCAGGTTTGAAGACGTCATCAATATCCGGGAAAGAGAGATACTGACCGGTTGCAACGGCCAGGCCGGTATTACGCGCGATGGAAACACCCTGGTTATGCTGTTCAATCACCTGTATCTGCGGCAGTTTTTCACGCCAGCTTTCGACGATCTGCATCGAGCGGTCAGTCGAGCCGTCATTGACAATGATGACTTCCATGCTGTCGATGCGTTGATTCACAAGGCAGGTAAAGAACTGATCCAGAAAAGCTTCGCCGTTATAAACGGCAACCACCACGCTTAACATTGGCGCTGAATTTTGCATAAGAAACCTGATTATTTTTGATTGTCGACCAAAGCAATGTACTGCTGGCAGATGGCATTGATACCGAACGATGCAATCGTTGCATCGCCAACGACCGGCGGGGCGGTATAAATATCTACCAGGGTTTTTGCCAGTGACGCGTCATTTAACTCTGCCAGCCCGCGCGCTAAGGCGCCGGTGAGAATTTCTGCGGGGCCACCCGGACAATTGGTACTGACCGGTGGCGTCTGGCAGATAATGGATTCCACCAGCACATTACCAAAACCTTCGCAGTCAGAGCTTAACACTAAGAGGCGTGCACCTTTTATCCAGGGGTAGGGGTTAGCGTCGAACGGACGGAAAACCGTTTTGTTTTCAATACCCAAATCGCGGGCAAGCTGCTTAAGTTTTTGAATTTTGGCTTCGGAGCCATTGCCCATCATGACAAGCGTAGTGTCAAGCTGACTCTGTGCGAACGCGCGTAAAAGGCGGTCGTGGCGTTTGTGTTCATGGAAGCGGCCAACATGGATGATGTAATCCTTTCCTTGCATCTCGAAGGGGGCATCCGCCAGACGCTGAATCTCAGGGATATCAAAAGGATTATGGATAACCGCTTTACGCCGGAGTTTGAGAGCCAGCGTCTCGGAAAGATCTTTCAACACGGCGCCTGAGACGGCGACAACGTTTCGGTTTTCGTAGGTATGACGAATTTTAAGATGCTTAAACCAGCGCGAAAGCCCGCTGCGGTGGCGGAGATAAGAGAACGAGAACATGCCATGCACGCAGAACCAGACTTTATCACGTTCCAGCGCGCGGCAGTGCGCCACAATGCGGTCCGTTTTGTGCAGATGAGAGAACACAACGTCAAATTTTCCGCTGCGCTCAGCCCGCTCAATTGCCTGATCCAGCAGGCGGGCGCGGCGTGGGATCTCCGTCAGCTTTCGCCACGGTTTTTTGCAGGTATCCTGAACCACCTGATAATCAATGCCTTCCGGGATGGCGTAATCACACACTTTCCGCAGAGAGAAAAGGGAGACCTGATGCCCCATTTCCATTAATCCGCTGGAAAGTGTAAGAACTGTTTTTTCAGCTCCCCCACCGGGTAAACCATCAATAATCATTAGGATACGCATTTTTAATCCAGTAATTTTTGATAAAGCGAAATAAGCTGACTTGACAGTTTTTCGGGGGTGGCGCTTTTTACGCGTTCACGTGCCGCTTGCCCCATCGTGTTATTTTTTCCCAGAGAAGGGGTGGCTGCAATTGCCTCCTTCAATGTGTCGATATCCAGGGCGTCACAATAAAATCCGTTCTGGCCTTGCTGAATAAATTCAGCGCCACCGCAGCTCTCTGAAGTAATGACGGGCAAGCCGCAGGCCATCGCTTCAAGAATGACGTTTGGAAACGGATCATACAGCGTTGGCAACAGTAAACCATCGGATAGCTGATAAAAAGGCAGAGTTTCTTTCTGCATCCCCAGGAAACGGATTTGCCCTTCGCAGCCTAATGAGCGGGCGAGGTCACGATAACGATGTTCTGCTTTATCCTGTCCAACCACAATCAGCCAGGCTGGCGTTCCTGCGATAGCGCGTATGGCGCTGGCCAATCCTTTTCGTTCAAATCCCGACCCTACAAAACAGAACACCACGGCATCGGCTGGTAAACCAAATTGCTGACGCAGCGCGGCTCGCTGTGCTTCCTGGGCTGGAATGAAGCGGCTGGAATCAATTGAATTATAAATCACATGTATTTTTTTTGCGTCAATATCAAAGTCTTCGACGATTTCGCGTTTGATCATCTCCGCATTACAGATAACCGCCTTCAGCTCTGGGGCCTGGTACATTTCTCGTTCGGCTTGCATCACGTAGCGGTGATAGCGATCGAACATCAGCATCTGCGCGCGCCAGGCGGGCAGAATGCGCGCACGCTGCAGCAGCCAGCGGCGATGGACGCCATCTCCAGCGCGGTAGATATCGCAGCCCGGGATACGCTCATGGCTTTGCACAATATCAAACTGCTGTTGTTGCCACAGCGCGCGGGCGGCATGGGCAAAACCGCGTTCGCGGCTGATGCGGCCCCATTTACGCGGGTCGCAAATATGGATATGCCAGTCGTCCTGCTTTTCGCCCTGCCATTCACGCGTAATGACGTTGAGTTCAAGATTCTGGTTGCTCAGCGCGGTGAGAGCACGTGAAACGAAGCGCTCCGCCCCGCCATCAGGGCGATACTTTTGGCGAACAATCGCCAGGCGATGGTGTTTCATGACAGATATCTCCTTGCAGCGGAGACGACAGCATCAGCAGGAATGGCGTCGAGATAACGTTCTTTCGTTTTGGTATCAATGGCGTCGGGATCGGGAAGGGGGCCGTAGTCGCCCGCCCAGATGACTTCACCGTTGACTTGCCATGGAGACCAAAACGTCAGTTTGGAAGGGCCAAACAGCGCCACGCAGGGCGTCTGCAGCGCGGCGGCCATATGCATCGGCACGGAGTCAACGCCAATAAAAAGACACGCGTGATCGATAAGCGAGGCCAGCTGGCGCAACGTTAGCTGTCCCGCCAGCGAGACGACCCCCGTCTTCGGTGAGGCGGCGAGAATGCGATCGATCATCGCCAGCTCTTTTTTATCCGGCCCGGCCGTGAGGACGACGGTATGCCCATCCTGCTGCAGCGCGGTGATGGTTTGCGCCATTTTGCTCTCATCCCAGCATTTGAAGAACCAGCGTGACGTCGGCTGGATGACGATGTAGTTATCGCCCACTCCTTTTTGCACCAGCTGCTGGCGGGCGTGGTGCCAGTCTTTTGCGCTGTAGGCCATGGTAACCGCCGGCTTAGGCGCGACCTGTAATGGCGACAGAATGGAGAGATTTTGTTCGACGGTGTGCAGGGATTTGTGATTTGCAACAGAGACTAATTCGCTATGGCAGAAACGCCAGAATGGATTGTTGCGTTTGTTAAAGGCGAATCCGAGGCGAACCGGCGCACCGGTGAAGCGGGTGATGATAGCGCTACGCCACTGATCGGCAAGATTAAT
The DNA here is from genome assembly GCF_041399405.1 of Enterobacter sp. KB-280D8. Taxonomy (NCBI): domain Bacteria; kingdom Pseudomonadati; phylum Pseudomonadota; class Gammaproteobacteria; order Enterobacterales; family Enterobacteriaceae; genus Enterobacter; species Enterobacter sp. KB-280D8. Next base: position 133,096 of record NZ_JBGKEC010000005.1, read on the forward strand.
CACCAGATGATAATGTTGCTTTCGTAACGCGCAGAGCAGCTGCCACTCCTTTTGAAGGTGCTTTAGCGTGCCCAGATGCTTCCATTTACGATCGATTCCATAAATAGTGCCAATCGCCGGATGGGCGGCGAGCATATCGCGCGTTTCTTCATACAACAGCACGTCAATTTGCGCCTGCGGCCATTTTTGACGTAACGAATCAATGACAGGAGTGGTCAATAACATATCGCCATGATGGCGGAGTTTGATCAGTAAAATGCGCAAATCAGGCGTGTCAGGTAAGTTATTCATCATCATCTTATCGGCGTTGTACTGTTGGCAATTCTAATAGACCTGGTAGCGACTTGCACTCTTTCTCCATAATCTCAGGAATTTCCCAGGGAGGCTTTACTCAGGCTTTGGTGAGTGCGTAACATAGCGCTAACTTCCCTGTCATGCGGACTCATTATGAAAAAACCAGCGTTTATCATCACGATTGATACTGAGGGCGATAATCTCTGGCAGAATCACCGCGTCATTAAAACGGAAAACGCGCGCTATCTGGCCCGCTTTCAGACCCTTTGTGAACGTTTTGGTTTTAAGCCCGTATGGCTGACAAACTATGAGATGGCAATTGAGCCCGTTTTCATTGAGTTCGCCAGGGACGTGATTGCTCGCAGGCAGGGGGAGGTGGGAATGCACCTTCACGCATGGAATAGCCCGCCTGAGCACGATCTCACGGGAGATGACTGGCGCTGGCAGCCGTATCTGATTGAATTTTCAGACGAGGTGATGCGTGAGAAAGTGCTGTTCATGACCCGTCTGCTGGAAGAGACATTCCAGACCAAAATGCTGAGCCACCGCGCCGGGCGCTGGGCATTTGATAGCCGCTATGCAAAATTGCTCGTTGAACTGGGCTACCAGGTTGATTGCTCCGTGACGCCGCGCGTGAACTGGCGCAACGCGAAAGGTGCCCCGCAGGGTAATGGCGGAACGGATTATCAGCATTTCCCCGACCACGCCTATTTTATGGATTTAGATACTATTTCCCGGGCGGGCAATAGCCCATTACTGGAAGTGCCGATGAGCATTCAGTATAAACATCCGGCCTGGTTGAACACGATCAAACAGGGGTACGATCGTCTTCGCGGGAAATACCGTTCGCCCTCCGTGAACTGGCTACGACCGACGGGTGGAAATGCGCCGCAGATGATTCAGGTCGCGCAGCAATGCTTGTCTCAGGGAAATGACTACGTGGAGTTTATGCTTCACTCGTCTGAATTTATGCCTGGCGGAAGCCCCACGTTTAAAGATGAGGCGGCGATCGAAGGGTTATATCAGGATTTAGAAGCGCTTTTTAGCTGGCTATCCGATAAAACGGTGGGGATGACGCTGGCGGAGTTTTATCAGTACAAGAAAAAATAATGCCCGCGAGGCGGGCATAATCGCTTAATGAGGGTGCCTGGATTGCGAGAAAGGGGGGCTCAACGCAAACAGGGTTACAAAGAAGATTAGGGCTTCTGAGCTCAGTAAAATGACGTCCGTCAGGCCATAAAGCAACAAAAGTAGCATGGTCGTCAGCAGCAGGCCATTTCTGTTCTTCAGCGCGTACGCGATTATCGAAACGAAGAAAAAGAGTAATACCACCAGACCCGGAAGCCCTTGCAGAGAGTATTTTTCGATAAATTCATTGTGTAGGTGTATCTTTAAATAGCCAAGTGCAGTAATTAGATTAGGATGTCCATCATTAATATAATGCTGCGTCCAGATATACCTTTCTTCTAATGATTGCCCTAGTGGATGTGCAAGCCCGTTCTGAATACCTACATTCCACATGGTAAAACGAGAGCCAAGTGAGGTGCTGTCAACACCACTTTCATATTTCTCAAGTTCAGCCTGTGCTTGCATAATCTTAGGTGAAATTAATGGCTTGTAACTAACGATAACTACACCCGCCACGATACATAAAAAAATCAGCGTTGATTTTAGGTGAATTCTTCTGAAGTGGTAGAGCGTGAGCACAATCGCCAGAAGCAAATACAGCCCCATTGCGGCACGTGTACCAGTTAAAAGAATGACGAAATAAGATATTAAGACGATGAGCCCTGCAGCAACATACAGCTTTATATTTTTTTGCAGGTAAAGGCTGTATACAAACGCCAGTGACAGTACAGAGTAAACATAGGCTGATACGGTCGCACGATTTATGGCCATCTCGATACGCCCCATACCTTGCGATGCCTGCCATAAGCCATAGCCAGTGGCAAGTACAAACCCCGCGCCAGAGGCGTATAAGAAATATTTCTGAAAGGATGCTTTATCGATGTAAGACTTAAACCGATCAAGATAGAAAACGAGAATACTCGCTAAAATCAGCTTCTTACTGGCACCAAGATAATCGCTATAAGCGTTTAAACCTTCGCTATGATATTCATACACCATATACCAGACAAGATTGAGTATCCCAATCAGCAAAATGGGCAGCGCGATAGAAAAGGGACGTAGCGTAATTTTTTTATATTCGCAAGCTAAACCGATAATGCTGGCATAAACCGCGATGTAGAAAAATTCTCGTTGTTTACCTGAGCTCAGCAGCGCCAGCGCAAGCGAAATGAGGCTCAAAATCAGTGCAAGCTGATAGAGCCGCAGTTTTACTTTTTCCATAATGCCTCAATAACCCTTTTTTTGTAGCTGAAACGTACATCTCTGGAGAAGAAAAAAGAGAAAGAATAAAGTGCATTCACCCGCTGCTTAACCAGTTTGAGCTGCAGGTCGGTCAGGTGTTGTCGGTGATTACTGTAAATATCAAACCAGTGGCAATTAATAAGATGCTTAAATGATGGCGGGAATGTTTTTTCCATCTGTAATGTGCATTCAACCAGCGTAGCGATTTTACTGGCGTCAAGACGGCTCGACAAACTGTCGCTGCGTTTGATGTAATAATAGTGTCCCTGACGCTGAAAGAATATTTTACTTGATTGCATCAGCATCCCGGGAAATACCGCGAAATCTTCATAGCAGACCATAGAAGGGATCGGATTGGTTGTGTACAGCCTGCGGTGTACGAATTGCCCGATGAGGTGCGCCTGAAAATCTTTGTGCTGTAAGAAACGCTTTATTGCATCACTTTGCGACAATGAGACGGGGGTGAATCCCTGCCAGGCGGAGGTAATTTTCCGCATATCGCGAATTTCCAGCAGGCGCGTCAGCAACATATCAGGACGCTCTGCTTTCAGGAAGGCGACGGCATCCCGGACGCTACCCGGCTTCAACAGATCGTCGCTATCCAGCATCGTGATGTATTCGCCCGAAGCCAGCGAGACTGCGCTATTTCGAACATGCCCTACGTTACGGTACTCAACGTAATGGGATTGCGCATGCGGAAGCTTTGGCAACCACGTCTCAATAATATTCTGTGTGGAATCACCGGAACTGTCATTAAAGATAATGACTTCGACTTCATCGCCTGCATTCTCAATCGCGTTTTGCAGGCTTTCCAGCGTGGCGTGAAGCGTGTCTTCAGCGTTGTGTGCGGCAATAATGATGCTGAGAAAAGCCATAGTAATTAGTTTCCCTGCGCATCAAGGGCAGAATTTGCTGTTGGCAGTCCGCAAATGAAATGTTTGAGTTCGTCCAGCGATTCGTCTGTTACCGCGAAGAGTTCTTCCCGGCTTTGTGAGAAGTAATATCGTGTTTCAAAAACATACGAGCAAATGTTGTCATCATTACCAATCAGCAACACGTTGCCAAGCGGGCGTTGCTCATAGTGGCAGCACGGTCCGAACAGTAAGACGACCGGCACACCCACCGCATCGGCGATATAGACATTCCCCGAGTCGGACGCGATATAGCAATCCATTTTAGAAATGGCCCACGGAAGCTCTTCCAGCGAGAGCTTGCCAATCAGATTAATAAAGTTGGGCAGTTCACCATAAGCGCGGATGATGTCGTCCATCCACGACTGTTCATTCGGGGCGCCAAAGACATAAAACTCGCAGGGCAGGTCGGCGAGACGATCGGCAATTTGCTTCCAGATAACCGGCGGAACGGTTTTCGCCTTATTCCCGGCGGCGATACTGATGCCAATGCGGATCGCGCCCGGTTTATCAAGGATCGCCGGATAAGTCGCGGGTTTAAAAAGTGGCTTTGTGGCGTGCTTTGGCGAATCTCGCCAGGTCAGAGCGCGATCGGCCAGCTTAAGATAGTTCGTTACGGACAGCGTTTTTCTGCCGTGTTCAACGGTACCATCGGCCGTTGTATAGAAAATCCCGTGATACCACCTGCGCGTGTAAGTGCTTAAAAATTGTTTGTTTTTGGCATTGCACACGGAGGCGAAAAAGAGATTCACGCTGTTAGGCTGCAACAGGTATACGTTGTCATAGCGGTTCATAATCCTGCAGGCAAAGCGAAGCTTTCGCCACAGGTTACGCTTTTGCTGCTCGATAAAAAAAATCTCGTCGATCGTCTCATCATGCTTCGCCAGCGCGCCAACGCTGCGACTGATCAGCACGTCGCTTTTTTGCAGCCAGGCCAGGAGGGGCGTTGCATTAACAAAATCGCCGATTTTAGCTGTTTGAATGACCAGGTTTTTACCTGTCTCCTTGCGAAACAGCTTCCGGAGAAGCTTCACCGGAAAGAGTAAAATCAGCAGAAATACGTAACTCATGGGTTAAATATCCCTGTTGGAAAGCCAACGGCTGCCCTGTAAAAATGAAAAAATCGCATCTGCGCTGATATCCTTCGTTTGCTGAGTCGGGCTGACCATCTGATGCTGGTTTTTGCCATAGCCCCCGATCAGGCCGGGATCAGTCGGGCCAAAAAGGGTGATATTTGGACGATCCAGCGCCGCGGTTAAATGGCTTAAACCCGTATCCACGGAAACAACGGCGTTAGCGCCTGCCAGCTCTGCGGCAACCTGCGCCAGCGTGAGTTTGGGTAAAACCTCAACGTGGGTAAAGCCTGCAGCCAGACGCTCCGCACGCTGCCGTTCATGCTCAGCGCCCCACGGGAGTTTAATATGGATACCGGAGGGTTGCATTAGTTCAATCAGCCTTCGCCAGTGCGTTTCCGGCCAGTGCTTATCGTCACGCGTTGTGGCATGCAGGAAGACAAGATAAGGCTGAGCACAGGGATCTGTATTGCGCAAAAAGTGCTGTGCAATGGCATAGTCGCCCTGGGTTTCCGGTTTCGCATAGCCGAGGCTTTTTGCGAACAGCTCGCGGGTGCGTTCCACGGCGTGCTGCTGTTTTGCGATGTGGTGGCGGCGGTTATAGAAGAGGCTCGCCAGCGGTTCGCGGGCGGTGTGCCAGTCCATGCCGTGCTTTACGCCGTGCGCCAGACGCGTGACCAGCGCGGCGCTTTTCACCAGCCCCTGGGCGTCGATGATTGCGTCGTAGCGCTGCGCCTGCACCGTTTCACGGAAGGCTTTACGCTCGGCTTTAATCGGCGCGGAGAACCACGCTTTGCGCCAGCGGCGAATCGCGACCGGGATCACGCGGTCAACCGCTTCATGCCAGGTGGGGATCTGCGCGAAGCCTTCTTCCACCACCCAGTCAAAACGGATGCCGGGGATGGCCCGCATAGCGTCCGTCAGCGACGGCAGCGTATGCAGAACATCGCCCATTGAGGAGGTTTTAACGATCAATACCCGCATCCGTTATCCTTCTTCGCTCAACAGCAGTTCGTTGAGCTCTTCGAGAACGCGCTGCGGGGTAATATCGATCAGGCTCTGATGGTAGCCTTCTGCGGCATCGCCCTTGCGTACCTTGTGGTAGCCGGTGATCAGGCGGATGACGCGCGCTTTGTGCGACAAGGGCGGGGTGAAGTCCGGGCTGCTTGGGCCATACAGCGCGACCAGCGGACGGTCCAGTGCGGCGGCGACGTGCATCAGGCCAGAGTCATTGCTGACCACGGCTTTACAGGCGGCAATCAGGATAACCGCCTGTTCAAGCTGCGTTTCTCCTGCCAGGTTGCGGCACCAGGCCTGTTGTTCATTGCTCAGCGTGGCGAGTATTTCGTTGCCCGCCTCGTGGTCCTTCGCCGAGCCAAACAGCACAATCTGGTAGCCTTCGTCGATCAGCTGTTTCGCCAGTTCGGCGTAGTGGTAGTGCGGCCAGCGCTTTGCCGGACCAAATTCCGCGCCAGGGCAGAAGCCAATCATCGGGCGTTCAGACGAAATGCCAAACGCGTTGCAGGTGTGGGATTTCTCCCCGTCGTTAACCTGAAGCTGCGGCCACAGCAGCGGCTGCGGCAGGTCTTTCGCGCTGCGCATCACGCCTTTGTCGTAGGCCAGCGCCACGTAGCGCTCCACCATCAGCGGCCAGGCCTCTTTATCCAGCACCCGGGCGTCGTTCAGCAGGCCGTAGCGCATTTCACCTCGCCAGCCGGTACGGTGCGGGATACCCGCAAAGAAAGGCACCAGGGCGGATTTGAAGGAGTTTGGCAGCACGTACGCGCGATCGTAGCGCTTCTCGCGCAGGCTGTGGCCGAGCTTGCGGCGCTCGCCGATTTCCAGCGCCCCGTGGCCAAGCGGCATCGGGATCGCCTCGTTCACTTCCGGCATGCGCGATAGCAGCGGACGGCACCATGCAGGTGCCATCACGTCGATTATCGCCTGGGGATAACGCGCCTTGAGCGTGCGATAAAGACTTTGCGACATCATCATGTCGCCCACCCAGGACGGGCCGATCACCAGAATCTTCATACTTATGCGTCGCGGTTCAGCCAGGCCATATATTCCGTTACGCCTTCGGCAACGGTCTTGAACGGCTTGTCGTAGCCTGCGGCGCGCAGGTTGGTCAGGTCTGCCTGCGTGAACGCCTGATAGCGGCCTTTCAGCTTGTCCGGGAACGGAATGTACTCGATGCTGCCTTTTTTGTGGTACGCCAGCGTCGCGTCAGCCACTGCCTGGAAGGATTCCGCGCGGCCTGTGCCCAGGTTGAAGATGCCGGACACGCCGTTTTCCCAGAACCACAGGTTCACGGCTGCCACGTCGCCCACGTAAACGAAGTCGCGCTTGAAGCCGTCGCTGCCTTCAAACAGTTTCGGGCTTTCGCCGTTATTCAGCTGGGTATTCAGGTGGAACGCCACGCTCGCCATGCTGCCTTTGTGGCCTTCGCGCGGTCCGTAGACGTTGAAGTAGCGGAAGCCGACGATCTGGGAGTTCGCTTCAGGCAGGATCTGACGCACGTACTCGTCGAAGAGGAACTTGGAGTAGCCGTAGACGTTCAGCGGCTGCTCGTACTCGCGGGACTCGATGAAGTCCGAGGTACGACCGCCATAGGTTGCAGCCGAGGAGGCGTACAGGAACGGAATTTCACGCTCCAGGCAGTAGTGCAGAAGCTCTTTGGAGTACTGATAGTTGTTGTCCATCATGTACTTGCCGTCCCACTCTGTGGTGGATGAGCACGCACCTTCGTGGAAGATGGCTTCGATCTCGCCGAACTCTTCACCTGCCATAATCTGGATAAGGAAGTCTTCTTTATCCATGTAGTCAGCGATGTTCAGATCCACCAGGTTAACGAACTTGGTGCCGTCTTTCAGGTTGTCCACCACCAGGATGTCGGTGATGCCTTTGTCATTGAGGGCCTTGATAATATTGCTGCCGATAAAGCCCGCGCCGCCGGTAACGATGATCATAACTGTAACCTTTGAAGTGTGGAGCCCGGGGCCAATCCCGGACGCTAATGTTCATATCATATCATTAGTATGGCGACCCTTCAGCCATTCACCGATATGCAGCAGGGTTACACGTGATTTATGCTGCAAAAACGAGAAGAGATACTGCGTCATCTCGTCATGAACTATAGGTTTGGGTAATATGTGCCGAAATTTGCCGAGTCTGGAGAATTGCAATGCGTGGTGATTTTTACAAACAGTTAAACAGCGACCTCGACACCGCACGTGCGGAAGGGTTGTTCAAGGAAGAGCGTATTATCACGTCTGCTCAGCAGGCGGACATCACCGTTGCCGACGGCAGCCATGTGATCAACTTTTGTGCGAACAACTACTTAGGTCTTGCGAATCACCCTGAGCTGATTGCCGCGGCGAAAAACGGCATGGATACCCACGGTTTCGGCATGGCCTCCGTACGCTTTATCTGCGGTACGCAGGACAGCCACAAGCAGCTTGAGCAAAAGCTGGCGAGCTTCCTCGGAATGGAAGACGCGATTCTGTACTCCTCCTGCTTCGACGCCAACGGCGGTCTGTTTGAGACCCTGCTCGGCGCAGAAGATGCGATTATCTCCGACGCCCTGAACCACGCCTCCATCATCGACGGCGTACGTCTGTGCAAAGCGAAGCGCTTCCGCTACGCCAACAACGACATGGTCGAGCTGGAAGCGCGCCTGAAAGAGGCCCGTGAAGCGGGGGCTCGTCATGTGCTGATCGCCACCGACGGCGTGTTCTCGATGGACGGCGTGATCGCCAACCTGAAGGGCGTGTGCGACCTGGCGGATAAATACGACGCGCTGGTAATGGTCGATGACTCTCACGCGGTCGGCTTTGTCGGCGAAAACGGCCGTGGTTCCCACGAATACTGCGACGTGATGGGCCGCGTGGACATCATCACCGGCACGCTGGGCAAAGCGCTCGGCGGCGCGTCCGGCGGTTACACGGCTGCGCGCAAAGAGGTGGTTGAGTGGCTGCGCCAGCGCTCTCGACCGTACCTGTTCTCCAACTCTCTTGCGCCGGCGATTGTGGCCGCCTCCATCAAAGTGCTGGAGATGGTGGAGTCCGGTGCCGAACTGCGCGACCGCCTGTGGTCCAACGCCCGTCTGTTCCGTGAAAAAATGAGCGCTGCAGGGTTTACCCTGGCCGGTGCCGATCACGCCATTATCCCGGTGATGCTGGGTGATGCGGTCGTCGCGCAGAAGTTTGCCCGCGAGCTGCAGAAAGAGGGGATTTACGTCACCGGGTTCTTCTTCCCGGTGGTGCCAAAAGGTCAGGCGCGTATCCGCACCCAGATGTCCGCGGCGCATACGCCTGAACAAATTGAACGTGCGGTGGAAGCCTTTACCCGCATCGGTAAACAGCTGGGCGTAATTGCCTGAGGACGTGTGATGAAAGCGTTATCCAAACTGAAAGCGGAAGAAGGGATTTGGATGACCGACGTGCCGGAGCCGGAAGTCGGTCATAACGATCTGCTGATCAAAATTCGTAAAACCGCCATCTGCGGTACTGACGTTCACATCTACAACTGGGACCAGTGGTCGCAGAAAACTATTCCTGTCCCGATGGTTGTCGGCCACGAATATGTGGGTGAAGTGGTCGGCATCGGCCAGGAAGTAAAAGGCTTCAAGATTGGCGATCGCGTTTCCGGCGAAGGCCATATTACCTGCGGCCACTGCCGTAACTGCCGCGGTGGACGTACGCACCTGTGCCGTAACACCGTCGGCGTGGGCGTTAACCGTCCGGGCTGCTTCGCGGAATACCTGGTGATTCCGGCCTTTAACGCGTTCAAAATCCCGGACAATATTTCTGACGATCTGGCCTCTATCTTCGACCCGTTCGGCAACGCGGTGCATACCGCTCTCTCCTTCGACCTGGTGGGCGAAGACGTGCTGGTCTCCGGCGCGGGCCCAATCGGCATCATGGCGGCAGCCGTGGCGAAGCACGTGGGCGCGCGCAACGTGGTCATCACCGACGTGAACGAATACCGTCTGTCGCTGGCACGTAAAATGGGCGTGACCCGCGCGGTGGATGTCTCTAAAGAGAGCCTGACCGACGTGATGGAAGAGCTGGGCATGACCGAAGGCTTTGACGTGGGTCTGGAGATGTCCGGCGCGCCACCGGCGTTTCGCACCATGCTGGACACCATGAACCACGGTGGGCGTATCGCGATGCTGGGTATTCCGCCGTCGGATATGTCCATCGACTGGAACAAAGTCATCTTCAAGGGGCTGTTCATCAAGGGTATCTATGGCCGCGAGATGTTCGAAACCTGGTACAAGATGGCGGCGCTAATCCAGTCCGGTCTGGATCTATCACCGATTATTACGCACCGTTTCTCCATCGACGAATTCCAGCAGGGCTTTGACGCGATGCGTTCCGGTCAGTCAGGAAAAGTGATCCTGAGCTGGGATAAATAATCAAAAAGGGGCCAGCGGCCCCTTTTTTACTGATTCTTTTTCTCTTCGTCCGTCAGGTAACGCACCTTGCGGGTGTAGTCCTGCCCTTTGAATAACAGCTTATTATCTGGCGATTCAAGATACTTCTGCCATTCGGAAAGTGGGAAACCACCGTGCGCGCCAATCACCTCTTTCGGCACAACAGCTTCCTGTCCGCCGATCTTCTTGGACACCGGCCAGTTCATCCAGTCGCCCAGATTAACCGTTTTTAAATCCAGCATGTCCAGCAGCGCGGCGAGCGGCAGCTGATCGGTTGGCGGCTGCGTGTCGTCCATCAGTTCCCAGGTATCCTGGAACAGCGTCAGCCACAGCGGGCAGATACGGCGCCAGGTCTTTTTGGTGGCCGCAAGAAACGCGCCGTTAACGTGATCGACCAGATAAGGGCGCACCGTCTCTTTGTAATACGCCGGCACTTTCTCCGCTGGCGCACCGTCCAGCTTGGCAATCATTTTGCCCTGACGGAAGCTGGAGTAGATGTGCATATCGGCCATGTTAATTTCCGGCATTTTCAGCAGGTTGAGATCGGAATCGATCATCAATACGCCTTCACCGCGCGCCTGTAACGGGGCGTTCAGCTTCACCAGACGGCTGAGGTAGATCTGCTTATAGCGGTAACTTTCCTCGCGTACCGGAAGGGTAAGCGTGACGACGCGGGTCTTTGGCGGGAGTTCGCCGAAAGCGGATTCAGGCTGATCGCTGACGATAACAATTTCGCTGACGTCGGTGGCATAACGTTCTGCAAATGTCGCTGACAACAACGCTTCTTCAACGAAATCCGCGCCCGTACACGGGATCACGATGGAGTCCACCGCAACGAGATCGCGCGTAACCGGAAGGGAAGCGTACGGAATGTTATGTCGCCCGGTGATGTGGCGGTAGCGAGCATTCAGGAATTTAAACATGTTGTTCTCGTTTGGTTATTGCGCGCCAAGAACGGCCTCGACACCGTTAACATAGCTTTCAATGGCATACACGTTGCAGACATTCTGATGCGCAGCCGCGGCGAGCCGGGCGCGCAGATCGGGATCCTGCCAGATATTATCCAGATGTTGAGCAAGTTTCGATACATCGCTCCACGGGAAAAGCAGCCCGGTCGCCTCGTGGTCGATCAATTCTGCCGTGCCGGTCACCTTTGAACCAATGACGGGGATGTTCAGCAGCATTGCTTCCAGCACGACGCGGGGCAGACCTTCGCTCTGCGAGGCCAGAATAAACGCATCGAAGGTAGCGAGGTAGTCAAAAGGCGTGTTCTGGAAACCGGTAAAAATCACGTGCCCAGCAATACCCAGCGCTTCAGCCTGTGCCGCCAGCGCGCCGCGTTCAGCCCCTTCACCGACCAGCACCATCTTCCATTTTGCCTGCGGATGCTGCTGGTTGAACTGCGCCAGCGCCGCCAGCGTATGGTGGTTAGCCTTGCGGGGGATCAGCGATCCAATGCTGCCGAACACAAAGGTGTCGTCATCAATGTTCAGACGATGACGCATGGCGCGTCGGTCGGGCAAAGGCTGGTGGATGTCGATGGCATTGTTCACCGTTGTACACAGCCCGGGCCGGACGCCATGCTGAAGTAACACGCGCTCGACGCCGTGCGAAACGGCGATGATTTTTGTGGCATGGGCATTCACCAGCTTTACCAGCGGGGGCGTCAGCACCGGTTCAATCCGGCAGTGCTGAATTATCCGCGCATGCAGCTTCGCGCCCGCCAGGTAACCCTCTTCGTTAGAGCCTGGCTGGTTGTTCATGTACAGCGTATCGAAACCGCCTTCCCGGAAAATCGTCTCGATCTTGCGGACGTTAGGGCGAATGCGCCAGAGGGTATCAACATGGCGCGTAAGCGCCTTCCGGGCGCTGCGGGAGAAAAACAGCAGGCTGCGGCCCAGCTCTTTTGCGATTTTCGCCCATGCGGGCTGTTTATGCTGGGGAATGACAATTAAGGGAATGCCAATGCCGTTCAGCACCTGACCGATGGTTTGCCCTTCGGCCCGACTGTAGTCGCTGTAAAAACAACAGGTAATATCGAACTTCTCGCGGTTAATGCGCTTCAGAAGTTCGAGCATGCTGTTGGTGCCTCCTCCCCACTCTTTACCGGTATCGAGGAGCAGAATTTTGTGTCGTTGCGGCATTGTTCTACCTTAATCGCCTGTCACTGGGAGTGGTTCGCTGAGACTTTCTTACCCCATCCCTGCCACTGGTGCTGGAAGTATTGCACCAGCGTACTTTGACTCACACTTTCGCTGATTACCGTGAAGAAGCGGGTTGCATGCACCGGTTCAGGCGGTTGTTTCAGCGTGCAGTTCTTCACGCCGCGGAACGGATTGCGCGGCTGCGTTGCCGGAGGTTGAGCGCTACCCGGACGAGACGTGTCTACCTGCGGTTCATTGAGCAGATCGCTCGGGCGTACCAGCGTGATGTCGGCAGGCAGGGAGGGCAACATCTGCTGTAGAACGCGCACCGTTGAAGGATGCGGGTGCCCAATGGCAATAGCCGAACCGTTACGGCGCGCCAGCGCTACCGCGCGGTTAAACTGCACGCGGATATCCGCTTCATTCTGGGAGTCGTCCAGGAAGACTTTACGCTTAATGACCTTTACACCCGTCCCCTGAGCGGCCCGCATCGCCTGGCTGTTGCCGATGGTCATGCTGTCGAGGAAGTAGAGATTGTAACGCTCCAGCGCCTGCATCACTTTCAGCATTCCATACAGGCTGGAGGTCATCGCGCTGCCCATATGGTTGTTCAGGCCTACGGCATACGGAACTTTGTTGTAGGCGTCACGGATGATGCGCTCGATCTCATCGCTGCTCATATCCGGGCGCAGGGTATCTTTTTCCAGCGGCTGCTTGCTGAGCGGGGCCATTGGCAGATGAATAAGCACCTGATGACCGCTGTTGTGGGCTTTGGTAGCCATCTCGTGCGCGTGTGGCGCATTGGGCAGGACGGCGACGGAGATGGCTGACGGCATCGCCAGCACCTGATTTTCATAATGCGGACGATAACCGAAGTCATCAATCACAATCGCGAGTTTGCCTGCATAAGCTGGTGCTGCCAGCGCCAGCGCGCTGACGACGGCGAGAATCATTCGACGAAACTGAAGCAAAACTTATCTTCCCAACCACGGCTGTGGATTGACCGCCTGACCCTGACGACGAATTTCGAAATAGAGTGACGGGCGGCCCTGACCGCCACTGCTGCCCACAAGGGCGATGGGTTGGCCGGCGCGCACCTGCGTGCCGACGCTGACCAGCGCGCTCTGGTTGTAGCCGTAAAGACTCATGTCGCCTTTACCGTGCTCGACCACCACCACAAGCCCGTAACCCTGCAGCCAGTCGGCCAGAATCACGCGGCCATCGGCGATGGCTTTCACTTCGCTACCTTCAGACGCACCGATAACGATCCCTTTCCAACGTAGCTCACCCTGCAGCTGTTCGCCATAGCGATGCAAAATAGAACCGCGAACGGGCCAGTATGCCTGACCGCGAGGGGAGCCCAGGCCACCGGTACGCGACATGAGGGAACGTTCGCTCTCGCTTGGCTTGTAGGTGGTTCCTTTGCGGGAGGCTTCCTGCTGCTTGTCGCGAACCGCCTGCGCTTCGCGCGCCTCTTTTTCGGCGCGCGCTTTCGCCGCCGCTTCCGCACGGGCGATGCTGTTACGCAGTTTGGATTCGTTGGCGCGCATTTCGCTCAGCTGGCTTTGTCCTGCCTGAATGGAGGACTCAAGACCGGACAGGGTTTTCTTGCGCTCGTTACGGGCCTGCTCAAGTTTCGCCTGCTGCGCTTTTTGTTCGTAGAGCAACGTCTGTTGCTGGCTCTGCTTCTCTTCCAGTTCCGCTTTTTGGGTGGAGACCTCTTCGCGCGTCTGCTTCAGCTGCGCGATAGTCTCCTGACGCGCCTGGTTGAGATAGCCGAAGTAGGCCTGCAGGCGCTGGCCGCGTTGGCTCTCTTCGCCGCTGAGGATCAGCTGGAGTCCGGTATGTTCACCCTGGCGGAATGCAGCATCCAGCTGTGCCGCGAGGTTGCGCTCCTGCGCATCACGCTGGCGCTCCAGTTTGGCAATCGACGCGTTCATCTCGTCGATCTGTTTGTTCAACTCGGCGAGGATGTTTTGCGTTTCACGGAGTTTACGTGCGGCAGCGGAGATGGCCTCTTCCTGCTGCTTAAGCTGGGCGAGCAGGGCGGAGCGCTGCTGTTGCTGCTGGCGTACCGCACGCTCTTTGGCGGCGATATCGGCCTGAATGGATTTCAGCTGGTCGCGGTCATCCGCGTGGGCGGATGCGGCGCACAGCAATACGCCAGCGCTGAGTGCGCTGGCGCAAAGCAGAGGTCTGACTGATAACCTAAGCGGCTTCACGACCCATGTGATTGAAAAAATCGCCTTTCCCCTCATGGGGAGCGATTATTCCACGATGAACAGCGGCTTACCAGTCATCTCTTCAGGGATCGGCATGCCCATCAGCGACAACATGGTTGGCGCGATGTCGGAAAGCTTGCCGCCTTCCACTGCTTTCAGTGATTTATCACCTACATAAATCAGCGGAACAGGCAGGTTGGTATGGGCCGTGTGCGCCTGGCCGGTTGCCGGGTCGCGCATCTGCTCGGCGTTACCGTGGTCAGCGGTGATCAACAGCTGGCCGCCCACAGATTCAACCGCTTTTGCTACCTGCTCAACACAATTGTCCAGCGCTTCAACCGCTTTCACTGCCGCTTCCATCACCCCGGTATGGCCTACCATGTCACCATTCGGGTAGTTACAGATGATGGTGTCGTACTTACCGCTTTCGATGGCCGCAACCAGTTTTTCAGTCAGCTCGGCAGAGCTCATCTCTGGCTGCAGATCGTAGGTGGCCACTTTCGGCGAGTTGATCAGAATGCGCTCTTCGCCTTTAAACGGCTCTTCAACGCCGCCGTTAAAGAAGAAGGTCACGTGCGCATACTTCTCAGTTTCGGAGATACGCAGCTGGGTTTTGTCATTCTTCGCCATCCACTCGCCGAAGGTATTTTCCAGCGAGGCAGGTGGGTAAGCGCAAGGCGCGTTGATATCTGCCGCATATTCGGTCAGCTGGATGAAGTTGATGTTCACCACTTTCTTACGGGCAAAGCCGTCGAAATCGCTGTTGACGAACGCACGGGTGATTTCGCGCGCGCGGTCAGCGCGGAAGTTCATGAAGATCAGCGCGTCGCCATCTTCCATCGCGGCATCGGCCTGGCCTTCAGCGCGGATCACGCTCGCTTTCACGAATTCATCGTTTTCATCACGCGCGTATGCGGCTTCCAGGGCTTCAACGGCGGTCGCGAACTGGAACTCACCTTTTGCCAGGGTCATCAGGTCATAGGCCTGTTCAACGCGATCCCAGCGGTTGTCGCGGTCCATAGCGTAGTAACGGCCAATGATGGAGGCCACGCGGCCTTTGCCCAGCGCGGCGAATTTGTCTTCGAAAGCTTTCAGGGAGCCTTCTGCGCTGCGCGGTGGCGTATCGCGACCGTCCAGGAAGGCGTGCAGGTAGATTTTTTCCGCACCGCGTTCAGCGGCCAGCTCAACCATCGCCATGATGTGATCTTCATGGCTGTGCACGCCGCCCGCGGAGAGCAGACCCATGATGTGCACCGCTTTACCTGCCGCAACGGCTTTATCTACCGCACCGCAGAGAACCGGGTTCGCGAAGAAGGTGCGTTCTTTGATTTCGACGTCCAGACGGGTCAGGTCCTGATACACGATACGGCCTGCGCCCAGGTTAACGTGACCGACTTCGGAGTTGCCCATCTGGCGATCCGGCAGGCCGACTTCCAGACCGGATGCATCAATCAGGGTATGCGGACGTTTTGCCCACAGCGCATCCATTACCGGGGTTTTTGCGTTGAAAATAGCGTTATCCTGGCTGTCTTCGCGGTAGCCATAGCCATCCAGAATCACCAGTACCATAGGTTTTTTAGAAACCGACATTGCAACAACCTCATGCTCAAGAGTCAAAATTTGCGTAATTTTACTACAGCTGAATCGATCAAATAGCCGCAGAAGATCAAAGAAAGCGCGGGGGCAAGATGCTGACCGGACCATTTTGAGGCATTTTTTTAGGTGGCATGCCGCAGAAAATGGATTAGGTTATGGTCGCTGGCTGTATTTGCCAGAACGCACAGGTATACTCCTGTCCTGGTTTTTTTATCACTTAGTCGGGAGTAGTTACCCTCCATGCAAGAAATTATGCAATTCGTTAGCCGCCATCCGGTTCTGAGCATCGCGTGGATTGGCCTGCTGGCTGCTGTACTGTTCACCACATTTAAGAGCCTGACGTCTAAGATTAAGGTTATCACCCGTGGTGAAGCGACGCGTCTGATTAACAAAGAAGACGCCGTTGTTGTCGATCTGCGTCAGCGTGACGATTTCCGTAAAGGTCACATTGCCGGCGCAATCAACCTGTTGCCAGCTGAAATCAAAGCGAACAACGTGGGTGAGCTTGAGAAACACAAAGCTCAGCCCATTATTGTTGTGGATGCGACCGGTATGCAGGCGCAGGAATCTGCCAGCGCGCTTTATAAAGCGGGCTTCGAAAACGTAACGGTACTGAAAGAAGGTATTTCCGGCTGGAGCGGGGAAAATCTTCCTTTGGTTCGCGGTAAATAAGGAGTTCAGTCATGGCCAATATTGAGATCTACACCAAAGCGACGTGCCCGTTCTGCCATCGTGCGAAAGCGCTGCTGAGCAGCAAAGGCGTCACGTTCCAGGAATTGCCTATCGACGGTGACGCGATCAAACGCGAAGAGATGATCCAACGTAGTGGTCGTACGACGGTTCCGCAGATTTTTATTGATGCGCAGCACATTGGCGGCTGTGATGACTTGTATGCGCTCGACGCCCGTGGTGGACTCGATCCGCTGCTGAGCTAAGAGACGTTAGGACAATTAAAAAGGGTATTTCCATGTCAGAACAAAACAACACCGAAATGACTTTCCAGATCCAGCGTATCTACACCAAGGATGTCTCTTTCGAAGCGCCAAATGCGCCGCACGTTTTCCAGAAAGATTGGCAGCCAGAGGTTAAACTTGATCTGGATACCGCATCCACCCAGCTGGCGGATGACGTGTATGAAGTCGTACTGCGTGTGACCGTGACCGCCTCTCTGGGCGAAGAAACTGCATTCCTGTGTGAAGTACAGCAGGGCGGTATCTTCTCCATTGGCGGCATCGAAGGCAACCAGATGGCGCATTGCCTGGGTGCATACTGCCCGAACATCCTGTTCCCGTATGCCCGTGAATGTATCACCAGCCTGGTTTCTCGCGGTACATTCCCGCAACTGAACCTTGCGCCAGTGAACTTTGATGCGCTGTTCATGAACTATCTGCAGCAGCAGGCTGGCGAAGGTGCCGAACAACATCAGGATGCCTGATGAGCACTGTTAATGCGTCAATGACTGTGATCGGTGCCGGCTCATACGGCACCGCTCTTGCCATCACGCTGGCAAGAAATGGTCACGATGTGGTCCTGTGGGGCCACGATCCAAAACATATCGCCACGCTGCAGCGCGACCGTTGCAATGTGGCGTTTCTCCCGGACGTTCCGTTCCCTGACTCTCTGCACCTGGAAAGCGATCTGGCGACCGCGCTGGCGGCCAGCCGCAACATTCTGATTGTGGTCCCGAGCCATGTCTTTGGCGACGTGCTGCATCAGATTAAGCCGCTGATGCGCCCGGATGCGCGTATTGTCTGGGCAACCAAAGGGCTGGAAGCGGAGACCGGACGCCTGCTGCAGGACGTTGCCCGCGAAGCGCTGGGTGATGAGATCCCGCTTGCGGTCATCTCTGGCCCGACCTTTGCCAAAGAGCTGGCTGCGGGCCTGCCGACGGCGATCTCGCTGGCATCCACTGACCAGGCTTTCTCCGACGATCTTCAGCAACTGCTGCACTGCGGCAAGAGCTTCCGCGTCTACAGCAACCCCGATTTTATCGGCGTGCAACTGGGCGGCGCGGTGAAGAACGTGATTGCGATTGGCGCCGGGATGTCAGACGGCATTGGTTTTGGTGCCAACGCGCGTACGGCGTTGATTACCCGCGGCTTAACCGAAATGTCCCGTCTGGGCGAAGCGCTGGGCGCCGATCCGGCCACCTTTATGGGAATGGCGGGCCTGGGCGACCTGGTGCTGACCTGTACCGACAACCAGTCTCGTAACCGCCGCTTTGGCATGATGCTCGGACAGGGCAGCGATGTAAAAAGCGCGCAGGAGAAGATTGGACAGGTGGTGGAAGGCTACCGCAATACCAAAGAAGTTCGCGAGTTGGCGCACCGGTTTGGTGTCGAAATGCCAATAACCGAGGAAATTTATCAGGTATTGTATTGCGGAAAAAATGCGCGCGAGGCAGCATTGACCTTATTAGGCCGTGCGCGCAAGGACGAGCGCAGCAGTAACTAGTCGGAACCGTTGTCACCTGAATGACCCAGCCAGCGCAGAACTGGCTGGTCATTATACTATCGTCTGGAGTTAGCAATGCCGTGTGAAGAACTGGATATCGTCTGGAATAATATTAAAGCCGAAGCTCGGGCGCTGGCCGACTGTGAGCCAATGCTGGCCAGTTTTTACCACGCGACGTTACTCAAGCACGAAAATCTCGGCAGCGCGCTGAGCTACATGCTCGCCAATAAGCTGGCTTCCTCCATCATGCCGGCTATCGCCATCCGTGAAGTGGTGGAAGAGGCTTACGCCGCTGACCCGGAAATGATCGCCTCTGCCGCCTGCGATATCCAGGCCGTGCGCACCCGTGACCCGGCGGTCGATAAATACTCCACGCCGCTGCTGTACCTGAAAGGCTTCCACGCCCTGCAGGCTTACCGCATCGGCCACTGGTTATGGAATGAAGGCCGCCGCGCGCTGGCGATCTTCCTGCAAAACCAGGTCTCCGTGACGTTCCAGGTCGATATTCACCCGGCGGCGAAGATTGGCCGCGGGATCATGCTCGACCACGCCACCGGCATTGTGGTGGGTGAAACGGCGGTGATTGAAGATGATGTCTCGATCCTGCAGTCGGTTACTCTGGGCGGTACCGGTAAAACCAGCGGCGATCGCCACCCGAAAATTCGTGAAGGGGTGATGATTGGCGCGGGCGCTAAAATTCTCGGCAATATTGAAGTCGGGCGCGGTGCGAAGATTGGCGCCGGGTCGGTTGTGCTCCAGCCCGTGCCGCCGCACACCACTGCCGCTGGCGTACCGGCGCGCATCGTCGGTAAGCCTGACAGCGATAAGCCGTCGATGGATATGGATCAGCACTTCAACGGCATTCACCATACCTTCGAGTATGGTGACGGCATTTAACTTCTTAAAATGGCGCCGGGATAACCCAGCTGGCGCCAGGCTTCATACACCACCACCGACACCGCGTTTGACAGGTTCATGCTGCGGCTGTCCGGCATCATCGGAATACGGATTTTTTGCTCAGCGGGCAGAGCATCCAGAATCGTGGCCGGCAGGCCGCGGGTTTCCGGGCCAAACATCAGATAGTCACCTTCCTGATAGCACACGGCGCTGTGCGCTGGCGTGCCTTTGGTGGTCAGGGCGAACATGCGCTGCGGCTTCTCCGCTTCCAGAAACGCGGCGTAATCGTGATGGCGAACCACGGCGGTAAATTCATGGTAATCCAGCCCCGCGCGGCGCAGACGTTTGTCGTCCCACGTA
Organism: Enterobacter sp. KB-280D8; assembly: GCF_041399405.1. Lineage (NCBI taxonomy): Bacteria > Pseudomonadati > Pseudomonadota > Gammaproteobacteria > Enterobacterales > Enterobacteriaceae > Enterobacter > Enterobacter sp. KB-280D8. Next base: position 152,854 of record NZ_JBGKEC010000005.1, read on the forward strand.
AAGCCCATCGGCTCGATGATATGCAGGCGAAAACCGGTGTTTGCGCACAGGCGGATGATATTGCCGGTATTTGGCGGAATTTCTGGTTCGAATAAAACGATGTTAAGCATGCTGCCCCCTTAATTGCGGGGGCAGAATAGCAGAAAAGAGAGGAACTACGCGACGCCGGGTTCGTGCGAGCGGCTGTACAGCATTTTGTAGACGGTTGCCGCCGCGGCCACCAGGGCGGGCACGCTGAGGATCATTAAAATACTGTCTGCCTGCCACTGCATAGAAAGAAGCTGGGCGCTGGTCATGGTGCCCGCCACCCCGCCAAAGCGGCCAATCCCCTGCATCCAGGCGATGCCCGTCGCGCGGCACTCGGTAGGGTAAAAGGTGGCCGCGAGGGTTTGCATGCCCGACTGCGCGCCGTTCATGGCGATCCCCATCAGGAAAATCAGCCCGCCAAACAGGGCGATATGGTTATGCTCAAGGCCGAGTAACAGGATCAATCCCATTGTCAGGACAAATCCTCCAGCGACCACCTTGTGCGCCTCCCAGCGGTCCATCATCCAGCCCGCGAGCAGAATGCCTGCGGTACCCCCGAACGTGAACAGCGAGGTGAGCCAGGCGGATTCCGCCAGCGCATAACCCATCCCCTGCATCAGCGTTGGCATCCAGCTCAGCAGGACGTAGTAAATGACCAGCCCCATAAAATAGGTCACCCACAGCATCAGGGTGCCGGGCAGCCAGGGCATGGAAAACAGCTGCCCCACGCTCCCTTTTTTAGACGCAACTTTCTCCTCCGCCAGGAAAAAGCCCGTGACGCTCTCCAGCGTGCTGCGGCTGAACCGGCTGGCGATGCGGCGGACCTGCATAACGTCTTTCCCGCGCTGCACCAGAAACTTCACCGATTCCGGCAACAGCAGCGCCAGCAGCAGCGTTAAAATCAGCGGAGCAATCGCGCCGGTCAGCAGCACGCTTCGCCAGCCGTGATGGGGGATAAGCCAGGAAGAGATCGCACCGCCGCCTGCCGCACCCAGAGGGAAGCCGCAGTACATGGTATTAATCGCCATGGCGCGACAGCGCTGGGGGGCAAATTCGGAGATCAGCGTGATGGCGTTAGGCATTGCGGCGCCGAGCCCGAGACCCGTCAGAAAGCGCCACAGCGTCAGGGTATTCAGGCTTTGTGCCCAGGCCGTGCCCAGGCTCGCCAGGCCGAAGAACAGGCACGAGAAGACCAGCACGCGCTTGCGTCCCATCCGGTCCGACACCGGGCCTGCAATCAGCGCGCCCAGCGACAGCCCCAGCAGCGCCGCGCTCAGCACCGGCCCCAGATCCTGTTTGTGTATCCCCCATTCTGCCGACAGCGTAGGCGCGATGTAGCCCATCGCTGCGGTATCAAAGCCATCGATCGCCAGAACCAGAAAGCCCAGCACGATAAGAAGCCAGTGAAACCCTGAAAAGGGACTCTCGTCGATAACCCGCTGAATATCCACTTTACCTGAATACGTCATACGCTCCCCTCCGATGTGATGTTGTTTTTGTGTTCTTGTATTTGCTTGTCTATACAATTGCGGGCGGGTGGGGTGTGTCAAATTTTCTTATCCAGAATGTTACATAGGTGTTATTTTCGACAAAAAAAGCGCCCGGGGGGAGTCGGGCGCATGAGAAAAAATAGTAACGGATGAAAATCAGGCCGCGTTTCCCTGCGAAAGAGGGGCCAGCGCCGCAGGCAGCTTACTCAGCTCCTGCACCAGCGAATCCTTGCTGATCTCACTAATCGACTTCGCGCCGGTCAGCGTCATCGCCACCTTCATCTCTTTTTCGATCAGGTTGAGCAGATTCGCCACGCCGGCCTGGCCGCTGGTGGCCAGCGCATACAGGTACGCGCGGCCCAGCAGCACGCTGTCTGCGCCCAGGGCAATCATGCGCACCACGTCCAGCCCGTTGCGGATGCCGCTGTCGGCCAGAATCGCAATATCGCCTTTCACCGCATCGGCAATGGCCGGCAGCGCGCGGGCAGAAGAGAGCACGCCGTCGAGCTGGCGTCCGCCGTGGTTAGAGACCACGATCCCGTCCGCGCCGAAGCGCACCGCGTCGCGGGCATCTTCCGGATCGAGGATCCCTTTGATCACCATCGGGCCGTCCCAGAATTCGCGGATCCACTCCAGGTCTTTCCAGGAGATCGACGGATCGAAGTTGTTTGCCAGCCAGCCGATGTAATCCTCCAGCCCGGTCGGTTTACCGAGGTACGCCGAGATATTGCCCAGATCGTGCGGACGTCCGTTAAGACCGACGTCCCACGCCCACTGCGGGTGGGTAACCGCCTGCCAGTAGCGGCGGAGCGCAGCATTTGGGCCGCTCATGCCGGAGTGGGCATCACGATAGCGCGCGCCGGGCGTCGGCATATCGACGGTAAAGACCAGCGTGGAGCAGCCTGCCGCTTTGGCACGCTCAAGGGCGTTACGCATAAAGCCGCGATCGCGCAGGACGTACAGCTGGAACCACATCGGGCGCTTGATGGTCGGGGCGACCTCTTCAATCGGGCAGACTGAGACGGTGGAAAGGGTAAACGGAATGCCTTTGGCATCCGCCGCGGCAGCAGCCTGCACTTCGCCACGGCGGGCGTACATGCCGCATAAGCCTACAGGCGCGAGCGCCACGGGCATGGAGAGCGTTTCGTTAAACAGCTTCGTCTCCAGGCTCAGGTCAGACATATTCTTCAGCACGCGCTGGCGCAGAGCCACCTCCGAGAGATCTTCCACGTTGCGGCGCAGGGTATATTCGGCATAGGCCCCGCCGTCGATGTAGTGGAACAGGAACGGGGGCAAAATGCGCTGCGCCGCGGCGCGATAGTCACTGGCTGCTGAAATAATCATGCTTTGTTCTCCCTGGAAATATCACTGTCGCCAGGCAGACGGGTAATACGCGCCTGTCGGGCCTGGTCTTCATCGAATCGTTTAATGGTGGTGTGTACGAAGCCGAGATGCGCCATCATTGCTTTGCGCGCGGCCTCGGCATCACCGGCCAGAATGGCGTTGAGCACGGCTTCATGCTGTTCGGTCAACTGAGCAAAGACCGGCGGAACCAGATACATGCGCTGGCGGCTCTGCTTGACGGAGGATTGCAGCAGATCGAAGAACCCGCGCATGGTCTGGAGCAGAACCACGTTATGCGATGCCTCGGCAATCGCCAGGTGAAAACGGACGTCTGCCTGGGAGGCGATATCCGGATCGCTGCTTTGCGTGGCCTCAAAGCAGGCTTTGAGCTTCTCTTTGTCGGCCTCGGTTGCCCGCATCGCCGCGTGCCAGGCGGTACTGGTTTCGATGGCGTGACGCGCTTCAAGGATGTCGAAGCTGTAGTCCGGGTCGTTTTCCATCAGCGTCTTCAGCGGCTGCACGATGTTTTGCTCGGACCAGTCGTCATGCTGCCAGCGCACAAAGGTGCCACCGCCGCGACGGCTCACCAGCACCCCTTCGCTGACCAGCGTGGCCAGCGCCTCGCGCAGTGAGTTACGCGATACGCCAAGCTGGGCGGCAAGCTGGCGCTCGGCGGGCAACTTCATGCCCGCTTCCAGCTGTTGTTCTTCAATCAGCGCCCGCACGCGAGAGGCAATCTCGTCGGACAGGCGTCTGGGCATCACTATCATGGGATCATCCAGGTTAAGACATAGGCCTGCAGGGTGGTGATCACGCCCACCATGCAGGTAAATATCAGGCTGTGTTTCACGGTAAAGCGGAACAGATCCGACTCTTTACCGACCAGTCCCACCGCCGCACAGGCAATGGCGATGGATTGTGGAGAGATCATTTTGCCGGTTACGCCGCCGGTGGTATTCGCGGCCACCAGCAGGATGTCCGACACGCCAATCTGCTGGGCCGCCGTTGCCTGCAGGGCAGCAAACAGGGCGTTAGACGAGGTATCTGAACCCGTCAGGAACACCCCCAGCCAGCCGAGGAACGGCGAGAAAAAGGTGAACGCGTGTCCGGTGTGGGCCAGCGCTAACGCCAGCGTCGACGACAGGCCGGAGTAGTTCGAGATAAACGCGAACGCCAGCACCATGCCGATGGAGTAGATCGGCAGCATCAGCTCTTTAATGGTCGCCGCAAAGGTCTGTACCGCGGCGGCTGGTTTCATGCGCAGCCATACAACGGAAAGGAGTGCCGCAAACAGGATGGCGGTACCGGTGGCGGAGAACCAGTCGAATTTATAGACCGCGGCATACGGCGTGGCGGCATGCACCACCGGCGGCATACGGGCGACCATCTTGTCGAGGAACGGCACGGAGATGTTAATCACCATGTCGTACAGCGCGCCGCCGGGAGCGAACAGCGCTTTAAACGGCGGAATGCTCCACAACGTTACCGTTGCGGTCAGGAACAGGAACGGTGACCAGGCGCGAACGATCTGTCCTGCGGTATAGCCCGTGCGGGCGAGGGTCTGATCCACATGCGACGCGCCCATGTCGGCAAAGCGGAAGATGCGCACTGGCTGCCAGCGTTTCAGGAACAGCGTCAGACAGACCAGCGATACCAGCGAAGAGATAATGTCCGGCAGTTCCGGTCCGAGGAAGTTCGAGCTGAGGTACTGGGCAATCGCGAACGAACCTCCCGCCACCATCACCGCAGGCCAGGTCTCCTTCACGCCGCGCCAGCCGTCCATAATCGCCATGATCCAGAACAGCACGATAATAGTCAGGAACGGCAGCTGGCGGCCTACCATCTGGCCAATCTCGAAGCTGTCCAGCCCGGTCACCTGTCCGGCCACCAAAATCGGGATCCCCATCGCGCCAAAGGCCACCGGGGCGGTGTTCACAATCAGGCACAGGCCCGCGGCATATAGCGGGTTAAAGCCCAGGCCGACCAGCAGCGCGGCGGTAATCGCCACCGGCGCGCCAAATCCGGCAGCACCTTCCAGGAACGCCCCGAAGGAGAAGCCGACAATCAGCATCTGTAAACGCTGGTCTGGCGTGATGGAGAGAATCGACGAGCGGATAATGTCGAACTGCCCGGTTTTCACCGAGATTTTATAGACAAAGACCGCCGCGATGATGATCCACGCAATCGGCCACAGGCCGTAGAAGAAACCGTAGACGACGGAGGCCAGCGCGCGATCGATCGGCATTTTATAGAAGAACAGCGCCACCAGCAGGGCGATGGCAACGGTGTACGTCGCGGCGAGGTAGCCCTTCAGCTTGAGCTTAATCAGCGCAAAGAAGAAGAACAGGATCGGAAGCGATGCGATCAGGCTCGACAGCCAGATATTTCCGGCCGGGTCGTAGTTTTGTTGCCAGAGGCTCATGCAGGTCTCCTGGGGACCAGACAGCCTGCGCTGCGGGTGAGTCTCCGCTCATCTCTGCATCACAAACTGTGTAAAAGTGGTCCTGCCAATATTGTGTTGTAGGGTTAATGACAATGAATGGTTAACCAGATGTTATGAGCTAGCAATGGTTTTGTGAGCGGAAATAATGGAATTGTGAACCAGGGAAGAAAGTAAAGGGGGATTGGTTGGGCCAATTTGAAGCGGGAGTGTGGCCTGCTGCCCTCACCCCGGCCCTCTCCCACGGGGAGAGGGAGAAAACAGCACCGTACAGTCCCCTCGCCCCTTTGGGGAGAGGGTGAGGGGGAAGGTATCAGAACGCGGTCTTACAAAAGCCCGTCATCTCTTTCAGGCCCATTTCGCGGCCAAGCTCGGTCATCGGGTGCACCACCACCAGGCCACGGACGCTTTTCTTCAGCTTACCCATGTCAGCCTGTTCTTTTTTGGTGATCGCGCGGCGGTGCGGCATGTTCATCAGCTTCTGCGCTTCTTTGCTCAGCTTCTGGCCTTTCACTTCGCGCAGGCGCTCGATTTCAGCTTCCAGCTTCGCGGTCTCTTTCTCCAGCTCGGCGTACTTCTCGGCGGAATCGACCAGCGACAGGCCAGCCATCTGGTGACGGATCAGATCCAGACGGTCGCTCAGGCGTTTAATTTCGTTCTTTTCGACTTCTTTCATGACAAATGACTCTGAAAACGGGGAATTTACAGGGAAGGATACACCAATGTGAACGGGCTTACTTCTGAAACGCTTTTTTTAAGCTGATTTTAGAAATCAGCTCAGTCAGGGAGAGGACCATAGTGGAACGGACAACCTGTTGATAGCGCAGCTTTTGCATCGCGTACAGTTCAGGGTCGCTGTTATCAAAATGGGGAGCAGGAGGCAGGGCGGTAACGCAGTGCAGCTCGCCGAAGGGGCCCAGAATCTCATCATCGGTAAAGGTATACTCATTACCGTCATGATTGAGCTCTTCGCGCAGCGCCATTAACAGTTCCGCATCTTCATACTCTTGTCGGTTGAGCACGCCCAGGCCATAAATCAGCTTCAGGCGCACCGACAGATCGCCCAGCGGTCCGTCTCCGTCCAGTAACGGTTCTACAGCGTACTTTACCGCGTAGTCGTCTTTGCGAAACACCTGAAGCACCAGAATGTTCACCGCCTCGGTTAACAGCTCGACGGCGGCAATCAGGAAACTTCGTACGGTTTTGCCAGCATTCAGACGCTCAAGCACACGATTTTCAAAGGCCTGGGTTTGTTCCATTATTGCCTGCATATCTGACAATCTGTTATTCGGGCGCAGGCTAACCTGCGCCGGATTCTGTATCATTTGGTTGCGTTATATGCGTTAACCGCCTCCGCCACCACGTCGCTGCTGGCGTCCAGACCGGAAATCTGCGCCAGCGCAGCCTGCGCGCCTTTGTCATCAATCAGCTGAGCCAGCTCAATCGCCTGCGGGTCCTGCTCGCTGCGGTAGTGCATCGCGGCGGCAATTCCTTTCACCAGATTGGCGTGCGGCAGACCGTATTCCAGCGTGCCGAGCAGCGGCTTAATCAGGCGGTCGCCCGCGCTCAGCTTACGCAGCGGCTGACGGCCCACGCGCTCAACGTCATCTTTCAGATACGGGTTTTCAAAGCGGCTGAGGATTTTCTGGATGTATGCTGCGTGTTTATCAGCATCAAAACCGTAGCGTTTGATCAGCACCGCGCCGCTCTCTTCCATCGCCCCTTTTACCACCGCGCGGATCTGCTCATCGAGGATCGCATCACGAATGGTCTGATGACCGGCCAACTTTCCGAGGTACGCGGTTATAGCATGCCCGGTGTTCAGCGTGAAGAGTTTGCGTTCGACAAATGCCATCAGGTTATCGGTTAATTCCATACCCGGAATGGTCGGCAGCGTGCCCTTAAACTGGGTTTTATCGACGATCCACTCGCTGAAGGTTTCTACGGTCACTTCCAGCGGATCGTGGGTGGCGGATTCGGACGGCGGAACAATGCGGTCCACGGCGGAATCGACAAAACCAACGTGCGCTTCAACCCAGGCTTTATCTTCGTCAGCCACGGCCGCCATGACGTGACCTTTCAGCTGCGTGGTACCGCGCACCATGTTTTCGCAGGCGATGATGTTCAGCGGAGCGTCGTTGCCCTGCGCCTTACGTTTTGCCAGGCCTTTCGCGACTGCTGGAGCGATACGCTCAAGTACGACCGGGCCCACAGCGGTGGTCACCAGGTCAACGCTGGCGATCAGATCAATCACGTCGTCGCCGATGCTGCTGACCGCGTTGACGCCAGAGACGGTTTCAACCTGTTCATTTTCACCCACCACATGGACCTGATAGCTATGACGGGCATTCAGGGCATCCAGAACCACCTGATTCACATCGGCGAATGTCAGGGTAATGCCCGCGTCTGCCAGCAGTTTACCGATAAAGCCACGACCGATGTTACCTGCACCAAAATGTAATGCTTTCATAGTGTTAACCTTAATCAATGTTTTTACCCGAGAGGGCTGGGGTGAGGAACGTTTACCCCCTCACCCTAGCCCTCTCCCCAAAGGGGAGAGGGAAGAGGGACTGCTATTTGTTGAGCAGGGCCAGAACTTCTTCAACGCTGGTGGTGTTAGCCAGACGCTCAATGACGGTTTCGTCGTCCAGCGCGTTGGTCAGGCTGGTAATCACCTGAATGTGCTCGTTATTGCGAGCGGCGATACCAATCACCAGACGGGCGATGTCGTCCTCTTCTTCACCGAAGCGCACGCCGTCAGGATACTGACAGAACACTACGCCGGTTTTCAGCACGCGGTCTTTCGCTTCAACCGTACCGTGCGGAACCGCGATGGATTCACCCAGGTAGGTCGGCGTCAGTTTTTCACGTTCCAGCATCGCTTCAACGTATTCTGGCTGAACGTAGCCGCCTTTCACCAGCTGTTCACCAGCAAAGCGAATCGCCTCTTCTTTAGTGGCCGCGGTACGACCGAGGAAGATGTTCTCCGCGCCCAGCTTGAACAGGTGAGCATTGCTCTCGTCAAAGCTGTCCTGCAGGCTGGTACGCACTTTCACTTCATTATCTTCATGACGCTGCGCGGCAACCAGACGTTCGGTCAGGCTGGTGTACAGGCCGCTGTCGAGGAAGTTGGTCAGCGAGATGTGCTGTGCCTGCGGCACCTGACGCATGGCGCGTTCGGTCAGGTCGCGGTGCGTGATGACCAGGTCAACGTCCGGCGGCAGGCTGTTAATGGCGCTGTTGGTCACGGAGATGTTGGTCAGGCCCGCATCCTGCACTTTCTTACGCAGCACGCCTGCACCCATTGCGCTGGAACCCATACCGGCGTCGCAGGCAACGATGATTTTACGCACGTGGCTCAGGTCGTTAGAGACGTCGCCAGCCGCCAGCGGGGTCGCGCCTTTGGATTCGGCTTTCATGTCGTGCATACGGCGGGTTGCCGCTTCAATATCGTCGTCTTCTTTCACTTTGCTGGTTTTCAGCAGGATAGAAGAGACCACGAAGGAGACCGCCATTGCGGCACAGATCGCCGCGATGTTCGCGAAGTACGCACCTTTCGGGGTCATCGCCAGCACCGCCAGGATAGAGCCCGGAGAAGCAGGGGAGACCAGGCCGCCGCCCAGCACGCTCAGGGTGAACACGCCGGTCATACCGCCGAGGATAACGGCCAGGATCAGGCGTGGGTTCATCAGCACGTACGGGAAGTAAATTTCGTGGATACCACCCAGGAAGTGGATGATAGCCGCACCGCCAGCAGACTGCTTCGCGCTGCCGCGACCAAAGAACATGTACGCCAGCAGAACGCCCATGCCCGGACCCGGGTTCGCTTCAATCAGGAAGAAGATGGACTTACCGAGATCGTGAGACTGCTGAATACCCAGCGGCGAGAAGATACCGTGGTTGATGGCGTTGTTCAGGAACAGGATTTTCGCCGGTTCAACGAAGATAGACGCCAGCGGCAGCATGTCGTGCGCCACCATGAAGTTAACGCCCGCCGCCAGCAGTTTGGACAGCACTTCAACAGCCGGACCAATGCCGAGGAACGCCAGAATCGCGAGGATCATCCCGATGATGCCCGCAGAGAAGTTGTTCACCAGCATTTCGAAGCCGGATTTGATCTTGCCATCAACCCAGACGTCGAATTTCTTAATCGCCCAGCCGCCGAGAGGACCGGCAATCATCGCACCGAGGAACATCGGCATATCCGCACCGACGATAACACCCATAGTCGTGATAGCACCCACTACGCCACCACGGTCACCGCCCACCAGACGACCACCGGTGTAACCGATGAGCAGCGGCAGGAGATAGGTAATCATTGGGCCAACAAGTTTCGCCAGCGTTTCGTTAGGCAACCACCCTGTCGGAATAAACAATGCGGTGATAATACCCCACGCGATAAACGCGCCGATATTTGGCATCACCATGTTGCTGAGGAAACGACCAAAGCTTTGAACTTTGATCTTGAAATCGGATGACATAAAACACCCCTTCTTATGTTTACTCTTAGGCTTGCGGCCCGAGGTTTATCGTTAATGTGCGGCGGCAGAGGTAGCCGGGCCCTGTTCTGATGCTGTGAAATCTGGCACTGAATCGTTCAACTGTCCAGACAGCGAAAATTTATGTGATGCCCATCACGTAAATGCAGGGGGTGTGCCGCCCTTCATGGTGATCTGAATCACAAAATAAGTGGGCAAAAAAAATACGATGGCGAGAAAAGAAGCAAAAACCACGGATTTTTGTGATGTATATCTCTTTTTGGTTTCGTGAGTTTGTTTCTGGATTGTGACTGATTTCACAAAATATTTTTATGCAGATTTCTCCGGCTGGGATCGGCGTCAGGATGGCCTTCCGTGACACGGAAAGCTAAAAAAACACTTTTCGTATGTAGTATGGCGGAAAGCTAAAACCTGAATTACGCTCATTATGTAAGGTTGAGTATATTATTATTCAGGATATATTTTGACACGCTTATAAACTTGCATGGAGATATTATAAAAAACGATACTCCCCGGCTCTGAAATAATCAGTGTGCCTTTTAAATTTAAAAATAAATTAATTAGGCTGCGTGCTGTTTTATTAGTTTAATGAGTTGACGTTGTTTAAGTGAGGAGAATATGTTTCTCAACTATTTCGCGCTGGGCGTGTTGATTTTTGTATTTCTGGTTCTTTTTTACGGAATCATTGCCATTCATGATATCCCCTATAATATGGCCAAAAAGCGCAATCATCCCCATGCCGATGCTATTCATACGGCAGGCTGGATCAGCCTGTTTACGCTCCATGCCATCTGGCCGTTCCTGTGGATTTGGGCCACCCTGTACCGCGAAGATCGCGGCTGGGGTATGCAGAACCACATCACCAGGGCGGATGAGGTTCCGGGCATGGATGCGCTGGCCAAACGCGTGGCCGAGTTAGAACACAAGCTGGCAGCGGTTCAGCCCTCTGATGATAAAAACACGCTGGAGCGCTAATCATGGATCTGTTGATTATTCTGACCTATGTGGCATTTGCCTGGGCAATCTTTAAAATATTCCGTATTCCGGTAAACCAGTGGACGCTTGCTACCGCGACGTTAGGAGGCGTGTTTATTGTTGCCGGACTTATTCTGCTAATGAACTATAACCATCCGTATACCTTTACGGCGCAAAAAGCGGTTATTTCCATTCCGATTACGCCGCAGGTCACGGGAGTGGTGACTGAAGTGACCGATAAAAATAACCAGCTCATTAAAAAAGGCGAAGTGTTATTTAAACTGGATCCGGGCCGCTATCAGGCGCGCGTCGACAGACTGAAGGCAGACCTGGTGACCGCGACGCACAATATCGACAATCTGAAAGCGCAGCTGTCGGAAGCGGTTGCCAATACGACACGCGTCTCCGCTGAACGCGATCGCCTGTATAAAGATTATCAGCGCTACCTGAAAGGCAGCCAGGCGAAGGTGAATCCGTTCTCTGAAAGCGATATTGATAACGCGCGGCAGAACTATCTGGCGCAGGATGCCATGGTGAAAGGTTCCGTTGCTGAACAGACGCAGATTCAAAGCCAGCTGGACAGCATGGTGAACGGCGAGCAGTCGCAGATTGCCTCGTTACGCGCCCAGCTTGCTGAAGCGAAATACAACCTCGATCAGACCGTGGTGCGCGCGCCGAGCAACGGCTATATCACCCAGGTGCTGATTCGTCCGGGAACCTATGCCGCCGCGCTGCCTTTGCGCCCGGTGATGGTCTTCATTCCTGAACAGAAGCGTCAGATTGTGGCCCAGTTCCGTCAGAACTCGCTGCTGCGCCTGAAGCCGGGCGATGAAGCGGAAGTGGTGTTTAACGCGCTGCCGGGCCAGGTGTTCACCGGTAAGCTCACCAGCGTTCTGCCTGTGGTGCCGGGCGGGTCGTATCAGGCGCAGGGCGCCTTGCAGGCACTGACCGTCGCGCCGGGTACGGATGGCGTACAGGCGCTGATTGAGCTGGAGCCTAACGCTGACGTCGATGCTTTGCCGGACGGCATTTATGCCCAGGTGGCGGTCTATTCGGATCATTTCGCCCACGTCTCGGTGATGCGTAAAGTGCTGCTGCGTATGACCAGCTGGATGCACTACCTCTATCTCGATCACTAATCCTTCCGGGGCAGGAATGCGACACACATACCTGCCCTTTTTTCATCGCTTGATCCATACTGACTTTTTCCCGGCATCAAGGATCAGGCAATGAAACTCATCGGTAGCTACACCAGTCCCTTCGTGCGAAAAATCTCGATTCTCCTGCTGGAGAAAGGGATTGAATTTGAATTCGTTAATGAGCAGCCCTACAACGTCGAAAACGGTGTCGCGCAGTATAACCCGCTGGGGAAAGTTCCGGCGCTGGTAACGGACGAGGGCGAATACTGGTTCGATTCCCCCATCATTGCGGAGTATGTCGAACTGCTGGGCGTTGCCCCGGCAATGCTGCCGTCTGACCCTAAAGCGGCGCTGGCGGTGAAGCAAATTGAAGCCCTGGCCGATGGCATTATGGATGCGGCACTCACCTCCGTACGCGAGCAGGCGCGTCCCGCCGCGCAGCAGTCAGAAAACGAATTGCTGCGCCAGCGGGAAAAAATCAGCCGCAGTCTGGATATGTGCGAAAAGCTTATCCGGGAGGGCAAGATCCACACCGACAGCCTGAACCTGGCAACCATCGCCATCGCCTGCGCCATCGGCTATCTCAACTTCCGCCGGGTGTCCCCTGGCTGGTGCGTGGACCGTCCGCTGCTGGTGAAACTTGCCGAAACGCTCTTTAGCCGCGAGAGCTTTGCCCGTACAGAACCGCCAAAGGCTTGACGCGGGTTATACCCGTCATACTTCAAGCTGCATGTGCGTTGGCACCCCAGTCACGTACTCATGTACGCTCCTGGGGATTCACTGCGTCGCCGCCTTCATGCAACTTGAATTATTTAGGGTATATAACACTTCGGCGTCGGAGGCGGTACAATCCCTCCACATGTTAACTCCCTCTCCCGTCGGGAGGGGGGAAGATATTTACTCGCCAGGCGCTTTCATGACTACTCATCATTCGCTGTACAGCCAGATCCCCGCGACCGACCGACTTCTTCGCGAGCCCCGCATTCATGCTGCCGTTGAGCGCTTCGGCCATACCGCGACGGTGGAGATGTTACGTCTGCTTCAGGATGAAGCCCGCGGCCATATCCAGGCCGAAAACACCTTGCCCGACTGGTGCACAGCGTGGGAGCAGGAAGTTGAGCACCGGCTGGACGAGAAAGCGCAAAGCGCGTTACGCCCGGTGATTAACCTGACGGGAACCGTGCTGCACACCAACCTGGGGCGCGCGCAGCAGGCGGAAGAGGCGGTGGCTGCGGTCGTGCAGGCCATGCGCTCGCCTGTGACGCTGGAGTACGATCTGGACGGCGCGGGGCGCGGGCATCGCGATCGCGCGCTGGCGGATCTGCTCTGCCAGCTAACCGGCGCGGAAGATGCCTGCATTGTGAATAACAACGCGGCGGCGGTGCTGTTGATGCTGGCGGCGACCGCGAGCGGCAGAGAGGTGGTGGTGTCCCGCGGCGAGCTGGTGGAGATTGGCGGGGCGTTTCGCATCCCGGACGTGATGCGTCAGGCTGGCTGCACGCTGCATGAGGTGGGCACCACGAACCGTACCCATGCGAAAGATTATCGCGCGGCGGTGAATGAAAATACCGCCCTGCTGATGAAGGTCCACACCAGCAATTATCATATCGAGGGCTTCACCAAAACAGTTGACGAGGCCGAGCTGGCGGCGATTGGGCAGGAACTGAATATTCCGGTGATTGCCGACCTCGGCAGCGGTTCGCTGGTGGATCTCAGCCTGTACGGGCTGCCAAAAGAGCCGATGCCTCAGGAGATGATTGCCGCAGGCGTGAGCCTGGTCAGCTTTTCCGGCGACAAACTGCTGGGCGGGCCGCAGGCCGGGATTATCGTCGGCAAGCGCGAGCTGATTGCGCAGCTGCAGCAGCACCCGCTCAAGCGCGCCCTGCGGGCCGATAAAATGACCCTTGCCGCGCTGGACGCGACGCTGCGGCTCTATCTCCACCCGGAGAAGCTGGCCGACCGTCTGCCCACGCTGCGCCTGTTAAGCCGGGATGCCGCCTCGATTCGCGCGCAGGCCGAACTGCTGCTGCCGCGCGTCGCCCCGCACTACCCCGATTTTGACGTCCGCATTGAGCCCTGCCAGTCGCAGATAGGCAGCGGTTCGCTGCCGGTGGACAGGCTGCCGAGTGAAGCGCTCACGTTCACCCCGCGTGACGGGCGCGGCAGCCGCCTTGAGGCGCTGTCGTTGCGCTGGCGCGGCTTGCCGACGCCGGTCATCGGGCGGATTTACGATGGCCGCATGTGGCTGGATCTGCGCTGCCTTGAAGATGAAGAGCGATTTCTGGAGATGTTGCTGAAATGATTATTGCCACCGCCGGTCACGTCGACCATGGAAAAACCACGTTGCTGCAGGCGATCACCGGCATAAATGCCGATCGCCTGCCGGAAGAGAAAAAGCGCGGCATGACCATCGATCTGGGCTATGCCTATTGGCCCCAGCCGGATGGCCGCGTGCTAGGCTTTATTGATGTTCCGGGGCATGAAAAGTTTCTGTCTAACATGCTGGCGGGCGTGGGGGGCATCGATCATGCGCTGCTTGTGGTGGCCTGCGACGACGGCGTGATGGCGCAAACCCGTGAGCATCTGGCAATCCTCCAACTGACCGGCAACCCGCAGCTGACCGTGGCGCTGACTAAAGCCGATCGCGTGGATGAGGCGCGCATCAGCGAGGTGCGTGAAGTGGTGCGGGCGACCTTACGGGAATATGGTTTTGCCGAGGCGCCGCTTTTTGTCACCGTGGCGACTGAAGGCCGCGGTATCGACGATCTTCGCTACCACTTGCAGCAATTATCGTCGCGCGACCACGCCAGCCATCACCGTTTCCGTCTGGCAATTGACCGGGCGTTTACCGTAAAAGGCGCGGGGCTGGTGGTCACCGGTACGGCGCTGAGCGGTGAAGTGAAGGTGGGAGATAGCCTGTGGCTGACGGGCGTTAATAAACCGATGCGCGTGCGCGGCTTACATGCGCAAAACCAGCCCGCAGAGCACGCCCACGCCGGGCAGCGGATCGCGCTCAACATTGTCGGGGATGCAGAAAAAGAGCAGCTTAACCGCGGCGACTGGCTGCTGGCCGACGCCCCGCCCGAGCCGTCTGAGCGTGTGATTGTCTCCCTGCAGACGCACGTACCCCTGACCCAATGGCAGCCGCTGCATATTCACCACGCGGCCAGCCATATCACCGGGCGCGTGTCCCTGCTGGAAAATGATCTTGCCGAACTGGTTTTTGATTCGCCGCTCTGGCTGGCGGACAACGACCGTCTGGTGCTGCGGGATATTTCCGCGCGGGATACGCTGGCCGGGGCGCGGGTAGTGACGCTTAACCCGCCTCGACGCGGCAAGCGTAAGCCTGAATATCTGCAATGGCTGGCAGCGCTGGCCCAGGCTCCGGATGATAACGCCGCGCTGCGGGTGCATCTGGAGCGCGGGGCGGTGAGCCTGAGTGATTTTGCATGGGCACGTCAGCTGAGCGACGAAGGATTACGTCAGCTGACCCGGCAGCCGGGCTTTATTCAGGCCGGCAACAGCCTGCTCGATGCGCCGGTGGCTGCACACTGGCAGCGTAAGATACTGAACACGCTCGCAACGTACCATGAACAGCATCAGGATGAGCCCGGTCCTGGTCGTGAGCGTCTGAGACGCATGGCGCTGCCGATGGAAGATGACGCGCTGGTGCTGCTGCTGATTGAAAACATGCGCGAAAGCGGGGTGATTAAAAGCCATCACGGCTGGCTGCATCTGCCGGATCACAAGGCCGGGTTCACCGCAGAGCAGGAGGCTATATGGCAAAAAGTGGCCTTAATGTTTGGGGATGAACCGTGGTGGGTTCGCGATCTGGCGCGTGAGACGAACACCGACGAGCAGGCGATGCGTCAGGTATTGCGGCATGCGGCGCAGCAGGGGCTGATAGTCGCGATCGTGAAAGATCGTTATTACCGTAACGATCGCATTGTGGCATTTGCCAACCTGATCCGCGAACTGGATCAGGCGCGCGGCTCCACCTGCGCAGCCGATTTCCGCGATCGGCTGAACGTAGGCCGCAAGCTGGCGATTCAGATCCTGGAATATTTCAACCGTATCGGGTTTACGCGTCGCCGGGGTAATGACCATCTGCTTCGCGACGCGCAGCTGTTCCCCTGAGCGCTACGTGCTGCGGGAGAGTTTCTGCTTAGCCAGCCATACCGCGCCCAGTCTTCCCGCCTGGTTACCCAGCTCGCAGGGCAGAATGGGTACCTTGAGTGCCTCCCACTCCTCGAATCGCTGTAGATATTTATCGAGCAGGAGATAGATTTTCTCCTGCTCGCTTACCCCGCCCCCAATCAGCACTGCCTGTGGATCGAACATCGAGATCACGCTGTAAACGCCGCGTGAGAGAAAATGTGCCCAGGCTTCAATAGCTTCGCGCAGATGCACGTCGCTCTCCATACGTTTAAAAAGCTCCTCGCCGTCAGGCATCTCTTCTTCTGATACGGCCAACACGCGGCGGCAGGCTTTCATCAGGCCGCTGGCAGACGCAACCTCGTGCATCGGTTCGCCCTGATCCCCGACGGGTAGCACGCCAAATTCGCCGGCGCGGTAATGTGACCCGCGATAGAGATCGCCTTCCATCACAATCCCGCCACCGATGCCTGTGCCGATGGTGATGCAGACGAAATGCTCGTAATCCTTACCCGCGCCCTGCCAGCGCTCGCCCAGAGCCGCACAGTTGGCGTCGTTTTCTACAGTGACGGGAAGGTCGGTCAGCCCGGCGAAGAGTTCGCACAGGTTTTCGCCGTCGAGATAGTCGAGCGCGCCCGCTTTCGCCGCTTCGCCGCTGTGGTGGTTAATATGGCCGGGAAAACTCACGCCGATACCGGCGATGTCGTATTCGTCCTGATACGCTTCAACCACCGCTTTCCACTTCTTTTTAAAGGTGTTTTTATCCTCAGGGGTATCGAACTCGTCCGTCGCCAGCTCCCTGCCATTTTCATCAATCACGCCGTGCTTGATGTGGGTTCCGCCTACGTCAAAACCGATAAATAGCTGCATCGCATCGTTCCTCATGAGCGCTTGAGCTGATAAGTATGGCTCAGTAGCAGAAACGAAACGTAAAGTACGGTAATCCGTGATACGGCTCGTAAACCCGTCACCCACTGGCGAGAAAACCGCCAGCCGGGACTACCCTTGTTGTATAACAACAGCAAGGAGACGGTCATGACAAATAATCCTCCCTCTTCGCGTATCCAGCCCGGCGAATATGGTTTTCCCCTCAAGCTGAAGCCCCGCTATGACAACTTTATTGGCGGCAACTGGGTGGCCCCCGTCGACGGCGAATACTATTCCAACCTGACCCCCGTTACCGGCCAGCCGCTGTGCGAGATAGCCAGCTCCGGCAAGCGTGATATCGACCTGGCGCTGGATGCCGCGCACAAAGCGAAAGATAAATGGGGGCATACCTCCGTTCAGGACCGCGCGGCCATTTTGTTCAAAATCGCCGACCGGATGGAGCAGAACCTGGAGCTGCTGGCGACGGCAGAAACCTGGGATAACGGCAAGCCGATCCGGGAAACCATGGCGGCAGATGTGCCGCTGGCTATCGACCACTTCCGCTATTTTGCCTCCTGTATTCGCGCACAGGAGGGCGGGATCAGCGAAGTTGACAGCGACACCGTGGCGTACCACTTCCACGAGCCGCTGGGCGTCGTCGGGCAAATCATTCCGTGGAACTTCCCGCTGCTGATGGCGAGCTGGAAAATGGCCCCTGCGCTGGCCGCCGGGAACTGCATTGTGCTTAAACCGGCGCGTTTAACCCCACTCTCGGTCCTGCTGCTGATGGAAATTGTTGGCGATCTTCTGCCGCCGGGAGTCATTAACGTGGTGAACGGCGCGGGCGGTGAGATAGGAGAATATCTGGCCACCTCAAAACGGATCGCGAAAGTGGCGTTTACCGGGTCGACGGAAGTGGGCCAGCAGATTATGCAATATGCCACGCAGAATATCATTCCGGTGACCCTGGAATTGGGCGGGAAATCCCCGAACATCTTTTTCGCGGACGTGATGGAGGAAGAGGACGCTTTCTTCGATAAGGCGCTGGAAGGGTTTGCGCTGTTTGCGTTTAACCAGGGCGAAGTCTGCACCTGCCCAAGCCGCGCGCTGGTGCAGGAGTCCATCTATGAGCGCTTTATGGAGCGGGCCATTCGCCGCGTCGAGTCAATCCGCAGCGGTAACCCGCTCGATAATGTCACCCAGATGGGGGCGCAGGTCTCGCATGGCCAGCTGGAAACCATCCTTAACTACATTGATATCGGTAAGAAAGAAGGGGCGGATATTCTGACCGGCGGTCGCCGTAAGGTGCTCGGCGGGGATCTGCAGGAAGGGTATTACCTTGAGCCGACGATCCTGTTCGGGCAGAACAACATGCGCGTCTTCCAGGAGGAAATTTTCGGACCGGTTCTGGCCGTGACAACCTTCAAAACGATGGAGGAGGCGCTGGAAATTGCCAACGACACGCCGTATGGCCTGGGGGCGGGCGTCTGGAGCCGCAACGGTAATCTGGCCTATAAAATGGGCAGGGGCATTCAGGCCGGGCGCGTCTGGACCAACTGCTACCACGCCTATCCGGCGCACGCGGCATTTGGTGGTTACAAGCAGTCGGGCATCGGGCGTGAAACCCACAAGATGATGCTGGAGCATTATCAGCAAACGAAATGTCTGCTGGTCAGCTACTCCGATAAACCGCTGGGGCTGTTTTAATCGCCCAGCTCAGGCCGTCCGTGGGCGGCCTGAGCAATTTGCTGGCGCAGGCAGTTCAGAACGCCATCCAGAACGTATTGCACACGCCATGGCTGGTATTCGCGTTTGCGGAAGATGGCCGTCAGATCGAGCCACCACTCTTCCTGGTGCGGGAAGCAGGGAACCAGCGTGCCCTGCGTTAATTCTCTTTTCAGGCTCTCTTTCGGTGCGAACACAATGCCAAGATTATTTCTTGCCAGCTCCAGGGCCGTCTGCGTATTGTCGCAAATATAATTGCCGGTCACCCGATAATCATGCACATCATCACTGCCATGCATGCGAAAACGCCAGATATTGGCATCATCGACGAGCATGGAGTCAATCAGGATACATGAGTGATTAATTAAATCTTCAGGTCCGGATAAAGGGTGGTTATTTAAATATGCCTGGGTTGCGAATGCCGTGACGGAATATTTTGTTAACACGCTGGCGACCAGGTTTTCATCTTTCGGCTGAGCATAGGTAATTAAAATATCGCAGTCATCCGGAAAGGAAACGCCTTCTGAAAATTCATTGCGGTTCAGATTATAGGTTTTCAGGGAGATGCGAATGTCCCCGATGTCCTTTATCTGGTGGATCACCTGGCGCGCGAGATAGGTCACAATGCCCGTTGGGGCATAAATCGTAACTTTTCCACGCTTTTCATGCTTATAATCGGCAATGAAATTAACAAGTTGAGTGTGTTTGTCCAGTGTGGCGTCGACATACGGGAGTAACGCTTCACCAAACTGTGTCAGAGCGAGCTGACGGGTCGTGCGCTCAAAAACCTTAAGCCCAACCCGCGTTTCAAAATCAGAGAGATATTTACTGACGTTGGCCTGCGCCATGCCCAGCAGGGCGGCGGCATCACCAATGCTGTGGGTGGCTGCGATGACGGAGATTATTTTTAATTCGCGTGGCTTTAGCTGTAATTTACTCATCATGCGCACCCATCTATATGATTTTATATATAATATTATATAAACCGCAGCGTTGCATTGGCAAATTTGTAACCATTATTATGCGCCCCGCTTGTTTGGCATTTTAATGGATTACAGGTAATGACTATTAAATACAATTTACTCATCGCTGCCACGTTATTTGCAGCATCCTCAGCATTGGCCGGAGATTTTTCACTTGGAGCGGGGGCTGTATTTAATGAGTCTCCTTACAAAGGCTATAACGAAAATACTACCGCAGTACCGTTAATTAGCTACGAAGGCGATCGCTTTTACGTTCGTCAGACCACCGGAGGATGGATCCTGTGGAAAGACGCAAAAAATGAATTCAGCCTGACCGCGTCGTGGATGCCGCTGCATTTAGATCCTGATGACAACGACGACCATCAGATGAAGCAGCTTGATGAGCGTAAAGCGTCAGCCTTCCTCGGCGGCGCGTACTACCGCCATGAAAGCTGGGGGTCGCTGAAAGTGGCGGTCTCGGGTGATGCCACGGATGAAAGCGGTGGCGTGGTGGGTGAGGTCTCTTACTTCCGTCCAATCAGGATGGAACGGCTTACCCTCACGCCCTCTGTCGGTATTTTCTATAGTGACGAGAGCTATAACGACTACTACTACGGCGTATCCGGCAGCGAGTCTCGCCGCTCAGGTCTGGATCAATACACAGCCGGTGACAGCTGGACGCCCTACGTTGGCCTGGCGGCTAAATATCAGTTAACCCAGAAGCTGTACCTCAACGCCAGCGCGGTCTACACCGTTTTGCCTGACGACGTGAAGAACAGCCCGATGATCGACCGCGATGACAGCTTCGCGCTGATGACCGGCCTGACCTGGCGTTTCTGATGCGGTAAAGCCGGGTGGCGGCGTTGCCTTGCCCGGCCTACGATCGTGCCTGCATTTTTGTCTGCAATACAATGTATTCCTTTTTCATTTCTCGATGCTTCTTCCCGTTCTGTCAAAACACCGCTGCACTGATGTTCCTTGTACGCTAATGTGATTTAACCCGATAGCGATGGTGTGTATCATGTGTATAATCATGGAAGGATTGGGATGTGAAAAGTGCGGATGTCATTACTGTTCTGATCGGCCACGGCTGGAAATGTGTCAGAACGAAAGGAAGCCATCATCAGTTTCGCCATCCCGAACAGAAAGGGCTGGTTACCGTCCCACATCCTAAAAAGGATATTAAACCGGGCACGCTCGCGCAGATATGGCGGCAGGCGGGAATTAAACACTGATATCAGGAGTAGTTATGTTTTATCCGGCTTACATTCATTCTGACACCGACGGCAGTGCCAGCGGCTTTTTCCCTGACGTTCCAGGCTGTTTTTTTGCAGGTGACTCCCTGGATGACGCATTTCAGGATGCACGTGAGGCGCTCACAGCGCACTTCGAAGCGCTGTTTGAAATGGATGAAGCATTGCCGCTCCCGGGTAATGTGGAAGCGCACCTGGAAAGTCACCCTGACAACTTCACTGGCGGGCAATGGCTGCTGGTGGATATTAATATGAAACAGTTCGACGGCAGGGCCGAGCGTATCAACATCACGATGCCTCGTCGTTTACTGATGAAGATTGATTCCTTTGTCAGCGAGCATCCGCAGTTCAGCAATCGAAGCGCGTTTCTGGCTGAGGCAGCACGTCGCGTGCTGCCATAGCGTTCAACCTCTCCCGTGGGTGAGGCTATTCAGCCTTCGTCCACCCATATCCGCATTTCCCCTTCTCCCCGGTTAGCCCAGCTAAACCAGGGAATAAAGGTCAGCGTCCGGGGCTGACGCTGTACCGGCGAGCGATCGTACTGCCACAGCGCCTCCGTCTCCTTCGCGTGGCATCCGATCCCCTCCGCCTGAATCAGCATCTTGTGCGCGAAAATGCCTTTGCCTTCAAACACCCGGAACTCGCTCTCTCGTGGCAAGGAGAGGTTATGCAGGTTGGCGCCGTTATCCGCTTCTTCCAGGCAGTAAACCAGCGGGCCGCGCTGGAGCGCGACTTTACCCGCCTGCTGGCGCACCTGGGGGTTACCGTACACGCGGCGGACCGGCATCGGTAGCGTGAGGGTCAGGGTATCGCCTTCCTGCCAGCGGCGGCTGAGATAGAGGTATCCACGGGATATCTCGCCAGTCATGGCTTCGCCATTCAGCGAAACAGCTGGTTCCGCACACCAGTCCGGTAGTCTGAGTGCCAGCGTATGGGTGACCGGAACCGGCGAGGTGATTTCGATCTTCACCTGCTCCTGCCACGGATAGTTACCGCTAATGCGCAGCTGTAGGGTGCTATCACCCACCGGAATGGCGACGTCGTTCCCCACGTACAGGTTGATCAACAGCGCATCCGGGCGAACGGTATAAATATAGTGCCCCAGCGAGGTCAGCACGCGGGCAATGTTCGGTGGGCAACAGGCGCAGCCGAACCAGCGCTGGCGCACCGGCTTCACATGGTCATAGATATGGTTAAAGGCCAGCGTTTTCGGATGCACCTCCAGCGGGTTCACGTAAAAGAAATGCTTACCGTCCAGCGCCATCCCGCCCAGCACCGTATTGTACAGCGCGCGCTCCATCACGTCGGCGTAGTGGCCGTCTGCCTCCATCTCCAGCATCCGGCGGGCAAACATCATCAGGCCAATGGAGGCGCAGCTTTCGGCATAGACCGTATCGTTGGGCAGATCGTAATCGCTGCTGAACGCCTCGCCGCTGCTCTGCGAGCCAATCCCGCCGGTAATGTACAGCTGGCGCTGCGCCATGTTGTTCCACAGCCGCAGACAGTCCTGCCGTTTACCCTCGTCATGACTCAGGCGCGCCAGGTGCGCCATGCCCGCCATCAGGTAGACGAAACGCACCGCGTGGCCGATGGCCGTTTGCTGCTCGGCAAGCGGCTGATGCGCCTGGCTGTAGGCTTTGTCCTTGACCATCCACGCCGGGCCATAGGTGTTCCAGTAAGACGTTTTGCCGCGCTTCTCGTATTCGGTATCGTAGAAGTGAGGCTGCGCGCCGCGTTCTTCGATAAAGTATTTCACCAGATTGAGATAGCGCGGCTCCTGCGTGACATCGTACAGCCGCATCAGCGCCAGCTCGATTTCCGGATGGCCAGGGTAACCGTGCAGCTGTGTTTCGCCCGGGCCAAACACGCTGTCGATATGGTCCGCCAGCCTGCACACCACGTCCAGCAGGCGACGTTTTCCGGTTCCCTGGAAATACGCCACGCCCGCTTCAATCATATGCCCGGCGCAGTACAGCTCGTGACATTCGGCCAGATTCGTCCAGCGTTCCTCGGGGGCTTTTACCGTAAAGTAGGTATTGAGGTAGCCATCTTCACACTGCGCCGCCGCGACCAGCGAAATCACCTCGTCGGCGGTTTTTTCCAGTTCTGCATCCGGTTTCTGGCACAGCGACCACGCCACGGCTTCGAGCCATTTCGCCACGTCGCTGTCCTGAAACACCATCCCGTAGAACTCACCCTGTTCCAGACCGGCCGCGATGCGGAAGTTGGCGATGGCGTGGCTGGGTTCGGCCTCCGCCACGCGGTCGTTCAGCGCATCCCACTGGTAGGGGATGACCACGTCCCGGACCAGCCGTTGATACTGCCCGAGAAACGGGTCGTTGATTTTCAGCTGGTGCAGATCGGGTTCCATTATGGACATAGCGTTCTCCTCAGGACGGTACGTGACGCTGGCGCAGATCGGTGGCAATGCGCGACATCACAGGGTTGTTAAGCCTGCACCAGCGGATAGCGACCGCCAGCAGCAGGTGGAAAAGGGCAGGCAGCAGCGTCTCCATGGCGGTGATGCCCTGTAGCGAAGCAGGTGTCTGATTGCCCGCGCCTGGCTGGTAGGCGACGGCGATAAACACCAGGCTGATGATCCCGGCGCTGGACGCCCATGCGAGCTTGATGAAAAACAGGTTGAAGGCGAAGTTCATGCCCGAGGAGCGCACACCGGTTTTCCATTCACCGTAGTCGTCGGCAAAGGCCATGAGCGAGAAGTGCAGCGGCAGAGTGAAGCCCAGGATCACGCCATTGCTTAAAATGACGATCAGCCATAGCGTCTGGTGCGCCGGGTCACCCGGCAGGAACCACATACCCACCGCAAGCGCCGCGAGCACCAGGTTGGTGTGGTAGTAGAGTTTGACGGTATCAATGCGGCGCGACAGCGGGCTGACGATCACCGCGCCCAGAATGGCGGCGAAGGTCACCATCGTGAAAAACAGCGAGGTGTACGCCGTGCTGCCTTGCAGCACGTAGGTGATGAAGTACATATAACCGCCGCCGCGAATATTGAAGACGTTGATCAGCAGGAACGACATCAGCAGCATCAGCAGCAGCTGATCGTTTTTACGCAGGCCCGCCAGGTGCTCACGCAGGGTGAATTTGCCCATCAGCGCCAGCGGGACGCGTTCGCGCACCCAGAAGAAGCAGCACAGGAACATCACCACGGCGATGGCGCACAGCACGCCAACGCCCAGCTGATAACCCCGGGCAGCATTGCCCTGGCCCAGCTCCGCGACCAGCCACGGCAGGCCAACGGAGACCAAAAAGCCCGCCACGCCGCACAGCACAAAGCGCCATGACTGGCAGGCGATCACCTCGTTGTGGCGGGTGGTCATGGTGTTAATCAGCGCGCAGTAGGGCACGTTGATGGCGGTATAGCCCACGGACAGCAGCAAATAGGTGCCGAACGCCCAGGCGATTTTCACGCTCATACTGGCGTCCGGGACGGTGAAGGTCAGTACGCCAACGATACCGATGGGGAGCGCGACCCACAGCTGCCAGGGGCGAAATCGTCCCCAGCGGCTCTGCGTGCGGTCAGCAATGACGCCCATCACCGGATCGGAAATGGCGTCAAACACGCGAAGGGCAATAAACAGCGTGCCCACCAGCGCAGGGGTGAGGCCAAATACATCGGTATAGAAAAAGGTCAGAAAGTTCATGATCAGGCAGGTAATCACCGTGCCGCCCGCATCGCCCAGGCCGTAGCCAATTTTCTCGCGGACGGACAGCAGGTCATCGACTTTCTGGTTTGCAACGTCTGCGTCTGTAATCGGTGTGGAAGTCATGGGTAACTCCTCGATAAACGATTTTTTATCGTATTTGTAGGTACCCTGTTTATTCTGCATTCAACGGCCAGACCAACAAGGGAAGGGAAAAGTATAAAAAGGTGACGATTCCGACCTGATGATGAAAATGTGATTCCGATCGGACAGTTGTTCGAATATTGATTAATAATCAACGTCTAAGTCGAAAATTAACGGTAATAAAAGCGGAATGGTGAATATCCATGCTCGAATTATCCATAGCGCTTCCGGTTAAGGTCCAAAACGGCGGGTTGTTTATTTCCCGCGGAGTGGGCCGCCATCCTGCGCGAAAATTAACGTCATGGGAGATTATTTTTGTCGAAAAAGGAACATTAACGCTCCAGGAAGAAAGCACGTTATTTGAGGTAAAAGCAGGAGAGAGTTTGCTGCTCTGGCCGGGCCGTCGGCACGTGGGGGTGGAAGATTTTCCGGCGGACCTGCGCTTTTACTGGCTTCATTTTGAGGTGGAGTTGCATGATTCAACGTTACCCAACGCCGCTCCTCTTGCAATAGAACAACATTGCCGCGTAAGGGATGCGGAATATGTGATTGCGCTATTTCGGCAATTCCTCAGCGAGCAGGAGAAATTACAGCGAAGTATGGCGCTGGAGATGATTTTATTATTGATTTTACAGCAGGTGTCCCGTTCGTCAGGATATGAAGATAACGCGGATCAGGCCGGTGCGGCGATGGCCTGGAAGGCAAAACAGCTTATTCGTACGCAGTTTCATTTACCAATATCCACATCGCAGCTGGCAAAAGCGTTGCACTGTAATGCAGATTATCTCGGGCGTGTATTTCGCCGGACTTTCCATTTAACCCTGACGGAGGCGATACATCGCCAGCGCGTCAGGGCGGCGGAAAAACTGCTGCTCAACGATTCTGCATCGTTAACCGAGGTCGCAACGCGCTGCGGCTTTAATGACGTGGGGTATTTCCGGCAGATATTTTCTAAGCATACCGGGTTAACCCCCGCCGTGTGGAAACGGCGGTACTGTAAGGAGCATATTAACTCCGGTTGACCCGTGCCGGGGCCGCCAGATAAAGCCCGACCCGGCGGCATAATCTGGCGTAACGCGTTACTGACCGGCTTCGTGCCAGGCTTTTTCGATTTCTTCGGCGAGAATTTTGACGCCTGCTTCAATTTTTTCCGGATCGGGCACGTAGTTCATGCGCATGCACTGGTGAGTGTGCGGCCACGGCTTATCCAGACCCGGGAAGAAGTAATCGCCCGGCACCATCAGCACGCCGCGCTTTTTCAGGCGCTGGTAGAGCAGCTCGGTGGTAATCGGCAAATCCTTAAACCACAGCCAAAGGAAAATCGCCCCTTCAGGTTTATGGATCAGGCAGCGTTCTTCCGGTAAATAGCGGCGAAGCGTCGCGATTGTCTCCTGAACGCGTTGGAAATAGAACGGCTTGATCACTTCATTAGACAGACGCAGCAGGTCGTTGCGCTTAATCATTTCGCACATCATCGCCGGGCCAATGCCGCCCGGTGAAAGGCTGATAATGCCGTTCATATTGGTAATAGCGGTGATGATTTTCTCGTTAGCGATGATGATGCCGCAGCGGCTGCCCGGCAGGCCCAGCTTGGAGAGGCTCATGCACAGGACAATGTTCGGGTTCCACAGCGGACGCGCTTCGCTGAAGATAATTCCCGGGAACGGCACGCCGTAGGCGTTATCGATCACCAGCGGAATGCCGTGCTGATTCGCGAGCGCATCCAGCTTCATCAGTTCGTCGTCGGTGATGACGTTGCCCGTTGGGTTAGTCGGGCGCGATACGCAGATCATCCCCGTCTCTTCACCAATATGCAGGTGTTCAAAATCGACGTGATATTTGAACTGGCCTTCCGGCAGCAGCTCGATGTTCGGACGCGCGGAGACGAACAGATCCTCTTCCAGGCCGGAATCAGCGTAGCCGATGTACTCCGGTGCCAGCGGGAAGAGCACTTTTTTGGTCGTGCCGTCGGCGCGACGTCCTGCGAACAGGTTAAACAAGTAGAAAAACGCGCTCTGGCTGCCGTTTGTCAGTGCAATATTCTGTGGTTCGATATCCCAGCCCAGCTCTTCACGCAGCATTTTGGCAAGGAGAGTCAGCAGCTCGGTTTTACCCTGCGGACCGTCATAATTGCATAGCGCATCGGTCGCTTTACCGTTTTCCAGCATCTGTGCGAGCAGTGTCTGGAAATAGGTCGTCATCTCCGGAATTTGCGCCGGGTTTCCGCCGCCGAGCATGATGGCGCCCGGAGTGCGCAGCCCGTCGTTGAGGTCCTCCATCAGGCGAGTAATGCCTGAATGGCGGGTGAATTTGTCGCCGAAAAGTGAAAACGTCATAGCAGGTGTTCTATCGAGCTTATTTTGAAAGTGGGTAACCATAACGCTAGCACCGTGCTGGTGCAAATCGGGGGATGTGGTCGGATTTGTCGTTTTATATGGTAGGTTTGGATTTGTGTAGTGAATAGTTCTGGTTGAATTCCCCTCACCCCGGCCCTCTCCCCAAAGGGGCGAGGGTGAAAGACTGCACCGTGCAATCCCCTCTCCCCTCTGGGGAGAGGGTTAGGGTGAGGGGTATGATCTACTGATTACCCGCCCATACCACCATCACCTTATCGCCCTTGTGCTCGCGCACGAAGCCATACCCTTCTTTCAGCGGCAGCGTGGTTTGCTTGCCTTCGCCAATTGCCGGATGGCGGGCGCGGAACTGGCCCAGCGTTTGCCAGTGGGCAACGGTTAAGGCCTGCTTGCCCGTGACGTCCTGCCAGTTCATATCTGACCGGGTACCCTGTAGTGGGTCGGAGCCTGTCGGCCCGAACGGACGCTCGGATTCATCCCCGTAATAGATTTGCACGCTGCCCGGCGCTAACAGGAGCAGCTCCGCAGCGCGCTGGCCCCCTTCGCGGAACAGACGCGTATCATGTGATGAGAGGTAGCTCAGCACGTTGAAGCTTTGCAGCTTCTCCGCCATCTGCTGCCAGGTAAGGTCCATATCGGCCAGGCAATCCACCGCTTTTGCCGCCTGCTCCTGATAATCAAAATTAATCATCGCATCAAAACCGTGGCGGTAATAATCGCTTTGCATCACCCCGTGGCCCCAGGATTCTCCGGTCATCCAGAACGGTGCGTTATCGAGCTTTTTGTCCGGGTTAGCCCCTTTCCAGGCGGCCAGCGCATGGCTTGCCTGGTCTTTCAACTGTTGCCAGGCATCAAGCTCGACGTGCTTCGCGGTATCCACACGGAAACCGTCAATGCCGTAGTCGCGCACCCACTGGCTGAGCCAGTGGATGAGATAGTCGCGTGGGGTATACCCCGGGATGGCTTTCGCGTGGGTATCGGGCTTGTATTGATAGAAGTTGGGCAGGCCTGAAGGGGCTGTGGATTCCGTTTTCAGGTCCGGGAGAAATGCCAGCGACATGGTTAAATCGTCGAAGCCGGGGTTGTCGTAATCGCCAATGTCGGTGCGGATCCATTTCTTGCCCCACCATTTTTCCCATGCGGCTTTGTCGCTGAAGTTGATGTAGTCGTTGAAGCTATGCCAGCTTTGGCCCGCGCCAGGCTTCCAGTCAGTCCAGCGGTCTCCCAGCGTCTTTTTCAGCTCATCGCCCTGCAGATACAACGCGCCAAACTGGTACGCCTGCATGTCCGCAAGCGTCGCGTAGCCCGCGTGGTTCATGACGATATCGAACAGGATGCGAATGCCGCGCCTGTGCGCTTCATCGACAAGATGGCGCAGGTCATCCTCGGTGCCCATGTTGGCATCAAGCTTCGTCCAGTCCTGGGTGTAGTAGCCGTGATAGGCGTAGTGTGGGAAATCCCCTTTGGTGCCACCGCCTACCCAGCCGTGGATCTGCTCAAGCGGGGAGCTTATCCAGAGCGCATTCACCCCCAACTGCTGTAAATAGTCGAGCCTGCTGGCGAGCCCTTTGAGATCGCCACCGTGGAAGGTACCAATCTCCTGCATGCCGTCTTTGTGGCGGTCATAGCTGTTGTCGTTGCTCGGGTCGCCATTCACAAAGCGGTCGGTAAGCACAAAATAGACGGTGGCGTTCTGCCAGCTAAACGGCGCTGGCTTGTCGGTTTCGGCGCGCTCAAGCAGCAGCAGGCCACCACTGCTGGCGGCGGGCTGTAGGGTAATGTTTCCGTTCTGCACCGTCGCGGTCTGTTTGCTGTAAAAATCACGCACCACGGTGCCTTCCGGGAAGGTATGGCTGACGTCCAGCGTCAGCGGTTTACCGTCCCACTTCGGGCACTGGCGGATAACGTTTGCAACCGACTGTTCTGCGGCACTCTGAATTGTCAGCAGCAGGGTGGGCGTGCCGGAGCGGGTATCAATCCGCATCTGGTAGTCACCGTCGCGGAAAAGGCGCCACTGCGGCGGCGTGCCGTCACAGGGCTTAAGCGACAGCATCTCATTGAGTTTTATCGCCTCCGCAGGCTGCCAGCACGTCTTGTCAAAACTCAGCGTCAGAGGGCGCGTACCCTTCGCAAGCTTTGTCTGGCTGGTGAAAATGCCGGTGCCTTCGGCGCGAAATGCGTTAAACCCCGGCGATGACCAGTCGGCATGTGCCAGAGCGGGTAACAGCAGAAGAGCTAATGCGGTGCGTTTCATTCCATTTTCCTGTCGCGGCATTTTTGACCAGTGTGCCATCAGGATGCGGTGAAAAACTCATCCCCCATCGCTTTCTCCCGGGAGGACGTGTGAGGATGAGTGATCCCGCGCAAAATGAGGCAGTTATCTGCGATATCGCACACATTTTTTCAGGAATGATGTTTTTGTGAGCAATTTTCAGGTGACATAGTTTCGGAATTGGACTATTTCTATACGTGCTCTTGAAGTCTATTTTTGATATGATTTGAGATTCCGCTCTCAAATTTGTGAAAAAAATAAGGTGTTGGGATGATTACATCCGACCAGGAGACCTAATGATATCGACTCCCATTCGACGATATGGGGCCGCGATACTCATGTTACTCACCACGACATTTTCGGGTGGGGTGCTTGCGAAGACGCACACGGATACAACGAGTAAGAAAGCCCACGTAATAAAGACGACAAGTAGTAAGGTTAGCAGTAAACAAGAGTATTCTCGCAATAGTGCAAAGAGTAGTTCACTTCCTGATTTGCGAAAATACCCTTCCGGAACACCAAGAAAAAAAGCGTTTCTCCGGACGGTAATGCCTTACATAACAAGTCAAAATGCCGCGATTACGGCGGATCGTAACTGGCTGATTTCAAAACAGTACGATAGCCGCTGGTCGCCGTCTGAACGCGCGCGTCTGAAAGACATCACGAAGCGCTACAAGCTGAGCTGGAACGGTAACACGCGTCGCGTACCGTGGAATGCTCTCCTTGAGCGTGTGGACATTATCCCAGGCAGCATGGTTGCGACCATGGCGGCAGCCGAAAGCGGCTGGGGGACCTCTAAGCTGGCGCGTAATAACAATAACCTGTTCGGCATGAAGTGTGCGAAAGGTCGTTGTAATAATGCGCCCGGTAAGGTGAAGGGCTATTCTCAGTTCGAATCAGTAAAAGATTCCGTGAATGCTTACGCGGTGAATCTTAATACGCACCCGGCCTACTCATCGTTCCGTAAATCACGCGCTCAGTTGCGTAAAGCGGATCAGGAAGTGACGGCCAGTGCGATGATTCACAAGCTGAAAGGTTATTCGACGAAGGGAAATAGCTATAACAACTATCTGTTCGCTATGTACCAGGATAACCAGCGCTTAATCGCCGCTCATATGTAATGTCAAAAAACGCCTTCCACCTGGAAGGCGTTTTCTTTTCTATATCAGCACCTCGCTGTGGCGATCCCGATACTCTTTTGGGGTGGTGTCATACTCTTTGCGAAACACCGAATAGAAATACTGCAGCGACGGGTATCCGCACATCTGCGAGATTTCGTTGATCGACAGTGACGTGGAGATGAGCAGGCTGCGGGCCTTCTCCAGCTTCTCCGCATGGATGACGGCATGAATAGTCTCGCCCACCTCTTCTTTGAAGCGCTTCTCCAGATTCGAGCGGGAAATGCCCACCGAATCCAGCACCTGATCGACCTTAATCCCTTTGCAGGCGTGGTTGCGAATATAGTGCATGGCCTGAATGACGGCCGGGTCGCTTAGGGAGCGATAATCGGTTGAGCGACGTTCCACAACGCGGACAGGCGGCACCAGCAGGCGCTGAAGCGGCAGAGACTCTTTATCAAGCAGGCGGTGCAGCAGCTTCGCCGCCTGATAGCCCATCTGACGCGTGCCCTGCGCAACGGAGGAGAGCGCCACGCGGGACAGATAGCGGGTCAGTTCTTCATTATCAATGCCAATCACGCACAGTTTTTCGGGCACCGGGATATGCAAATGCTCGCAGACCTGCAGCACGTGGCGCGCACGCGCGTCCGTCACGGCTATGATACCGGTTTGTGGTGGCAGCGTTTGCAGCCAGTCCGCCAGGCGGTTTTGCGCGTGCTGCCAGTTCTCTGGTGCGGTTTCCAGCCCCTGATAGACCACGCCGCGATACTTCTCCTGCGCGACCAGCTGGCAAAACGCATGTTCGCGCTCAACGGCCCAGCGCTTGCCGCTGGTGGCGGGTAAACCATAAAACGCGAAGCGATGGACGCCCTTCTCTTTTAAATGGAGAAAGGCCGCCTCGACCAGGGCATGGTTATCGGTGGCGATATAGTGGACCGGGGGATAGTGTTCAGGTGAATGGTAGGAGCCGCCGACGCCCACTATCGGGACGTCGACGTCGGTCAGCAGCTGCTCGATGACGGGGTCGTCATAGTCTGCGATGACGCCGTCCCCCAGCCAGTCTTTAATGTTCTCCAGACGGGTGCGGAAGTCTTCCTCAATAAAGATATCCCACTCGGATTGCGACGCCTGCAAATATTCACCGACACCTTCCACCACCTGACGGTCGTAGGCTTTGTTGGCATTGAATAACAACGTAATGCGGTGACGCTTTTCAAACATGGCTCACTTCCCAATTAAGTCACTATACGGTTATCAGGCCCGTCGCTTGGTGGCAGAATCCATCCAGACTGCCAGTAAAAGAATGGCCCCCTTGACGATATACTGCCAAAACGTCGGGACGTCCATCATACTCATCCCGTTATCCAACGACGCCATGATAAATGCCCCCATGACCGCGCCCGCCACGCTCCCGATACCGCCTGCGAGGCTGGTGCCACCGATGACGCAGGCGGCGATAGCATCCAGCTCGGCGATGTTGCCGGCGGAGGGAGAACCGGCCCCCAGACGCGAGCTGAGGATCAACCCGGCGATAGCGACCATGAGGCCGTTAATGGCGAAAACCGCCAGCTTGGTTCGTTCGACGTTAATACCCGAGAGGCGGGCAGCTTCAAGGTTGCCGCCGATGGCATAAATACGGCGGCCAAATGCGGTGCGTGTCGCCATAAACATGCCGCCCAGCAGCAAAAGCGCCAGTAGCAGCACCGGCGTCGGGACGCCGCGATAGTCGTTAAGAAGCCAGATGGCACCCAGCACAATGACCGCCGTCAGCGCCTGTCGTCCCACCACCGACGTTGACGCTGGCGATGCAAGCCCCAGCGCCTGACGGCGCATGCGTCCACGCCACTGCCACGCGACAAACGCCAGCAGCCCCACCACGCCGATCGTAAAGCCGATGCTATCGGAGAGGTAACTCTGACCAATCTGCGACATGGCTGCGCTGGTCGGGGAGACGGTGGTACCGTTGGTAATACCGATCAAGATCCCGCGAAAGGCCAGCATCCCCGCCAGGGTGACAATGAACGATGGCACCTTACGGTAAGCAACCCACCAGCCGTTCCAGGCGCCTAAAACCAGCCCCAGCACCAGCGTCACCGCCACTGTCAGCGGCAGCGGCCAGCCAAGCCAGACGTCAAAAATCGCCGCCACGCCGCCGAGAAGACCCATCATTGACCCGACAGACAGGTCGATTTCCGCAGAGATGATCACGAACACCATGCCCACGGCCAGGATGCCTGTGATAGCGGTCTGGCGGAGCAGGTTGGAGACGTTTCGCGCGCTCAAGTACGAGCCATCCGTCATCCAGGTAAAGAACAGCATGATGACGATAATCGCCGCGATCATCACGAAAACCTGCAGGTTCAGCGCTTTTAGCCCAGCGAACGCGCCGGGCGTCGGAACAGCGACTTTGATATCAGACGGATTGCTTTTCGACATGACGTTCGCTCCTTAAAGCGGCTTCCATCACCTGCTCCTGCGTCAGGTTCTGGTTAATCAGGTTGGCTTTCAGTTTTCCCTCGTGCATGACCAGCACGCGGTCGCTCAGGCCGAGCACTTCGGGTAACTCAGACGAAATGACGATGACGGCAATCCCTTGCTGTACAAGCTGATTAATCAGTTTGTAGATTTCGTATTTGGCACCGATATCGATCCCGCGCGTCGGTTCATCAAGGATTAATATGCGTGGATTGAGGAGCAGGCAGCGCGCCAGAATCGCCTTCTGCTGGTTACCCCCGCTCAGGCGGCCGATTGCCAGTTCCGGCGAGGAGGTTTTGACCTTCAGCCGGGCAAGCGACTGGAGGATGCACTGCTGCTCGGCGGCATCATCCAGGCTGCTCAGCGCGCCGGAGAACCGATCGAGTGCCGCAAGCGTAATGTTTTTACCCACCGCCATGACCGGTACTATGCCGTCTTTTTTGCGGTCTTCCGGCACCATGGCAATGCCGCGGGCAATCGCCTGCTGGCAGCTGTCGATTTTCACCGGCTGGCCGTCGATATAAATTGTGCCCTCCCAGCGTCCTGGCCACACGCCAAACAGGCACTGCACGGCTTCGGTGCGCCCGGCACCGACGAGGCCAGCAATCCCAAGAATTTCGCCGCTGTGAAGGGAAAACGAAACATTATTTACCCGCTTGATGTGGCGGTTGACGGGGTGCCACGCGGTGAGGTTCTCCACGCGCAGCACTTCATCGCCCGTTGTGTGGGGTTCATTCGGGTAGAGTGCCGTCAGCTCGCGGCCCACCATCATGGTGATGATGTCATCTTCGCTCATGCCTGCGGCTTCACACGTGCCGATGTGTTGCCCGTCGCGGATCACGCAGATGGTGTCCGAAATGGCTTTGACCTCGTTCAGCTTATGCGAAATGTAGATACAGGCGATGCCGTGGTTTTGCAGATCGCGGATGATATTGAGCAGAACCGCGGTTTCCTGCTCGGTGAGCGAGGCCGTTGGCTCATCGAGGATCAGCAGCCTGACCTGTTTATTCAGCGCCTTCGCAATTTCGACCAGCTGCTGTTGCCCCAGACCCAGATCGCCCACGCGGGTATCCGGCGAAATGTGGAGGCTCACCTGCGCCAGCAGCTTTTCACAGCGGAGCGTCATGGTGTCGTAATCCAGCACGCCGTGGCGGGAAATCTCGGCTCCGAGGAAGATGTTCTCCAGCACGGTGAGATGCTTCACCAGCGCCAGCTCCTGGTGAATGATGGCGATGCCTTTACGTTCGGTGTCGCGAATGTGTGTCGCCTGGATGACTTCACCGGCAAAGACGATTTCGCCTTCGTAACTGCCGTGCGGGTAGATCCCGCACAGCACTTTCATCAACGTTGATTTGCCCGAACCGTTCTCGCCACACAGCGAAACCACTTCGCCGGGGTTCAACCGGAGACTGACGTTGTCGACGGCTTTCACCGCGCCGAAGCGCTTGGTGATGCTTTTCATTTCAAGTAAATAAGGCATAACTGCTCCACATAACCCGAGGGAAGAACAGTACAACGTGATGCGCCCCTGCAGGGCAGGGGCAGCGCCGGATTACAGTTCGCTCTTCTTGTGGAAACCGTCTTTAATCACGGTGGCGTCAATGTTCTCTTTATTGACTTCAATTGGCGTGAGCAGGCGAGCCGGAACGTCTTTCAGACCGTTATTCAGCGTCGCGTCTGCTTTAGGTTGCTTACCGTTGCCCAGCTCAACGGCGATTTCTGCCGCCGTATTGGCAAGCTCGGTAATCGGTTTGTAGACCGTCATGGTCTGGGTACCTGCGATAATGCGTTTTACGCCTGCCAGATCGGCATCCTGGCCAGAAATCGCAACTTTACCAGCCAGCCCCTGGGCGCTCAGGGCCTGAATAGCCCCACCTGCAGTGGCATCGTTGGAGGCCACAACAGCGTCAATTTTGTTGTTATTGGCCGTCAGCGCGTTTTCCATAATCTTCAGGGCATTTTCTGGCAACCATCCGTCGGCCCACTGATCGCCAACCACCTTAATTTTGCCGTTGTCGATGTACGGCTTAAGGACTTTCATTTGCCCTTCGCGGAACAGTTTGGCGTTGTTATCCACCGGCGAACCGCCCATCAGGAAATAATTGCCCTGAGGCACTTTGTCGATCAGGCTTTGCGCCTGTAATTCGCCAACTTTTTCATTGTCGAAGGAAATATAATAATCAATATCCGCATTATTAATCATGCGGTCATAAGCGAGAACTTTTATCCCTTCCTGCTTCGCTTCTTTCACCACGTTACTTAATACCTGGCCGTTATAAGGGATAATGACCAGAACATCGACTCCCCGGTTGATCATATTCTCGATCTGCGACATTTGCGTTTCTTCATTGCCGTTAGCTGACTGAACAAACACATTCGCACCGAGTGATTCCGCTTTTTTCACAAAAATATCGCGATCTTTTTGCCAGCGCTCCAGACGCAGGTCGTCAATCGCCATGCCAATTTTGACCTCCTTGGCATGCCCTGCAAAGCTTGCAAGGAGGAGCGTAGTGCAGAGCGTTAGGGTCAGGTTCTTTATCTTCATAATTATTAGGCCTTTTTGTAGGGGTATGTGTTGCTGAGATAAAAGAAACATTCACTGCTGGGTCGCAGCAAATTTTTAACGCGGAAAGGCGGGCTGGCAATTACAGATTTTTATCTTCTCATTACGATATTTGGTTTATTTCTGAATTTATGACCGCGATCGGATTTTAAAATTCGTAACGCCTTAATTACATTTGATTCTGGAATGCGCGCCGAAAAATAGTTTGTCTGCGCATTATTTTGCGAGCCAGCGCACAGTTGTGCATTCTCTCAATAGCAGTGTGAAATAACGTAATTGAGCAACCCAAAATGTCTATTCACTATTACTCCTGTATCAACGACTCGCCGCATACCCTGATTATGGAGCTCAATATGCAAGCTTATTTCGACCAACTCGATCGCGTTCGTTACGAAGGCCCAAAAACGACCAATCCTTTAGCATTTCGTCACTACAACCCGGATGAGCTGGTGCTGGGTAAGCGCATGGAAGATCATCTGCGCTTTGCCGCCTGTTACTGGCATACCTTCTGCTGGAACGGCGCCGATATGTTCGGCGTCGGTTCCTTTGACCGTCCGTGGCAGCAGCCGGGTGAGGCCATCGAGCTGGCGAAACGCAAAGCCGATGTGGCGTTTGAGTTCTTCCACAAGCTGAACGTGCCGTACTACTGCTTCCATGATGTTGACGTGTCGCCGGAAGGGGCGTCGCTGAAAGAGTACCTGAACAATTTTGCGCAGATGGTGGATGTGCTGGCGGCAAAACAGCAGCAAAGCGGCGTGAAGCTGCTCTGGGGCACGGCAAACTGCTTCACTAACCCACGCTACGGCGCGGGTGCGGCAACTAACCCGGATCCGGAAGTGTTTAGCTGGGCGGCCACGCAGGTGGTGACGGCAATGAACGCCACGCATCAGTTGGGCGGCGAAAACTATGTCCTGTGGGGGGGTCGTGAAGGCTATGAAACCCTGCTCAACACCGACCTGCGCCAGGAGCGCGAGCAGATTGGCCGCTTTATGCAGATGGTTGTCGACCATAAGCACAAAATCGGCTTCCGCGGCACGCTGCTGATCGAGCCGAAGCCGCAGGAACCGACGAAGCACCAGTATGACTACGACGTGGCGACGGTGTACGGCTTCCTGAAGCAGTTCGGTCTGGAAAAAGAGATTAAAGTGAACATTGAGGCCAACCACGCCACGCTGGCGGGCCACTCTTTCCATCACGAAATCGCGTCTGCGATTGCGCTGGGCATCTTCGGCTCTGTCGATGCGAACCGTGGCGATCCACAGCTGGGCTGGGACACCGACCAGTTCCCGAACAGCGTGGAAGAGAATGCGCTGGTGATGTACGAAATCATCAAAGCGGGCGGCTTCACCACCGGCGGCCTGAACTTTGATGCCAAGGTGCGTCGCCAGAGCACCGACAAATACGATCTGTTCTACGGCCACATTGGCGCGATGGACACCATGGCGCTGGCGCTGAAAGTGGCGGCGCGTATGATTGAAGACGGTGAGCTGGATAAACGCGTGGCGAAGCGCTACAGCGGCTGGAACAGTGAGCTGGGCCAGCAAATTTTGAAGGGGCAGTTATCGCTTGCGGAAATCTCGAAGTACGCTGAACAACATCAGCTGGCGCCGCAGCACCAGAGCGGGCACCAGGAGCTGCTGGAAAATCTGGTTAATCACTACCTGTTCGATAAATAACAGCATCCAGGCCCGGTAAGCGGAAGCTCCACCGGGCATTTCTGTCAAAGGAGTCACCGCAATGTATATCGGGATCGATCTGGGCACATCGGGTGTGAAAGCCATCCTGTTAAGCGAGCAGGGCGAGGTGTTAGCAACGCAGACGGAAAAGCTGCAGGTTTCACGCCCGCATCCGCTGTGGTCGGAGCAGGACCCGGAACAGTGGTGGCAGGCGACGGATCGCGCAATTACCGCGTTAGGCGAGCAACATTCTCTGCGTGACGTGAAAGCGATGGGAATGGCCGGGCAAATGCACGGTGCAACCTTATTGGATAGCGAGCATCGCGTGCTGCGTCCTGCGATCCTCTGGAACGACGGCCGCTGCGCAGAAGAGTGTGCGCTTCTTGAGGAGCGCGTACCTGCCTCCCGTGAAATTACCGGCAACCTGATGATGCCGGGCTTCACCGCACCAAAACTCTTATGGGTTCAGCGCCACGAGCCGGAGATTTTCCGTCAGGTGGCGAAAGTTCTGCTGCCAAAAGACTATCTGCGTTTTCGCATGACGGGCGATTTCGCCAGCGACATGTCCGATGCCGCCGGCACGATGTGGCTCGACGTGGCGAAACGCGACTGGAGCGAGGCGATGCTGGATGCCTGTAATCTGACCCGCGAACACATGCCCGCGCTGTTCGAAGGTAGCGAGGTGACGGGCACGCTGCTGCCGAACGTTGCCGAACGCTGGAACATGCCTGCTGTACCGGTGGTGGCCGGAGGCGGCGATAACGCGGCGGGGGCTGTCGGTGTCGGGATGGTTGAGGCGGGGCAGGCGATGCTTTCGCTGGGAACCTCCGGCGTCTATTTTGCCGTTAGCGACGGGTATCGCAGCAACCCTGAAAGCGCCGTACACAGCTTCTGCCACGCCCTGCCTGGAAAATGGCATTTGATGTCGGTGATGCTCAGTGCGGCGTCTTGCCTGGACTGGGCCGCAAAAATCACCGGCATGGCCGACGTTCCGGCGCTCATCTCCGCGGCGCAGCAGGCGGATGACGCGGCGGGTACGGTCTGGTTTTTACCGTATCTTTCCGGCGAGCGTACGCCGCACAACAACCCGGAAGCGAAAGGGGTGTTCTTTGGCTTAACCCATCAACATGGCCCGGCAGAGCTGGCGCGTGCGGTTCTGGAAGGTGTGGGGTATGCACTGGCGGACGGGATGGACGTGGTGCACGACTGCGGCCTGAAGCCGACGAGCGTCACCCTGATTGGCGGCGGAGCGCGAAGCCCTTACTGGCGACAGATGCTGGCGGATATCAGCGGGTTGCAGCTGGATTTCCGCACCGGAGGGGATGTCGGCCCCGCGCTGGGTGCTGCACGACTGGCGCAGATCGCCATGAACCCGGAAAAACCGCTTTCACAGCTGTTGCCGCAGCTTACGCTTGAGCAGGCGCATTTCCCGGACGCTGTACGCCATGCGCGGTACACGGAAAGGCGCGACGTATTCCGCAAAATCTATCAGCAGCTGCTGCCGCTTATGTCTTAAATACGCTTGTCCGGAAGAGGCACGAGGATGTCCTTTTTTGGTCTGTGCGAGCCTTCCATTCCTTGCCAGTATGGTGTTACACCCACTGGCAAGGAGATTT
Organism: Enterobacter sp. KB-280D8; assembly: GCF_041399405.1. Classification (NCBI taxonomy): domain Bacteria; kingdom Pseudomonadati; phylum Pseudomonadota; class Gammaproteobacteria; order Enterobacterales; family Enterobacteriaceae; genus Enterobacter; species Enterobacter sp. KB-280D8. The sequence continues at coordinate 191,613 of NZ_JBGKEC010000005.1, forward strand.
ATCATGTCACGCATCGCATTAGTCAACATTGATACTCAGCAGTCCTTCCATCAGCGCAATTACTGGCAGGAGGACGAAATTCCTGCCTTTCAGCAGGCGATGCTGGGGCTGATTGAAGGCTGCCAGGCGCGTAATATTCCGGTCGTTGATATTTTTCACGTTGATGAAGACGGTCCCTTTACCCTGGAAAGCGGCTATGTCAAACCGATGGCCTTTTTGCGTCATCAGCCGGATGTGGTTTTCCAGAAACACGTCCATAATGCCTTCACGGATACCGGGCTTGACCGCTGGCTGCGCGAGCGTGATATCAACAGTGTGATTATCTGCGGCATTCGCACTGAACAATGCTGTGAAACCACCGCCCGGGTGGCATCCGATCTGGGGTATGCTGTGACCTTTGTGAGCGAGGCAACGCTGACGTTTCCCATGACCTACAGGGGCATTACCCTTAGCGCAGCGGAAATTCGCCACCGTACCGAAACGGTACTGTCCGGGCGTTTTGCCGAAATTAAAACGGTAGCGGAGACGCTGGAGTCACTGTAATGCCCATCGACGTCTGGTTCGTGATGTTGCCCGGGGTGCTGTCATTAGACATGACCGGCCCGGCAGAAACCTTTGTGCTGGCAGGCGACGCGTTTCGTCTGCATTACATTGGCCCGCAGCCGGAGGTTCCGACGTCGATAGGTCTGACGATGAGCGGCATCCAGCCGTTGCCGGAAAGCCTGTCTCCGGGCAGCTTGCTGGTCCTGCCGGGGGTGAGCGACTCCCGCTTTCAGTTCTCAACCCCGCAAGCGCAGCAGATTCAGCACTGGCTGATGCGCCGGCAGCCGCAGATCCAGCGCCAGGAAATCACCGTGATGTGCGTCTGTTCAGGAGCGTTGCTGGCGGCGAAATCGGGCCTGCTGAATAACCGGCAGTGCACAACCCACCATGACGTTATTAGCCGTTTACGCACCGCGGCCCCTACGGCGACGATTAAAGAAAACCGGATATTTGTGCAGGATGAAAATATCTGGACCAGCGCGGGGATCACCTCGGGCATCGATCTGGCGCTGCACACGATCAACCACCTGTGCGGCCCCGAAAAGGCGCTGGCCGTGGCGCGTGAGATGGTGGTCTGGTTCCGCCGTTCCGGTGACGACCCTCAGCTATCTCCGTGGCTACGCTACCGCAATCATCTTCACCCGGCGATCCATCGGGCGCAGGATGCGCTCACCGCCGAGCCGCAAAAAACGTGGAGCTTGCCTGATATCGCCGCACTGGCGCACGTCAGCCCACGCCATCTCACCCGGCTTTTCCAGTCACATTTAGGGATTAGCGTTCGCGATTATCTTGAGCAGCTGCGTCTGGCGGTGGCGGAGCAGTGGCTGATGCAGGGACGCGGCGTGGAGCAGGCTTCACTGGCGGCAGGATTTTCCTCCCCGCGCCAGTACCATCGCGCCCGGCAGCGGAGCATTAACTGACGAAGCGGCGAGCATCTATTTTTTGCAGCAGCATCGACAGCAGCAGGCTGATCGCCAGCGTGGCGGCAAAAATCCAGACGATATCCAGCACCGGCCAGCTTTTTAGCTCAACGCCTCTCGTGCGCAGCGCGTGGATCACCAGCGCGTGAAAACCGTAAATCCCGAGAGAGTGGCGAGAGATAAGACTCAGCACGGGCAGGGGACGCGCGTTCAGGGTGTTTTTGACGAGCGTAAGCAGCGATACGGCACAGATAAAGACCATCGGCCCGCAATAGAGATACCAGGTATCGGCAAAATTGCCGCGCCACTGAAGCTCATGCAGCGTCCCGCGTGAAATCACCGCCACGCCGGCGATAAACAGCGCCCCGCATAGCCAGTTCAGACCGCGTTTTTGCGTGTCCATCATCCCGATGGCGCGCCCCAGCATGCCGTAAAGCACGTAGTAGAAGGTATCGCCGTTGATATAAAGGTTCACCGGCAACCATTCGAAACCGTCGATTTTCTGCGAGACCGTATTCGGGTTGGCGACGATGCCGATCACCACCATCAGGGCCAGAAGCATTTTCCCGCTGACGTTTTTCACCTGAATGAGCGGAGAGACCAGATAGATAACGATGATGGCGAAGAAGAACCACAGGTGGTAGAACACCGGTTTTTGCAGCAAATATTTGAGGGATAACCCGGCGTTAATAGAGGTGAACAGGGTGATATAAAGCAGGGCAACGGCGCTGTAGAACCCCAGGCAGGCCGCGATGCGGATGAAGTGCCTCGGCTGCGCGCTGCGTTCGCCAAAAAAGAGAAAGCCGGAAATCATAAAAAACAGCGGCACGCTGACGCGCGACGCGGAGTTGAGGATATTGGCAATATCCCAGTTAACGGGGCTGATGCTGTTGGCATTCGTGACGTACCAGGTCGTCGTGTGGATCATGACCACCATCAGACACGCTATTCCTCGCAGGTTATCAATCCAGTTAATTTTTGACGGCATCAGTTCCTCGTATTCCCTGTAAATTGAGTGTGACTACCATTGTCCAAAAGTCTTCGTTTGGAAAATTCTGAGTTTTATGTGCAGGCTTGCCGGGAGACCGCGAGATTCGCAGAATGGCAGACCTTAATCTATAAAAGTGTTGATACTAAAAATAACAGCCGCTGACCAGGACGGTAATAAAAATGATGATGAAGCGTGTGGTATCACTCTTTCTGCTATTTATGCTGGCAGGATGCAGTGCGCCACAGGAAGTACCCGTGCAAAAAGCGCAGCAGGGTAAAATAAGCCCGGAGCGTTCACTGAATATGGAAGCGCTCTGTAAAGACCAGGCCGCCCGGCGCTATAACTCGGACGTTCAGAAAATTAACGTCATCGGATTCGAGCGCTTTCAGGGCAGCTATGAGCTTAGAGGGTATACTGCGCGTAAAGAGGGCTTTGTCTGCTCGTTTGATGCGGACGGTCAGTTTTTACATCTCTCCATGCGCTAGCCTGCTCGCATAATCAACAGCCAGACGCCGCCAGCGTTCTGGCCGGAAGGCTTATTTCCCAATTTTCCCTAAACAACCCCGTTTCGTACTGTATATCTTGCAGCCAGCGGGTATACTGGTCCCTTCCATTTAAAACCACACGTATCCAGCACGAAATACTATGCAAAAGTTTGATACCAAGACCTTCCAGGGCCTGATCCTGACCTTACAGGATTACTGGGCTCGTCAGGGCTGTACCATTGTTCAACCTTTGGACATGGAAGTCGGCGCCGGCACTTCACACCCGATGACCAGCCTGCGCGCATTGGGGCCAGAGCCAATGGCGACCGCGTATGTGCAGCCTTCCCGTCGTCCGACCGATGGTCGTTACGGTGAAAACCCGAACCGTCTGCAGCATTACTATCAGTTCCAGGTGGTGATTAAGCCATCACCCGACAACATTCAGGAACTGTACCTCGGGTCGCTGAAAGAGCTGGGTATGGATCCAACCATCCACGACATCCGTTTCGTGGAAGACAACTGGGAAAACCCAACGCTGGGTGCCTGGGGTCTCGGTTGGGAAGTGTGGCTGAATGGCATGGAAGTGACCCAGTTCACTTATTTCCAGCAGGTTGGCGGGCTGGAATGTAAGCCAATCACCGGTGAAATCACCTACGGTCTGGAACGTCTGGCCATGTACATTCAGGGCGTAGACAGCGTTTACGACCTGGTCTGGAGCGACGGCCCGCTGGGTAAAACCACCTACGGCGACGTGTTCCATCAGAACGAAGTGGAGCAATCCACCTATAACTTCGAATACGCGGACGTAGATTTCCTGTTCACCTGCTTCGAGCAGTACGAGAAAGAAGCGCAGCAGTTGCTGGCGCTGGAGACTCCGCTGCCGCTGCCTGCCTACGAGCGTATTCTGAAGGCCGCCCACAGCTTCAACCTGCTGGACGCCCGCAAAGCGATCTCCGTGACTGAACGTCAGCGCTACATTCTGCGTATTCGTACCCTGACCAAAGCCGTTGCAGAAGCTTACTATGCGTCCCGTGAAGCCCTTGGCTTCCCGATGTGCAACCGAAACAAATAAGAGGCGGCCATGTCTGAGAAAACTTTCCTGGTGGAAATCGGCACCGAAGAGCTGCCACCAAAAGCCCTGCGCAGCCTGGCTGAATCTTTTGCTGCGAACGTGACTGCCGAGCTGGATAACGCTGGCCTGGCGCACGGTAAAATTGAGTGGTTTGCTGCACCGCGCCGTCTGGCGCTGAAAGTGGCAAATCTGGCGGCCTCTCAGCCGGATCGTGAAGTCGAAAAACGTGGCCCGGCGATTGCCCAGGCGTTCGACGCGGAAGGCAAGCCGAGCAAAGCGGCTGAGGGCTGGGCGCGCGGCTGCGGCATCACCGTTGATCAGGCCGAGCGTCTGACCACCGATAAAGGCGAGTGGCTGCTGTATCGTGCGCACGTGAAAGGTGAAAGCGCGGAAGCACTACTGCCGAACATGATCGCAACCTCTCTGGCTAAGCTGCCGATTCCTAAGCTGATGCGCTGGGGCGCGTCTGACGTTCACTTCGTGCGTCCGGTTCACACCGTGACCCTGCTGCTGGGCGATACCGTTATTCCGGCCACCATTCTGGGCGTGGCGTCCGATCGCGTGATCCGCGGCCACCGCTTTATGGGCGAGCCTGAGTTCACCATCGACAATGCCGACCAGTACCCGCAAATCCTGCTGGAGCGCGGTAAGGTCATTGCCGACTACGAACAGCGTAAAGCCAAAATTAAGGCGGACGCGGAAGAAGCGGCGCGCAAGATTGGCGGTAATGCCGACCTGAGCGACAGCCTGCTGGAAGAAGTCACCTCTCTGGTTGAATGGCCGGTTGTGCTGACCGCGAAGTTCGAAGAGAAATTCCTCGCCGTTCCGGCTGAAGCGCTGGTGTACACCATGAAGGGTGACCAGAAGTACTTCCCGGTCTATGCCAACGACGGCAAGCTGCTGCCAAACTTCATTTTCGTGGCGAACATCGAATCGAAAGATCCGAGCCAGATTATCTCCGGTAACGAAAAAGTGGTGCGCCCGCGTCTGGCGGATGCCGAGTTCTTCTTCAATACCGACCGTAAAAAGCGTCTGGAAGATAACCTGCCGCGCCTGCAGACCGTGCTGTTCCAGCAGCAGCTGGGTACGCTGCGCGACAAGACCGACCGTATCGCGGAGCTGTCCGGCTGGATTGCCCGTGAAATCGGTGCCGACGTTAACCACGCGACGCGTGCGGGCCTGCTCTCCAAGTGCGACCTGATGACCAACATGGTGTTCGAATTTACCGACACCCAGGGCGTGATGGGCATGCACTATGCGCGTCACGATGGCGAAGCGGAAGACGTGGCCGTGGCCCTGAACGAGCAGTATCAGCCGCGCTTTGCGGGTGACGATCTGCCGTCCAACCCGGTGGCCTGCGCCGTAGCGATTGCCGATAAGATGGACACCCTGGCGGGTATCTTTGGTATCGGTCAGCATCCGAAAGGCGACAAAGACCCGTTTGCGCTGCGTCGTGCTGCGCTGGGCGTGCTGCGTATCATCGTTGAGAAGAACCTGAACCTCGATCTGCAGACCCTGACCGAAGAAGCGGTGCGTCTTTACGGCGACAAGTTGACCAACGCGAACGTTGTGGATGACGTGATCGACTTTATGCTCGGCCGTTTCCGCGCCTGGTATCAGGACGAAGGTTACTCCGTTGACACCATTCAGGCGGTGCTGGCGCGTCGTCCGACCCGTCCGGCTGATTTCGATGCGCGTATGAAGGCGGTTTCCCACTTCCGTACCCTGGAAGCGGCATCTGCCCTGGCCGCGGCCAACAAGCGTGTATCCAACATTCTGGCGAAATCCGACGAGACGCTGAACGAGCGCGTGAACGCCGCGACCCTGAAAGAGCCGGAAGAGATCGCTCTGGCGATGCAGGTTGTGGTGCTGCGCGACAAGCTCGAGCCGTACTTCGCGGAAGGTCGCTACCAGGAAGCGCTGGTGGAGCTGGCCGAGCTGCGTGACGTTATCGACGCCTTCTTCGAGAAAGTGATGGTGAACGTAGAAGATAAAGAGCTGCGTATTAACCGTCTCTCTATGCTCGAGAAACTGCGCGAGCTGTTCCTGCGCGTAGCGGATATTTCGCTGCTGCAGTAATGTGCCCGCTGCCCGGCGGCGCTTCGCTTGCTCGGGCCTACAGGTGAGAAAAACCCGCTTCGGCGGGTTTTTTTATACCGTGTCGCCCAAAATTTAACCTTGAAATGGTCAACCCATTACCGCTATCCTTATCTCCGTTAAATTTCTCGCTCTGGAGCGCCCCCCAAAAATGAACAAACACGACTGATGAATTTCGATCCTTGCTAAACGCCACCGCGTCGGCAGGGGATGTTTTGATTTCATTCAGGAGTGCTTATGGCTCATTTTGCGCAGTCCCCTTCTTTTATTTTGCATCAGGTCACCTGTCAGTTTCCGACGGGCGATACCCTTTTTGGTCCGCTGAATCTTTCTCTGGAATCCTCCCTGTGCGCGCTGGTGGGCCGCAACGGCAGCGGGAAAACGCGTCTGCTGCGTCTGCTGGCGGGGCTTGATGAGCCTGCAAGCGGGCATATCGAACGTACCGGAACACATGTTTATGTGGCTCAGCAGCAGGACATTTTGCCGCATACGATGCTGGCTGAACTGCTCGGGTTTGAGGCCATCTTCGCGGCGCGAGCGCGCATCGACAGCGGTGATTACCAGCCTGACGATCTGGAAACGCTTGATGGATTGTGGGATTTAGCTGAACGTCTGGGCGAGGCGTTTGCCCGGGCGAAACTTCCGCCGTTTGATCCTGATAAGCCAGCCGGTGAGCTCAGCGGCGGCGAGCGCATTCGCGCGCTGCTGTGCGGTGCATTTACTGCTGAAGCGGATTATCTGCTGCTGGACGAACCCACAAACCATCTCGATCGACAAGGCAGGGCGTGGTTCTACGACCAGCTTGCCCGTTATCAGGGCGGCGTGCTGGTGGCCTCCCATGACCGCGAACTGCTGGCGAAGGTGCCGCGTATCCTTGAGCTGAGCAGCGGCGGCCTGCGCAGCTACGGCGGGAATTATGCGGATTATCAAACCCAGCGCGATGCCGAACAGCAGGCGGCCCGAGCGGCGCTGGAGCATGCTGCCACGGAACGCAAACGCACCCGCGCACGCATGCAAAAAGAGCATGACGACAGCCAGCGGCGTTCAGCAAAAACATTGCGCACCGTCGATACCCTGAATATCGCGTCGTTTGAACGGGTCAAATACAAAGGCGCGGCGAAGGAGCGGATCGGCTCATGGAAAAAGCAGCATAGCGAGCAAAATGAAGCCCTGAACGCCGCGGTAAACAAGGCGCGTGAGCGGGTTGAAGAAGATAGCCCGGTGATGTTCACCCTGCCGGGGAGCCAGATCCCGGAAGGCAAACAGGTGCTGGTGCTGGAGGATCTGGTGCTGCCGCATGTGTCTTTACCACCACTCAACTGGCGGATGGATGGACCGATGCGCGTGGCGCTAAAAGGGCCGAACGGCTGCGGGAAATCGACGCTGTTGAAAACAATCCTCGGCGACATTCGCCAGCGTTCAGGAATCTGTAAGGTGTCGGTCAGCTGCGCTTATCTCGATCAGCATCTTTCCCGGCTCGATCTCTCGCAGTCGGTCATGACGCACCTCAACCTGGGCAATACGCCTCTGGAAGAGGGCATGTTACGAACCCGTTTAGCCCAGCTTCAGCTGGGGGCCGATAAAGTTTCGCTTCCGCTGGCGGAACTGAGCGGCGGCGAGCGTCTGAAGGCTGCGCTGGCCTGCGTGCTATGGCGCGCGGAGGCCACGCAGCTCCTGCTGCTGGATGAACCGACCAACCATCTGGATCTGGCCTCGGTGCAGGCCATTGAAGCGGCACTGGCGTGTTTCCCCGGCGCGCTGCTGGTGGTGTCACACGATGATGCGTTTTTAAAAGGGTTAACGTTGACGCATGAGATGGTGTGGGAGGAGACGGGCTGGCGTTTCGAGAGCCTTTAAACACAAGCCCCCGCAGAGGCGGGGGCATTCAATCTTCACTACGCTATCTGTTTGCTGAGTGCAGGGTTGGCCTGAATCAGGCGCATCAGCCTTAACTCGGTTGGGGTGGGTTTCTCTCGTTTTGACTCCCACTCCAGCACCATAGCCACGCTGACACCCATCGCTCTGGCGAATTCTTCCGTTTTCAGTCCTGTCCCTTTGCGCAATTGCTCATATTCTGTAAAGGGATTGGATTTTTGTTGCAGGGTAATGGTCTGCGGTACATCTTTAAAAACGATCTGTTCCAGACTGCTCAGCAGCTCAAACTCAGGATCTTTATATTCCATTGAGAACTCCTCTTAAATCTCACATCGTGATCAAGAACATCAGAGAGCCAATTAAGAATAGTCCCTAATACAAACCCAGGATCGTCACGGCTGTGATTAATCGTGCGGTAACGATCGCTTTATCCGATTCAGCTATATGGATAGTTATGCTAATTACCTGATTAACCATATGTCGGCTTCGCCAGGTATTTTTTTGTAAATAGTAAGAAATAAATCGGCAATAGCCGTTTTACATGAAAAGAGTATCTTGCAAGGCTGACCTGGACTATCCTTGTCAGCGTCGGGCACGCGTGTGCCGGTGTGCGCTTTTTTGGGTGAAAGGAGTAATAAAATGGCGACAGGAAAGTCCTGCTCTCGCTGGTTTGCGCCTATTGCGGCGTTGTTAATGGTAGTTAGCCTGAGTGGGTGTTTTGATAAAGAAGGCGATCAGCGCAAAGCGTTTATCGATTTTCTGCAGAATACAGTGATGCGCAGCGGCGAGCGGTTGCCGACGCTGACTGCGGATCAGAAAAAACAGTTTGGCCCCTTTGTGTCCGATTACGCCATTCTTTATGGGTATTCACAGCAGGTGAGCCAGGCGATGGACTCGGGTATCCGCCCGGTAGTGGATAGCGTGAACGCCATCCGTGTTCCCCAGGATTATATGACTCAGCGCGAGCCGCTGCGCCAGTCCAACGGCGCGCTCGGCGTGCTGAGCCAGCAGCTGCAGAATGCGAAAATGCAGGCTGACGCGTCACGTTCTGCGCTGAAGCAGGGCGAGGACCTCAAACCGGTCTTCGATAAAGTGTATGAGAAAGTGGTGACGAAACCGTCTGAAGCGATACAACCGCTGATCCCGGCCGCGCAAGTCTTCACTCAGCAGCTGGTTCAGGTCGGAGATTTTATCTCCCAGCAGGGTACGCAGGTGAGCTTTGTTGCCAACGGCATTCAGTTCCCGACCTCGCAGCAGGCAAGTCAGTACAATACGCTGATTGGGCCGCTGGCCGCCCAGCACCAGGCCTTTAGCCAGGCGTGGGGCGCAGCAGTTGCTGCCACAGAATAAACTGAAAAACCCCGCTTCAGGCGGGGTTTTTTTTCGGCATTCAGAAAATAACGCTTGTCATTCCTCTACCACATCGGTATAACTGTCTGCGTCGGTTTGTTACACAGACCTAAAGCAGTTTAGTAAAGCAGTCCAGATTGTTATCCATAGATACCCTTCGTAGTGACCCTTCCTTCATCGCTTAAAAATCTGTAACGCAATCCATCAAGCCGGAAGGCACAATATATTTGTTAATAAGGTAATTTCTATGTCTGCTAAAATGACTGGTCTGGTTAAATGGTTCAACGCTGATAAAGGTTTCGGCTTCATCACTCCTGACGATGGCTCTAAAGACGTGTTCGTACACTTCTCTGCTATCCAGAACGATGGCTACAAATCTCTGGACGAAGGTCAGAAAGTTTCCTTCACCATCGAAAGCGGCGCTAAAGGCCCAGCAGCTGGTAACGTTGTAAGCCTGTAAGCTTCCAACCCAGTAGCACAAAATTCAAAAACCCGCCTTCTGGCGGGTTTTTTCGTTTCTACTGTTGGATCTGAGGGTTAACGCAGTTCTTATCCACTTTTCCAGCAAGCGCGGCAATCAGGTTGTCTACTGCCGTCGCCGCCATATTGTAGCGCGTCTCATGGGTGGCTGAGCCGATGTGTGGCAGGGCAACGACGTTTGGCATGCTCAGCAGCGGGGAATCCACCGGAAGCGGCTCCTGCTCAAACACGTCCAGACCCGCGGCGTGGATCTCGCCGTTTTGCAGCGCCTCAATCAGCGCCTTCTCATCCACCACCGGGCCGCGACCCGCGTTGATGAAGATGGCGGACTTCTTCATTTTTTCAAACGCGGATTTGCCGATCAGATGGCGCGTTTCATCCGTCAGCGGCAGGATCAGGCAGACAAAGTCGGCTTCCTGCAGCAGCGTATCCAGCTGACAGTAACGCGCGTTAAAGCGTTCTTCAGCTTCGCTGTGATGGCGACGCGCGTTATACAGAATCGGCATGTTGAAGCCGAAATGCGCGCGCTGAGCCAGCGCCAGCCCGATACGCCCCATGCCCACGATGCCCAGCGTTTTGCCATGCACATCCACGCCGAACCAGTCCGGCCCAATGCTTTTTGTCCATTCGCCAGCTTTCACTCGCCCGGCCACTTCCACCACGCGACGGGCCGTGCTGAGTACCAGTGCCATCAGCGTGTCGGCCACGGTTTCCGTCAGGGCATGCGGCGTGTGCATCAGCAGGATTTTACGGGTGTTCAGGGCATCCACGTCGAAGTTATCATAACCTACTGAAACGGTAGAGGTAGCACGAAGCTTCGGCATTTTCTCCAGCAGGGCGATATCCACTTTTTCGCTTGAACCCAGCATGCCTTCGGCGCTCGCGAACGCGTCGGCGTGCTGCGCCACGGTCTCCGGGCTCAGGTTTTTCACCTGCGTAACGGTGAAGTGTTCTTCCAGGCGTTTCTGCAGATCTTCCGGCAGTGCTTTATACAAAATGACGGACGGCTTCATGCTAATCTCCGTTGATTTTTAAGGATTCAGGCGTGGCGTGCACCGACGGGGTGCTGTTGATTATTAGCAGGCTTAACAATCAGAGTAAGCCACACGGAGGCGAAAAGCGCTACCCCCATAAAGATGTACGATGCAGACGGGCTGCCGGTGGCACCGTTCAGGTAGCCCACAAACCAGGAGCCGCAGAACGACCCCAGCGCACCCATACTGTTAATCAATGCCATTGCACCGCCCGCGACGTTACGCGGCAGCATTTCCGGGATGATGGCAAAGAACGGACCGTACGGGGCGTACATGGCGGCACCGGCAATAACCAGCAGGGCGTAAGAGGCCCAGAAGTGATTCGCGCCGACGGCCCATGAGCCAATGAACGCAAAGGCAGCGATCAGCAGCAGCGGCCAGACAAACAGCTTACGGTTCTGCAGCTTGTCCGATGCCCATGATGCGACGATCATGGCGATGGTCGCGGCGAGATACGGTACGGAAGAGAGCCAGCCCACCTCAACCATGCCGAGGTTTTCACCGCCGCTGCGGATAATCGACGGCAGCCACAGCACAAAGCCGTATACACCGATACTCCAGGTAAAATACTGCGCGCAGAGCAGGATAACGTTGCGGGAGCGGAAGGCTTCGCCGTAGTTACGTACCGCCTTCAGCCCCTGCTGTTCTTTATCCAGCTGCGCCTGCAGTGCGGCTTTTTCATCTTCGGAAAGCCACTTTGCCTGTGCAGGCTTATCTTTTACCAGCACCCACCAGCAGAATGCCCAGATAATCGCGGGTACCCCTTCGATGATAAACATCTCGCGCCAGCCGAAGGACTGGATCAGGTAGCCAGACACCACCGACATCCACAGTACCGTGACCGGGTTACCGAGGATCAGGAAGGTATTCGCGCGCGAGCGTTCGGATTTGGTAAACCAGTTGCTGATGTAGATCAGCATCGCCGGCATGACCGCCGCCTCAACGACGCCGAGGATAAAGCGAATGGCGGCCAGGGCAGGAATATTGTTCACCACGCCGGTCAGTGACGCGCAGGCGCCCCACAGGATCAGGCAGACGAAGATCAGCTTGCGCACGCTGCGGCGTTCCGCATAAATCGCACCGGGGATCTGGAAGAAGAAGTAGCCCAGGAAGAAAAGGGCACCCAGCAGGGAGGAGATACCTTTGGTGATGCCAAGGTCCTCTGTGATCCCCGCCGCGGACGCGAAGCTGAAGTTGGCACGGTCAAGATACGCCAGGCTGTACGTGATAAACACGATTGGCATGATGTACCACCAGCGTTTTACTGCATTGGTCGAACTGTTCATAGGCTTGCCTCTGTTGTTGAGGTTGTTACCGCCGTTGTCTGTAGGGTACACGGTGGCTTGTTTTGTTGAGTGCGATTTATGCCCCTCACCCCGGCCCTCTCCCCAGAGGGGAGAGGGAGCAAGTCATTCCCTCGCCCCTCTGGGGAGAGGGTTAGGGTGAGGGGAATGTTTATTCGTTAAGCTCTGCTCGCGTTGGTAATCCTTCGCTGTCGCCCTGCACCTGAATGGCCAGCGAGCCAATCTTGTTGCCCCGCGCGACGGCCTGCTGCAGTGATTTGCCTTCCAGCAGCGCGCTAATAACGCCCACGGCAAAGCCATCGCCCGCGCCGACGGTGTCGACCACGTTCTCAACCTTCACCGCGGCGACCGCGCCCTGTTCACCATCGGCCGTCTTAAACCATGCGCCATCGGCACCGGTCTTCAGCACCACCGCTTTTACCCCTTGATTCAGGTAGAAATCGGCAATGCCTTCCGGCGTGCTTTCGCCGGTCAGGATCATCCCTTCTTTCAGGCCCGGCAGCACCCAGTCCGCCCGGAATGCCAGGCGGTTGAGCTTCTCGACCATTTCCGCTTCGCTTTTCCACAGAACCGGGCGCAGGTTCGGATCGAAAGAGATCGTTTTGCCCTGCGACTTCATGGTCGTTGCCGCATGGTCCAGCAGTTCATACGAGCTGGCAGAGAGCGCTGCCGCCACACCGCTCAGGTGCAGGTGGCGTGCGGAGGCGAAATAGTCGGCGTGGTAATCCGCCACAGAGAGGTGGCTTGCCGCCGATCCTTTACGGAAATACTCCACAATGGGATCGGTTCCATTTTCGACCTTAGATTTAAGCTGAAAGCCGGTAGGGAAGCGTCCATCAAGGGTGACACCTGCGGCATCAATACCCTCTTTTTTCAGTGAGTCGAGGACGAAATGGCCAAAGCTGTCGTCCCCCACGCGGCTGAGCCAGCCGACGTTCAGGCCGAGACGCGCCAGTCCGGTCGCGACGTTCAGCTCTGCGCCCGCCACGCGCTTGATAAAGTGCTCTACCGCGCTCAGTTCGCCCGTTTCAGTGGCGACAAACATCGCCATGGCTTCGCCGATCGTGATGACATCCAGCGTCTTGTGCATGGTTTACTCCTCGCGCAGCAGATTGACGTAATGGCGGGTAACGGCGGTTAAATCCGTCCCTTCCAGCGGGAACTCGATACCGCGCGGGGCATCGGCAGGCAGCTGGCCGAGCAGATCCAGCCAGCGCGCATCGGCGTGGTCAGGCGCCACGGCGCGGAAGTTATCTTTATGCGGCACGGCGGCTTTAACGTGGATATAGCTCACCGCAGGGGCCAGGCGACGCGCGGCCTCCTCAGGCGAATCGCCCACCCACAGCCAGTTGCCCATGTCGAAGGTCAGCGTGACGGGCAACGCCATTTCCCGACAGGCGGCCTGGAAGCGCTGCATCGGCGCGAGCTGACCGCAGTCGGTCTGATCGTTCTCCACGACCAGCGCCATACCGCTGGCATTCAGCAGGGCGCGCAGGGCGTCGAGAGGCTGCGCGTCGCGGAAATGACCCAGGGAAACCTTCAGCCACAGGGCGTTAAGGGTGCTGGCCTCAGAGAGGTAGCGGGTCAGGTCCGGGTTGAGGGTGCCGTCGGGCATAAACAGGGCTGCGGGGGCGGAGTAGCACGCCAGCAGGCCGAGCAGCTCAATGGATTCGCCCAGCGCAGGCAGCGCCAGCAGCTCTTCGCTGCTGAACAGTTCCCGGCGGATCTCCACGCCGTCTGCCCCTGCGCCTGCAATAACGGGAAGCATCGCCCGCTGACCGCCAGCCTGTCGCACCTGTTCCGCGCCGTACGCGGCGGTGACCACCATAATTTTCCTGCCCATCTTCGGACTCCATCGCAACATATCAATACTATTACGCTAGATGGAACCGGTTCCAAAGAAAAGGTCAGGATGTCGAATTTATGATCGCTATCACAAGGGGAAATTAACGGGCGGTGGAGCCGCGAACGATCAGCTCGCCGGAGAAGACCTGTTCGCGTACGGCATCGCTGGTGCCTTCAATACGACGAACCACTTGTTCTACAGCGGCATAGCCAATCTGCCAGGTGGGCTGTTTGAGGGTCGTGATACCAACGCCTGCCAGCTCCGCCCACTCCAGCTCATCAAAGCCCAGCAGACCGATGTCGCTGCCCCAGTGCAGGCCAATGCGCTTGAGGGAGCGGGCGACCTGCAGCGTCAGCGCCCCGTTGGCGGAGATAACGGCTTTGCGCATCCCGCGATGTCGGGTGTGGAACTGGCGCAGGGTATTGTCGAGCTGGTCGGCTTCGTGAAGCGGCGTTTCGGCATTTTCGGCGATGACGCCGGGATAACGTGCAAGCGTGGCGCGAAATGCCGCTAGGCGATCGCGTCGGGTATTTACCATGCCCAGCGGTTCGCTCAGGAACAGAATCGCCTCGAAGCCCTGTTCGATCAGGTGCTCGGTAGCGGTTGTGGCTGCCTGGGTGTTATCCAGCCCAACCACATCGCAGGCGAATTCCGGGATTTTACGATCGATAAGGACCATGGGCAGGGAGGATTGCTGCAGGCGGTTCAGGCCCTCTTCACGCATGCCTACCGCGTTAACCACAATTCCTTCGACCTGATAGCTGCGCAGCAGATCGAGATAGTGCAGCTCCTGGTCGACTTCATTATTGGTATTACAGACCAGCGGCGTGAAACCCTTCTCGCGACAGGCGGCCTCGATACCGCTGAGGACGTTGACGGAGTAGGGGTTGGTGATATCGGCGATGATAAGGCCAATCAGACGGGTGCGGCCGCGTTTGAGCCCGCGTGCCATAAGGCTGGGACGGTAGTCGAGATCGGCAATGGCCTGTTCAATACGCGCCAGCAGCGCATCGGACAGCAGGTGTTTCTCGCCGTTAAGGTAGCGCGAAATGCTGGTTTTACCGGTTTTGGCGGCTTTCGCCACGTCGCTGATGGTGGCCCGGGCTGGTTTGCTCATCGCTGATTTCCCTGAATTTAGTGAGAATACCTTAGCGGGAAAATCAACGATGGCAAGTGGTTCATGCCGGGGTGTGCGGTCTGATGCCCTCACCCCGACCCTCTCCCACGGGGAGAGGGGGAAATGCGATTACTGAATTGGACTCAACGTAATCTCTACACGACGGTTCTGCGCTTTGCCTTCCGCCGTGCTGTTGCTGGCGATAGGGTTGGCAGGGCCCATGCCGCTGGTGCGGATGCGGTTCGCTTCAACGCCCTGGGTAATCAGCGAGCTGGCCACGGAATCGGCGCGTTGCTGGGACAGGCGCATGTTCAGATCCTGGCTGCCGGTGCTGTCGGTGTAGCCAATCACGTTCACGGCTGTCTTGTTGTACTCTTTCAGCACCATTGCCACGCCGGTGAGGGTGTTCGCACCCGCGGGTTTCAGCGTTGCGCTGCTGCTGTCAAAGGTGACGTTGTTCGGCATGTTCAGGATGATGTTATCGCCGCTGCGGGTGACGCTCACCCCGGTTCCCTTCATTTTGTCGCGCAGTTTTGCTTCCTGTACGTCCATGTAATAACCAACGCCGCCGCCCAGAGCCGCGCCCGCCGCTGCGCCAATCAGCGCACCTTTACCGCGGTCTTTCTTGGAGGAGGAGAGCGCCCCAACGCCTGCGCCTACCAGCGAGCCGATGCCCGCGCCGATGCCGGATTTACCCGCTTCGCGCTCACCGGTGTAAGGGTTGGTTGTGCAGCCAGAAACAGCCAGTGCACCGCTCACCAGAGCGGCAATAACGAGTACGCGTTTTTTCATCTTCTTTCCTTAATCCTTTTTATTCTTTGCCACGGCGAGCGTGGCAGTTGATTATGACGTCCAGATACGGAGAAAATTCCGGGTATAACTCTGAAATTTGTGACAAACCATAAACGGCCTCACCGAGAAGGCCGTAAAACCTGCACGCAACCAGGAGCGCACGCTTGAGCACCTCAACAAAAACCATTCTGACCGCCGCCCACTGGGGGCCGATGCTGGTCGAAACCGATGGCGAAAATGTTCTGTCGTCCCGTGGGGCACTGCCAACACAACATCCCAACTCGTTACAGACCGTCGTTCGCGATCAGGTGCACAGCAAAACGCGCGTGCGCTGGCCGATGGTGCGTAAAGGTTTTCTGGCCTCGCCGGACAAGCCGCAGGGGATCCGTGGTCAGGATGAGTTTGTTCGCGTGAGCTGGGATGACGCGCTGGCGCTGATCCACGCCCAGCACAGGCGCATTCGCGACAGCTACGGGCCGTCGTCCATTTTCGCCGGCTCCTACGGCTGGCGTTCTAACGGCGTGCTGCATAAGGCCTCGACGTTGCTGCAGCGCTATATGAGCCTGGCGGGAGGCTATACCGGTCATCTGGGGGATTACTCCACCGGCGCGGCGCAGGCGATCATGCCGTACGTCGTGGGCGGGAACGAAGTGTACCAGCAGCAGACCAGCTGGCCGCTGGTGCTGGCGCATACCGACGTGGTGGTGCTGTGGAGCGCTAACCCCCTCAACACGCTGAAAATTGCCTGGAATGCCAGCGACGAGCAGGGCATTGGGTATTTCGACGCGCTGCGCAAAAGCGGCAAGCGCATCATCTGCATTGACCCAATGCGCTCTGAAACCATGGATTTCTTCGGCGACAGCGCCGAGTGGATTGCCCTGCATATGGGCACCGACGTGGCGATGATGCTGGGCATCGCCCATACGCTGTTGGAGAACGGCTGGCACGACCGCGATTTCCTCGCCCGCTGCACCTCTGGCTTCGACAAATTCGCCGACTACCTGACGGGCCAGTCCGATGGGGTAGTGAAAACGGCAGAGTGGGCCGCAGAAATTTGTGGCATTCCT
Organism: Enterobacter sp. KB-280D8; assembly: GCF_041399405.1. Classification (NCBI taxonomy): domain Bacteria; kingdom Pseudomonadati; phylum Pseudomonadota; class Gammaproteobacteria; order Enterobacterales; family Enterobacteriaceae; genus Enterobacter; species Enterobacter sp. KB-280D8. The sequence continues at coordinate 208,586 of NZ_JBGKEC010000005.1, forward strand.
GCCGCTAAAATCCGCGAACTGGCGGGGCTGTTCCATAAAAACACCACGATGTTAATGTCCGGCTGGGGGATGCAGCGCCAGCAGTTCGGCGAGCAGAAACACTGGATGCTGGTGACGCTTGCCGCAATGCTTGGACAGATTGGTACGCCGGGGGGCGGTTTTGGTCTTTCCTATCATTTTGCGAACGGCGGTAACCCAACGCGTAAAGCGGCGGTGCTGGCGTCCCTGCAAGGCTCGGTGCAGGGCGGCGTGGATGCCGTGGATAAAATTCCGGTGGCGCGGATCGTTGAAGCCCTGGAAAAGCCGGGCGGTTTTTATCAGCACAACGGTCTGGACCGCCACTTCCCGGACATTAAGTTTGTCTGGTGGGCGGGCGGGGCGAACTTTACGCACCACCAGGATACCAATCGCCTGATCCGCGCCTGGCAAAAGCCTGAGCTGGTGGTGATTTCCGAGTGCTTCTGGACCGCCTCGGCCAAACACGCCGATATCGTGCTGCCGGCGACCACGTCGTTTGAACGTAACGATCTCACCATGACCGGCGATTACAGCAACCAGCATATGGTACCGATGAAGCGCGTTGTGGCCCCGCGTGATGAAGCGCGTGATGATTTTGACGTATTTGCCGAACTGAGCGAGCTGTGGGAAGCGGGCGGTCGCGAGCGATTTACCGAAGGGAAAAATGACCTGCAGTGGCTGGAGAGTTTCTATCAGATCGCCGGGCAGCGCGGTGCGGCGCAGGGCGTGACGCTTCCGCCATTTGCTGAGTTCTGGGAGGCGAATCAGATTCTCGAAATGCCGGAAAGCGAACAGAACGCCCGGTTTGTCCGTTTCGCCGATTTCCGCCGGGACCCGGAAAACCATCCGCTAAAAACGGAGAGCGGCAAGATTGTGATCTACAGCGAGCGCATCGCCAGCTTTGGTTATGCTGATTGTCCGCCACACCCTTCGTGGCTGGAGCCGGACGAGTGGCACGGCAATGCGCTGCCTGAACAGCTCCAGATATTGTCTGCCCATCCCGCGCATCGTCTCCACAGCCAGCTTAACTACACTTCACTGCGCGAGCAGTATGCGGTTGCGGGGCGAGAGCCGATTACGCTGAATACTTTTGACGCGAAAGCCCGCGGGATTGCAGACGGCGACGTGGTGCGCGTCTGGAACTCGCGTGGACAGGTGCTGGCAGGAGCGGTGGTCAGCGACGGGATTAAGCCGGGCGTGATCTGTATTCACCAGGGGGCATGGCCCGACCTTGAGCCCGCCGAAGGCGGTATCTGTAAAAACGGGGCGGTTAACGTGCTGACCAAAGATCTCCCCAGCTCGAAGCTGGGGAACGGTTGCGCGGGGAACACGGCGCTGGCCTGGGTCGAGAAATATGAGGGGCCCGAGCTTACCTTAACGGCGTTTGATCCGCCTGCCAGCTCATGATCCACGTCGGATGCTGAGTATCATCTTGCCAGGCGCTGTCTTCGATGCGAAAGCCCTGAGCATGATAGAAATTCACCGCCCGGACGTTTTTCTGATACACCTCCAGGCTTAAGTGCGGGAAGCGCTGTTGAACATGGTTCAGCAGCGCGCGTCCAATACCGTGCCCGATATACGCAGGCGTAACGAACAGCGCCCCCACAAACTGCGACTGTATGACGCTGATAAACCCGCGCGGCGCGCCTTCTTCTTCCCACACCCAGGTTTCTGCCGCGGGCAGGTAGACCTCCCGCACCATGGCTTCATTCTCTTGCCAGTAGCTCGCGCTAATAAACGGGTGCGCCTCGGTGGTGCTTTCAAGCCACAGGCTCATGAGCGGATCGGCATTTTCACTTTGCCATTTGCGGATCATGTTGCCTCCCCGGATGACAGAAGCAGCCGGTGACATGGTCGTTGACCAGTCCACAGGCCTGCATAAAGGCGTAGCAGATGGTGGAGCCGACAAACTTAAAGCCGCGTTTTTTCAGCGCTTTAGAGAGCGCGTCCGACGCAGGCGTGGACGCCGGGATCTCCGCCAGCGTGGCGGCCTGCGTGATTTGCGGATCGTTATTCACGAACGACCAGACAAACGCTGAGAACGGTTCGCCGTTTTGTTCCATCGCCAGCCAGGCGCGGGCGTTGCCGATGATGGCCTGGATTTTACCGCGATGGCGGATGATACCGGCATCCTGCACCAGCCGTTCTACGTCATCTTCGGTCATGGCGGCGACGGCAACGGGATCGAACTGGTGGAAGGCGTTGCGGTAGTTTTCGCGTTTCTTCAGTACCGTAATCCATGATAATCCTGCCTGCTGGCCCTCCAGGCAGATCATCTCAAAGAGTTTTTTGCCATCCGTCTCCGGTATGCCCCATTCCCGATCGTGATAGTCGATATAAAGCTGATCCTGGCTAACCCAACCGCAACGTTCCATTCGTCCTCTCCCTTATTGATACTGATTTCGCAAAAATTTCGTTCTGACTGGCTTGACGTGTTTACTATAAAGACAATAGTTAATACAGGGCCATATGCTCTCTCAAGTCTTCCTGAATAACGACAAATATCGCCGAATTCGGCTCTCTCTGGGGTCGCTTTGATGATGATAAAAAAAATCAGTGGTCGCCATGCCGCTTCTGGTCTGGTGGGGATTTCAGCCTGCCTGTTGTTGTGTAATACAGCATCTGCCTGGCAACAGGAATATATCGTTTCAGACGCCCAAAATAATACGGCTGAACGCTATACATGGGACGCGGATCACCAACCGCGTTACGAGGATATTCTGGCTGAGCGAATTCAGTCTTCCCAAAATTCGCCGGGGCTGGCCCTGGCTCTGCCATCTGGTGCTAAAACGGAAGCGGCGATGAGTGTAGGCTGGAATTTTCCGGTTTCGTCGCATGTAACCACCGGTCCGGTGATGGCCTGGCGGTATGACGGCTCTACGCCGATGATGATCAATGAGTTTGGTGATAGCGCGACGACGCAGACGCTCGCCGATCCGCTCTGGCATGCCAGCGTGAGTACGCTAGGCTGGCGCGTGAATACCCAGTACGGCGATCTTCGTCCCTGGGCACAGATTAGCTATAACCAGCAGTTTGGTGAAAACCAGTGGAAATCGCAGTTTGGCATGCCTCAAACGCCAGCCCCTGTTCAAAGCGGTAACTGGATGGACGTCACCGTGGGAACAGACATTCCGTTTAATACGCACATGGCGGCCTATGCGTCGCTGGCTCAGGGGGAACGCACCACCACTGGTGAGGAGTTTCTGTATACCCTGGGGGTGAGCGCGAATTTTTAGTATTGTTACTTTTTTAAACGTTACGATAACATCTTAAAAACAATGACCACAGGCTTTGCAGCGATAGCAGGTACTAACCTGCCATCGCTTTCTTCCCCGGCAAGGTCATTCATTCCCGATTCCAGGCATTTCATTCCGTTCTTCCTGCATTTCATGACGTTTTACCCCATCGGTATTAAGGTTTTGTTTATCGTTGTCCTCAGCGAATTCCCTTAATTTCTGTTGCAGGACAACGGCCATGAACACATCAACCTATAACCGTACGCGCTGGCTCACGCTCTTCGGCACCATCGTTACCCAGTTCGCGCTGGGATCGGTCTATACCTGGAGCCTGTTTAACAGCGCGCTTTCCGACAAACTCGACGCCCCGGTCAGCCAGGTAGCGTTCTCCTTCGGCCTGCTGAGCCTGGGTCTGGCGATTTCGTCTTCCGTCGCGGGCAAGCTGCAGGAGCGTTTTGGCGTGAAGCGTGTGACCATGGCGTCCGGCATACTGCTGGGGCTGGGCTTTTTCCTGACGGCGCATTCCAGCAACCTGATGATGCTGTGGCTGAGCGCCGGCGTGCTGGTGGGGCTGGCCGACGGTGCAGGTTACCTGCTGACGCTGTCGAACTGCGTGAAGTGGTTCCCGGAGCGTAAAGGCTTAATCTCCGCGTTCGCCATCGGCTCCTATGGCCTGGGCAGCCTCGGCTTTAAATTTATCGACTCCCAACTGCTGGCATCCGTTGGCCTCGAAAAAACGTTTATGATCTGGGGCGCAATCGTCCTGGTGATGATCCTGTTTGGCGCTACGCTGATGAAAGATGCCCCGCAGCAGGAAGTGAAATCCGTTAACGGCGTGGTGGAGAACGATTTCACCCTCGCGCAGTCCATGCGTAAGCCGCAGTACTGGATGCTGGCGGTGATGTTCCTGACGGCCTGCATGAGCGGTCTGTATGTTATCGGTGTGGCGAAAGATATTGCTCAGGGGATGGTAAAACTGGATGCCGCGACGGCGGCGAATGCGGTGACGGTCATCTCCATTGCCAACCTCTCGGGTCGCCTGGTGCTCGGTATTCTGTCTGACAAAATTGCCCGCATCCGCGTGATTACGATTGGGCAGGTGGTTTCGCTGGTAGGAATGGCGGCATTGCTGTTTGCACCACTGAATGAAGCGACCTTCTTTGCGGCGATTGCCTGCGTGGCCTTTAATTTCGGCGGCACCATTACCGTCTTCCCGTCGCTGGTGAGCGAGTTCTTTGGCCTGAACAACCTGGCGAAAAACTACGGTGTCATTTATCTCGGCTTCGGTATCGGCAGTATTTGCGGTTCGCTGATTGCTTCCCTGTTCGGCGGGTTCTACGTGACCTTCTGTGTGATATTTGCCTTGCTGATTATTTCCCTGGCGCTGTCAACCACGATTCGCCAGCCGCAGCGAGAAATATTTAAAGAAGTGCATGCATAACGAACGTTTGACATGCCAGACAACAAAGCGCCCATCGGGCGCTTTTTTCGATTTAGCACAAATGAATAATTAATTCTCACCCGAGAAACGTTAAATAAGAAGGATCATCCATTTTACTGATCTATAGATTGTCAAAATCAATATATAAATTATATTGATTTATTCCTAATAAAAGAGCGGCTTGTACGGGCTGTCTTATATCTTTATGAATTTACTTAGTTTTAATTTTGACTAAAGATTAGCTTTATTTATTCTAATTTTAAAATCTAAATTCCCGTCTATATACTCCATTTCCTCACAGAATGCAGGTTATTCCTAAGGATGCGTTCTGTCATCTACCGTCATAAATGGAGTTTTTAATGAAAAAGGTTATTTTTGCACTGTCTGCTCTCGCTGTAGTTTCCACTTCCGCTTTTGCTGCTGAATCCGGTGACGGCACCGTTCGATTCAGCGGTGAAATCGTTGACGCGCCATGCGTAATTTCTACTGACTCTCAGAACCAGGAAGTTGTGCTGGGCCAGGTTAAGAAATCTGTCTTCAAAGCGGTTGGCGACAAATCTGTTTCCACTCCTTTCCAGATCAAACTGGAAGACTGCGACATCACCACTAAAACCAAAGTTAACGTGAGCTTCACCGGCGTTGCAGATGCAGACGACGCGAAACTGGTTTCTGTTAACACCGAAGCTGGTTCTGCGACTGGCGTGGGCATCGGTATCTACGACAACGCTAACAAAGCGGTTGATATGAACACCGGTAAATCCACCACCACGCTGGCTGCTGGTCAGACCGTGCTGTACTACACCGCTAACTACGTTGCGACCAAAGCCGCTGTAACCACCGGTTACGGTAACGCAGAAGTAGACTTCAACCTGTCCTACGAATAATCGACTTTTCGTTAGTAGAAGACAATCACAATGGCAACGGAAACCCCGTTGCCATTTTTTCCAGCGGAGTCTCAGGGAGAGAAGCATGAACCGCTTACGTTTGATATCTTGCGCAGCACTGGCGCTGGCGCTGATTTCACAAAACAGTTTTGCAGGCGGCGTGGCATTAAGCAGCACGCGCGTTATTTATGACGGCAGCAGAAAGGAAGCTTCTCTGACGGTCAATAACAAAAGCACCACGGATGAATTCCTTATTCAGTCATGGATTGATGATGCCAACGGTAATAAAAAGACGCCGTTTATCATCACCCCACCTTTATTTAAATTAAGCCCGACGAAAAATAACGTCTTACGTATTGTGAATACCGCTAATACGTTACCGCAGGATCGCGAGTCCGTTTACTGGGTTAACGTGAAAGCGATTCCAGCCAAAAGTGAAAATGCGGAAGGTAAAAACGTACTGCAGATTGCCGTGCGTACCCGCTTAAAACTGTTCTATCGCCCTGCTGGCCTGAAAGGCAACAGCATGGACGGCTGGAGCAAACTGAAGTTTACCAGCGCAGGGGCTAACCAGATCAAAGTTGAAAACCCATCTGCCTTTAACCTCACTTTTAATAAATTTTATGCCAATGGCCGTGCTGTTGAAAAAGCGGGTATGGTTCCGGCAAAAGGCTCGTTGAATATTGAACTGCCAGCCGGCACCGGCAAGGTAAACGAAGTCAAATACAACATTATTAATGACTTCGGTACGGCTGGCGACATGCTGACTCAGCGCGTTAATTAATACGTTTTGAAGGTTTATTACTATGCCATGGACGCATCTTCCTCAGGTCAATAAGACCCCGCGTTTCCCCCTGTCCGCGCTTGCGCTGATGGTTGCGGGCACGCTCCCCGCGTATGCGGGAACATTTAACCCGCGCTTTCTGGAAGATGTGCCGGGTATTGACCAGCACGTTGACCTTTCAATGTATGAATCCAGTAAAGCCGAACAGCTGCCGGGTAAATACCGCGTGTCGGTGGTGGTCAACGATAAAAAAATGGAGTCTCGCACCCTGGAGTTTAAGGCGGCGACCGAAGCGCAGCGCGCAAAAATGGGTGAAAGCCTGGTGCCGTGCTTAAGCCGCGTGCAGCTTGAGGACATGGGCGTGCGTATTGACAGCTTCCCGGCGCTGAAAATGGCACCGCCGGAAGCGTGCGTGGCCTTTGAAAACATTATTCCTCAGGCCGCCAGCCATTTCAATTTTGCAGACCAGACGCTGATCATGAGCTTCCCGCAGGCCGCGATGAAGCAGACGGCGCGTGGTACGGTACCGGAATCCCAGTGGGACGAAGGGGTGAATGCCCTGCTGCTGGACTATAACTTCTCCGGTAGCAACGCCAGCTATGACGCGCACGACAGTGAAACCAGTTACAACAGCGACAGCTACTATCTGAACCTGCGCAGCGGTATGAACCTGGGCGCGTGGCGTTTACGTAACTACAGCACCTGGACACGAAACGATGGCAACAACAAATGGGATAACATCGGCACCTCGTTAAGCCGTGCCATTGTGCCGCTGAAATCACAGCTGACGCTGGGGGATACCTCAACGTCCGGTGATATTTTTGACAGCATTCAGATGCGCGGCGCACAGCTAACCTCCGACGAAGAGATGCTGCCTGACAGCCAGCGTGGGTTTGCGCCGGTGATCCGCGGTATTGCCAAAAGTAACGCCGAAGTGACCGTTGAGCAGAATAACTACGTTATCTACCGTACGTTTGTTCAGCCGGGTGCGTTTGAAATTAATGACCTGTACCCAACCTCAAACAGCGGTGACCTGACGGTCACTATTAAAGAAGCGGATGGCAGCGAGCAGAAGTTCGTACAGCCGTTCTCCGCGGTGGCGATCCTCCAGCGTGAAGGTCATCTGAAATACAGCCTCTCTGCAGGGGAATACCGTGCCGGTAACTATGACAGCGCCGAGCCGAAGTTCTGGCAGCTGGATGCCATGTACGGTCTGCCGTACGGCGTTACCGTTTACGGTGGTTCGATCTTCTCCGACGACTATTACTCGCTGGCGGGTGGTTTAGGTAAAAACTTCGGTTACATCGGTGCGGTATCCATCGACGTGACCCAGGCGAAAAGCAACCTGGCTAACGATGAAAGTTCGGAAGGTCAGTCCTACCGCTTCCTCTACTCCAAGAGCTTTAACAGCGGTACCGATTTCCGTCTGCTGGGTTACAAGTATTCGACCAGCGGCTACTACACCTTCCAGGAAGCGACGGATGTACGCAGCGATGCGGACAGTTCGTATAGCCAGTACCACAAACGTAGCCAGATTCAGGGCAACGTGACGCAGCAGTTGGGCACCTGGGGTTCGGTCTATTTTAACGTCACGCAGCAGGACTACTGGAACGATGAAGGTAAACAGCGCTCGCTGAACGCCGGTTATAACGGGCGTATTGGACGCGTGAACTACAGCGTAGCCTACACCTGGACGAAAAGCCCGGAGTGGGATGAGAGCGACCGTCTGCTGTCATTCTCCATGTCGATTCCGCTGGGACGCATGTGGAGTAACTACCACCTCACGACAGATCAGCATGGCCGCACCACCCAGCAGCTGGGCGTGAGCGGTAGTGCTTTGGAAGACCGCAACCTGAACTATAGCGTGCAGGAAGGGTACGGTAGTAACGGTGTGGGTAATAGCGGCAGCGTGAACCTGGATTATCAGGGCGGCGTGGGGAGTGCCAGCTTGGGTTACAACTACAACCGCGACGGCCAGCAGGTGAACTACGGTCTGCGCGGCGGCGTGATTGCCCACAGCGAAGGCATTACGCTTTCTCAGCCGCTGGGCGAGTCGATGGCCATTATCTCCGCGCCGGGCGCGCGCGGTGCGCACGTCATCAACAACGGCGGTGTGGAAGTGGACTGGATGGGGAACGCGGTCGTGCCTTACCTCACTCCGTACCGTGAAACGGAAGTCTCACTGCGAAGCGACAGTCTCAACAACCGGGTTGATCTGGATACGGCCTCCGTCAACGTGGTGCCAACGCGCGGCGCGATTGTCCGGGCTCGCTTCGATACCCGCGTGGGCTACCGCGTGCTGATGAATCTGACTCAGCCTGACGGCAAAGCGGTACCGTTTGGTGCAACCGCCACGCTTCTGGACACTAAAAAAGAGTCCAGCAGCATCGTCGGGGAAGACGGACAGCTCTATATCAGCGGAATGCCAGAGAAAGGCGCGCTGCAGGTGAATTGGGGCAAAGGCCAGGCACAGCAATGCCGCGTGGCGTTTACGCTCCCGGAACAACAGGATAATGCCGGAGTGGTGATGGCGAATGCCGTCTGTCGGTAACAGGGAAGGATTTTACTATGTTTAAAAAGCTTACGATGATTGCTGGCCTGCTGGGCGGGTCAGCGCTGTTTTCCGGCCAGGTGCTGGCGGCGGCGGATTGGGGGCCATGCACACCGGATGGGGGTACGCACAACTTTAATGCATTAATCAATCAAACGATTACTGATACAACAATGAATGTTGCTGGCGGAACTCTTCCTGATTTTTATTCCTGGAATTTAGGTACTAGCTATCAGGCTAGTTGCCAATGTGCACCTGGAGTAGACAACAAAGAGTTTAATTACTTTAAAGCTGTTTCTCCTCTACCTGCTGGATATAACAATGGGTCTTTAGAATATTACACACTAAATTCCAATATCGATATTTTGACATCCGTATATATATCTGGTGGTGTACGGGAGTACCGAACGGTTCCGTTTGAAAATGTATCGAATGAAGTCTATTCACATGATGATTGTGATGATGGCTCTGGGCCTAAAACTGCTTGGACTTCAGGCAGTATGGGGCAGCTGTCTATGTATATTACACATCCGTTCGTTGGATCGCTTACAATCCCTTCGACGAAAATCGTTGACATATATGCGACGATGAAGAAAGGTGTGTATGGCTCTATACCGATATCGTCTGTTTATTTAAGTGGTAACATTGTCGTCCCTCAGGGGTGCGAACTCTCCAGCGGCAGTACCCTGGAAATACCATTTGGTGAATTTAAGGCCAGCGATTTTAAAGATCGCAAAGGGCAAATTGCTAAGAACGCCACGAAATTTACCAAAGAGTTGCAGTTTAAATGCACCAATATTTCCGATGGCGTAAAGATTTTCCTGCATATCGAGGGGATGCCAAACGCGAATGATTCGAACGCCATTGATATGGGCAACCCGGATATCGGCGCGGTGATTGAAGGGGCTAATGGTAAAATTCTGGTACCTAATGACACCAGCGTTAATCAGGAGATGAGCGTATCCGCGCTGGTCGATGATACGCACCGTACCGCCTCAACGACCATTTCGGCCTACCCGATAAGTACCACCGGTAAATTGCCGGCCGCGGGGGAGTTCGAAGGGATTGCCACCATGCGTATTGATGTGGAGTAAGCAGGATGAAAACCATGTATGCGTTTATGCCAGCATGTTTGCTGCTCACGGCCTCAGCGATGGCAGCCCCGACGAATATCGGTTCAGCAGGCGATATCCACTTCACCATTACCATTAAGGCGGCAACCTGTGAGCTGGAAAGTGACAATATTGATGTCAATATGGATACCGTGGTGCTCCAGCGGCCGGTGAGAGTGGGTAAAGAGCTGAACCAGAAAAGCTTCAGCATTGGCTTAAAAGATTGTGCCTACGCCACGAAGGCCTACGTCACGATGGACGGTACGGCAGACGCCACCAACCCATCGCTCTTTGCCCTGGATAGCGGTGGCGCGACCGGCGTGGCGTTGAAAATCCAGAGCTCTGGCGGTGTGCAGCAGTATCCCTCCAGTACGGACAGCACGCCCGTGGAGCACACCGTCTGGTTTGATGGGACGAACAAGCTGAACTATATCGCCAGCTATGTGCCTGTTAAATCTGATGCCACCGTAGGCACGGCGAATGCGACGGTGAATTTTAGCGTCGCATACGAGTAATCACAGAGGGCCAGTTTGCTGGCCCTTTTCCATTTTTACTGATTTTTTGTAAAAATCTTCATCGATCACACTCTCTGCTGCCACTTTTTTTCCCCGCTGTGGTCTACTTATCGCGCTTGTGGACGTTTCTGATAACGGTTTCTCTCGCATCTACTTACTCTGTCTGCTTTCTCGATGAGATTCGGCGGGTCTTTATACCCCTTCCCCCAGGGTTGTTTGCATGAAATATATTAGGTCTCTTACCCAGCAAAGATTATGTCTGATGCTGGCTGTCTATATCGGTTTGTTTCTGAATGGCGCGGTGCTGTTCAGAAGAGTGGAAGGCTATTTTGAACACCTCACCGTAAGAAATGGAATTTTTGCCGCGATTGAAGTGTTTGGCTCTGTTCTCGCTACCTTCTTCCTGTTGCGTCTGCTCTCGCTCTTTGGCCGACGTACCTGGCAAATTCTGGCCTCGCTGGTGGTGATTATTTCCGCCGCTGCAAGCTATTACATGACATTCATGAACGTGGTGATTGGCTACGGCATCGTTGCCTCGGTGATGACCACGGATATCGACCTCTCGAAAGAGGTGGTAGGAAAAGGCTTTATCGTCTGGACGGTATTAACCTGCCTGATACCGCTCTTCTTTATCTGGAGTAATACCTGCCGCTATACCCTGTTACGCCAGCTGCGTACGCGGGAGCAACGTATCCGCAACGTCGTCGTCGTTCTGCTGGCGGGTCTGCTGGTGTGGGCGCCGATTCGTTTGATGGAAAAACAGCAAAAACGTATCGAAAAAGCGACGGGTGTGGATATGCCAAGCTATGGCGGCGTAGTGGCGAACTCCTATTTGCCGTCTAACTGGCTGTCAGCGTTAGGTCTGTATGCCTGGGCACAGGCGGACGAATCCAGTGATGTGAAATCCTTGATGAACCCGACCAAAAAATTTACCTATCAGGCGCCTGCTGACGGGCTGGATGATACTTACGTGGTCTTTGTCATCGGTGAAACGACGCGCTGGGATCATATGGGTATTCTCGGCTATGACCGTGATACCACGCCAAAACTGGCGCAGGAAAAGAACCTGGTGGCCTATCGGGGTTACTCCTGCGATACCGCAACGAAGCTCTCGCTGCGCTGTATGTTTGTGCGTGAAGGCGGGGCAAGCGATAACCCACAGCGCACGCTGAAAGAGCAAAACGTCTTTGCCGTGCTGAAGCAGCTTGGATTTAGCGCTGACCTGTTCGCCATGCAGAGTGAGATGTGGTTCTACACCAACACGCTGGCAGATAACATCGCGTACCGTGAGCAGATTGGCGCCGAGCCGCGTAACCGGGGCAAAAACGTTGATGACATGCTACTGCTGGAAGAGATGTCGCAATCTCTGAAGAACCATCCGAAAGGTAAGCATCTTGTCATTCTTCATACCAAAGGGTCGCACTACAGCTATTACCAGCGCTATACCCGTGATTTCGCGAAGTGGAAACCGGAGTGCGTTGGCATTAATAAAGATTGCAGCAAGCAGGAGCTGATCAACGCCTACGATAACTCCGTTCTGTATGTGGATACGTTCCTGAGCCGCGTAATCGACCAGCTGCGTGATAAAAAAGCGATTGTTATCTACGCCGCAGACCACGGTGAGTCCATCAACGAGAAAGAGCATCTGCACGGTACACCGCGTAAGCTGGCGCCGCCGGAGCAGTTCCGCGTGCCGATGATCATGTGGATGTCCGATAAGTATCTGGAGAATCCTGATAAGGCGAAAATGTTTGCCCATCTGAAACAGCAGGCAGAAATCAAGGTACCTCGCCGTCACGTTGAATTGTACGACACCATTATGGGGTGTCTCGGCTATACCTCACCAAACGGTGGGATTAACGAAAACAACAACTGGTGTAAACTCCATGATAACACCGCAAAAGCCGCGCAGTAGCAGCTCTGGCGAGAATATCGCCAGTTGAATGGCTTTTTGAAAATAAGGGATTGACGGGGGCGTACCTCAGCAGTAAGATGCGCTCCGCATTCGGCGAGTAGCGCAGCTTGGTAGCGCAACTGGTTTGGGACCAGTGGGTCGGAGGTTCGAATCCTCTCTCGCCGACCACATTCTGAAAAGGGCTAACCGCAAGGTTAGCCCTTTTTGCATTATGACCTTATCCTGTCAGAGTATCCAAAACGCCCCTTAGACCTGCTTCTTCCTGCCTGTTAACGATTTTGTGACATAATCCATTGTATTTTTTTATATATAGATTGATCTTTTTTCGCGTTGCTTATGGATAACCTCAGCATTTTTCGCTGTGCGTTTTAACGTTCGCGGTATTTAGTGCTCAGATAATCACCATTCTGCAAGAAAATTTACCCATTCTGAATAAAAGTTAATCACTGATTGTTGCGAAATATGAAGATAGTTGTGCTGCAAGTTGGCGAGTAGCATAAATTTCCCTGCTGAAAACTGGCGTTCAGGGTTTTTTTAATCTTTGTTTGCGGTTTCTCACACTCAGCGCAAATCCCCGTCACCTGTATTGACGTTTTCACATTCTGTTGACAGATTGTAGGGCATGAGGGGCATTTCAGGGACGATCTGCGCTGCAACTCAAACGCTCTTCTGAAAGGATTCTCCATCCCTTTAACGCCTTCGGGCACCTCCGACCGGACCGGGTAAAAAATAAATAAAGGTCTGGCGGCGTAACACAACAAAGCAAAACATCACATTGGAGCAGAATAATGAGTATTTCCTTGAAGAAGTCAGGGATGCTGAAGCTTGGTCTGAGCCTGGTGGCTATGACCGTGGCAGCAAGCGTACAGGCAAAAACCCTGGTTTACTGTTCTGAAGGCTCGCCGGAAGGCTTTAACCCACAGCTCTTTACCTCTGGTACGACTTACGACGCAAGCTCTGTACCGATCTATAACCGTCTGGTTGAATTCAAAACCGGCACCACGGAAGTGATTCCGGGTCTGGCCGAGAAGTGGGACATCAGCGAAGACGGTAAAACCTATACCTTCCACCTGCGCCAGGGCGTGAAGTGGCAGGACAGCAAAGAATTCAAACCAACGCGCGACTTTAACGCCGACGACGTTGTGTTCTCCTTCGACCGTCAGAAAAACGCGCAGAACCCGTACCATAAAGTGTCTGGCGGCAGCTACGAATACTTCGAAGGGATGGGTCTGCCGGACCTGATCGCCGAAGTGAAAAAAGTGGACGATAAAACCGTTCAGTTCGTACTGACGCGCCCGGAAGCGCCATTCCTGGCTGACCTGGCCATGGACTTCGCCTCTATTCTCTCTAAAGAGTATGCGGATAACATGCTGAAAGCCGGCACGCCGGAAAAAGTGGACCTGAACCCAATCGGTACCGGTCCGTTCCAGCTGCTGCAGTACCAGAAAGACTCCCGTATTCTGTATAAAGCCTTCCCGGGCTACTGGGGCACCAAGCCGCAGATCGACCGTCTGGTCTTCTCCATTACGCCTGATGCGTCCGTTCGTTATGCAAAACTGCAGAAAAACGAATGCCAGGTTATGCCGTACCCGAACCCGGCTGACATCGCGCGCATGAAGCAGGATAAAAACATCAACCTGCTGGAGCAGGCGGGCCTGAACGTGGGCTATCTCTCCTTCAACACCGAGAAGAAACCGTTTGATGACGTGAAAGTGCGTCAGGCGCTGACCTACGCGGTGAACAAAGAAGCGATCATCAAAGCCGTTTACCAGGGCGCGGGCGTTGCGGCCAAAAACCTGATCCCGCCAACCATGTGGGGCTATAACGACGACGTTAAAGACTACAGCTACGATCCTGAAAAAGCGAAAGCGCTGCTGAAAGAAGCGGGTCAGGATAAAGGCTTTACCGTTGAGCTGTGGGCGATGCCTGTTCAGCGTCCGTACAACCCGAACGCCCGCCGTATGGCGGAAATGGTTCAGGCTGACTGGGCGAAGATTGGCGTTCAGGCCAAGATTGTGACCTACGAGTGGGGCGAGTATCTGAAGCGCGCCAAAGCGGGTGAGCACCAGGCGGTGATGATGGGCTGGACCGGTGACAACGGGGATCCGGACAACTTCTTCGCTACCCTGTTCAGCTGCGCGGCGGCGAAAGACGGTTCTAACTACTCTCGCTGGTGCTACAAGCCGTTTGAAGACCTGATCCAGCCGGCGCGTGCCACCGACGATCACAACAAACGTATTGAACTCTACAAGCAGGCTCAGGTTGTTATGCACGATCAGGCTCCGGCGCTGATTGTTGCTCACTCCACCGTGTATGAGCCAGTGCGTAAAGAAGTGAAGGGCTACGTGGTTGATCCACTGGGCAAACACCACTTCGAAAACGTATCGGTTGAATAATAAGTAGGGTGTTCTCCCTCTCCCTGTGGGAGAGGGCAGGGATGAGGGGCGTGCATGCATCCCCTCACCCTAACCCTCTCCCGAAGGGAGAGGGAATTTACATTTGTGAGCAATACAGACGTCACGCCACTGGTCGTGCGTCATCAGAGAGAATCCGGGTTATGTTGCAGTTCATCCTCCGACGTCTGGGACTTGTTATCCCGACGTTTATCGGTATCACCCTTCTCACTTTTGCCTTCGTTCATATGATCCCCGGCGACCCGGTAATGATTATGGCGGGCGAGCGTGGTATCTCCCCTGAACGTCATGCGCAGCTGCTGGCTGAACTCGGCCTTGATAAGCCGATGTGGCAGCAGTACCTCCACTATATCTGGGGCGTGATGCACGGTGACTTGGGGATTTCGTTAAAAAGCCGTCTTCCGGTGTGGGACGAGTTCGTGCCGCGTTTTAAAGCGACGCTGGAGCTTGGCATCTGCGCCATGATTTTTGCCACTGCGGTGGGTATTCCTGTTGGGGTACTGGCTGCCGTTAAGCGTGGCTCTATTTTCGACCATACCGCCGTGGGCCTGGCGCTGACCGGTTACTCCATGCCTATTTTCTGGTGGGGCATGATGCTGATCATGCTGGTCTCGGTGCAATTGAACCTGACGCCGGTCTCCGGGCGCGTCAGCGATATGGTCTTCCTTGATGATACCAACCCGTTAACCGGCTTTATGCTGATCGACACGGCCATCTGGGGTGAGGAGGGTAACTTCATTGATGCCGTCGCGCACATGATCCTGCCTGCCATGGTGCTGGGCACCATTCCTCTGGCAGTGATCGTGCGTATGACCCGTTCCTCCATGCTGGAAGTGCTGGGCGAGGATTACATTCGTACCGCACGCGCTAAAGGGTTAACCCGGATGCGCGTCATCATTGTCCACGCGCTGCGTAACGCCATGCTGCCGGTGGTGACCGTTATCGGCCTCCAGGTGGGTACGCTGCTGGCGGGAGCGATCCTGACCGAAACCATCTTCTCCTGGCCGGGCCTCGGACGCTGGCTGATTGATGCGCTGCAACGCCGCGACTATCCGGTGGTGCAGGGCGGGGTGCTGCTGGTCGCGACGATGATTATCCTCGTCAACCTGCTGGTCGATTTGCTGTACGGCGTGGTGAACCCGCGTATTCGTCATAAGAAGTAAGGGGCCATCATGTCACAGGTTTCTGAAAACAAAGCTGTTGCTGCACCGGTTCCGATGACGCCGCTGCAGGAGTTCTGGCACTACTTCAAGCGCAATAAAGGCGCGGTAGTCGGGCTGGTGTATGTCACCATCATGATCCTGATTGCGGTGTTTGCAAACGTGCTTGCGCCGTATAACCCGGCGGATCAGTTCCGCGATGCGCTGCTGGCTCCCCCTGCCTGGCAGGACGGCGGTAGCCTGGCGCACCTGCTGGGTACCGATGATGTGGGCCGCGACGTGCTGTCGCGTCTGATGTACGGCGCGCGTCTGTCGCTGCTGGTTGGCTGCCTGGTGGTGGTGCTCTCCCTGATTATGGGGATCGTACTCGGTCTGGTTGCCGGTTACTTCGGCGGCATCGTTGATAACATCATCATGCGTGTTGTCGACATCATGCTGGCGCTGCCAAGCCTGCTGCTGGCCCTGGTGCTGGTGGCGATCTTCGGTCCGTCGATCGGTAACGCCGCGCTTGCGCTGACCTTCGTGGCGCTCCCTCACTACGTACGTTTAACCCGTGCGGCGGTGCTGGTGGAAGTGAACCGCGATTATGTCACCGCGTCTCGCGTGGCGGGTGCGGGTGCGATGCGCCAGATGTTCGTAAATATCTTCCCTAACTGCCTTGCGCCGCTGATTGTTCAGGCGTCGCTCGGTTTCTCTAACGCCATTCTTGATATGGCCGCTCTTGGCTTCCTGGGCATGGGTGCGCAGCCGCCAACACCGGAGTGGGGCACCATGCTCTCCGACGTGTTGCAGTTCGCACAAAGCGCCTGGTGGGTTGTCACCTTCCCGGGTCTGGCAATCCTGCTGACGGTGCTGGCATTTAACCTGATGGGTGATGGTCTGCGTGATGCGCTTGATCCCAAACTGAAGCAGTAAGAGGCACGAGATGGCGTTATTAAATGTAGATAAATTATCGGTGCACTTCGGCGACGAAGGCACCCCGTTTCGCGCCGTGGACCGCATCAGCTACAGCGTAAATCAGGGCGAAGTGGTTGGCATTGTCGGGGAGTCCGGTTCCGGTAAGTCGGTGAGTTCACTGGCGATCATGGGGCTGATTGATTACCCGGGCCGCGTGATGGCGGAAAACCTGCAGTTCAACGGTCAGGACCTGAAGCGCATTTCTGAGAAACAGCGCCGCCAGCTGGTGGGCGCCGAAGTAGCAATGATCTTCCAGGACCCGATGACCAGCCTGAACCCGTGTTACACGGTCGGTTTCCAGATTATGGAAGCGATTAAGGTGCACCAGGGCGGTAACAAGAAAACCCGTCGCCAGCGCGCGATCGACCTGCTGAATCAGGTCGGTATCCCTGATCCGGCATCGCGCCTGGACGTTTACCCGCACCAGCTCTCCGGAGGGATGAGCCAGCGCGTGATGATCGCCATGGCGATTGCCTGTCGGCCAAAGCTGCTGATTGCGGATGAACCGACAACGGCGCTGGATGTGACCATTCAGGCGCAAATCATCGAGCTGCTGCTGGAGCTGCAGCAGAAAGAGAACATGGCGCTGGTGCTGATTACGCACGATCTGGCGCTGGTGGCCGAAGCCGCGCACAAAATCATCGTGATGTATGCCGGCCAGGTGGTCGAGACCGGTAATTCGCACGATATCTTCCGCGCGCCGCGTCACCCGTATACGCAGGCGCTGCTGCGTGCGTTGCCGGAGTTTGCCCAGGATAAAGCGCGGCTGGCGTCGCTGCCTGGTGTGGTACCGGGTAAATATGACCGACCGCAGGGCTGTCTGCTCAATCCGCGTTGTCCGTACGCGACGGATAAGTGCCGGGCGGAAGAGCCAGAGCTAAACCAGCTTGCTGACGGCCGCCAGTCGAAATGTCACTACCCACTCGATGATGCCGGGAGGCCAACACTATGAATACGCAACAGGCCACCACGCAACAGCCGCTGTTGCAGGCCATCGACCTGAAAAAACACTATCCGGTTAAAAAGGGGATTTTTGCCCCTGAACGCCTGGTGAAGGCGCTGGACGGCGTCTCCTTTACCCTCGAACGCGGTAAAACGCTGGCGGTGGTGGGGGAGTCAGGCTGCGGTAAGTCCACGCTCGGTCGTCTGCTGACGATGATTGAAGTGCCGACCGGCGGTGAGCTCTATTATCAGGGGCAGGATCTGCTCAAGCACGATCCGCAGGCGCAGAAGCTGCGTCGCCAGAAAATCCAGATTGTGTTCCAGAACCCGTACGGTTCTCTGAACCCGCGTAAAAAAGTGGGACAGATTCTGGAAGAGCCGCTGCTGATTAACAGCAATCTGAGTAAAGAGCAACGCCGTGAAAAAGCCCTGGCGATGATGGCGAAGGTCGGCCTCAAAACCGAGCATTACGATCGCTACCCGCATATGTTCTCCGGCGGTCAGCGTCAGCGTATCGCTATTGCCCGCGGTCTGATGCTTGACCCGGACGTGGTGATTGCCGATGAGCCGGTTTCGGCGCTCGACGTCTCCGTACGCGCGCAGGTGCTGAACCTGATGATGGATCTCCAGCAGGAGCTGGGGCTCTCTTACGTGTTCATCTCCCACGACCTGTCGGTGGTGGAGCACATCGCTGACGAAGTGATGGTGATGTATCTGGGGCGCTGCGTGGAGAAGGGGACCAAAGATCAGATCTTTAATAACCCTCGTCACCCGTACACCCAGGCACTGCTGTCTGCCACGCCGCGTCTGAACCCGGACGATCGTCGTGAGCGCATTAAGCTGACGGGTGAACTGCCTAGTCCGCTGAATCCACCTCCGGGATGTGCATTCAACGCCCGGTGCAGCCGTCGCTTTGGCCCGTGCACCCAGCTCCAGCCGCAGCTGAAGGAGTATGGCGGGCAGCTGGTTGCCTGCTTCGCGGTCGATCAGGATGAAAACGGCGAGAAGCCCCATGCATAAAGTAAAAAACCGGCGTTAAGCCGGTTTTTTTATGTCTGCCTGGCTATTTCCGCAGGCGAATCTGGTCGACGGCGTGCTTCTCGCTCTTGGTGAGGATCAGGCTCGCACGCTCGCGCGTCGGCAGGATGTTCTCTTTGAGGTTCACGTAGTTGATCTCATTCCACAGCCCCGTCGCCACATTAATCGCTTCTTCTTCAGAAAGCTGGGCGTAGTGGTGGAAATAGGAGTCCGGGTCGGTGAATGCCCCTTCACGGAACTTCAGGAAGCGGTTGATATACCAGTTCTGCAGCAGGTCTTCCGGCGCATCAACATAGATAGAGAAATCGACGAAATCCGAAACGAACACATGATGCGGGTCATGTGGATAATCCATTCCGCTTTGCAGCACGTTCAAACCTTCAAGAATCAGGATGTCCGGCTGGACTACCGTTTTATCCCCATCCGGGATGCGGTCGTAGATCAGGTGTGAATAGACCGGCGCCGTGACGTGAGGCACGCCAGATTTCAGGTCAGAGACAAATTTCACCAGACGGTGCATATCATAAGAGAGCGGGAAGCCCTTCTTCTTCATCAGCCCGCGTTCTTTTAATACTTCGTTCGGGTGCAGGAAGCCGTCGGTCGTGATCAACTCAACGCTGCGGTGTTCCGGCCAGCGGCTCAATAACGCCTGCAGTACGCGTGCGGTGGTGCTTTTACCCACGGCCACGCTGCCTGCAATGCTAATGATATAAGGAATGCGCTGACCGTTCGTGCCGAGGAACTGCTCCAGCACCGCCTGACGGCGCAGGTTGGAGCTGATATAGAAGTTAAGCAAGCGAGAGAGGGGGAGATAAATTTCTGCCACCTCTTCCAGGGACAGATCTTCGTTTATCCCTTTTAACCGTGCGATTTCACCTTCCGTCAGCGTCATAGGGACGGAATCACGCAGGGCAGCCCACTGGCTGCGGTTAAAGTGAAGATAAGGCGTCATTAACGTTTGCTCTTTTTTGCTCATAAGCATGCTTCAGTGAGCCAGCGCTATGCTGCCGGGACGTGGCTCATCACACAGTTAATTTTGGACAATGGGCAGGAGGTTAACACCAGATGGCAGGAATAATAAGAAAAAAGATGGAAAGCGCTGCGTTACGCGGAAGCCGTCACGCTACGGTGTATACCGTGCAAAACACCCTTTCATGTTGATTATTTGACCGTGGATGACTACTTTTACAGCGCTTAGTGCGCTGTTCGCATAAAATGTGAGCGAAAGAACGTTTTATGCAAATTTTTAGTTGCATGACCGCGCAGGTATCCATAGAATGCGCGCTACTTGATGCCGACTTAGCTCAGTAGGTAGAGCAACTGACTTGTAATCAGTAGGTCACCAGTTCGATTCCGGTAGTCGGCACCATCAAGTCCGGTGGGGTTCCCGAGCGGCCAAAGGGAGCAGACTGTAAATCTGCCGTCACAGACTTCGAAGGTTCGAATCCTTCCCCCACCACCACTTTCTGGCAGCGTAAATGCCGCCGGAGCTGGTTGGAAAAATTAGCCAGCTCAAACTGAAAAAGAGAGAAATCTCTTTTTTTGTTACAGAAAGAACTGGGTAGCCGAGTTTCAGGATGCGGGCATCGTATAATGGCTATTACCTCAGCCTTCCAAGCTGATGATGCGGGTTCGATTCCCGCTGCCCGCTCCAATACGTGCTGATATGGCTCAGTTGGTAGAGCGCACCCTTGGTAAGGGTGAGGTCCCCAGTTCGACTCTGGGTATCAGCACCACTTCACTTCTCCTTCCCGTTTCTCTCTGTTTCAATTTTACTGTATTCAACAATTCGGGCATTTCGCCTGGTTGATGTGGTGATATCACCGATTTATCCGTGTCTTAGAGGGACAATCGATGTCTAAAGAAAAGTTTGAACGTACAAAACCGCACGTTAACGTCGGTACTATCGGCCACGTTGACCATGGTAAAACAACGCTGACCGCTGCAATCACTACCGTTCTGGCAAAAACCTACGGTGGTTCTGCTCGTGCATTCGACCAGATCGATAACGCACCAGAAGAAAAAGCTCGTGGTATCACCATCAACACC
>NZ_JBGKEC010000006.1:0-208668 GCF_041399405.1 Enterobacter sp. KB-280D8
GCTTTTACTGGTGATGTGGATCCCGCCATGCCACATGTTATTCGTCCCGGCCAGCCAGGAGCCGTGTGGCTCCTGGCAGAGCGACTGCATCATGTCATCCAGGGTGGCGTATTGTTCACCATTCGCTTTTCGGGCAGGAAAACAGATTTTCATTTCGGTTATCCTTAACGTGAAGGGATATTACGTGTTTTGGGTGGCTCCACGCTGGCATTTGTCTGGCTGAACTTAGGCGGTGTGATGTCCATGCTGCCGCCGGCCATCGGTGAGCGGTAATGTGCAGACTTGACCAGGTAATCCCCCGGGGTTTCTTCCACAATACCGCCGTTGTCCAGCGTGATACTGGAGCCGCCACCGTTGAGTCGCAGTTTAGGCGCACTGATGAGCAATTCATCCTTGTTACTGCTGATGGTAAACAGCAGCTCTGATGTCATCTCCATAGAGCTCGCCTCTGCGCGGACCTCAACATCCCCCTGATTAGCAATCAGCTTTGCCCCGGATTTATGAGCAAACAGCCCGACAGACTCACTGGCAGCCAGCGTGATATTCTTCATTGCTCCCATATCCAGATGCTGACCTGCACTCAGGATGGTGTTCTGCTTGCTGGTCATCTGAAGATGCTCACCCGACGTGAACGCCACGCCCTGCGGTGCACTGCCCAGCAGTACCGCGGACTGAAGGTCTCTCAGGCGGTTTTCCAGCAGTCTGTTCTGGCTTTCGAGGTCACAGGTGAGTGCCTGAGCCTGCTGCGCAAGCAGATTGAGCCGCTTCATTTCGGCCGCTGACTGATTCAGGCGTTCAATAGCCGGCGCCATATCCAGCATTTTGCCCTGTGCCGCCGGTTGTGCATCAGCAGTCAGGAACATCCCCCGTCCGGCACGCAGCGCCCCGTATTCATCGGTGCGCAGTTCAAAACCGGTTCCGCGGGGCTCACGCTCACTATCTACAACATGACCGCCGTTGAGTTGCGTCTTGCCAAACGGCGTCGCCAGCTTGAAATGCTCTTCCTGACGCTTATCTTCCAGACGGAATTTGTTGTCTCCGGCCGTACGCCAGATGTTGCGCGTGTGATTATCACGGGTTACGTGGTCCGGGTGTTCTGAATCGTGCTGAGCGTGGGCAATGTACGGGCGGTCAGGGTCACCCCCGTCGAACATCACCGAGACTTCAGTGCCATCAAGCAACGGGGAGTGGAAGCCGAAGGTATCCCCGGCGTACGGTTTTGCCATGCGCAGCCAGAGGTAGGCATAGCCCTGCTCGGTGCTGTTACGGTCAAAATCAAGCCGGACGCGATATCGCCCCTGGTTGTCCAGATGCGCGTAGGTGTCATGCTTCTCATCGCTCTCCACCCGGGCAGGCAGGGAGCCGGCCACCACCGGGCGGTTCAACAGAGCCGGACGAAAACAGACCGTTTCTCTGTAAGGAATGCCCGTAAAGCGCAGCTGAAAGCCTTTGTCGCGTGCACCTGAGGTGTGAATACCGGTGATGACGATGCCGTTCTTCAGCAAGTCAGGCAGCCCACTGCCCTGTGGCTCCAGCACTTCGCCCGGAGCCAGAACCGGCCTGCTTGCTCGCCCCGTGACTGTTTGCTGAGCATTGAGGTAGCGCTCATGACGCAGGCGGGCATACCAGGCGCCGCTCTCCGGAGTGTGCTCATCCCCTTGACTCAGGAACGGCTCAGCATAGTGATACACCTCACCGATGGTGGCCCCACTCTCCTGACGAACCGTCACCGAACTGTCCTGTGGGGTCAGTGCATCACGGTAGTTATAGTCGCGGCTAGCCACACTATCTGTGACCACGCGGTCTGTCGGCCGAATATCCCAGACGCTCTCCTGGCCGTTATCACTCGTGCGTGACGGCGGGATAACAGGCAGCTTCACGCCAAACTGATACTGCATCTGGCTGTCCTGGAAAATTACCACATCCTGTTCAATGCGGCCGTCCATCTCAAAGCGCCAGAAAATGCCGACTTCAGCCAGCAGACGCTGAACAAAGGCCAGGTCCGTTTCACGCCACTGGGTAATGAGCTCGCGGACCGGGTAGGCCTGCGACAGACGGAATTCAAAATCCGCCCCTTCCAGCCCATGGGAACGCAGGATTTGCTCCACCACCTCCGGCACAGACTGGTTCAGATACACCGCACAGCGTTCGGTATGCTGCATGAGCGCAATACGCGGCACCAGTCTCAGGGCATAGGTAATTTCATCCCCCGAAACAGAGATACGGCGAAAATCATCCACCACGCCATACACCGTACGCACAGGTACGGCAGGCGTACCGTCATAAAGCGGCGTCTGAAAGGTAAAAGAGGCGGGTTTGAGCATCAGCTCACTGCCGGCAATATTCGCAGCACAGGTGACGGTGACATCGTAACGCCACGGCTGGCTCAGGGTTTCAGTGGCACGATAGCGCAGGACATCGAGAAAATGCGGGCATTCATGGACGTCCATGCGATAGCGGGACAACCCCAGAACTTCATCAATTTTCTTCTGTGCCAGACTGGCAATGCTCTCCATCATCACGCCTCCTCTGTGGTATCCGTGGCATCAAATGCCAGCCCAATCCCCTCTTCATCATTCCAGCCGAGCGTCAGAGAATGTGGTTTTTGCTTCGCCGCCATGTAGGTCAGCAACTGCTGACTCAGCACCGGCAGAATTTGTTGATTGAGCAGGCTGTCGACGTTACGCGCCCCTGTATCCGGCAGCAAGCAGGAGGCAGTCAGTGCGTCATACAGACTTTCGTTAATATGCGTGGTCAGGCCGTAGTGACGGTTCAGGCGCTTGCTGACCTGTGACAGCTTCATTTCCACGATGGTGCGCATCGCCGCTTCGGCCAGTGGACGGTAAATCACGGTCTGGAAGCGAGCCAGCAGCGCGGGCTGGAAGTGTTCACGCAGGATCGGACGTAGCAGTTCATGCAGATCGCCTTCGGTGGCCTCCGGCTGTTCGTCAAGCAGTTGCATCAGGTGATCGCTGCCGAGGTTGGAGGTCATGAGGATGACGGTATTGCGAAAGTCGATTTCTCGCCCTTCGCCGTCGCGCATAAAGCCGCGGTCGAATACCTGATAGAACAGGTTCATGACGTCACGGTGTG
The DNA here is from genome assembly GCF_041399405.1 of Enterobacter sp. KB-280D8. Classification (NCBI taxonomy): domain Bacteria; kingdom Pseudomonadati; phylum Pseudomonadota; class Gammaproteobacteria; order Enterobacterales; family Enterobacteriaceae; genus Enterobacter; species Enterobacter sp. KB-280D8. The sequence goes on from NZ_JBGKEC010000006.1 coordinate 3,094, forward strand.
CTTTTTCCACCTCATCGAGCAGCACCACACTGTACGGGCGCTTACGAACCGCTTCGGTGAGAATGCCGCCCTGACCGTAACCCACGTAGCCCGGCGGCGAGCCTTTCAGCTGCGACACTGTGTGCGGCTCCTGGTATTCGGACAGGTTGATGGTGATGAGGGATTTCTCACCGCCGTAAAGCACGTCCGCCAGCGCGAGTGCAGTTTCGGTCTTACCGACGCCACTCGGGCCAATAAGCAGGAACACGCCCTGCGGACCATTCTCGGACGTGAGACCCGTTTTTGCCGCACGCAGACGCTGAGCGATAGCGTTAAGGGAGGCATCCTGCCCGACCACACGTTTACCGATTTCATTTTCCAGGGTCAGCAGTTCAGTCTGCTCGTCTTTCATCAGGGAAGAGAGCGGCACGCCGGTCCAGTCGGCAATCACGTTGGCGACCGTGCGGGTGTCTACATCTACCTGAACCAGCACGTCGCCCTGCTGTGCCTGTTCTAGCTGCTGTTGCAGGTCGGAAATCTCAGCCTGCTGGCTGATGTCCTGGCGGCTGGCCATCAGCTGCTGTGCCAGCGCCTTTTCGTTGCTGAAACGCGCTTCCTGCTCTTCGATACGCGCATCCAGTTCAGTTCGCTGCTGCTCAATGGCACCCAGGCGGTCACCATGACGGTTACTGCCGGCGGCGATATCTTCCAGTAACGCCTGCTCTTCCAGTTCCAGTGCGGTCAGTTGTGCTTTCAGGCGTACAATGGCTTCCGGCACGGTATCAAGACTCATGCGCACTCGCGCGGCGGCGGTATCCAGCAAATCAACAGCCTTGTCCGGCAACTGGCGGCCGGTCAGGTAGCGACGGGACAGGGTGACGGCCGCACGGACCGCATCGTCAGTGATGTGCACGTTATGGTGTTCGGCATAGCGGGATTTCAGGCCTCTGAGCATCAGGCACGCCGTCTCATCGTCCGGCTCGTCCACCTTCACCATCTGGAAGCGACGCTCCAGGGCAGCATCGCGCTCAAAATATTGTTTGTATTCAGACCATGTGGTGGCGGCGATAGTGCGAAGTTCGCCACGCGCCAGTGCCGGTTTGAGCAGGTTGGCCGCATCTGCGCCTCCCGCCTGGTTACCCGCGCCGATGATGGTGTGGGCTTCGTCAATAAACAGCAAAATTGGGGCAGGCGACTGTTGTACAGCATCGATGACGTTTTTCAGGCGCTGTTCGAACTCACCTTTCACTCCTGCACCTGCCTGCAACAGGCCGAGGTCGAGGGTGCGCAGAATAACCGGTTTCAGGCTTTCCGGAACGTTGCCTTCAGCGATACGTAAAGCCAGACCTTCCACCAGTGCCGTTTTGCCGACGCCTGGTTCACCCACCAGAATCGGGTTGTTCTTGCGACGCCGCGAGAGAATGTCCACCATCTGACGAATTTCAGTATCACGACCAAAGACCGGGTCGATTTTGCCTTCTCTGGCTTTGGCGGTGACATCAAGGGTGAATTTATCCAGCGCATTCTGCAGGGCCGGGGTCAGTTCCCCCTCTTTCAGTTCTGCCCCCACCGGGCGGCCAACAAACTCCACCTCACCACCGTGGCTCTGCGCCAGCTCTGCTTCCTGCTGCACGTCTGGACGTTCGTCCGACTGTGCGTCGAGCAGCGGACGTAGACGCTCCAGCTGGCTCTGGCCCAGCGTCAGCAGCGGCCACAGCCCGTCACAGCGAACCAGTTTCTGTTTCTCAACCAGCGCCATCAGCAGATGGATGCTGCGAATTTGTTCCTCACCGTTAAGAGAAGCAATCAGCCAGGCTTCCTGTAGAAGAGACTGAATGGCATCAGACAGCTGCGGACGGTGTCGTACCGAGCGCGGCTGTTTATCGAGCCAGCCCAGCAAATCCTGCCAGATGGCGTCCATGTCCCATTCGTAGCGGCGGGCCAGCACCGTCAGGTCACCTTCACCCTGCTCCAGCAGTTTCAGCAGCCAGTGCTCAGGCAGGATTTCTGCGTGCGCGCGGGTCTGACACAGGGAGGCAGCCCCTTCCATCGCGCTGGCGCAGTAAGGGTTGAGACGTCGAAGGAGGATTGCCGGGTTTTCCATGTTTGCTTGCTCACTGTTGAGGACCATTCAGGCACGCTACCGCCCCTGGCCGTTACCGAGGCCCATAAGGTCTGTTTCCGGGATATGATGTTTTTGCTGAACGCCCGCAGGAGCAGACGCTCAGCAAAAGCAAAAAAAAGCGGACAGAGAAACTCTGCCCGCTCGTGACTTACGCGGTGGCGCGTTCGTTCCAGGAATCGGAATGAATGATGTTGCCGTCTTTGTAGGTCCAGGTGATTTTTTCGTAGCGCAGCTCAATCTGCTCCAGATGGTTGTGCTTCTCAAAAGAAGGATCCTTGATATCGTGCATCACCGGATTCACCTTCACCACTTTGACGTTCTCGAGTTTTGTGTTGAAGTACTCCACTTCCTGACCCGCATCGTTGATTTTGTACCACTTGAATTCAGCAGATTTCAGGGTCTGACCGGTGGTCACCGCCTTGTACAGATACGGGCTTGACGAGTCGATTTCCTTGGTGAACTTGAACGGGGTGTGGATACGGGTACCGGTCAGCTTGCCGGTGTTGTTGTCGGTCGGGATGTACAGATCATGCTGCTGTGCAACCACTTCGATGCTGCCGTCACGATCCTGAACATCCACAGACCCTTTGATGTCCGCGCCGCCGTCGTCTTTCAGCCAAAGATAAACAGGAATTGCCATGGAATTACTCTCCATTGTGTTGTGATGCGCCATCATCCTGCGATGACGCCTGGGTGTGGCCCGGTATCTGACAGGCGTTCGCCTGCGGTACCAGACTGATTTCGACACGGCGGTTGAGCGCACGGCCCTCCGGGGTGTCATTGGTTGCGATCGGACGGCTTGCGCCATAGCCCTGCACCGCAAAACAGCTTTCCGGCACGTCACCGGTGTCACGCATCCAGTCACGCACCGCCTCGGCACGTTTCTGTGACAGCGTCTGGTTCAGCTGTGCGTTACCTGTATTGTCTGTATGACCCGCGACCACAATCAGCCAGCCCGGTTTGGCCTTAATGCCGACCAGAGAATTGACGAGCATTTTGGTCGAGCCGGTTTTCAGCACCGCTTTGCCGGAGTCAAACAGCGACATACTGTCGAGACGGACAATTTTCGGTACCGGCTTTAGCTTCGGTTTTGGCGGTGGCGGCGGAGGCACATACGTATCAATGGCCTGCTGCACGGCCAGCCACAGACGATTGCCCTGATACAGCCCGAGCCCGTAGCGATATGGCTCTCCCTGACGCTGCCAGCGCTCCAGCAACAATGCATCCTGCTGCAGGGCGTGCAGGGCCTGCGCTTTCGGGGAGTAGTGGTTCATCGGGATAGCCTGCCAGCGCTGAAGGTCGGCGCTGACCGTGCGGATAAGCGACTGGTTATGCCGCACGGACAGGGCAATGGCACCCAGGGCGCATAACAGCAGAATCATCACCACCCAACGCCCGGTTTTGCCACCCTGCAACGGGGTGGTATAAGGAGCCAGCAGAGGAAGTACCGCATCGGCAAAATGCCAGCGCGGTTCACAGGCAGTGACATGGCCGGCAGGGGCAATGCGGGTCTGGCGGAACAATAACTGTGGCCACAGCGCGGCTGTCGAGGTGGATACCGACCCGAGACGCAGGGTGACAGCAAATGGTCGTAAGGCCGGACACAACCTGTCCGCTTTGCCCAGTTCATCCAGCATCACGGCGTGAAGCAGCGATGTCGCCTGGGACAGGTATGGCTGAATTAGAGCCGTCTGCGGGGACTGCTGCCATTCGCTGAGGGTGACAGCAGGTTCGTCTTCAGGACATACCAGGGTCGTATTTCCCTGTACCACTATCCAGGGCGTTTCCGGACCGCTGAATTCGGCACTCAGGACCACCGGCACGCTAAAGCCGGTCAGGTCCCGCAACTGCTTCATCTGCAGGCGCAATGCTTTCAAAGAGGCACGCAACAGCGCCTCATCTTCATGCTGGTCCGGCAAACAGCGGTACATTGCGGCGAGCTGGCCTGCCATCGTCGGCGTACGGGCCAGCAGACGCTCAGCAAAAGGCGTGAGTCCGGACAGTTCAGTTATCCGGAGGTACCACCCCTGCGCCGTGCCACGTGTCTGCCCTGCTGCGAACATGCTATCACCCACATCCCCGCAGACCAGCACCACCGGTCCGGTATGACTGTCGGGCGGGAAAATTCCGGCCTCATCAGCCAGTTGTACTGGTTGCTGTTGACGGTAACGGCGACGGGCAAGCATGCCCGCAACCAGCAAGACCACCAGAGTCAGGATGGCTTTCCCGGCAACCGGCCAGGTCAGGAATCCCCATACCAGCCACAACACGGCGGCAAGGCAGAGCACTACCGGCAGAGCAGCCCGGACGACTGTTTTTCCACGCATCAGGGCTGCTCCGGCAGTTGCTGGCGCAGCAGATCCTGCAACCACAAATGACCACCCAGCCACACCACACCGGTCAGGATCACCGCCAGCACAATCCAGAACCAGACGGATCGCAGCAGGTTATAACGACGGCGACCGGTCTTCTGAACCACCAGTGATGTCCCGCTTTCCAGCGGTGGCACTCGCTCATTCAGGGCAGCGATCACTTCATCGCGCTGAGACTGTCCCACCCCGGAGAGGCTGTATTGCCCCTGAAACCCCAGCGCCAGCACCCGCTGGTAGCAAGTTAGCACCGCAGGCTCCGGCGCGGGCTGACGCAGCACCTCCGCGATACGATCGTACAAGGCTCCGCCCGCTCTCAGGGAGCCGAAGTAAACCGCCTGCAGTGGCGCAGAACGCCAGGCTCGTTGCCCGGCATCAAGGGGCATATTCAACGCACCAAGGGCACTGTCGCCGGATACTGCCGCTTGCGCATTTTCCGTGTGCTGAGCCACGGGTTTACGATTCATAACGGTTTCATCCAGCAGGGCGCACTGGGCATAAGTGATGTGATCAATACTTTCAGCACCCAGCCCGGCGCGCTCCAGCGCCTCGCGTACGCTTTCCACCTGCGCTTTGCAGGCCGCATACAGCGCAGGGCCATCCGCCACCTGCCCACCGTGACGCAATTGCGCCACGGTTAGCCAGGTCTCTGCCATCAGGGCATCAATGTCGATAACTTTATTCATGAGCGCAGCACCGCAAACAGTTCAAGCTCCAGCTCGCCGAGCAGGGATGGAACGTAGAATACGCACCCCCCCTGATCCAGCATTTCGCGGGCCGCATCACTCTCCATGTCCAGTACAAAGTACTGGTTCTCCAGACGCACCGGCAGTGCAGCAGGGACACGGCTCAGGGCAATGAGGCCAATTCCCTCGACGGCCACGCCGGATACTTCACCGACATTCGCCGGGGCACCGGCAATACACATCTCAGCGAACCGTTCGGCAATCTGCCATGCCGGCTGACTGGCTCGTACGGAAAGGTAAAAATCCGCTTCATCGCGCAGACGAATATCATGCAGTACCGCTTTCCAGGTCTCCGGATCCAGACGATCCATCCTGACCGCGACCACTCGTGACGGCAGGCTGGCTTCCAGCAGCTCACTGATGAGATCAAACAACGGCGGGAAGGTCTTTTCCGGCGCGCTGTGGTCATAACCCGGAATGGCATCCAGATCGTGCTCAAGCGAGAAGGTCAGCATACTGCCGGCAAGACGCGCCAGCTCGGCCCAGACCTGCTCAGGATGTCTGTCAGGGAAGCGCTCATACTCACAGAGCACCCGTGCATGCGAGTTCAGGGCATTCAGCAACCAGAACAACGACACGTCAGCGACCGCAAAATCGGCCATCCGGTCATTACTTTCACGACGCATGGACATCAGACGCTGACGGCGGGAGCGCAACTGGCGATTCAGCAGCGCAAGACGTTCACACAGATTACGACTTGCCGAGAAGAGCGCCATCGGCGGGATAAAGTCAGGATCCTGACGCCAGCCCCCCTGCCCGTCCTGTAACAGACGGGCAATGGCGCAGGTATCCCAGGCAACGTTGTCTTCATGTCCGAAACGGAATGCCAGATTAAACCGGGCCACCGCCATCGACTCTTCTTCCTGACCGAAGCGGTCGGCGATTGTCTCCCAGGCTTCCCGATAGCGCAGCGGGCGCTCTGCAGGTAGCGTGTCTGTCTGCACATTCACGATCCCGGCCTGCATCACCGGTAACGCCACATACACTGTCACCGGGGCATTGCCGGCAGAAGCCGGTGCCTCGATTTCACGTGGCTCCGGAGGCAGGTCACTGAATCGGGTATCAACCAGTGTGTCATCCGGTAACCAGAGACGAAGTGACTGCGCCTGCACGCGGCCGGAGGCCAGCATCGCGTCATCAAGCTCAACCCGACCAACACCCCAGGGGAAAGCATTTCCGCGGGCGGCAATACCAGCCCGGGAAAATGCATCCCATTCAGACTGCTGCTGGAACTGCTGAGGGGCCAGAAGTGCCCCTTCATTCCATAACGGACGATGAATTTTCATCCCTGATTTCCCCTCGCCTCAGGATTTGGCTTTCGGCATCTGGGAAACCAGTGACAGGTTCACGTCCATGCCTTCTACCTGGAAGTGCGGAATAGCGTACAATTTCACGCGGAAGAAGCCCGGGTTGTCCTCAATATCTTCCACCACCACTTTCGCATCACGCAGTGGATGAGACGCCTGCAGCTCGTCGCCCGGGTCGGTCATTTCGGTCACCAGGCTGCGGACCCAGGTATTCAGCTCCAGCTCCAGCAGTCGGCGATCCTTGGTAGTACCGATGTTTTCACGCTGAATCAGCTTCAGGTAGTGAGCGATACGCGACAGCAGGAAGATGTACGGAAGACGGGCGTTGATGCGGCTGTTCGCCGTTGCATCTGCGGTGTCATACAGTGCCGGTTTCTGCGTGGAGTTAGCCGAGAAGAAGCAGGCGTAGTCGCGGTTTTTGTAGTAGGACAAAGGAATGAAGCCCAGATTCGCGAATTCAAATTCACGGGTTTCCGGGATCATCACCTCGCTTGGGATTTTCACCTGATTGCCGGTACCGAGATCGTACAGATGGATCGGCAGGTCCTGAACCGCACCGCCAGCCTGTGGCCCACGAATCTGTACACACCAGCCATTATTGATAAAGCTGCGCACCATGTTGGACGCGAAGGCAAACGATGCGTTGGTCCACAGATATTTGTCATGATCCGGACCTTTGACCTCTTCGACATAATTGAAGCTGCGAACCGGAACGGTATCCGGGCCATACGGTAAGCGTCCCAGTACGCGCGGCATCACCAGGCCGATGTAGCGGGCGTCGTCAGTATCGCGGAACGATTTCCACTTGATGTACTCCGCGCGGTCAAAATAGTTACCAATATCTTTAATCGCCGCGACGTCTTCCATGGACTCCTTGAGGAAGAATTTCGGGCCTGCCGAGCCGATAAACGGCATATGTGCCGCAGCAGAGACCTTGGAAATGTTGCGCAGGAGAGCGACATCCTGCGCTGAAGCGTCGAACTCGTAAGCGGAAATCAGTGCCGCAATGGGCTCGCCGCCCGGGGTGTCATATTCGTCGATGTAGGTATGTTTATACAGACCACTCTGAATGACTTCTGGACAGTCTTCAAAGTCCTGACGCAGGTCTTCTTTAGACATACTCAGCAACTCAATTTTCACGTTCTGGCGAAAATCGGTTTTATCCACCAGCGACTTCACACCGCGCCACAGGCTTTCAACCGCCTGAAAGTCATCATGGTGCATGACAGCGTCCAGCTGGCGGCTGATCTGATAATCGAGCTCAGCGATATGATGATCAATCAGGCTCTTATCCAGTTTTTCGACCTTCGAGCCTGCTTTGGTCAGACATTCCAGAAAGACCTGCATACCTGCAGTCAGACGCTCATCCGCGGTCGCATCTGACATCGCCTGGGCATCTTGCCAGATATCCAACGCGCTCAGCTCAGAGACAGGGCTCAGATTGATTTTCTCAAACAGGGAAGCGTAAACCCCACCCGCAAAAGGACGTTCCAGCACCACGCTTTCACCGTCAGCAATATTATTTTGTACAGACATGAGCATTCCTTGATTAATCCGTTAAAACAGCTTGATGGTTAAGGTTTTTTTGGTGCCAGAGCTGATAGCTCATTTCGCAAATCAGCGCTAAGCGACTGGTCAAGAACGATTTTTTCCAGCTCTTTTCGGAAAGTCTGGTTATCCAACAGGTTGGCCTTCAGATCGCGAAGCAAGTTGCGCATCGCCAACATCGCCTTCAACTGCGGTATCTGGGCAGCAACCTGCTCCGGCGTGAAATCTTTCATGCTCTGGAAAGTCAGCTGAATGTTGTCTTCACCACCATCGTCAGAGAGCGTATTTTTAACGGTCAGATTAACTTTTGGGGAATATTCGGAAAGGACACTGTCAAAATTATTTTTGTTAATATTAACTTTTTCACGCTCGGATATTGACGCAGATTCCTGTCCGTTGCTGAAATCACCCGTAACAAGCAATTTCAAGGGTAATTCCATTTTCTTACTTGCTCCGCCAGTATGCAGGTCAAGCTTCAGGTTAATACGTGCCTTAGGCACCTCATTCTGAAAACTGTCAGCCATCTCATCGTCCCTCTTTGTTTTGCTATGAAAACTTCACGGTATCGTTCTTGATGCGCAATAATAGAATAATGATCGGCGCAAAATCAAATGCACAGATCATTTATCCGAATCAAGAAATTTCTTAAGAATTTTCCACTAAAACATTATTGCGAAATGGCTGGTCAACTCAGAAAAAGACGCTACTTCTGGACTATAAAACGAATATTCATATCGAATAAACGATCGCAGGCAGATAAACCCTCACAAAAACACCCTGTCTTGACCTGCATCATAACAATGAAGTCAAAAATAATAAACACACAGGCAAACGTTATTGTGACTCGATAAAATGAAGACGTTAAGAAATAATGAAAACACACGATTTTATTGATTGCATGAATAACACCTAAGAAATTTCGCAGGGAATTTTCTTATTAATTTACCTGGAGTGTTAAATAATTTTCTTAACTAAGTGACCTGCCACAACTTAACCCGCGACGCTTTTTATTCATTCAGCCCCCCCATTTTGAGATGTTTCCATCGCCAACACATGCAGACTGACGCTTTCACAGCAGAGAATATAAAAACTGTAAAATCAAGCACCTCCCTGACTGTCGCTTTTTTAATCAAAAACGAGTAATAGCACATAACGTATAACGGTGCTACATTACGCCGCCCGCCCAAATCAGCAGTGGCCAGGCAACGCCGTAAAGTTCGGTAAAGCCTGCAACCATCACCTTGAAGAACGGTCTTATCGGCACGTCGTATCGCAAACTCTGCGCTACCTTTACAGGCTTCATATAGGTTTTACTATTTTGTCTCAATCCAAATTTCAACGTGCGTTTTTACACCCACGTTACTGGTTTACATGGTTTGGTCTTGGCGTTCTCTGGCTGCTGGTTCAACTACCCTACCCTGCGCTGCGTTTGCTGGGGTCTAAACTGGGTAGCGTCTCCCGCTATTTCCTGAAGCGTCGCGAATCCATCGCGCGTAAAAATCTTGAGCTTTGCTTCCCTCAGTACAATGCTGAAGAGCGGGAGAAACTCATCGCTGAAAACTTCAAGTCTATCGGCATGGCGTTGCTTGAAACCGGCATGGCCTGGTTCTGGCCGGATGAGCGCGTGCGCAAGTGGTTTGACGTGGAAGGACTGGATAACCTTAAACGCGCGCAGATGCAAAAACGCGGCGTGATGGTCGTTGGCGTTCACTTTATGTCGCTGGAGCTGGGCGGCCGCGTGATGGGGCTTTGTCAGCCCATGATGGCAACCTACAGACCGCACAACAGTGCGCTGATGGAGTGGGTGCAAACGCGCGGACGTATGCGTTCCAACAAAGCGATGATCAGCCGTAATAACCTGCGCGGTATGGTTGGTGCTCTGAAGAAAGGTGAAGCCGTCTGGTTTGCACCCGATCAGGATTACGGACGTAAAGGCAGCAGCTTTGCTCCCTTCTTTGCCGTAAAAGACGTGGCGACGACCAACGGTACTTTTGTCATTTCGCGTTTGTCAGGTGCCTCCATGCTGACCGTGACAATGGTGAGAAAAGCGGATAAGTCAGGCTACCGTCTGCACATCTCCCCAGAAATGGCTAACTATCCGGAAAACGAGTGTGAAGCGGCAGCGTTTATCAATAAGGTCATCGAAACAGAAATCATGCGTGCGCCTGAGCAGTACCTATGGATGCATCGCCGTTTCAAAACGCGCCCTCTCGGCGAAGCCTCGCTCTATATTTAAGCCTTCCAGTAAGGTTAGTTTCGCTAAGAAACTAACCTTTTCAATCACCTGTCATCCCATGACTAAACCGCCTTTCATAGCGTCGCCCAAAGTGAATTTATTGCGTCGTGAAATCAAACTGTCGCCGTTCCACGACACTCGTAAGTGACGGAAATTATTTAAAAAAATCCCTCTTGCCACCCCTCATTTTTAGGCGTACATTAGCGCCGTCTGGCTACAGGAAAGCACAGAATTCTGAGCTGGAGTCGGCGGCATAACGGGAAAATTCTCATTTCTGATTTGGCCGGATTTCAGCTCTCTATAATCAGTTGGACTCTGTTTTTAAGTGCGTACCACAAGATACGCGGAGCGATGAAACGTGAAATATTTCTTTATGGGCATTTCGGTGATCGTTTTAGTCTGGGCCGGAACCTTTGCCCTGATGATCTAGTGAAGAACATGCAGTCAAAAAAACAGGAGCCATTTGGCTCCTGTTTTTTTATGTCATGACGATGCGGGGTGTTCTGCGACGCTCTTTGAGGTGAGAAGACCGTCGGCCCGGAACATACTTTTGATGCCCCTCACCGCCTGACGAATACGGTCGCTGTTTTCAATCAGGGCAAATCGCACATGGGTGTCGCCGTAATCACCAAAGCCAATGCCCGGTGACACACACACCTTCGCATCCTGCAGTAGTTTTTTAGCAAACTCCAGCGATCCCATCGCCGCGTACGGTTCCGGAATTTTCGCCCAGACGTACATGGACGCTTTCGGCATTTCCACCATCCAGCCGGCCTCATGCAGCCCTTTTACCAGCACGTCGCGGCGGCGCTTATACTGGGTGGCAATCTCGTGAACGCACTGCTGGTCGCCTTCCAGGGCAGCGATAGCGGCGACCTGCAGCGGAGTGAAGGTACCGTAGTCGTGGTAACTCTTGATTCGCGCCAGTGCACTCACCAGCGTTTTATTACCCACCATAAAGCCAATACGCCAGCCCGCCATGTTGTAGCTTTTCGACAGGGTAAAGAACTCTACCGCCACGTCACGCGCGCCCGGAACCTGCATAATCGACGGGGCTTTCCAGCCGTCATAGACGATGTCTGCGTAGGCTAAATCGTGAACCACCAGCACGTCATAACGCTTGGCCAGCGCGACAACTTTCTCGAAGAAATCGAGCTCCACGCACTGGGCCGTTGGGTTCGACGGGAAACCCAGGATCATCATTTTAGGTTTCGGATAGCTTTCGCGAATGGCACGTTCCAGCTCGTTAAAGAAATCGACACCTTCCACCAGCGGCACGGAGCGGACCTGCGCCCCGGCAATCACCGCGCCGTAGATATGGATCGGATAGCTTGGATTAGGCACCAACACCGTATCGCCATGATCCAGCGTGGCCAGCATCAGGTGTGCCAGCCCCTCTTTCGAGCCGATGGTGACAATCGCTTCACTTTCAGGATCAATATCAACCTGATAGCGATCCTGATACCAGCGCGAGATCGCGCGACGTAACCTGGGAATACCGCGAGAGGTTGAGTAGCCGTGCGTATCCGGGCGCTGGGCAACCGTGCAAAGCTTTTCAACGATATGCGGCGGCGTTGGGCCGTCAGGGTTACCCATGCTGAAATCGATAATATCTTCGCCGCGCCGACGCGCAGCCATCTTCAGTTCAGCAGTGATATTGAAAACATAAGGGGGGAGACGATCGATACGCGTAAAACGGCGTTCAGGACTGAATTCAGCCATAGATTCCTCAGATTAACGTTAGCGCCCGGACCGTCCGAGCGACGCTGCCACCGATGTGGCGTGCTTAGAAAATAACCTGAAAAAAATCATGCTGTCGAGGGGGAAATGAAAAAAAAGCGCGCGCGTGAAAACCGGAACACTGCAATGCCTGAAAGTGTAAGCATGGTTCTGATATCGGCTTTATGTTAGCCGTTATTTAACACAATGATATCAAAACAGTTACCTGCCGATATGGCGCTGAGAACAAATCGGGTCGCATCAATCCTTACCAGACAATCCCCTTTGTAAATTATGGTTTTTCCTCATTTGATAAACCCGACGGATAGCTGGTCAATACGCCTCAGGTTTTTTATCATGGTTTTTTCCCGTTTTCCCAGGTCTGCTCCGTGCACGAGATATTCACTATGCTGCTGGCGGTTTTTGACCGTGCGGCATTAATGCTGATTTGCCTTTTCTTCCTTATTCGCATTCGCCTGTTTCGCGAGCTGTTGCATAAATCCGCACACTCGCCGAAAGAGCTGCTGGCCGTAACCGCCATCTTTTCGCTGTTCGCCCTGTTCAGCACCTGGTCCGGGGTGCCGGTAGAGGGTTCGCTGGTTAACGTGCGCATTATCGCCGTCATGTCCGGCGGAATTTTGTTTGGCCCGTGGGTGGGTATCATCACCGGCGTGATAGCCGGGACCCATCGCTACCTGATTGATATCGGTGGCGTCACGGCAGTGCCGTGCTTTATCACCAGCATTATCGCCGGGGTGCTATCGGGCTGGATAAGCCGCAAGATCCCGAAAAAACAGCGCTGGCGCGCCGGGATCGTCGCGGGCATGGTGTGCGAAACGCTGACCATGATTCTGGTCGTCGTCTGGGCCCCCACCACCGCGCTGGGGCTGGATATCGTTTCAAAAATAGGTATTCCCATGATCCTGGGCAGCGTCTGCATCGGTTTTATCGTGCTGCTGGTGCAGAGCGTTGAAGGGGAGAAAGAGGCCAGCGCCGCCCGTCAGGCCAAGCTGGCGCTGGACATCGCCAACAAAACGCTGCCGCTCTTTCGTCACGTTAACGCGGAGTCGCTGCGCCAGGTCTGCGAGATTATCCGCCACGACATTCACGCTGACGCCGTCGCCATCACCAATATCGACCACGTGCTGGCCTACGTTGGCGTTGGGGAACACAACTATCGCGACAGCGATGACACCATTAGTCCGACCACCAGACAGGCGATTAACTACGGCAAAATCATTATTAAAAACAATGATGAAGCTCACCGAACGCCGGAGATTCACTCGATGCTGGTGATCCCGCTGTGGGAGAAAGGCGTTGTAACGGGCACGCTGAAAATTTATTACTGCCACGCGCATCAGATCACCTCCACGCTGCAGGAGATGGCCATTGGCCTGTCGCAGATTATTTCTACCCAGCTTGAGGTCTCCCGGGCAGAACAGCTGCGCGAGATGGCAAATAAGGCAGAGCTGCGCGCGCTTCAGAGCAAAATTAATCCCCATTTCCTGTTTAACGCGCTGAATGCCATCTCCTCTTCCATTCGTTTGAATCCGGACACCGCGCGCCAGCTGATTTTTAACCTGTCGCGCTATCTGCGCTACAACATCGAACTAAAAGATGACGAGCAGATCGACATCAAAAAAGAGCTGTATCAGATCAAAGACTACATTGCGATTGAGCAGGCGCGCTTTGGCGACAAGCTCACGGTAATTTTCGATATTGATGAAGAGGTCAACTGCGTGATCCCGAGCCTGCTGATCCAACCGCTGGTCGAAAACGCGATTGTTCACGGTATTCAGCCCTGTAAAGGCAAAGGGGTGGTCACCATCAGCATCACTGAAAGCGGAAACCGGGTGCGTATTGCCGTACGCGATACCGGCCACGGGATTGACCCAAAAGTCATTGAGCGCGTGGAGTCTAACGAAATGCCAGGGAATAAAATCGGGCTATTGAACGTACACCACAGAGTCAAGCTTCTCTACGGCGACGGGCTGCATATTCACCGTCTTGAACCAGGCACTGAAATCGCTTTTTACGTCCCGAATGAACGCTCCCCTGTTCATGCGGCGACATCACTGTTACCTCAGGGCGAGTAATATGAAAGTTATCATCGTAGAAGATGAATTCCTGGCTCAACAGGAGCTCAGCTGGCTTATCAAAACCCACAGCCAGATGGAGATTGTGGGTACGTTTGATGACGGTCTGGACGTGCTGAAGTTTTTGCAGCACAACCGGGTCGACGCGATTTTTCTCGATATCAATATTCCCTCGCTGGATGGCGTACTGCTGGCGCAAAACATCAATCAGTTTGCCCATAAGCCGTTTATTGTGTTCGTTACCGCCTGGAAAGAGCACGCCGTAGAGGCCTTCGAGCTGGAGGCGTTTGACTATATCCTGAAACCTTACCAGGAGTCGCGGATTGTCAGCATGCTGCAAAAGCTGGAGGCCGCATGGCAGCAGCAGACCGCCCCCGCTAGCGCCAGCCCCGCGGTACGCGAAAACGACACCATTAATCTGGTCAAAGATGAGCGCATCATCGTGACCCCGGTCAACGATATCTACTACGCCGAAGCGCACGAAAAGATGACGTTTGTCTATACGCGACGGGAATCATACGTCATGGCGATGAACATCACCGAGTTTTGCAGCAAGCTGCCAGCGGCCCACTTTTTCCGCTGCCACCGTTCGTTCTGCGTCAATTTAAATAAGATCCGCGAGATCGAACCGTGGTTTAACAACACCTATATTTTGCGTCTCAAAGATCTGGATTTTCAGGTGCCAGTGAGCCGCAGCAAAGTGAAAGAGTTCCGCCAGCTGATGCACCTGTAACGAAAGAGCCCTCTCCCGCAGGAGAGGGTAATGATGCGTCAGAGGATTTGACCGAGAACCTGACGCAGATGGGCACCCGAACCCAGCAGGCCTGGGTTATCATGCACGATGAGATAAACAGGAATGTCCTGTACATAGCTTCTGAAGCGCCCTTTATCTTCAAACCCGCCGCGGAAGCCGGAGGCTTTAAAGAAGTCGAGGAAGCGCGGCACAATCCCGCCCGCAATATAGACCCCGCCGAAAGTGCCCAACGTCATCGCCAGGTTGCCGCCGAAACGTCCCATGATCACGCAGAACAGCGACAGAGCGCGGCGGCAGTCAATGCAGTTGTCCGCCAGAGCGCGTTCGGTGACGTCCTTCGGCTGCAGATTTTCCGGCAGACGACCATCCGATTTCACAATCGCCCGGTACAGGTTCACCAGCCCCGGTCCTGAAAGGACGCGCTCGGCGGAAACGTGGCCGATCTCCGCGCGTAACTCTTCGAGGATAATGCCCTCTTCTTCGCTGTTTGGCGCAAAGTCTACGTGGCCGCCTTCACCCGGCAGGCTCACCCAGCGCTGAGCAACATGCACCAGGTGCGACACGCCCAGGCCGGTACCGGCACCGTAAACAGCAATCGGCTTGCCCTCGACCGGCTCAGCACCGCCAAACTGGATCAGGTGCTCCGGCTTTAGCATCGGGATCGCCATGGACACCGCGGTGAAGTCGTTGATGATTTCCAGATGCGCAAACCCGAGGTTTTTTTTCATCTCTGCGATGGAGAAGGCCCAGGTATGGTTGGTCATTGCGACCCAGTCGCCGGTTATCGGGCAGGCAATGGCGATGCAACCGTCTTCGACGCTCGCCTGATGCTCTTCCAGATAGACGCGAACAACGGCCTCAAGGCTTGGGTAATCCAGCCCTGAGTAGGTTTTCGCCCGGGAAATTTCACCGCTACTTACATCGCATAATGCGAGACGCGCGTTCGTGCCGCCCACATCGCCTACCAAAGCATACTTTGTCATTCTTCTACTGCTCCGCTAAAGTCAGAATAAATCTTTGGGACACTGTAAATTCAAGGCGTGATAACAACAACGACCGGAAGGTGAATGCCCGTGGATTATCGATCTTCGTCACAGAATAACTTTACCGTTTCAGCACCTTTTGCACTATTGCCAGAAGGCTTAATGTGCAAAGTAACGTAATACCTTTTGTACAAGGAAATCATCATGCTCCACCCGCGAGCCAGAACCATGCTGTTGCTGGCCATTCCTGCGCTGATCATCGGCGTGGCCTCAAGCCTGGTACTTATTGTCGTGATGAAAGTCGCGTCGGTGCTGCAAACCCTGTTATGGACGGCGCTTCCGGTAAAGCTGGGGGTCACCGCTGATTCTTCGGCGTGGATCATTGTAATGCTGACATTAACCGGCATTGCGGTGGGCCTGGTGATCCGTTTAAGTCCCGGTCATGCCGGACCGGACCCGGCGCTGGAACCGCTGATTGGCGCTCCGATTCAGCCCTCTGCACTGCCGGGGCTGATCGTCGCGTTGATCGTGGGCCTGGCGGGCGGCGTGAGTCTGGGCCCCGAGCATCCTATTATGGCGGTGAATATAGGTCTGGCGGTTTACCTTGGCTCACGCATTCTACCGCGCGTCGGCGCGCTGGACTGGACCATCCTCGCCTCCGCTGGCACCATCGGGGCACTTTTCGGCACGCCTGTTGCTGCCGCTCTGATTTTTTCACAGACGCTCACCAGCAATGATGATGCCCCACTCTGGGATAAACTTTTTGCTCCGCTGATGGCTGCAGCCGCCGGCGCGCTGACGACCAGCCTGTTTTTCCATCCCCATTTTTCCCTCTCTCTGCCCCACTACGGAGAGATGCAGATAGCGGATATTTTCAGCGGCGCCATCGTCGTCGCGATAGCCATCGCGCTGGGGATGGTGGCTGTATGGTGTCTTCCGCGCCTGCACCGGCTGGTGCATAAGCTCAAACATCCGGTGCTGATTCTGGGTACAGGGGGATTAATCCTCGGAATATTAGGCTCGATTGGCGGGACGGTGACGCTGTTCAAAGGTCTGGACGAGATGCAGCAGCTCGCCTTCAGCCAGGTATTTAGCGTTTCCGATTACCTGCTGTTTGCTGTCATCAAGCTGGCGGCGCTGGTCGTCGCTGCAGCCTGCGGTTTCCGCGGTGGACGCATCTTCCCGGCGGTGTTTGTCGGTGTGGCGCTGGGGCTGATGCTGCACGAGCATGTCGATGCGGTTCCGGCGGCGATTACCGTCTCCTGCTCTATTCTGGGGATGGTACTGGTGGTGACACGTGATGCGTGGCTAAGCCTGTTTATGGCGGCGGTCGTGGTGCCGGATTCAACGCTTTTCCCGCTGCTCTGCATCGTGATGTTGCCCGCCTGGCTCCTGCTGGCGGGCAAACCGATGATGATGGCCTGGCGAAACGACAAGTAATCAGGCGCTATTGCGCGCTTCCAGCGCTTTGGTGATCGCTCCCAGCAGCGGCGGGATGTCCGCTTTTGGCAGCATCACCTCAATCAGCGAGAGCCGCTCGTGGTGCGCCACTTTCTCCAGCACGTCCGCCAGTTGCTCCGCTTCACTGACCCGCCAGCACTTAGCCTGAGGATCGAGGCTCAGGGCCTGCGGGATTTGCGTCCAGTTCCATAGCGCAATGTCGTTGTAACGCTGCTCTGGCCCGTGAATTGCCCTTTCAACCGTGTACCCTTCGTTGTTGAGCACCAGGATGATGGGGTGTTGTTTATCACGCAACATTGACCCGAGCTCCTGAATGGTCAGCTGCGCCGCGCCATCACCCGTCAGCACAATCACGCGCCGGTTCGGGCAAGCCGTTTGCGCGCCGAACGCCGCGGCAAGGGTGTAGCCGATCGAGCCCCACAGCGGCTGGACGATAAAATTCACGTCGGCAGGCAAACGCAGGTCAATCGCGCCGAAGGCCGAGGTTCCCTGATCGGCAAGGATGATATCTCCCGGGCGAATAAACGTTTGCAGCGTTTTCCAGAAATTCTCCTGGGTAAGCGATCCCTCCGGTTGAGGGAAGTTCATCGCGCTATGGGACAAGGGAGCTGGCTTCTCGTGAACATGCTGTTTGCACAGCTCCACCAGCGTTTCAATTGCCTGAAGCATTGGGATGCCGGTAAACCAGATATCACCGACGCGTGAAGCATGAGGCTGAACCTCTATCGTTTGCGACGGGGTTAACTGGTGGGTGAAGCCAGCCGTCAGGGTATCGGTAAATCGCGTGCCGATGCACAGCACCGTGTCCGCCCCCTCTATCGCCTCTTTTACCGGGCCGGCGCTTGCCGAACCGCTGTAAGTGCCGTAAAAGCCGGCGTGACGTTCGTCGAATATGCCTTTGCCCATCAGCATGGTGGCGTGTGCCATCGGTACGTCCTTCACCCACTTCTGTAGTGCATGCTTCAGCCCATGGCGCAGAACAAGGAAATCCGCTAACAGCGCGGTACGTTTGCTGGCAGCCAGTTTATTCTCCGCGGCATCCCAGAACGCTTTCAGGCAGGCGCTATCGGCATGGGCATGCCGAAGCGTGAGAGCGTTTACAGGCGGCGTGGCGGCTTTTTTTGCCACATCGGCAGGTAACATCAGATAGCCGGGGCGACGTTCCCGGAGCATGGTCGTCAGTACCCGGTCAATTTCATAACAGGCGTTTTGTTCAGTCAGGATCGCCTGTGCAACGGTGATCGGTTCGCTCATATGGTAAAAATGACGGAACTCACCATCGCCCAGCGTATGGTGCAGCAGCTCCCCTCTTTGCTGAGAAGCCGTGCCCGGCGCCCCAACGATATGCAGTACCGGAACGTGCTCGGCATAGCTGCCCGCAATGCCGTTCATGGCACTTAACTCCCCTACGCCAAACGTCGTCAGCAGCGCCGCGAAGCCCTTACAGCGGGCATATCCGTCAGCGGCATAAGAGGCGTTTAATTCGTTGGCACAGCCCACCCAGCAGATATCCGGGCTGTCTATCACGTGGTCGAGAAACTGCAGGTTATAGTCGCCCGGCACGCCAAACAGATGATCGGCTCCACAATCTGTAAGACGGTCCAGCAGGTAATCGGCGACGCAGTACGGGGTACGCATAAACAGGTATCCTTCTGATGTTGACCTCACCTTGAGTATTAAATAAGCGTGATGGCTGTCCAGAATTGGCGGTAAGAAGGGTATGGAAAGAATGCTTTACAAAAAAGGCTGCGCTATGCTGCTTTTTTTCACGTTAATGTAAACGTATACACTACTTTTTCTCTGCAGCGCGAGGGGTCATAAAAATGGGTTATCAGCCGGACAAAAGTCGTTACCAGACAATGGAGTATCGCCGCTGCGGGCGTAGCGGGCTCAGGTTACCTGCCGTCTCGCTCGGGCTGTGGCATAATTTTGGTGACGCCACGCTTCTCGAAAACAGCCGTCAACTTTTACAGCGCGCATTCGATGTGGGTATTACGCATTTCGACCTTGCCAATAACTATGGTCCCCCGCCGGGGTCCGCCGAGCGTAATTTCGGCCGTATTTTGCAGGAGGATTTCCTGCCCTGGCGCGACGAGCTAATCGTCTCCACGAAAGCGGGATATACCATGTGGGACGGCCCTTACGGCGACTGGGGATCGCGCAAATATCTGCTGGCAAGCCTGGATCAAAGCCTGAAGCGCATGGGGCTGGAGTATGTCGATATCTTCTATCATCACCGTCCCGATCCTGAAACGCCGTTGCAGGAAACCATGAAAGCGCTTGACCATCTGGTGCGCCAGGGCAAAGCTCTGTATGTCGGGTTATCCAACTACCCCGCCGAACTGGCGCGTAGAGCGATTGATATCCTGAACGATCTGGGCACGCCCTGCCTGATTCACCAGCCGAAATACTCGATGTTCGAACGTGCGCCGGAACAGGGTTTGCTGGATGTTCTGCAGGAAAAAGGGGTCGGCTGTATTCCCTTCTCGCCGCTGGCAGGCGGACAGTTGACCAACCGGTATCTTAACGGTATTCCCGCCGATTCCCGTGCGGCAAGCGGCAGTCAATTCCTTAACCCGGATCAGATCACCGAAGAGAAGCTGGAGAAGGTACGCAAGCTAAACGCCCTGGCGGAAAGCCGCGGCCAGAAACTCTCCCAGATGGCGCTGGCCTGGGTGTTACGCCATGAGGAAGTGACCTCGGTGCTGATTGGGGCAAGTAAAGCGGCTCAGATCGATGACGCCGTGGGCATGCTGAAAAACCGCCATTTTTCCGCAGAAGAGCTGACGCGTATTAACGAAATCCTGAACAGCTCAAAATAAAACCACTTTTAGCAAAAAGTGCTCTCCCTCAGCAATTCGGAGTTGAGGCGATGAAACGAGGCTTTACCAACTCGTAATATTGCGTTAACAGGCCCCACGAAGGCCCCGATCGTGAAGGAGAAAGAGTATGTTCAGGTCACTGATTCTTGCAGCGGTATTACTGGCTTCAGCCCCGCTCATCGCCACTGCGGGCGAAATCACCCTGTTGCCATCAGTAAAATTACAAATTGGCGATCGTGACGACTACGGCAGATACTGGGACGGTGGCTACTGGCGCGACCGTGACTACTGGAACCGTCATTATGAATGGCGTGGTGACCGCTGGCGCAGGCATGATAACGGCCTGCATCGCGGCTGGTATAAAAATAACGCCTATGAACGCGGCTACCGCGAAGGCTGGAACGATCGTGACGACCGCCGCGGCGGCTGGGGTCACGGCGGAAAAGGACATGGTGGTCACGGCCACGGTCGTCATTAATGCAAAAAGGAGCCTCCCGGCTCCTTTTTCTTTTATAGCCCCAGCGCTGTGCCAATCAACAGCCATAAGTTTAGCGCTACGACTACCATCACAATCGCCCAACCGGTTCGTTTCACCAGCGTCGTGTTAACCAAATCGCCCATCAACGTTTTATTGCTGGTGAAAATCAGCAGCGGCACCAGTGCCAGCGCAATACCAAAGCTTAGCAGCACTTGGCTCATCACCAGAATTCGCGTTGGATCGAGCCCCATCAGAATCACAACAAATGACGGCAGCATGGTGACAAAACGACGCACCCATAGTGGAATATGGAAGCGCACAAAACCCTGCATCACCACCTGCCCTGCCAGCGTACCTACCACCGTGGAAGAGAGGCCGGCAGCGACCAGGCTCAGACCAAATATCGTTGCAGCAGCATGGCTCAGTAACGGCTCCAGCGTGAGATAGGCCTGATCGAGATCGGCAATACCGGTATGGCCGTTAAAGTGGAAAGCGGCGGCGGCGGTGGCCATCATCGCCAGATTCACAAAACCCGCGATGGTCATGGCGATTGCCACATCCCATTTGGTTGCCGAATAACGTTCTTTGCGCGTCCCACCATGAAGATGCTGGGTAAGCGAGGAGTGTAAATAAATGACATGCGGCATGATGGTCGCCCCCAACACCCCGGCGGCCAGGAACACCGCTTCCGAGGTAGGCAGGCCTGGGATCACCATGCCTTTCGCGAGCTGCGCCAGGTTCGGCTGTGAGAAAATCAGCTCAACGATGTACGCCGCAGCGACAAACAGCAGCAGACCACCAATGACCTTCTCCAGCGGCTTTTGCCCCCGACGCTGCAGCATCAGGATCAGGAAAGTAGCAATCCCGGTCAGTACCGCCCCTTGTAACAGTGACACACCCAGAATTAGCTTAAAGCCGATCGCCGCGCCGATAAACTCAGCGAGGTCGGTTGCCATGGCGATGATTTCTGCCTGAACCCAGTAGAGCCAGACCGCTGGACGCGGATAGTGGTCGCGGATTTGCTCCGCCAGGTTTTTACCCGTGGCAATCCCCAGCTTTGCAGAGAGCATCTGGATCAGCATCGCCATCAGGTTAGCCCAGACGACCACCCACAGCAGCTTATAGCCGAAGCTGGCCCCGGCCTGAATATTGGTCGCAAAATTACCCGGATCGATATAGCCGATGGCAGCAATGAACGCAGGCCCCATTAATGCGAACCGCAACTTGCGCGCTGCTCTGCCACTGCTACCCTCTACGCGACTGTTTGTCATTATCTGCCTCTGGAAATATAGCCTTTGCTATGTTTAATGCTATCAAAATGAGAATGATTATCAAGATCATTTGGATGGTTTGAAATGATTTCTCTGATAGCTAAGAACGATAGATGGGCAGGTGGTGCGACATCACAGAATGTGAAAATGCGCAGTCATTTGTGAAGCGTAGCACACAAACTTAACTTTTCACTCATTTACCTAACATAACAAAAATGTATTGTGGATCACTATTTTTGAGACTCGTCACAGGATGTAACTATAGTGTGTCCTTGATCTCGTTTTCTTTTCGCTTGTTACATAGAATGTGCACGAAAATTAAACCTGCCTCATATTTGGAGCAAATATGGACCGCGTCCTTCATTTTGTCCTGGCACTTGTTGTCGTTACTGCACTCGCATTGCTGGTCAGCACAGACCGCAAAAAAATTCGTATTCGTTATGTTGTCCAACTGCTGGTCATTGAAGTTTTACTTGCGTGGTTCTTCCTGAACTCCAACGTAGGCCTCGGCTTCGTGAAAGGCTTCTCCGAAATGTTCGAAAAACTGCTCGGATTCGCCAACGAAGGGACAAACTTTGTCTTCGGTAAAATGAACGACGAAGGTCTGGCGTTCTTCTTCCTGAAGGTACTGTGCCCAATCGTCTTCATCTCCGCGCTCATCGGTATTCTGCAGCACATCCGCGTTCTGCCGTTCGTTATTCGTGGAATTGGTTTCCTGTTATCCAAAGTGAACGGCATGGGTAAGCTGGAATCTTTCAACGCCGTAAGCTCCCTGATCCTCGGTCAGTCTGAGAACTTCATCGCGTATAAAGATATCCTCGGCAAAATGTCCCGTAACCGCATGTACACCATGGCGGCAACCGCAATGTCTACCGTTTCCATGTCTATCGTGGGCGCGTATATGACCATGCTGGAGCCAAAATATGTTGTTGCAGCGCTGGTTCTGAACATGTTCAGCACCTTTATCGTTCTGTCGCTGATCAACCCGTACCGTGTTGACGCCAGCGAAGAGAACATTCAGATGTCAAACCTGCACGAAGGTCAGAGCTTCTTCGAAATGCTGGGTGAGTACATTCTGGCCGGTTTCAAAGTGGCGATTATCGTTGCCGCCATGCTGATCGGCTTCATTGCGCTGATTGCTGCACTGAACGCCCTGTTCGCTGCGGTGCTGGGTATCTCCTTCCAGGGCATTCTGGGCTACATCTTCTATCCATTTGCCTGGGTGATGGGTGTTCCGGCTCACGAAGCGCTGCAGGTGGGCAGTATCATGGCGACCAAGCTGGTTTCAAACGAATTCGTTGCGATGATGGATCTGCAGAAAATTGCCGGCACGCTCTCTCCACGTGCGGTGGGTATTCTGTCCGTATTCCTGGTCTCCTTCGCCAACTTCTCGTCCATCGGCATTATCGCCGGTGCGATTAAAGGCCTGAATGAAGAACAAGGTAACGTAGTTTCTCGCTTTGGCCTGAAACTGGTTTACGGCTCCACCCTGGTGAGCGTTCTGTCTGCTTCTATCGCAGCACTGGTACTGTAACGTTTACTGTTAAAACAAAAACCGGGAGTCTGGCTCCCGGTTTTTTTATGCCCGCAATTCTTTCAGCGGTTTGGGTTTGCCTATCAGATAGCCCTGCAGATAATCCACGCCGAAGCGAAGCAGCATCTCCCGCTGCGCCGGTGTTTCTACATATTCCGCAACAATGCACAGCGATTTCGTTTTCGCCAGATTACACATCGACTGGACGATCATCGCATCCATATCATCAGTGCAAATATCTTTAACAAAGCAGCCGTCAATTTTAATGATATCTGCCTGCAGACGTCTGAGACGCTCGTAGTTGGCATAACCGGTGCCAAAATCATCAATGGCAATCCGGAAACCATAATCCCGCAGCTGTTGAATATTGCTGATGCTGCAGCCGGAATTTGAGAAGGCCTGCTCTTCAGTGATCTCAATCACCACGGTCTGAGGCGCAACGCCGTAGCGCTCAAACAGCGTACAAATCTCGGTCGCCACCTCCTGTTGCATCAGCGTGAGCGGCATCAGATTGACGGAGAATCGGGCGCCAGCCTGCGTCGCAGGGTGATCGCGCAGCCACTGCAGTAATTTTTCCATAACGCACATATCAAACCGGTGGCTGAGGTTGAACTGGGCAACCAACGGAATAAAGCGATCCGGGGTGATGATCTCCCCTTCACTCTCCATGCGCGTCAGAATTTCATAGTAGCCGCTACCGTCTGCCTTCTGAATCGGCTGCACGTATAAATGGAACCGATCTGTCTCCAGAGCATGCTTAATACGCGCTAACATCAGAACACGCTCCGTTGTTTGTCCCGATGCTGCCTCCAGGCTATTCGTCAGCGCAAGCACGTTGTGCCCTGCGCAAGATTGCTCGGCCAGCCAGCTCAGTTGCCCCAGCGTGTGATGCAAATTTTCACCGTTTTCTACCATCCCCCAGGACGCACCAAACTCAATATCCAGCCCGGTGTTGTTCCAGAAAATCTTACGGCTGTTCAGCCGATCGACCATATGCTGGAGACGCTCTGCAATTTCTGGCCCCAGCAATACCACCACCAGCTCGCTTCCGGGTAACTGGAAGAGCATCTCATTCTTTTGCAGAAGCGGCTGCAGCGACGTGGCGATCGTTCGTTTGCAATGGACCCGCATGAGGATCCCGTAGTGGCGGCTCAAAAATTCCAGGTTATCCATGCGCAACATGCAAACCTTGGCCTCCGGATGCATCTCAAGATGCTCTTCCAGCGCACGAATATTGGGTAAACCGGTTAGCGGATCGGTGAGCGCCCTGCCCTGCCACCCCCGCTTCAGCCACTCGCTACGCTGGTAAATCCGCGACATGTAAAGCAAGCAGATGGCAAAAGAGATCAGCACGGACAGAATAAAGGAGAGCGAATGGCCGGTTTCCACCCCGTTCAGGAAGTTATAGTTGTAGGTCAACAGCAGAAGCGCTGAAGCAGCCCACAGCAGTGAGATAAGCGCGTAGGTCAGGCGGCTTATCGCTAAGGTAAAAAGAATAAAAATCAGCGGCATTAAATAGCCCGCAATAACAGGTGATTCAAAAGGCCCACATAAAACGGCCAGGACGAAGCCTAAAAGCATCAGCCAGACAAATATATATAATGAATTCTTGTGGAAAAACACGGGCTTCACGCTTTGCCGCCAGAAGGTTATGGCATAGCGGGGATTAATTATCATTCTTAACGGGTAATAGAACATCATGGTAAAAATCAGCGCCGCGCAAATCAGGCTTTGAATATCCACGACGTTATAAATTACCGTTCCTTCGCCGAAGAAGGTGGAGATAGTTACCGGGAAATCAAAGAAATAGCCAGCTAAATACATCGACAGCTTAATGCCGACGGGAACGATAAAACCGAGCCAGAATATACGTAACCCGACGTGCTTGTTCGGGATGCAGAAGCGCCAGCGCCTGCCCAGAATGAGGCGCAGAAGGCCACACGCCGCGAACAGCGAAAAGGTCTGACAAAACAGTAATACTGAATATTGTAGCGGTACTAAATTAACGTAAAATAAATTAGTGACACTAAAACCTAACAAAATGGGAAGAACGGCCCGGCGACCAAATAACAGTATTACCGCCAGCATTACGCTCAGGGGGAGCCACGCTAAATAAACATCGTGACCATTTACCATTGCGCGGGGAGAGAGGTAACGGGAAAAAGGTACCGCAATCAGACATATTGTCAGGGCAATTATAAATATCTTTACATTATTGTACGTTTTTCTATTCATTAAGATGATGACATTATTATCCGTTCATTTTATTGACCGGATGGATAATAGGTTTATTAATTGCACGAATCAAGTTGAAGTCTATTTATAGACTGGTTTATTGATGTCGATTGAGGTCAGGTACAGGAATACCTTCTTTTTGATAACAAAAAGCGGTGAGGGGTTTTACAAACAGATAAAAAAAACCCTCGTCTTTTGACGAGGGTTTAAAATTTTGGTGGAGCTAAGCGGGATCGAACCGCTGACCTCTTGCATGCCATGCAAGCGCTCTCCCAGCTGAGCTATAGCCCCACATGTGACTTTACTAACCGCACTCTGTTGGGTTCAGAGTTTGGTGGAGCTAAGCGGGATCGAACCGCTGACCTCCTGCATGCCATGCAGGCGCTCTCCCAGCTGAGCTATAGCCCCATCGTAAAGCTGTCATGTTGACGGGCGGCATAATATGAATTCCGCCGCGGAGTGTCAACGGCAAAATCAGTTCCAGCTATTCAATCGCCGAAAAATCATGCAAATGAATCACTTTGCGAGCCTGCTCGCAGTCATGAGTTAAGCCTGTCACGTTTTCATGTAAAACGGTGCTATAAAATGAGCCATTAATTAACCCTACGAATATTCAGGAAATTGCATGATCAAGGAACGAATGACGCCGGAAGAGTTAGCCCTCCTCACTGGCTATAGCCGACAGACCATCAATAAATGGGTACGTAAAGAGGGTTGGATAACGTCACCTAAGCCCGGCGTCCAGGGGGGTAAAGCGCGACTGGTGCATGTGAACGAAAAAGTGCGTGACTTTATCCGCAGCGCACGCAGGGCAACGGAAACATCCGCTATGCCTGACGGCATCAGCACTGACGGTTCGCTTCATACCCTACTCCTGACGCTGGCCAATGAAATGACGCCGGAAGAGCAGAAGCAGATGACATCGCTGCTGTTGCGGGAAGGGATTACCGGTTTGTTGCAACGTTTAGGGATTCGCGATCAGAATTAATATGAAAAGACTACGTAGCAAAATGACCACAGAAGAGCTGGCGGAGAATTTGGGAGTTGCCAGACAAACGGTAAATCGCTGGATACGCCAGCAGGGGTGGAAAACCGAAGGGCTTAATGGCGTAAAAGGCGGTCGGGCGCGGCTCATTCACGTTGATGCGCGCGTGAAGGAACATATTATGACCCTCCCGGCTATCCGTAACCGTCAGGCGGTTTATCATCTGGCTGAGGTGACCTCCTCTTACGGTGAACATACTTCAAATCTGCGTCCGGGCATTATCGAAACGCTGGAGAGTATGACTGAGCTTGAGCAAAAGCGTCTGGATACCTTACTGAAGCGCGAAGGCATACGCGGTTTTCTTGCTCGTCTGGGTATTGCTGAATGAAAGGCAAAAAAAACGGCAGGATACCCTGCCGTTTTTTCTTATAAGACTTTATTACTGCTGATTTTCACGTTCTGCAATAAAATCCAGCGCCTTGTTGATGCGCGCCACGCTGCGTGATTTCCCGATGGCATGGACAGTCACGTCCAGTGCTGGAGACTGGCCCGCACCGGTCACCGCAACGCGTAGCGGCATACCGACTTTGCCCATGCCAACTTCCAGCTCGTCTGCGGTCGCCTGAATGGCATGATGCACATTCTCAGCGGTCCACTCGGTGAGCGCAGCCAGCTTGTCACGCACCACTTCCAGCGGCTGACGAGCTACCGGGCGCAGGTGCTTCTTCGCGGCGTCCGCGTCGAACTCGTCAAACTCTTCATAGAAGTAGCGGCAGCTTTCGGCAATTTCTTTCAGCGTTTTGCAGCGCTCGCCGAGCAGTTTCACCAGGTCCGCCAGCTCAGGGCCGGTGCGGGTATCAATATTTGCCTGCTCAATGTGCCACTGCAGATACGTCGCCACATATTCCGGCGGCATGGTATTGATGTAGTGGTGGTTCAGCCACAGCAGCTTGTCGGTATTAAATGCGCTCGCTGATTTGCTCACAGAGCTCAGAGAGAACAGTTCGATCATCTCTTCACGGCTGAAGATCTCCTGGTCACCGTGGGCCCAGCCCAGGCGCACCAGATAGTTCAGCAGCGCTTCCGGCAGATAACCGTCGTCGCGATACTGCATGACGCTGACCGCACCGTGACGTTTAGACAGTTTTTTACCATCGTCGCCGTTGATCATGGAGACGTGCGCATAGACAGGCACAGGCGCATTCAGCGCTTTCAGGATGTTGATCTGGCGTGGGGTATTGTTGATATGGTCTTCACCACGGACAACGTGGGTAATTTCCATATCCCAGTCATCAACCACTACGCAGAAGTTATAGGTTGGAGAACCGTCGGTGCGACGAATGATCAGATCGTCCAGCTCCTGGTTGCTGAATTCGATCGGGCCACGGATCTGGTCGTCGAAAATCACCGAGCCATCCTGCGGGTTAGCAAAACGCACAACGCACGGTTCATCAGCAGCATGCTCGCTATGGTCGTGGCGGCAGCGGCCGTCATAACGCGGTTTTTCACCGTTCGCCATCTGCTCTTCGCGCAGCGCATCCAGACGCTCTTTGGAGCAGTAGCATTTATACGCCGTGCCCGCGACCAGCATCTCATCAATAACAGCGTTATAGCGGTCAAAACGTTTAGTCTGGAAATACGGGCCTTCATCCCACTCCAGGTTCAGCCAGTTCATCCCATCCATAATGGCTTCAATTGCTTCCGGCGTGGAGCGCTCAAGATCGGTGTCTTCTATACGCAGCACGAACTCACCTTTGTTGTGGCGTGCAAAAAGCCAGGAGTAGAGAGCAGTACGAGCACCACCGACGTGCAGATAGCCTGTCGGGCTCGGCGCGAAGCGAGTTTTGATTTTCATGAAATGGCCTTACGTTATAAAGATGCCGGCAATCGGCAAATCCCGGGGAAAAAACGATGGGCAATATTCTATCACTGTGGGGGGATTCCTCAATGTCGATCCCTTTATCGTGGCGGAGTTTACTGTTTTTGTTTAGAAATCATGCGCCACCGCCCGTTTTGCGATCGTTTTGTTTAATTTTACGACGAACGAATAAAAACTTTAGAAAATGCGTTGACTCATTTTCAACTCTCCCTATAATGCGACTCCACACAGCGGGGGTGATTAGCTCAGTTGGTAGAGCATCTCCTTTACACGGAGGGGGTCGGCGGTTCGAGCCCGTCATCACCCACCATCTACTTCGGTAGACTCGCAGTGTAGATAAGAATTGAGATTGGGCGATTAGCTCAGTTGGTAGAGCATCTCCTTTACACGGAGGGGGTCGGCGGTTCGAGCCCGTCATCGCCCACCATTCTCACCTTATCGCAGCAGTTCCGAAATGGGCGATTAGCTCAGTTGGTAGAGCATCTCCTTTACACGGAGGGGGTCGGCGGTTCGAGCCCGTCATCGCCCACCATTTCGGGTCGTTAGCTCAGTTGGTAGAGCAGTTGACTTTTAATCAATTGGTCGCAGGTTCGAATCCTGCACGACCCACCAATGTAAAAAAGCGCCCTAAAGGCGCTTTTTTGCTATCTGCACTTTACATCTTCAACGCCGCAATTAACGTCTTCACCGCAGGCGTCGCCTGCTTCTCGTCATACACTACATACAAATCTGCCGGTATACGCTCCCGTAACGGGCGGAATACCACGCCCGGCCACTGCATTTGCGCGTAGCTGTCGGCAGCAAGCGTAATCCCCATTCCCATGCTGATCATCGCCAGTACCGTTTGCGGCTCAACGGCTTCACGCACGATCATCGGCGAAAACCCGGCTTGCTGGCAAACACGATGTAAAAATGCCCAGTCAGAATGTGCTGAAGGCATCGTGACAAAATACTCATCCTGCAATTCTGTAAGCGCAACGGATGATTCGCTGACCAGGCGGTGATCTTCCGGCATCGCCACCAGAAAAGCCGCTTCACGCAACCGCAGGCTGGTAAAACCCGCGGTAGGTTCCGTTGCCATTCGCCAGATCCCGACATCCAGCTCCCGGCGCTCAAGCAGCGCCATCTGCATTACCGGCGATTTTTCGCGAAAAACGACATCAACGTTCGGATGCTCTTTCAGGAAAGCGCGCATCACCGTGCGCACCTCACTCCACATGGCGGTGCCGACAATCCCCAGCTCGATGCGCCCTGCTTCCCCCCGGCCAATTTGCTCGACGCGAGCCAGAGCCTGGTTTGCGCTGGCGAGCAGCCGGCGTGACTCTTCCATCAGCACTTTACCGGCATGCGTCAACGCGACGCTCCGCGAGTGGCGAATAAACAGTAACGTGCCCAGCTGACTTTCCAGCTCTTTAATGTGCAGGCTTAACGGAGGCTGGGACATGTTGAGACGGGCCGCAGCCCGTCCAAAATGTAGTTCCTCCGCCACGGCCAGAAAATAGCGCAGCAGCTTGAGATCGGTTCGATAGACGCGTTCCATCAAAACATATCCTGGCGATAACACTTATGCGCCTACCTTAAAGCCTTTCAGCGTCCGGAGGGAAAATTTAGTGCGCAACTGTGCGCATCTCGCTGTTTTTACTGGCGTGGCGATAGTTAAAGCTGAAGTAAAAGACCACCGCGAGCACCAGAGCATAGGCCGCAAACACCAGCCAGATCGTCTGCCAGTCCTTCACTCCTTCAACCGAGAAATAATCAACCGCCGCACCACTCAATACCGAACCGAAATACGCCCCGATACCGTTAACGGTCGTCATAAACAACCCTTGCGCGCTGGCGCGGATATCGGCGCTGACCTCCTGTTCAACAAACACCGAGCCGGAAATGTTGAAGAAGTCGAACGCACAGCCGTAGACAATCATTGAGAGCATGAGCAGCGCAAAGCCCGTTGCGGACGGGTCACCAAAGGCAAACAGGCCAAACCGCAGCATCCAGGCCACCATGCTCATCAGCATGACGGCTTTAATACCAAATCGTCCGAGGAAGTACGGAATGGTCAGGATGAAGAATACCTCAGACATTTGCGAAACGGAGAGCAGAATGGACGGATATTTGACGATAAAGCTATCTGCATACGCCGGATTACGCGCAAAATCATGCAGGAAGGGGCTGCCAAACGTGTTGGTTATCTGCAGCACGGCGCCGAGCAACATGGCAAATAAAAAGAACACCGCCATCCGGGGCTGTTTAAACAGGATAAACGCATTGAGGCCCAGCTTGCTTGCCAGAGACGGAGACGTTTTCGATTTCACAACCGGAATGGCCGGCAGGGTCAGAGAATAGAGTGCCAGCAGCAGAGACGCACCAGCCGCTATATAGAGCTGCACGTTGCTTAGCTCCGCGCCCATGAGGCTTATGGCCCACATCGCCGCTATAAAGCCCACGGTGCCATACACCCGCACTCGCGGAAAATGGCTCACCGTATCCAGCCCTGCCTGTTCAAGACAGGAGTAGGAAATGGTGTTCGACAGCGCAATCGTGGGCATGAAGGCCATCGCATTCACCAGCATGACCCAGAACATCAGCCCTGGCTCATTTACCTGCGCGGCATAGCAGAGCGCGACGGCGCAGACGAGGTGGCAAATGACGTATGCGCGGTCTGCCCGCAGCCACTTGTCGGCAATAATCCCCACCAGCGAAGGCATAACGATCGCGGCAAGTCCTTTGGAGCTGTACACCATGCCCACGTCAGAGCCGGTAAAGTGTAGGGTATTAATCATGTAAGCGCCGAGGGTAACCAGCCAGCTCCCCCAGATAAAATATTGCATAAAGGACATCATCTTTAAGCGAGTCGTGATGTTCATAACCTATTCCTTATCGCAGTGTGGCCCTGGCGGGCCACTTTATTGTTTTACTCAGGCAATATGGCGAAGAAAACCGCAGATAAGATTGATAAAGTTCTGGCGGGAGAGCTCGGCGGCAGCAAGGGTTTGCTCATGCGAGAGTTTTACCTCTCCCAGACCTTCGGCGAGATTGGTAATAGCAGAAACGGCCACCACCTTCAGGCCGCAATGGCGTGCGGAAATCACTTCAGGCACCACGGACATCCCCACCACATCGCCGCCGATAATCTGCATCATGCGGATTTCGGCCGCCGTCTCGAAGTTCGGGCCGGGATAAGAGACAAACACCCCTTCATGCAGCGGGAAGCCTTCTTTCGCTGCCACGGTTTGCAGAACGGCGCGGTAATCAGCGTCGTAAGCATTGGCCAGAGAGAAGAAACGATCGCCAAAGCGCTCATCGTTCAGCCCCACCATCGGCGTGCCCGGCATGGTGTTGATATGGTCGCTCAGGGCAACCAGACTTCCTGGCTGAACCTCCGGGCGAAGTGAGCCCGCCGCATTGGTGCTAAACAGTAGCTCGCACCCCAGTAGCTTAAAGGTGCGGATCGCATCGGTCATGACGGTCATTCCTCGGCCTTCATAGAAGTGCCCTCGCCCCTTCATGCAGGCGACAGGCACCCCGGCCAGATGCCCAAGCACCAGCTCGCCGGCATGTCCGTGCACGGTGCTCACCGGGAAGCCAGGCAGCTTTTCGTAGCTCAGGGAAACGGCGTCGTCTATCTGGTCGGCGAGCGCGCCAAGGCCGGAGCCGAGAATAAACGCCACGCGAGGGGTAAAGTTTGGCTTAGCGGTGCGAATGATGTCAGCACAGTACCACGGGTTATTCGAGAGGGTCATAGAGGCTCCTTGAGGATTAAGATCGCGATAGCAGGGATCGCATGACTTATGTCTTATATCCGCAGCCTGCAGGTCATCTCCAATACACTTTTATCGCACCATCAATACTGATTGTGTATTAATGCAACCCCCTGCCAGATATGGCAGTTTTGCTCAAGCTAATCCCGTCGGTGCCGATACCTCTGTTTTATAGCGCGAGGAAAAAGTATGACGACCATTCAGGCTTCAACCCAACCCATTCAAACCAGCAGCGGCGGGAGCGGCGCTTCCGGCAGTAACGATATCGCGGCGCAAATCAGCCGCATTACCGATAAGATCAAAAAGCTGACACAGCAGTTAAAAGAGCTGGCAAACAGCCCCGGCAGTACGGATGAGAAGAAGAAGCAGCAGGAACTGATTCAGACCCAGATCAAAGTGCTGCAGGCGCAGCTCGCGGCGCTGCAGCGCCAGCAGGCCGAAGAAGCTCAGAAGAAGCAGGATCAAAAGCTGGGCAAAGTGGAAGGTGTGAACAGCCCGTCAGACAATCATCAGATTGATATCTACATCTAATCGTCTGATGCGTTAAACAGTGGGTCGCGTATGCGGGCTTCAGTTAATCGTTGTGCCTGGATACGCACCACTTCCCAGATAGCCTGCGCCGCCCCCGAGAGTGAACGATTTTTTCGCCGCACCAGCATCAGCTTTCGCTCGACAACCGGCGTTAATCGCTTGACGGCCAGTCGGCTTCCCTGCGGCAGGGGAAGCGCCAGGGCGGGCAACACGCTGATGCCAATGCCGGCTTCCACCATCGGAAACAGCGTCGCCGGGTGACCAATCTCCTGTACGATCGTTGCCTTAACGCCCTGATTCACCAGCGCGGAATCAATCAGCGGGCGGCTGCCCGAGGCATAATCCTGTAAAACCAGGTTCGCGCCCGTCAGGGACTGCCAGCTGACCTCCGGCAACGTTGCCAGCGGGTCGTCGTCACGGCAGAGCAGCAAAAAGGGCTCAGAAAGTACGCTTTCGCACGCCAGATCGCTCACCTGACCGGGATCGATAACAATACCAAAATCCACATCTCCCTGACGGATGCTCTCCAGCACCCACTGCTGCGGCCGGTCATGCAGGACAAAATCAATGTCCGGATAGCGGTGGCTTCCCTCGGCAATACACTGCGGGATAAGATGCGCGGATATCGTCTGGCTGGCCGCAACCCTCACGGTGCCCGACAGCTGCTGCCCCAGCCTCCCCACGTCTCTGAGCGTGCTGTTCAGCTCATCCAGCAGCCGTTCAAGGCGCAGGGCCAGCTGCTGCCCTGCTTCGGTTAACACCACTTCGCGCGTGGTGCGGTCAAGCAACCTAACGCCGGTCTGATTTTCCAGCTCTTTCACGCTGTGGCTGACCGCCGACTGGCTCAGGCCAATCATCTCCCCTGCCCGACTGAAGCTGCGGGCGTGGGCGACGGTAACGAAAATGCGAAGCTGACGCAGGGAATAATTCATCTATTTAATTCATGAATGGATGCAATAAATCAATTTTATTTCTCAAATGGAAAAAAGCACAATAGCGACATCTGTTTTCAGGAGTCATTATGAAACTATTTCGTATTCTTGATCCGTTTACGCTCACCCTGGTGGTTACCGTTCTACTGGCCTCGTTCTTCCCCGCTCGCGGCGGTTTTGTGCCGTTTTTTGAGGGACTAACGACGGCCGCTATCGCGCTGCTGTTCTTTATGCACGGTGCCAAACTCTCCCGTGAAGCGATCATTGCAGGCGGCGGACACTGGCGACTGCATCTGTGGGTGATGTGCAGCACTTTCATTTTGTTCCCGATCCTTGGGGTGCTGTTTGCATGGTGGGCGCCGGTTAACGTCGACCCGGCGCTCTACACCGGTTTCCTGTATCTCTGTATTCTCCCGGCTACCGTGCAGTCCGCCATTGCCTTTACCTCGCTGGCTGGCGGAAACGTAGCGGCAGCCGTTTGTTCAGCATCCGCCTCCAGCCTGTTAGGGATTTTCGTCTCCCCGCTGCTGGTGGGCCTGCTGATGAACATGCACGGTGCGGAAGGTAACCTGGAGCAGGTCGGCAAAATCTGTCTGCAGCTGCTGTTGCCGTTTGTGCTGGGGCATCTTTCCCGACCGTGGACCGGCGCGTTTGTGGCGAAGCATAAAAAATGGATTTCAAAAACCGACCAGACCTCGATTCTGCTGGTGGTTTACTCCGCCTTTAGCGAAGCGGTGGTAAATGGCATCTGGCACAAGGTGGGCGCAGGCTCGCTGCTGTTTATCGTGGTGGTCAGCCTCGTCCTGCTGGCGATTGTGATTGCGGTAAACGTCTTTGTGGCACGCAGGTGCGGCTTCAACAAAGCGGATGAAATTACGATTGTGTTCTGCGGTTCGAAAAAGAGCCTGGCGAACGGTATCCCGATGGCGAACATTCTGTTCCCCACCTCGGTGATCGGAATGATGGTGCTGCCGCTGATGATTTTCCACCAGATCCAGCTGATGGTCTGTGCGGTGCTGGCGCGTCGCTACAAGCGCCAGACGGAAAAACTGGCGCAGGAAGAGACCCGCGCCGCGAAGGCTTAAGGACGTTTCAGGGGCTGCACCAGCTGGGTCAGCCCCTCGGTTTTAATCAGTAGCGTGATAGCCATCAGCTCGCCCAGTCGCCCTACAGGAAATTCATCCTTGCGGGCAAACCACAGCAGATACTCCTCCGGCAAATCAATCAGCCTGCGGCCCTTGTATTTACCGAACGGCATCTCCGTATTGGCAATCTCAACGAGCTGCTCTTTCTCCACGTTACTCTCCTAACAGACGCATCATTTCCGCTTCATCGATAACCGCAATGCCGAGCTCCTGGGCTTTCGCCAGCTTAGACCCCGCCGCTTCCCCGGCGATCACCAGGTCGGTTTTCTTCGACACGCTGCCCGCCACTTTGGCCCCCAGCGCCACCAGACGCGCTTTCGCATCATCGCGAGAAAGCTGACTCAGGCTACCGGTTAGCACCACGGTTTTACCGGCAAATGGACTATCAATTTCTTCGGCGTTAACCACCACTGGCGCGGGCCATTTAATGCCTTCTTCCAGCAACTGGCCGATGACCTCGCGGTTGCTCTCTTCAGCAAAGAAG
This sequence comes from Enterobacter sp. KB-280D8, assembly GCF_041399405.1. Classification (NCBI taxonomy): domain Bacteria; kingdom Pseudomonadati; phylum Pseudomonadota; class Gammaproteobacteria; order Enterobacterales; family Enterobacteriaceae; genus Enterobacter; species Enterobacter sp. KB-280D8. Next base: position 38,471 of record NZ_JBGKEC010000006.1, read on the forward strand.
TTAAAGACGTGCGTGGCGACGACGATGCCAACGTCCGGCACTTTCTGCAGCTCGTCGATGCTTGCCTTTTCCAGCGCCTCCAGCGTACCAAAGTACGCGGCTAAACCTGCCGCCGTCGCTTCGCCAACTTCACGAATGCCCAGCGCGTAAAGGAAACGGGCGAAGGTCGTCTCTTTCGCCGCTTCCAGCGCGTTAACCACGTTCTGGGCTGACTTCGGCCCCATGCGATCCAGACCGGTCAGTTTACCCGCCGTCAGCCTGAAGAGGTCCGCTGGCGTATGGACATACTCTTTCTCAACCAGCTGATCGATAATCTTGTCGCCCATGCCGTCGACGTCCATCGCCCGACGGGAGACGAAGTGCTTCAGGGACTCTTTACGCTGCGCGCCACAGATCAGGCCGCCCGTACAGCGGGCCACCGCTTCGCCTTCCACACGCTCAACGTCAGAGCCGCATACCGGGCAGTGGGTCGGGAAGACGACCTCGCGCGTATCGTCAGGACGTTCTGACTCTACGACGTTGACCACCTGCGGGATAACATCCCCCGCGCGGCGAATCACCACTTTGTCACCAATGCGCAGGCCCAGGCGTTCGATTTCATCGGCGTTATGCAGCGTAGCATTACTCACCAGCACGCCCGCGACCTGCACCGGCTCCAGTCGTGCGACTGGAGTAATCGCGCCCGTACGGCCCACCTGGAACTCTACGTCGCGAACGAAGGTCATCTGCTCCTGGGCAGGGAATTTAAACGCCACCGCCCAGCGCGGCGCGCGCGCCACAAAGCCCAACTGCTCCTGCAGCGCCAGCGAATTCACCTTGATGACAACGCCATCAATATCAAAACCGAGCGTCGGGCGGTCCTCTTCCACTTTGTGGTAGAACGCCAGTACCGCTTCCGGCGAATCGCAGAGCTGAACGCGGTTGCTCACCGGCAGGCCCCAGGCTTTAAACTGCAGCAGACGCCCGAGGTGCGTATCCGGCAGTTCGCCCCCCTCCAGAATACCCACGCCGTAGCAGAAGAAAGTAAGCGGTCGCTTCGCGGTGATGCGTGGGTCAAGCTGGCGCAGAGAGCCTGCCGCCGCGTTACGCGGGTTAGCAAACACTTTCCCGCCGGTGCGACGCGCTTCTTCATTGATTTTTTCGAAGCCCGCCTGAGGCAGGAATACTTCCCCACGCACTTCCAGACGCGCAGGAATGTTGTCACCCTGTAATTTCAGCGGGATCGCGCGGATGGTACGCACGTTGGTGGTGATGTCTTCACCCGTCGTACCGTCGCCACGCGTGGCGGCGCGCACCAGCACGCCGTTTTCATAGAGAAGGCTGACCGCCAGGCCGTCGAGCTTCAGCTCGCAGCACCAGGTGAGGGAATCGCTGCTTTTCAGGCGATCCTGCACGCGCTTGTTAAACGCGAGGAAGCTCTCTTCATCGAAGACGTTATCCAGTGACAGCATTGGCACTTCATGACGCACCTGGCTGAAAGCCCCCAGCGGCTCAGCACCGACGCGCTGTGTGGGAGAATCCGGCGTAATCAGCTCCGGATGCTGCGCCTCCAGCTCGCGCAGCTCGCGCATCAGCCGGTCGTACTCCGCATCCGGTACTTCCGGAGCGTCCATAACATGATAGAGATATTCATGATGGCGAAGCGTGGTTCGCAGTTCAGTGAGTTGTTGTTCGATTGAGTCCATATCGCACCATCAATGAGAAAAAACCCCCGACAGGCGGGGGTTGAGGAGGAGTTGACGTAAACGCGACGATTACGCGTTGGCTTCCTTAACTTCGCGGATGCGGTCCTGATACTCGCGCAGCTTCTGCGGGGTCATCATTCGACGCTGATCGTCGAGCACCACACCACCCACTTCATCAGCAATATGCTGAGCGGACTGCAGCATCAGCTTAAAGTTTTGCAGCTCGTCGCCGTAGGACGGCACCTGCATAAAGATAGTGACGCCCGGGGTCACGAAATCACCGGTCATTTCCGGATCGAAGGTGCCAGGGTTAACCATGTTAGCCAGGCTGAACAGCGCCGGGCCGCTTCCGTCTGGGCTCAGGTGGCGATGGAAAATGTTCATATCGCCAAACTTGAAGCCTGCCTGTTGAATACTGTTAAGCAGAACGTCACCGTTGAGATGGCTGCCGTGATGCGCGGCCACGTTCATGATGATCACCGCTTCTTTGCGCTGTGGCTTTTCGACAACCGGTTCTGGCTCGACGACCGGCTCTGGCTCAACGTGCGGAGCCGGAGCGGGCTGCGGCGCAGGCTGCACATGAACAGGCTGCTGCGGCTGTTGTACCGGCTGAGCGGGCTGCTGCTGGACGGGCTGCTGCATCGGCTGGTGTTGAACCTGTTGTGGCGCAGCGGGCTGCTGTTGCACAGGCGCTTGCGGCGCCTGACGCACAGGTTCTTCCACCGGCTGCGGCGCTGGCTGACGCGGCTGGGCAGAGGCATACGGCGGTTGATACTGGTGCTGCGGAGCGCGGGGGGCTTCATGCTCCCCATGAGCCGCGCCGGGCGCAGTATTGACCCGATGAACACGAACTTCACCCACGCCGTCGTCGTCGCTGCCGTCGATGTCATCTTCAGTGTCATCGTCGTCACGACTGGACTTCATGCGCTTCAGTGGGCGATCGCGAAACATCGAGGAACGCTCTTTACGGCTGGTCCAGAAACCATGTACCAGTAAAGCGATTATGGCGATCGCGCCAACAATGATTAATATCAGACGCAAATCCTGCATCATTATATTCTCTGTTGTTCTAACACCTTGCCACCACGGCAAACATTTACTCACTAAGAGTATTTGCCGTTTACGTCAAGTGCAAGTGTGTGCAGAGCATTCACAGCATAAAGATGAAGTAAATCGTGCTTTTTGCTGGTTTTTCGAACATTTCCGAACTGGTCATTGGTCCGCAAGTGGATAATATAGGCGGGCAATTCCACTGGTTGTGAAAAAAGGAGTACAGCCTGGTTATGGTTTCAACATCGTCTTCTCCCCCGCGCAGCGGCGTCTGGTATTTTTCACAGGGCTGGAAACTGGTTTCACTGCCGGGTATCCGACGCTTCGTCATTCTGCCGCTGCTGATCAACATTATTCTGATGGGCGGCGCGTTCTGGTGGCTGTTCACAAAGCTCGAAAGCTGGATCCCGTCGCTGATGAGCTACGTACCGGACTGGCTGCAGTGGCTGAACTATCTGCTCTGGCCAGTGGCGGTCATCTCTGTGCTGCTGGTGTTCGGCTATTTCTTCTCAACGATTGCGAACTGGATAGCCGCGCCGTTTAACGGCCTGCTGGCGGAACAGCTGGAGGCGCGGCTTACCGGCGCGACGCCGCCGGACACGGGCGTACTGGGGATCGTGAAAGATATCCCGCGCATTATGAAGCGCGAGTGGCAGAAATTTGCCTGGTACCTCCCCCGCGCGGTTGTGCTGCTTGCTCTCTACTTTGTCCCCGGCATTGGCCAGACGGTTGCGCCGGTGCTGTGGTTCCTGTTCAGCGCCTGGATGCTCGCCATCCAGTACTGCGACTATCCGTTTGATAACCACAAGGTGCCGTTTAAAGCGATGCGCACTACCCTGCGCACCCGGAAGGTCGCCAATATGCAGTTCGGCGCGCTGACCAGCCTGTTCACCATGATTCCCTTCCTTAACCTGTTCATCATGCCGGTTGCGGTTTGCGGCGCGACGGCGATGTGGGTGGACTGCTACCGTGCTAAGCACGCGTTATGGAAATAATGCAAAAATGTGTAAAGCAGGGGTGGCTTATGCCGCCCCTTATTCCATACTGATCCCCATTATTTCCTTGCAGTATATAGATATGCGAATTCCTTACTTCCCCCTACCTGCTTAGCAGGTATGCTGGGTCGGTATCCCAATTTCATACAGTTAAGGACAGGCCATGAGTAAGATTTATGAAGACAACTCGCTGACTATCGGTCATACGCCCCTGGTTCGACTGAACCGTATCGGTAATGGACGCATTCTGGCGAAGGTCGAATCACGCAACCCGAGCTTCAGCGTAAAATGCCGTATCGGTGCAAACATGATTTGGGATGCTGAAAAACGTGGCGTGCTGAAGCCTGGCGTTGAGCTGGTGGAACCGACCAGCGGTAACACCGGTATCGCTCTGGCCTATGTTGCCGCCGCGCGTGGCTACAAGCTGACGCTGACCATGCCGGAAACCATGAGCATTGAACGTCGCAAGCTGCTCAAAGCGCTGGGCGCGAACCTGGTCCTGACCGAAGGCGCGAAGGGCATGAAGGGTGCCATTCAGAAAGCGGAAGAGATTGTGGCCAGCGATCCGGCGAAATACCTGCTGCTGCAGCAGTTCAGCAACCCGGCTAACCCGGAAATTCACGAGAAGACCACCGGCCCGGAAATCTGGGAAGATACCGACGGCCAGGTTGATGTATTTATCTCCGGCGTGGGTACCGGCGGAACGCTGACCGGCGTGTCTCGCTATATTAAAGGCACAAAGGGTAAAAAAGACCTGATCACCGTTGCCGTTGAGCCAACCGACTCACCGGTTATCACCCAGGCACTGGCGGGTGAAGAGCTCAAGCCAGGCCCGCATAAAATACAGGGCATTGGCGCAGGCTTCATTCCGGGCAACCTGGATCTGAAGCTGATCGATAAAGTCGTCACCATCACTAACGAAGAAGCCATCTCTACCGCGCGTCGCCTGATGGATGAAGAAGGCATTCTGGCGGGTATCTCTTCCGGTGCGGCCGTTGCGGCGGCGCTCAAACTTCAGGAAGATGAAGCCTTTACCAATAAGAATATTGTGGTTATCCTTCCTTCCTCGGGTGAGCGTTACTTGAGCACCGCACTGTTTGCCGATCTGTTTACCGAAAAAGAGCTGCAACAGTAGTGCCAGCATGTTAATAACGCGTAAAAAAGCACCTTTTCAGGTGCTTTTTTGTGGCCTGCTTCAAACTTTTGCCCCTCCTGGCATTGCTTCACCCCGTAGGGTCTGGTATTTAAACCAGCAATTATTTTGATGCGTGAAATTAATCAGTGAACGAAATAGCCTTGCTGAATCGATTTTATGATTTGGTTCAAGTCTTGCTTTCGCTGCATAATGTTTAATGACGATCGAAACGTCAGCGCTAACAATACAGGCTAAAGTTCAGTCGCCAGGCTAGACTTTAGTTCCACAACACTAAACCTATAAGTTGGGGAAATACAATGTTCCAGCAAGAAGTTACCATTACCGCTCCGAACGGTCTGCACACCCGCCCTGCTGCTCAGTTTGTTAAAGAAGCGAAAGGCTTCACATCTGAAATCACTGTGACTTCCAACGGCAAAAGCGCCAGCGCAAAAAGCCTGTTTAAACTGCAGACTCTGGGCCTGACTCAGGGCACCGTTGTCACCATCTCTGCTGAAGGTGAAGACGAGCAGAAAGCAGTTGAGCATCTGGTAAAACTGATGGCTGAGCTCGAGTAAGTTTCCGGGTTCTTTTAAATATCAGTCACAAGTAAGGTAGGGTTATGATTTCAGGCATTTTAGCATCCCCGGGTATCGCTTTCGGCAAAGCACTGCTGCTGAAAGAAGACGAGATCGTCATCGACCGGAAAAAAATTTCTGCCGACAAGGTTGATCAGGAAGTTGAACGTTTTCTGAGCGGTCGTGCCAAGGCATCTGCGCAACTGGAAGCAATCAAAACTAAAGCTGGCGAAACTTTCGGTGAAGAAAAAGAAGCCATCTTCGAAGGGCACATCATGCTGCTCGAAGATGAGGAGCTGGAGCAGGAAATCATAGCCCTGATTAAAGATAAAGGCATGACGGCCGACGCGGCTGCGCATGAAGTTATCGAAGGTCAGGCAACTGCCCTGGAAGAACTGGATGATGAATACCTGAAAGAGCGTGCGGCTGACGTACGTGACATCGGTAAGCGCCTGCTGCGCAACATCCTGGGCCTGGCCATCATCGACCTGAGCGCGATTCAGGATGAAGTGATCCTGGTTGCCGCTGACCTCACCCCGTCTGAAACCGCACAGCTGAACCTGAAAAAGGTCCTCGGTTTCATCACCGACGCGGGTGGCCGTACCTCCCACACCTCTATCATGGCGCGCTCCCTGGAACTGCCTGCCATCGTGGGTACCGGTAGCGTCACCTCTCAGGTGAAAAACGGCGATTATCTGATTCTGGATGCCGTAAACAATCTGGTTTACGTCAACCCAACTAACGAAGAGATCGAAAAACTGCGCGCGGTTCAGGAGCAGGTTGCGACTGAAAAAGCGGAACTCGCTAAGCTGAAAGACCTGCCAGCCATCACCCTGGACGGCCATCAGGTAGAAGTGTGCGCAAACATCGGTACCGTCCGCGACGTTGATGGCGCTGAGCGCAACGGTGCGGAAGGCGTAGGTCTCTATCGTACAGAATTCCTGTTCATGGACCGCGACGCGCTGCCAACGGAAGAAGAGCAGTTTGCTGCTTATAAAGCCGTGGCTGAAGCGTGTGGCTCTCAGGCGGTTATCGTCCGTACCATGGACATCGGTGGCGACAAAGAGCTGCCGTACATGAACTTCCCGAAAGAAGAGAACCCATTCCTGGGCTGGCGTGCGATTCGTATCGCGATGGATCGTAAAGAGATCCTGCGTGACCAGGTTCGCGCAATCCTGCGTGCCTCCGCTTTCGGTAAACTGCGCATCATGTTCCCGATGATCATCTCTGTTGAAGAAGTGCGTGCACTGAAGAAAGAGATCGAAATCTACAAACAGGAACTGCGTGACGAAGGTAAAGCGTTTGACGAGTCAATTGAGATCGGCGTGATGGTGGAAACACCTGCTGCGGCGACTATTGCGCGTCATTTAGCCAAAGAAGTTGATTTCTTTAGTATCGGCACCAATGATTTAACGCAGTACACCCTGGCAGTTGACCGTGGTAATGATATGATTTCACATCTCTACCAGCCAATGTCACCGTCCGTACTGAACTTGATCAAGCAAGTTATTGATGCTTCTCATGCAGAAGGTAAATGGACTGGCATGTGTGGTGAGCTTGCAGGCGACGAACGTGCTACACTTCTGTTGCTGGGTATGGGTCTGGACGAATTCTCTATGAGCGCCATTTCCATCCCGCGCATTAAGAAGATTATCCGTAACACGAACTTCGAAGATGCGAAGGTGTTAGCAGAGCAGGCTCTTGCTCAACCGACAACGGACGAGTTAATGACGCTGGTTAACAAGTTCATTGAAGAAAAAACAATCTGCTAATCCACGAGATGCGGCCCAAATTACTGCTTAGGAGAAGATCATGGGTTTGTTCGATAAACTGAAATCTCTGGTTTCTGATGATAAGAAAGACTCCGGAACTATTGAGATTGTTGCTCCGCTCTCCGGCGAGATCGTCAACATCGAAGACGTGCCGGATGTAGTGTTTGCTGAGAAAATCGTTGGTGATGGCATTGCTATCAAACCAACTGGCAACAAAATGGTTGCTCCAGTTGACGGCACCATCGGTAAAATTTTTGAAACCAACCATGCGTTCTCTATCGAATCTGATAGCGGTATCGAACTGTTCGTTCACTTCGGTATCGACACCGTTGAACTGAAAGGCGAAGGCTTCAAACGTATCGCGGAAGAAGGCCAGCGTGTTAAAGTTGGCGACCCAGTGATTGAATTCGATCTGCCACTGCTGGAAGAAAAAGCCAAGTCTACCCTGACGCCGGTTGTTATCTCCAACATGGACGAAATCAAAGAACTGATCAAACTGTCTGGCAGCGTCACCGTGGGTGAAACCCCGGTTATCCGCATCAAGAAGTAATTCTTGCCGCACAGAAAAATGGCGCCTTCGGGCGCCATTTTTGTTTATGCAGGGAGGATAAGCTCGTCGTAGCCTTTCGACTGGGTATAAAGCATCACGTCAGTCACCCGATCGCCGGCCATGCGAATGGCATCGGCAACGGTTTTCCCCTCTACAATGCCACTCACCAGCTCTGAACAGAACAGGTCGCCCGTCCCTTTCAGATCGGTTTCTACGCGCGGGTGCGCGCTGACGGTCACGCCTTCATTCGTCACCAGCACCACGTGGATGTTTTCCGGGTCGTCTGCGACCGGCGCGCTGGTGATCGCCACCCATTTCAGGCTGTCAGAGAGCAGTCCCTGCGCCGCCGCGATGGCGCTTTCCGACGTACGGCACGGTTTGCCGCTCAACACTTCAAGCTCATAGACGTTTGGCGTGATCCCCTGCGCCAGCGGCAGCAGGTGCTCCCGATACGCCTGCGGGATCTCGGGCTTCACGTACATCCCGCTGTCGATATCGCCGATAACCGGATCGACCAGCACCAGCAGGTCAGGATGCTGCGCTTTGACCGCCTTCAGCCAATGCGCCAGCAGTACGATCTGGCTGGCACTGCCCATATAGCCGGTGGTGACCGCCTTAAGCTCGCGCAGGATCTCTCGCTCTTCCAGCGCCTTCAGGTAGCCGCTGAACCACTCGTCGGGGATCACTCCACCATAAAACGTGTCATAGTGCGGCGTGTTGCTGAACAGTACCGTCGGCACGGCGGTAACGTTCAGCCTGTGGGTACGAATATTCGGAACCGCAATACTGTTCCCCACGCTGCCGTAAACCACCTGCGACTGCACGGCGACAATGTCGGTTTGCTGCGCCCGGGTATTATCCCGGAATAGAATCATCTCCATGATGCTTAAATCCCCGCCCCCTGCGAATAACTTTCTTCACCAAAGACGCCGGTAGACAGATAGCGATCGCCGCGATCGCAAATAATCGCCACCACTACGGCACCCGGGTTTGCCTGTGCTACCCGAATCGCACCCGCTACCGCGCCGCCCGAGCTAACGCCGCAGAAGATACCTTCGCGCACGGCCAGCTCACGCATGGTATTTTCTGCCTCGCGCTGGTGAAGATCCAGCACCTGGTCCACAAGCTGCGCATTAAAGATGCCGGGCATATACTCCGCAGGCCAGCGGCGAATGCCCGGAATGCTGCTCCCCTCTTCCGGCTGCAGGCCAACGATGGTGACGGCTTTCGCCTGCTCGCGCAGAAAACGCGACACGCCGGTAATGGTGCCGGTGGTACCCATGCTCGAGACAAAATGGGTGATGCGTCCGTCGGTTTGTTGCCAGATTTCCGGCCCGGTAGTGGTGTAGTGCGCGTACGGGTTGTCCGGGTTGTTGAACTGGTCGAGCAGCTTACCTTCGCCGCGCCCGGCCATTTCTAACGCTAAGTCGCGCGCGCCTTCCATCCCCTGCTCTTTGGTCACCAGAATCAGCTCGGCCCCGTAGGCACGCATCGCGGCGCGGCGCTCCAGGCTCATGTTGTCCGGCATCAGCAGCTTCATGCGGTAGCCTTTCAGCGCCGCAATCATCGCCAGGGCGATGCCGGTGTTGCCGCTGGTGGCTTCAATCAGCACGTCGCCGGGCTTAATTTCACCGCGTTTTTCGGCCTGGACAATCATCGACAGCGCCGCGCGGTCTTTTACCGAACCCGCCGGGTTATTGCCTTCGAGTTTGACCCAGATTTCACTGCCGTTGTCTGGCCCCATACGCTGAAGCTTGACCAGAGGCGTGTTGCCGATGGTGTTTTCGAGTGTATTCACGTTTTTTACTCAATAAAAAGCCCGGTAAGCATCACGCCACCGGGCGAAAAACATACTCAATAACCTATCAGGCTGACTCCGCCAGAGCAATATCCTCGCGCGTCTCAATCCGCTCGTTACCGTGATAAATCCGGGCGTGCTGCAGCCCGACAAACAGGCGCTCTCCCCGGTGCGGCGGTACATCGTCGCGCATAACCACGGTCAGCGGCTCGGTATACCAGCCCAGAGGCTGTACCACCAATTGGGTGTAGTGACCTTTAGGGCTAGCTTCCAGCACCTGAACCGGCAGCGGTGAATCCAGGCTGGTTCGGCGGCTGACGTCCACCTCCCATGGGCGCAGGAACAGATCGACCGGCCCCTGATGCGCGGAGGTGTAGCCCAGCGGCCAGCGGTGCGCGCCGACGTGGAACTGCCCACCGCGAATGGTGCCCTGCAGACGGTTTACCTCGCCCATAAACTCCAGCACGAAGCGGGTCGCCGGCTCGCGCCAGAGCTGTTCCGGCTCGTCAACCTGCTCAATGTTGCCCTGGCTCATGACCACCACGCGGTCCGCAACTTCCATCGCCTCTTCCTGGTCGTGGGTCACGAAGACGCTGGTGAACTTCAGCTCTTCATGCAGCTGGCGCAGCCAGCGGCGCAGCTCTTTACGCACCTGCGCATCCAGCGCGCCAAACGGCTCATCCAGCAGCAAAATTTGCGGCTCAACGGCAAGCGCGCGCGCCAGCGCCACGCGCTGTTTCTGCCCACCGGAAAGCTGGGCCGGGAAACGGTCCGCCAGGTGAGCCAGCTGCACCATCTCCAGCAGTTTGGTCACTTTCGCTTTAATGGTTGCCGCATCCGGGCGCTCGCGACGCGGCAACACGGTCAGGCCAAAGGCGATGTTGTCGAACACGGTCATGTGGCGGAAGAGAGCGTAGTGCTGAAACACAAAGCCCACTTTACGATCGCGGGCGTGCAGGCGGCTCACGTCGGTGCCGTGGAAGCGGATATGCCCGCTGGTCTGATGCTCAAGCCCGGCGATAATACGCAGCAGCGTGGTTTTGCCCGAGCCAGACGGCCCAAGCAGCGCCACCATTTGTCCGGAAGGGATATCCAGCGAGATATCATTCAGCACCTGGGTGCGACCAAAAGACTTCTTAATATTGGCAATCTCAATGCTCATGATTTCCCTCCTGATGCTGACGTTTTTCCTGATTTTCTAAACGCCACTGCACCACACTCTTCAAAAACAGGGTCAAAATGGCCATCAGCGTCAGCAACGCTGCGGCAGTAAACGAGCCGATGGTGTTGTAGTCCTGCTGCAGCAGTTCAATCTGGAGCGGCAGCGACAGGGTCTCACCACGGATGGAGCCGGAGACAACGGAAACGGCACCGAACTCACCGATCGCGCGGGCGTTGGTCAGCACCACGCCATAAAGCAGCGCCCAGCGGATATTTGGCAGCGTCACGCGACGGAACATCTGCCAGCCTGTCGCGCCCAGCAGCACCGCTGCTTCATCTTCGTTGCTGCCCTGGCTTAACATCACCGGCACCAGCTCACGCACCACAAACGGACAGGTCACGAAGATGGTCACCAGCACCATGCCCGGCCAGGCGAACATGATCTGCAGGTTATGCGCATCCAGCCAGCCGCCCAGCGGACCGTTGGAGCCGTAAAAGAGCAGGTACACCAGACCCGCCACCACCGGCGACACGGCAAAGGGAATATCCAGCAGCGTCAGCAGCATCTGACGTCCCGGGAAGTTAAAGCGCGTCACCAGCCAGGCCAGCAGGGTACCGAATACCAGGTTCACCGGTACCGTGATCAACGCAATCAGCACCGTCAGCCAGATGGCATGCAGCATATCCGGGTCCGCCAGGTTCTCCAGCGCGGGCATCAGGCCCTTGCTGAACGCCTGAACGAAGATATAAACCGTCGGGACGACGAGAATGAGGGCGGACACCAGCACGCCCACGCCAATCAGAAACCATTTTCCCCAGTTGATGCGGGGCGCATCGTATCGCTTCAATTGCGTAACTTCCGCCATCAGTGACCTACCACACGTCGACCAAAGCGACTTTGCAGAGTGTTAATCGAGTACAGCAGCAGCAGCGAGGCCGCCAGGATCACCGAAGCAATCGCGCTCGCCGCCGGGTAATCAAACTCCTGCAAACGGATGAAAATCATCAGCGAAGTAACTTCCGTTTTCCAGGCGATGTTCCCGGCGATAAAAATCACCGCGCCGAACTCACCCAGGCTGCGGGTAAACGACAGCGCGACGCCCGCCATCAGTGCCGGAGAAAGCTCCGGCAGAACCACTTTACGGAAGCTCTGCCAGCGCGTGGCGCCCAGCGTTTCCGCCGCTTCTTCATATTCCGGACCCAGCTCTTCCAGCACCGGCTGCACGGTACGGACCACAAACGGGATGCTGGTAAAGGCCATCGCCACCGCGATCCCAAGCCAGGTATAGGTCACTTTGATATCAAACTTCGCCAGCCACTCGCCGTACAGCCCGTTCACGGAGAAGAGCGACGCGAGGGTTAAGCCCGCGACCGCCGTCGGCAGCGCAAACGGCAGATCCATCAGTGCATCAAGCAGCGTGCGGCCCGGGAAGCGATAGCGGGTTAAGATCCACGCCATCAGCAGGCCAAACACGCCGTTAAAAATGGAGGCGACAAACGCCGACAGCAGCGTCACCTTATAGGCCGCCACCACCTGCGGGTTGGTGATGACCTCCCAGTACTGCGCCCAGCTCATCTGAGCAAGTTGCATCACCAGCGCGCTGAGCGGCAACAGCAGGATCAGGCAGACGAACAGCAGGCTGGTCCCCAGGCTTAAGGTAAAGCCCGGCAGCACGCGTTTTGTCGAGACTGCAAACATTACTTACGCCCCGCCGCCAGCAATTTGTCTAACTCACCGCCGCTGGCAAAGTGCGTTTTCATCACCTCAGGCCAGGAGCCGAAATGATCTTCCACGCGGAACAGCGCGGTCTGCGGGAATTTGTCTTTCAGTTTGTTCATGACGTCCGGGTTGTTCACGCGGTAGTAGTAATCGGTAATGATGGTCTGCGCCTGCGGGCTGTACAGGTAGTTGAGATAGGCTTTTGCCGCTTTCTCGGTGCCGTTCGCCTGCACGTTTTTATCCACCCACGCTACCGGGAACTCGGCCAGGATGTTGGTTTTCGGGATAACCACCTCGAAGCCCTGCGCTTCGTACTGCTTGCGAATGTTGTTCACTTCGGATTCAAAGCTGATCAGCACGTCACCCAGACCGCGTTCGGCGAAGGTGGTGGTCGCGCCGCGGCCGCCGGTATCGAACACTTCGACGTTTTTCAGGAACTGGGTCATGAACTGCTCGGTTTTGGCTTTGTCGTTGCCGTCAGCCTTGTCCGCCGCGCCCCACGCAGCTAACCAGGTGTAGCGCGCGTTACCGGAGGTTTTTGGGTTCGGGAAAATCAGCTTCACATCGGAACGCACCAGGTCGCTCCAGTCGTGGATGTTCTTTGGATTGCCCTTACGCACCAGGAAGCCCATGGTGGAGTAGAACGGCGAGCTGTTGTTCGGCAGGCGGCTCTGCCAGTCAGCCGGGATCAGCTTGCCCTTGTCGTGCAGGATCTGCACGTCAGTCACCTGGTTATAGGTCACGACGTCCGCTTTCAGCCCCTGCAAAATCGCCAGCGCCTGCTTGGACGAGCCGGCGTGGGACTGCTTGATGGTCAGCTTATCGCCGTTATTGTCTTTCGCCCACTGCTGCTCAAACGGTGGGTTAAGGGCGGCAAACAGCTCGCGGGAGACGTCATACGAGCTGTTCAGCAGCTCGGTCGCCTGCGCCTGGGCCACCAGCAGTATACCAGCCAGCGCCAGAGTTCCTTTTTTCAGTACAGTAACGGCCATTGCGCACCCTTATAAATGTGATGACTATCTTATAGTCATAATATTTATAACGGGGATGAAAGGAGTAACGGTTTTATATACCGTTTGGTGATTTACAAGCAGAAAAGGGAATAAGGGGTGCGGCCTGATGCCCTCACCCCGGCCCTCTCCCACAGGGAGAGGGAGAAAGGCTATTACAGTGCCAGCAGACGCTCAACGGACGGCGCAAAGTAGTAGCCGCCGGTCACCGGTTTGGTAAAGCGCAGCATGGCGTCGCGCTTGCCGTCGGTGTCACCGAACATGCTCAGCAGTTGCTGCTCAATGTTGTGCAGGCGCGCGCAGTAGGCGCAGAAGTATAGGCCGTGCGTGCCGCTTGCGGTGCCGTACGGCAGGCTCTGGCGAACAATCTTCAGCCCTTTACCGTCCTCTTTGAGGTCAACGCGGCTCAGGTGAGAGGTCACCGGACGCTCGTCGCCGTCAATCTCTTCGTTGGCTTCTTTAGTACGACCAATCATCATCTCCTGGTCGTGCACGCTCATGCGGTTAAGCTGCTTGAGGTTGTGCTCCCAGCGCTGGACGAACACATAGCTGCCGCCCGCGTCCACGCCGTCTTTAATCACCGCCACGTCGCGACGAACCTCTTCACCCGCCGGGTTTTCGGTGCCGTCAACGAAGCCGCTCAGATCGCGCTCCTCCACCCAGCGGAAGCCGTGAACCTCTTCCTGCACCTCAATACTGTCGCCAAAGGCCGCGACCGCCGCCTGCGCAACGGAGAAGTTCACGTCATGACGCAGGGAGAGAATGTGGATCAGCACGTCATACTGGGTAGCTGGTGCCAGACCTTTGCCGTAAGGGATAAAGTCTTTCAGCTCTTCCGCCCCTTCGCCGCCGCTCAGCTGACGCCATACGTTATTGCCGAAGGCAACAACGGCACCGAGGTGGGCGTCGGGGAATTTGGCCTGGAAGGTCGCCAGCTTGTCCACAAACGCTTTACTGGCCGCACGCAGGGCATCCACGTCCCCTTTTACATTGGCTTCAATCCAAATCGCCGCGCGGCAATGTTCTGGCAAAATGCCACTCTGAACCTGAGACATCGCTCCTCCTGAAATAAAGATGCCACGTCAGCGTGGCATTGATGGCGGCTATTATACCCGGATTTCAGCGAGGCGGTTTGTTCAGGCGCAAATTACTGCTTCCAGACTATTTTGCTCACTTTCCAGCTCTTCAGCGTGTCGTCAGACGGCATCAATCCTTCCGGGCCGCTCCAGGTTCCGGTGAAGACATAGCTGATGTGCTGGCTGCCTTCCGCCTTACATTCCACCGCAACGCCATCGTCTGAAGGGGCGCTGCTGCAGTTGCCAAAGGCCTGTTTATAAAGATCGCTAAACGGGGTGCCGACCTTTACGCCGCTGGCGGTCGGGATAGCATCGTCCAGCACCGCAATGCGGTTCACCGTCCCTTTATCGCCGTTAATTACCAGCGCCAGCTTGTCACCCTTCAGCGCTTCAAAGTAACGCACAATGTTGCCATTCTCGGTTTTCATCCCGCTACGCAGGCGGTAGTCGCTGCTCAGGGCATCCTGAATAGCGTCCTGATTGAGCGCGGTCGACGCGGTGATTTTTCCTACGCCCTGCTCGGTGACTTCGATGGAAGAGCCAAACCAGTTCCACGGATACGCGGCGGACCAGTTAATAGAAGAGAGCGTGGAACAGCCGGTCAACGCCAGCGGGAGAGCGCATAAAAGTAAACGCAGCGATTTCATTGAAACGTCCTTTCTAATTAAATCAACGCTTGTTGGAGTGCGGCATCGGCAAAAAGTGCCGCGCTAATCTGACTCTTGCGTAAAACAGGCGCGTAATCGGGGATTCGTCAGCAGCCACAGCAGCGCCACGATATCCGCCACCACCAGCGCGATGCCAATACCCGAAAGCGGTTCACCCAACCACCAGAGCACGGGTTGCCAGAACAGCAGCGCGATCTGGGCGAGGATCAGCAGCCAGCGAAGGGCGCGCCACAGACGCGGGATTACGTGCCGCCGACCGCTGCATAAAAAAGCCACCACCGCCGGTACGCCCGGCAGTAAGCCGAGCCAGAAAGCATCGTGATCGGGATAAAAGAGATTCAGCAGCGTATCGCCCTGCCCGCGCGAGGCGCCGGCCATCACAAACAGCACCCAGGTGCGGGCCTGCAGGAGCAAAACGCACCAGAATAAAAACGGCAGCCTGACGCGGCCCTGTGCATCAAAGTCAGCCGGGTGGATCTCAGTACTCTTCATCTTCGATTAGACGCTTACCTAAGCTCAGCACGTCAGCGTGCTCATAGCCCAGACGTTCATACATGCCCAGCACCACGTCGTTATCTTCCCGCACCATGATCTGAATTTTCGGACAGCCGCGGGCGATCAGCTTCTTCTCAAGCCGATTAAGCAGCGCGTTGGCGATGCCGCGCGCCCGGTATTCCGGGTGGACGCCCAGATAATAGGCCGAGCCGCGATGGCCATCGTAGCCGCCCATCACGGTACCGACGACCTCGCCGTTCACTTCCGCGACCAGAAACAGGCTAACGTCGTGATTCAGCTTACGTTCGATATCCATTTCCGGATCGTTCCACGGACGCAGCAGATCGCAGCGCTCCCAAAGGGTGATCACCTCTTCGAAATCTTCCTGGCGAAAAACGCGTATCTCCATGGTATTAACCGCCTTTTCGGGTTTAAAAACAGTGATTATGGCGTGAACGGGGCGTTTAGCCAATAACCGGGGAAAATCTCGCCAAAATTTGGCATAATGTCACTTTGTCACGTATTGAAATGAAAAGTAAAACAATTCTCAATAAGGACTGTCGTAACGGGAAACACGATACGATATAACACCAGGACCCCTTTTTTTAGTATTCAGGCCGCATGAGCACATTCAAACCATTAAAAGCACTCACATCGCGTCGTCAGGTTCTCAAAGCGGGGCTGGCGGCCTTAACGTTAACGGGCATCGCAAAGCAGGCTCAGGCAAAAGACGAGAGCACGCTCAAAACCAGTAACGGACACAGTAAGCCAAAAACCAAAAAGCCGGGCGCAAAGCGTCTGGTGATGCTCGATCCGGGCCACGGCGGGATTGATACCGGTGCCATTGGCAAAAACGGTTCGAAAGAAAAACACGTCGTGCTGGCGATTGCAAAAAATGTGCGATCGATTTTACGCAGCAACGGCATTGACGCCCGCCTGACGCGCACGGGCGACACGTTCATTCCGCTGTACGACCGCGTCGAGATTGCCCACCAGCACGGTGCGGATCTGTTTATGTCCATTCACGCGGACGGCTTTACCAACCCTTCCGCCGCGGGCGCGTCGGTGTTTGCCCTCTCCAACCGTGGCGCCAGTAGCGCCATGGCGAAGTACCTTTCTGACCGTGAAAACCGGGCGGATGAAGTGGCCGGAAAGAAGGCCACTGATAAAGATCATCTGTTGCAGCAGGTGTTGTTCGATCTCGTGCAAACGGACACCATCAAAAACAGCCTGACGCTCGGCTCGCATATCCTCAAGCGGATTAAGCCGGTGCACCGCCTGCACAGTAAAAGCACCGAACAGGCGGCGTTTGTGGTGCTAAAGTCACCGTCCATCCCGTCCGTGCTGGTGGAAACGTCCTTTATTACCAACCCGGAAGAAGAACGACTGCTCGGCACCACGGCGTTTCGCCAGAAGATCGCCAACGCCATCGCCTCCGGCATTATCAGTTACTTCAACTGGTTCGATAACCAAAAAGCGCACTCCAGGAAACGTTGATGAAACCCAATGCTCAACTGGTAAAAACCTTCCTGCTGCAGCTGCAGGATGCGATCTGCCAGAAACTGGCCGCCGCAGACGGTGGTGAATTTCAGGAAGATAGCTGGCAGCGCGAGGCCGGCGGCGGCGGGCGCAGCCGCGTGCTGCGAAACGGCGGTATTTTTGAACAGGCGGGCGTAAATTTCTCCCACGTTCACGGCGACGCCATGCCCGCCTCCGCTACCGCGCATCGCCCTGAGCTGGCGGGCCGCAGCTTCGAAGCGATGGGCGTTTCGCTGGTGGTGCATCCACATAACCCGTTTGTGCCCACCAGCCACGCTAACGTGCGTTTTTTCATTGCGGAGAAGCCAGGGGCCGATCCGGTCTGGTGGTTTGGCGGCGGTTTCGACCTCACGCCCTACTACGGCTTCGAAGAGGACGCCGTGCACTGGCACACCACCGCGCGGGATCTTTGCCTGCCGTTTGGCGAAGACGTCTACCCGAAATTTAAAAAGTGGTGCGACGACTACTTTTACCTGAAGCACCGCGATGAGCAGCGCGGCATCGGCGGGCTGTTCTTTGACGATCTCAACGTGCCCGATTTTGACACCGCGTTCAGCTTTATGCGCGCGGTGGGCGAAGGCTTTACCGATGCCTATATGCCCATCGTCGAACGCCGTAAAAACACCGACTACGGCGTGCGCGAGCGTGAATTCCAGCTTTATCGCCGCGGGCGCTACGTGGAGTTCAACCTGGTGTGGGATCGCGGGACGCTGTTTGGCCTGCAGACCGGCGGGCGCACGGAGTCGATTCTGATGTCGATGCCGCCGCTGGTGCGCTGGGAGTACTGCTACGAGCCAAAAGAAGGCAGCCCGGAGGCTGCCTTGTATGAGTTCCTTAAAGTACGCGACTGGGTTTAACTGCCGGATGGCGCTGCGCTTATCCGGCCTACTCAACCCGTAGGTCGGGTAAGCGAACGCGCCACCCGACTCACAAGGCTTACAGCGGCTGCGTCTGCGCCTCAACCACAGCCAGCGCCACCATGTTCACGATGCGGCGCACGGAGGCAATCGGCGTTAACACATGCACCGGTTTCGCCACGCCCATCAACACCGGTCCGACGGTCACCCCTTCAGAGCTGGAGACGCGCAGCAGGTTGTAGCTGATACGCGCCGCTTCCACGTTCGGCATAATCAGTATGTTCGCCGACCCCTTAAGCGGGCTGTCCGGCATACGTTCGTTACGAATGCTTTCCACCAGCGCGGCATCGCCGTGCATCTCCCCGTCAATCATCAGCTCCGGCGCGCGCTCGCGCACCAGCTCCAGCGTCTGGCGCATTTTGCACGCCGCCGCCGATTTGGACGAACCGAAGTTAGAGTGCGACAGCAGCGCTACCTTCGGCTCGATACCAAAGCGACGCACCGTTTCCGCCGCCATCACGGTGATCTCCGCCAGCTCGTCCGGGGACGGATCGTCGTTAACGTAGGTGTCAGCAATAAAGGTGTTGCCGCTCGGCAGCAGCAGCGCGTTCATCGCCCCGGCGGTGTGGACGCCGTCGCGATAGCCGAAGATCTCCTGCACCACGCTAAAGTGCTCGTGGTAGTCGCCGATGGTGCCGCAGATCAGCGCATCCGCCTCGCCGCGATGGACCATGATCGCGCCGATCACCGTCGTGTTGCTGATAACGGCTTTCTGCGCCTGCTCCTGGGTGATCCCCCGGCGCTTCATGATCGCGTAGTATTCGCTCCAGTACTCTTTGAAGCGCGGATCGGATTCGTTGTTCACGATCTCGAAGTCAACGCCCGGCTTAATCTGCAGGCCCAGCTTCTGGATCCGCATCTCGATCACGCTCGGACGACCGATCAGGATCGGCTTCGCCAGCCCTAAGGTGATCAGCTCCTGGGTAGCGTGCAGCACGCGCGCCTCTTCACCTTCCGCCAGCACCACGCGCTTCGCGTCTGCGCGGGCCTGAGAGAAGATTGGCTTCATGAACAGGTTGGTTTTATAGACAAACTCGGTGAGCTTATCGACGTAAGCGTCGAAATCCTGAATCGGACGCGTTGCCACGCCGGAGTCCATCGCCGCTTTGGCGACGGCTGGCGCAATTTTGACAATCAAACGCGGGTCGAACGGTTTTGGAATGATGTAGTCCGGGCCAAAGCTTAGATCCTGATCCCCGTACGCGGAGGCGACCACTTCGCTCTGCTCGGCGTGGGCCAGCTCGGCGATGGCGTGAACGGCGGCAAGCTTCATCTCTTCATTGATCGCCGTCGCGCCAACGTCCAGCGCGCCGCGGAAGATGAACGGGAAGCAGAGCACGTTGTTGACCTGGTTCGGGTAGTCCGAACGGCCGGTACAGATAATGGCGTCTTCACGCACCGCTTTCGCCAGCGGCGGCAGGATTTCCGGCTCAGGGTTCGCCAGGGCCAGGATCATTGGCGCACGCGCCATCTTCTTCACCATCTCCTGGGTCAGCACTTTCGGACCGGAGCAACCGAGGAAGATATCCGCGCCGTCGATCACGTCCTCAAGCGTACGTTTGCCGTCGTCCTCCACCGCATACGCCGCTTTGGTTTCCGCCATGTTCGGCTCGCGGTCTTTGTAGATAACGCCCTTAGAGTCGCAGACCACGATATTGTGTTTCTGCATCCCCAGCGCCACCAGCAGGTTCATACAGGCGATAGCCGCCGCGCCTGCGCCAGAAACCACCATGCGCACGTCGGAGAGGTTTTTCTCCACCACGCGCAGGCCGTTCAGAATGGCGGCGGTGCTGATAATCGCCGTCCCGTGCTGGTCGTCATGGAACACGGGAATGTTCATACGCTCACGCAGCTTCTGCTCGATATAGAAACATTCCGGCGCTTTGATGTCTTCCAGGTTGATCCCGCCGAAGGTCGGCTCCAGCGCGGCTACCACGTTGATGAATTTATCTGGATCGAGTTCGTCCACTTCGATATCGAACACGTCGATACCGGCAAATTTCTTGAACAGTACGCCCTTCCCTTCCATCACCGGTTTACCGGCCAGTGCACCAATGTTGCCCAGGCCCAGTACCGCCGTCCCGTTAGAGATAACGGCGACAAGGTTACCGCGCGCGGTGTATTTGTAGGCCGCAAGCGGGTCTTTTTCGATTTCCAGACACGGTGCCGCCACGCCCGGCGAGTAGGCCAGCGCCAGATCGCGCTGCGTCGCCAGCGGCTTGGTTGGGGAAACCTGAATTTTACCGGGGACAGGGAACTCGTGAAAATCGAGGGCACTCTGTTTCAACTGCTCATCCATCTTATTTTTCCTTTCACGTATCGATCAAAAGGGTGACGTAAGCGATCCTGATGCACACCCTGGTGTGCCGCCTAGTATCGCCTCAGGACAGCGCATAAACTTTGAAGGCTGCCAAACTCTCACCATCACACATTAAAAATTGTTATCAATTTATAACAGCCATGTTACCCGTCTCAAAAGCAATGCCTGCCCCGTCTGCTATGCTTTTTTGTTAAGTCCATCATGATTTTCTCAGAAGTGTGAACTAACGCACTCATCTAACTCTTTTATTTCCAAGGAGTAATGATTTATGAACCAGCTAGACGGCATCAAACAATTCACCACCGTGGTTGCAGACAGCGGCGATATCGAGTCGATTCGCCACTATCAGCCGGAGGACGCGACCACCAACCCTTCGCTGCTTCTGAAAGCGGCAGGGCTTGCCCACTTTAGCCATCTGATTGATGACGCGATTGCCTACGGTAAACAGCGCGGGAAAACACAGGAACAGCAGGTTGCTGAAGCCAGCGACAAGCTGGCGGTTAATTTTGGTGCGGAAATTCTGAAAAGCATTCCGGGGCGCGTGTCGACCGAAGTGGATGCCCGCCTCTCATTCGATCAGGAAAAGAGTATTCACAAAGCGCGCCGCCTGGTGGAACTCTACCAGGAACAGGGGATCGATAAGTCGCGCATTCTGATCAAGCTCGCGTCCACATGGGAAGGCATCCGCGCGGCGGAGGTTCTGGAAAAAGAGGGGATCCACTGCAACCTGACGCTGCTGTTCTCGTTTGCCCAGGCGCGCGCCTGTGCCGAAGCGGGCGTGTTTCTGATCTCGCCGTTTGTCGGGCGCATCTACGACTGGTATCAGGCGAAACAGCCGATGGATCCGTACGTGGTAGAGGAAGACCCTGGCGTGAAGTCGGTGCGTAATATCTACGATTATTACAAGCAGCACCGCTACGAAACCATCGTGATGGGCGCCAGCTTCCGCCGCACCGAGCAGATCCTCGCGCTCGCAGGCTGCGACCGTCTGACCATCTCCCCCGATCTGCTGAAAAAGCTGCAGGAGAGCGACGAAACGGTGATCCGCAAACTGGTGCCGACCTCTACCGTACTGCCAAAACCGAAAGCCATGACCGAAGCGGAGTTCCGCTGGGAGCACAATCAGGACCCTATGGCCGTGGAAAAACTGGCTGACGGCATCCGCCAGTTCGCCGTCGACCAGCGCAAACTTGAAGATCTTCTCGCCGCCAAACTTTAACCTTGCCACGGAGTGAACTATGTCCCGTAAAGAGCTCGCCAACGCCATTCGCGCCCTCAGTATGGATGCCGTACAAAAAGCCAATTCCGGCCACCCTGGCGCCCCGATGGGAATGGCCGATATTGCCGAAGTGCTGTGGAACGACTTTCTGAAGCACAACCCCACAGACCCAACCTGGTACGACCGCGACCGTTTTATTCTCTCCAACGGCCACGCCTCGATGCTGCTCTACAGCCTGCTGCACCTTTCCGGCTACGATCTGCCGCTGGAAGAGCTGAAAAACTTCCGCCAGCTGCACTCTAAAACGCCGGGCCACCCGGAGATCGGCTATACCCCGGGCGTGGAAACCACCACCGGCCCGCTGGGTCAGGGTCTGGCGAATGCCGTCGGTCTTGCGATTGCCGAGCGCACGCTGGCGGCGCAGTTTAACCAGCCGGACCATCAGATTGTCGACCACTACACGTATGTCTTTATGGGTGACGGCTGCCTGATGGAGGGGATCTCCCACGAGGTCTGCTCGCTGGCGGGCACGCTGGGGCTCGGGAAGCTGATTGGCTTCTACGACCACAACGGCATCTCCATCGACGGGGAAACCGAGGGCTGGTTTACCGACGACACGGCGAAACGCTTTGAGGCCTACCACTGGCACGTGGTGCACGAGATCGACGGCCACGATCCTGAGGCGGTGAAAAAAGCGATTCAGGAAGCGCAGAGCGTGAAGGACAAACCGTCCCTGATTATCTGTCGCACCACCATCGGCTTCGGCTCGCCGAACAAAGCGGGCAAGGAAGAGGCGCACGGCGCGGCGCTGGGCGAAGAGGAAGTGGCGTTAACCCGCCAGAAGCTGGGCTGGAAGTATCCGCCATTTGAGATCCCGAAAGAGATCTACAGAGCATGGGATGCCCGCGAAGCGGGTGAAAAAGCCCAGCAGGCGTGGAACGAAAAATTTGCCGCCTACAAAAAAGCGCACCCGGAGCTGGCGGCCGAGTTTTCCCGCCGCATGAGCGGCGGCTTGCCGGAGGACTGGGACGATAAAACCCAGGCGCTGATTGAAAATCTGCAGTCCAACCCGGCGAAAATCGCCACCCGTAAGGCGTCGCAAAATACCCTCAACGCCATTGGCCCAATCCTGCCTGAGCTGCTCGGCGGCTCGGCGGATCTTGCACCAAGTAACCTGACCATCTGGTCCGGCTCGAAATCGCTGAAAGAGGATATTGCCGGGAACTACATCCACTACGGCGTGCGCGAGTTCGGAATGACCGCGATTGCAAACGGCATCGCCCATCACGGCGGCTTCGTGCCCTACACCGCCACCTTCCTGATGTTCGTCGAGTACGCCCGAAACGCGGCGCGCATGGCGGCGCTGATGAAGGCCCGGCAGATCATGGTCTACACCCACGACTCCATCGGCCTGGGGGAAGATGGCCCGACGCACCAGGCGGTGGAACAGCTGGCGAGCCTGCGCTTAACGCCAAACTTCAGCACCTGGCGTCCGTGCGACCAGGTGGAAGCGGCGGTGGGCTGGAAGCTGGCGGTTGAGCGCCACAACGGGCCTACAGCGCTGATCCTGTCGCGCCAGAACCTGGCGCAGATCGAGCGCACCCCGGAGCAGGTTAAAAACATCGCCCGTGGCGGGTACATCCTGAAAGACAGCGGCGGCAAGCCGGACGTGATCCTGATTGCCACCGGTTCCGAGGTGGAAATTACGGTGAAAGCGGCGGAGAAACTGACCGCCGAAGGCCACGCGGTGCGCGTGGTGTCCCTGCCTTCAACGGATATCTTTGACGCCCAGGATGAGGCGTATCGGGAATCGGTGCTGCCGTCCAACGTAGCGGCACGCGTGGCGGTGGAAGCGGGTATTGCCGACTACTGGTATAAGTACGTGGGGCTAAAAGGAGCGATTGTTGGCATGCGGGGTTACGGTGAATCGGCACCTGCCGACAAGCTCTTCCCGTACTTCGGCTTTACCGTTGAGAACGTGGTGGAGAAGGCGCTGAGCGTGCTGTAGTGCGTTCTTCGTTGCCGGGTGGCGCTGTCGCTTACCCTGCCTGCGGTTCGAGGTTTTGTAAGCCGCCACCCGGTAAAACTAGCGTGTGATCCACAGCGTGGGCCAGGCGTCTGGCCCATTCCAGCTATCGCAGCTTGGCTCTTCCGCATAGCGCACCAGGCGGAAGCGCTGGCCGTCAAAACGCCAGCGCGTCTGGATCCCGCAGTCCCCGATACCGCGTCCCAGCGCCAGCGTCGTCAGCTCGCGCGTTTTTTCATCAAAGCTGGCGTTCATCAGCTCCATGTCGCTGCTCTGGCTGGAGGGGGTAAACGGCAGACGTAACCTGACGCTGCGGGCAGTGAACGGTTTTTTACGTGATACCAGCCACGCCAGATCGACCGTGTTATAGGCTCCTGCCTCACAGCTGACGATTAACAGCGCTTTGTCGTCGGTTAATGCGGTGACGCGTACTTCACGGCGGTTAGGATCCAGCGAGCACTGGCTGTTGTTCATCCGCCAGGTTCCATAATCCAGCAGATCGTTTAGCTCGCTATGCGTCAGCGGCGTCGGCGTCGGGTTCACCACGGCCACCTTTTTTAATGCTGGTGCAGGAGGCACGCTCAGCGGCGGGCTATCCCCTTTTTTAATCCATGCCGTTTCGCTGCCAACGCGCTTCTGCTGGGCGTCAATAAACAGCAGCGCTGCCTTCAGCCCGACCAGCGAAATCGTCTGCTTCCCCCCGCGCAGGGTCAGCGCCTGCCCTTCCTGAATAGTTTTCAGAAATGCGTTGAGGGTACCCGTATCGTCGGTCTTGAGATGCCAGGGCGTTAACTGCCAGTGCTGTGAATTGAGTTTTAGCGGAACGTTGTCGAGCAGAAGGCGCGGGGCGATGTCCGGCTCTTTTACCGGCGGGGCCGAAAGCCCGCCGAGATCGATGCGCAGGCTGGCGTCCGTTTTCGCGCCGGCGCTACGGCTCAGCGTCATAACCAGACCGCGATGTTCCCCCGTATTCCGGGCAACACAAAAATTCTGGTTATTGCAGGTGACCTGCCAGTCTGAGAAAGACTGCTGCGCAGGTGCCGCCCACACCAGAGGCACGGGTAGCACGCAGAAAAAGAAGAGAAGCAAAACGCAGTAGCGCATGAATGGCACAGCCCCGGAAACGAAAAGGTCAATCTGGGGCGTATCTTCGTGCCCAGCGCGGGCGGGCTCAATCGGATTTATCGGATAGATTTATCTGAAATGCAGGCTATTGCGACATCGGTTTGGGGTTCATTAACCCGCTGGTTTGTAGATATTGCAACAGGATCACCGCTTTACCGTCGCGGATCTCGCCGCTTTTCACCATCTCAACGGCCTGAGCGAAAGGCATTTCCAGCACTTCAATATCTTCATCCTCCACGCCGCCACCGCGATGCGTGCGCTGGGCATCGGTATATTCCGCAATGAAGAAATGGACCAGCTCGGTCACGCCGCCAGGTGACATGAAAAGCTCAAAGACTTTTTGCACCGCGCCCACTTCAAAACCGGTCTCCTCGACGGCCTCCTTGCGGATGCAGACTTCCGGTTCATCGTCATCAAGCAGGCCGGCGCAGGTTTCAATCAGACGCCCGTCCGCGTTGCCGTTGACCCAGGTCGCGACCCGAAACTGGCGAATCAGCACCACGCTTTGCTTTTCACGATTATACAGCAGAATGGTTGCGCCATTGCCCCGGTCGTAGACTTCGCGTTTGTGGCGAATCACGTCACCGTTCTTACGGGTTAAATCGTAAGTGATATTCCGCAGGACAAAGTAATTTTCAGAGAGGATTTTGTCTTTGATAACGGTAATGTTCAGGGACATACGGGCTCCACGGCAAAATGAGTCTGTTTATACTACGCCGTGAAGCCCGCTTTGTCGCCCGTCGGTTAAGACGGCGCGTCTCTTCTCGTCAGATTTCATGTTAATCCCCAAAGCGGCTTTTGGATCAATAACCTTATTTTTAGTATGAATAAGCTATTTGCTCACTACCGCGTTATAAGGCAATGTACAACTGCCCGTAACCTGTGGCAGAGCCATTTTATTCAGAGAGCCGTTCCGTGACCGTTAAACGCCCCGTTTCCGGAAGCCTTGCCTGGGCTTTCTTTTCGATCATTGCCCTGTCCGTGCTGACCAGCACCGTCGCGCTGCTGACGCTTGCCAGCAGCCAGCGTGATGCCGAAGCCATTAACATTGCGGGTTCGCTGCGCATGCAGAGCTACCGCCTCGGCTACGAGATGCAGCGCAACAGCCCCTTCCTTAAGGCGCATCTTGAGAACTGGCAGCAGACGTTAAGCGCGCCTTCCCTGGAGAAGCTGAACCGCTGGTACGTCCCGGAAAACGTCAAGGCGCGCTATCAGCAGCTGCATGTGGCCTGGCGGGAAATGGATAAGCACATCGCCCGCGGCGACAGCGCATGGTATGACGCTAACATTGAGGATTTTGTCGGCCGCATTGATGCCTTTGTTCTCGCCCTCCAGCACTACACCGAAAATAAAATCCAGACGGTGACCCTTCTCTCTCTGGTTGGCGCGCTCGGGATCCTGCTGCTGACGCTATTTACCCTGCGGCGCATCCGCCGCCAGGTGGTGTTGCCACTGAACAACCTGGTAGCCGCCAGTGAACGGATTGAGCGAGGGGAATTTACCACCCCGGCGCCGGACACCGCGCTGCCCAACGAGCTGGGCCAGCTTTCCCGCGCCTTCAACCATATGTCAGGCGAGCTACATACTCTCTATCGGTCGCTCGAAGCCTCCGTCGCGGAAAAGACGCGGCATTTGCATGAAGCCCACCAGCAGCTCGACATGCTGTTCAAATGCTCTCAGGCGCTGAATACCGGACAGATTGACAGCCTGTGCTTCCGGCATATTTTACAGATTGTCCATGAATACACGCAGATGAATTACCTGGAGCTACGCACCAGCGACGACTGGCGGCTGTGTGAAGGGACAGAGGTGAGCGGCATTTCTCTGCAAACCCTGCCGGTGCTGATGCAGGACACCCTTTACGGCGAGCTGCGCTGGCAAAGCGAGACGGGCAGCGTTCCTCTTCCGCTGATGAGAAGTGTCGCGACCATGCTCGGGCGCGGGCTGTACTTTAACCAGGCGCAGAAACACTACCAGCAGCTGCTGCTGATGGAGGAGCGCGCCACCATCGCCCGCGAGCTGCATGATTCGCTGGCGCAGGTACTCTCCTATCTGCGGATCCAGCTCACGCTGCTTAAACACGCCGTGCCGGCGGAAAATACCCCCGCGCAGACCATCATCACCGACTTCTCCCGCGAGCTGAACAACGCCTGGCAGCAGCTGCGCGAGCTGCTGACCACCTTCCGCCTGACGCTAAACCATGCGAATTTACCCGCGGCGCTTCAGGAGTCCCTCGATGCCCTGCAGAGCCAAACGCAGGCGAAGCTGTACCTCGACTGCCGCCTCTCCTCGCTGGCGCTTGACGCGCAGAAGCAGGTGCATTTGCTGCAGATCGTGCGGGAGGCCGTCCTGAATGCGATTAAGCACGCGCAGGCCAGCGAGATCACCGTCAGCTGCGTAACCGCCGTGGACGGCACGCACAACGTCAGCATTCGTGACAACGGCATCGGAATTGGCGAGGCCAGCGAACCGCCGGGACACTACGGGCTGAACATTATGCGAGAACGCGCGCAACGGCTCGGCGGAATGCTGCACTTCTCGCAGCCGCAAAACGGCGGCACGCAGGTCAGCGTGACGTTCCCCGCACCCGCGCCGTTAACAGGTAAATAACGGTAAAGGGGGAAGCGCCGGGAAAAGCGCATGATAATTTACATTATCTCCTTTATTTCTCCACGTTTGGCCTGGGCCTTGCCGCTAAAGTGATGCGGGCAATAAACAATAATGACGTGCAGCAAAACGAGGTCACTTTTCCATGGCGAATTTTTTCATCGATCGCCCCATTTTTGCCTGGGTGCTTGCCATCCTGTTGTGTCTGACAGGCGTCCTGGCGATTACTTCTCTTCCCGTTGAGCAATATCCCGATCTGGCACCGCCTAACGTGCGTGTCACCGCCAACTATCCCGGCGCTTCCGCACAAACGCTGGAAAACACCGTGACGCAGGTTATCGAGCAGAACATGACGGGTCTGGATAATCTGATGTACATGTCCTCCCAAAGCAGCGCCACGGGACAGGCCACGGTCACCCTGAGCTTTGAGGCGGGCACCGACCCGGACGAAGCGGTGCAGCAGGTACAAAACCAGCTGCAGTCGGCCATGCGTAAGCTGCCCCAGGCGGTGCAGAACCAGGGGGTCACCGTGCGTAAAACCGGTGATACCAACATTCTGACTATCGCGTTTGTCTCCACCGATGGCTCAATGGATAAACAGGACATTGCGGACTACGTCGCCAGTAATATTCAGGACCCGCTCAGCCGTATTAACGGCGTAGGGGATATCGACGCCTACGGTTCACAGTACTCAATGCGTATCTGGCTCGATCCTAACAAGCTGAACAGCTATCAGATGACCGCAACCGACGTGACGGACGCCATCAAAGCCCAGAACGCCCAAATTGCCGTGGGGCAGCTGGGAGGCACGCCTTCGGTTGATAAACAGGCCCTGAATGCCACCATCAATTCACAATCCCTGCTTCAGACGCCGGACCAGTTCCGCAACATCACCCTTCGCGTGAATCAGGACGGTTCAGAGGTGCGCCTGGGCGATGTCGCTAAGGTGGAAATGGGTGCGGAGAAATACGATTACCTGAGCCGCTTTAACGGCAATCCGGCCTCCGGTCTTGGGATCAAGCTGGCCTCCGGCGCGAACGAAATGGCGACGGCGAAGCTGGTGCTGGACCGTCTGGATGAGCTGTCGCAGTATTTCCCGCACGGGCTGGAGTACAAAGTCGCCTATGAAACCACCTCCTTCGTTAAAGCCTCGATTGAGGATGTGGTGAAAACCCTGCTGGAAGCGATCGCGCTGGTGTTCCTGGTCATGTACCTGTTCCTGCAAAACTTCCGCGCCACGCTGATCCCCACCATTGCCGTCCCGGTAGTGCTGCTGGGTACTTTTGCGGTGCTCTACGCGTTCGGCTACAGCATCAACACCCTGACGATGTTTGCCATGGTGCTGGCGATTGGCCTGCTGGTGGACGATGCCATCGTGGTCGTGGAAAACGTCGAGCGCATCATGAGCGAAGAGGGGCTTTCCCCGCGTCAGGCCACACGCAAATCCATGGGGCAAATTCAGGGGGCGTTAGTCGGTATCGCGATGGTGCTGTCGGCGGTCTTTATCCCGATGGCCTTCTTTGGCGGTACAACCGGGGCAATTTACCGTCAGTTCTCAATTACCATCGTCTCGGCGATGGTGCTTTCCGTGCTGGTGGCGCTGATCCTCACCCCCGCGCTCTGTGCCACCCTCCTTAAGCCGCTGCACAAAGGGGAACATCACGGACAGAAAGGGTTCTTCGGCTGGTTTAACCGTATGTTCAACCGCAATGCCGAGCGGTATGAATCTGCCGTCGGTAAAGTGCTGCACCGCAGCCTGCGCTGGATGATGATTTACGTTGTGCTGCTGGGCGGCATGGTGTGGCTGTTTCTGCATCTTCCCACCTCGTTCCTGCCTCAGGAGGACCGGGGGATGTTCATCACCTCGGTGCAGCTCCCGAGCGGCTCAACGCAACAGCAGACGTTGAAGGTGGTTCAGAACGTTGAGCAGTACTTCTTCACCAAAGAGAAAGATAACGTTGTCTCGGTCTTCTCCACCGTTGGCTCCGGCCCGGGCGGGAACGGGCAGAACGTCGCTCGCATGTTTGTCCGCCTGAAAGACTGGGACGAACGCGACGCCAGAACGGGAACCTCGTTCGCCATCATTGAACGGGCAACCAAAGCTTTTGCGGGCATTAAAGAGGCACGCGTTTTTGCCAGCAGTCCGCCCGCGATCAGCGGCCTGGGCAGTTCCGCCGGGTTTGATATGGAGCTGCAGGATCACGCCGGCGCGGGCCACTCGGCGCTGATGGCCGCGCGCGACAAGCTGTTAGAACTTGCAGGGAAAGATCCCGGCCTGACTCGCGTTCGTCACAACGGTCTTGACGACAGCCCGCAGCTTCAGGTGGATATAGACCAGCGTAAGGCGCAGGCGCTGGGCGTCTCGATCGACGATATCAACGACACCCTGCAAACCGCGTGGGGCTCAAGCTACGTAAATGACTTTATGGATCGCGGCCGCGTGAAAAAAGTGTATGTCCAGGCAGCCGCGCCTTTCCGCATGTTGCCGGATGACATTAACCGCTGGTTTGTACGTAATAATTCTGGCGGGATGGTACCCTTCTCCGCCTTTGCCACGTCGCGCTGGGAGAGCGGTTCGCCGCGCCTGGAGCGCTACAACGGCTATTCGGCAGTTGAAATCGTCGGGGAAGCCGCGCCGGGCATCAGCACCGGTACCGCCATGGACACCATGGAAAAACTGGTGCAGCAGTTGCCCGCTGGTTTTGGTCTGGAATGGACGGCCATGTCTTACCAGGAGCGCCTCTCCGGGGCACAGGCGCCCGCGCTTTATGCGCTTTCTCTGCTGGTGGTCTTCCTCTGCCTTGCCGCGCTGTATGAGAGCTGGTCGGTTCCGTTCTCGGTCATGCTGGTGGTGCCGCTTGGGGTTATCGGTGCGCTGCTGGCGACCTGGATGCGCGGCCTGGAGAACGACGTTTACTTCCAGGTGGGGCTACTCACGGTGATCGGCTTATCGGCGAAAAACGCCATTCTGATCGTAGAGTTTGCCAACGAGATGAATGCTAAAGGCCACGAGCTGATGGCCGCCACGCTGCACGCCTGCCGTCAGCGCTTGCGTCCGATCCTGATGACCTCGCTGGCATTTATTTTTGGCGTACTGCCGATGGCAACCAGCACGGGTGCAGGCTCAAGCAGCCAGCATGCGGTGGGTACCGGCGTCATGGGGGGGATGATTTCGGCCACCATCCTGGCGATTTATTTTGTTCCGCTGTTCTTTGTGCTGGTGCGTCGTCGCTTCCCGCTCCGGGAGCGACAGGAATAACCCGCAGCCATAAAAAAGGCGGCTTTATCGGCCGCCTTTTTATTGTGTGATTAATTCACACTATGGTTATTTTACTTATTTTAGTGCTCTTGCAATTCTTACTGAATGTCATTTACGAAGCATGCCTTCGATAAAATCTTTCCAGTTCCCCAGTTCACGTTCAATCATAACAACCTCTCTTATTATTATGCGCATTCTACGAAAACGTATCATCATTGTGAAGACTATTTAACCAATCGCTGCGATTGTACCCCGCCACCGCCGGGGATTTATGATAAATATGAACGGAGAACCTTAAATTTTGTGTGATGGGCAGCAATATTTTGAAATAACCCTGCGAACGGGTGAGTTCTATTTTACTCGCTGAGTTTATGGGGAATTTAAACCCTATGGACATCTATGCTTAAAGGGTGAAAGAATATTCAGCGTACAAGTGTGAGTTGAATTAAGATGAAGCGTAAATCCAGACAATTCCTGAATGTGTTATATTCCACTTAAGGATATATCTTCGAATTTATTGAACATTTAATCGCCATAAGAGCAAAAGGATTCAACATGGTTGTGATGTACGGCATTAAAAATTGCGACACCATCAAAAAAGCGCGCCGCTGGCTGGAAGCAAACCACGTGGAGTACCGCTTCCACGATTACCGTGCCGACGGGCTTGATGCACAATTTCTGCATACCGCCATTAACGAACTGGGATGGGAAGCGCTGCTGAACACCCGCGGCACCACCTGGCGTAAGCTGGATGAATCCGTGCGCGCCAGCATCGTTGATGCCGACAGCGCGGCAAAGCTGATGCTCGATATGCCGGCAATTATCAAACGCCCATTGCTCTGCAAGCCAGGTCAGCCTATGCTGCTGGGTTTCAGTGAAACCCTTTATTCTGACTTTTTCGTTGAGGTGTAGTGTATGTCATGCCCGGTCATTGAGCTGACTCAACAGCTTATTCGCCGTCCTTCCCTTAGCCCGGACGACGCAGGTTGTCAGGCATTAATGATTGAGCGCCTGCGTGCCATCGGTTTTACCGTTGAGCGCATGGATTTTGGCGATACCCAGAACTTCTGGGCGTGGCGTGGCCAGGGCGAAACGCTGGCCTTTGCCGGGCACACTGACGTCGTTCCCGCGGGTGACGCAGATCGCTGGATTAACCCGCCGTTTGAGCCAACCATCCGCGATGGCATGCTCTTCGGTCGCGGCGCGGCGGACATGAAAGGCTCGCTGGCGGCGATGGTGGTGGCGGCAGAGCGCTTTGTGGCTCAGCATCCGAACCACAAAAACCGTCTCGCGTTTTTGATCACCTCCGATGAAGAAGCCAGCGCCCATAACGGTACCGTAAAGGTCGTTGAGGCGCTGATGGCGCGTAACGAGCGTCTCGACTACTGTCTGGTCGGCGAGCCGTCCAGTACCGAAGTGGTGGGTGATGTCGTCAAAAACGGTCGCCGCGGCTCGCT
This sequence comes from Enterobacter sp. KB-280D8, assembly GCF_041399405.1. NCBI lineage: Bacteria > Pseudomonadati > Pseudomonadota > Gammaproteobacteria > Enterobacterales > Enterobacteriaceae > Enterobacter > Enterobacter sp. KB-280D8. The sequence continues at coordinate 70,630 of NZ_JBGKEC010000006.1, forward strand.
GACCTGTAACCTGACCATTCACGGCGTTCAGGGGCACGTGGCTTATCCACATCTGGCCGATAACCCGGTCCACCGCGCCGCGCCAATGCTGAACGAACTGGTGGGCATCGAGTGGGATAAAGGCAACGAGTTCTTCCCGCCGACCAGCATGCAGATTGCTAACGTTAAGGCCGGGACCGGCAGCAACAACGTGATCCCGGGGGACTTCTTCGTCCAGTTCAACTTCCGCTTCAGCACCGAACTGACCGACGAGACGATCAAAGCCCGCGTTGTCGCTCTGCTGGAAAAATACAACCTGCGCTACACCGTCGACTGGTGGCTTTCCGGCCAGCCGTTCCTGACGCAGCGCGGCAAGCTGGTGGATGCGGTAGTGAACGCCATCGAGCACTATAATGAAATTAAGCCGCAGCTGCTGACGACGGGCGGCACCTCAGACGGACGCTTTATCGCCCGCATGGGTGCACAGGTTGTCGAACTGGGTCCGGTTAACGCGACGATTCACAAAATCAACGAGTGTGTGAACGCTGCCGATTTACAACTGCTGGCCCGCATGTATCAACGTATTATGGAGCAACTCGTCGCCTGACGAACGCTCAGAGAGGAATAGCGAATGGATTGGCTTGCAAAGTACTGGTGGATTCTGGTTCTGGTGTTTCTGGTAGGCGTACTGCTTAACGTGATTAAAGACCTTAAGCGCGTTGACCACAAAAAATTTCTCGCCAACAAACCGGATCTTCCGCCGCACCGGGATTTTAACGACAAGTGGGACGATGACGACGACTGGCCGAAGAAAGACCAGAAGAAGTAATCCCCTCCCCCTCGCCCCAGAGGGGCGAGGGGGCCATGTTCCCTCTCCCCTTAGGGAGAGGGTTAGGGTGAGGGGATAAATGCTTATATAAATTCAACAATATCATCATCATTCGGCTTGCCGCCGCTGAGCGCTTCATCAAAGTAGTGTTTCGGCACGGTATAACGCAGATGGTCGAGCGCAAACTGCATACTGCGGTCGTCAATCGCGTGGCCCAGATCGTCAACAATATCCAGCGTCACATCCCCGCCTTCGCGCACCAGCGCTTCCTGGGCTGCCACCGCATGCGAAAGCTCAATCACCCGGTCTTCGCCGCCGTGAATAAGATGGATAGTGGTCTGCGTGGTCGCGCTGGTCGGTAGCGTCGCGTAGCGCCCGTTAAACGCGATCACGCGTGAAGCCAGACCGGGCTGCGCTTTTACGCTTTCCAGCGACATGATTGACCCCTGAGAGAAACCAATCAGCGCCGTTGCGTCAGCGCCTACGCCGCTCTGCTGCTGCCAGTAGCGTACGATGCCGATAAACGTGGGCATAATGGCATCAATGCGCGCCTGACGGTTCTCTTCCGTCACGCCCTGAACCGCGAACCACTGCCGTCCGTTCGGGCCGCACGGCTCCACGCCGCCGATGCTGACAATTAGCGCTTCCGGGAAAACGGGGGCAAACCAGCGGCCAATCTGCCCCATGTTAACGGCATTATCGCCCACACCATGAAACAGGAGCAGTAACTGTTTAGCCGGTTTGTCAGGGCTTTGAACAACAAAATGGTCGTGTTTCATGGCGGTCTCCTTAATTGATGAGCAGGATTTTACGCCTCTGCGGGGTAATGACCATGCCACTTTACTGAAGAAGTCATTGAAAAAATTGCCATTGCAAAATGTCTGCTTTCAACCGCTGGCAGCGGGAATAGTCAAGACTCTCAAGCGCTTGCGCAGCTTCACTCCGCAGCTTAGCCAGCAACGCTTTTCGCCCCGTCTCGTCCGTCTTTCCCTCGATTTTCCCGCGCAGAGCCGGGAGCGGCATGTCTGTGGTTAACACCAGCCGCGTCAGCGCGGCAACCGAGGTTGAAAACGCCCGGTGCGCAAAGGCAAACCCCGCCAGCTCCAGCCAGTCGTCACTATTAAGGGTAGCTTCCCAGGCATCGCTTACCGGGATCTTTTCGCCGTTCCGGGCCGACAGGACACGCATATCGCGACACAAGCGCTGATGTTCCTGAGCGCACAGCCGGTGCCCGGCCTCGCTCTGCGGCAGTATGGCCATCGCCGTGTAGCACCCGCTGCTGGCTTCCCGATGGCTGCCCATTCGCACCAGCACAAAGCCGCACTGCTGCCAGAAACGCCACAGCTCGTCGGTATAGCCAAAACTGACCGAGAGATAATCTTCACCGCTGGCGCTGCGAATAAGCCGCTGGCCGATGCCTTCCCGTTGACGGTGGGGATGTACCGCAATGCGGCTAATCCGTCGCCCCTTCAGCGTCGCCGCGAGTGGCGATCCGCCGTGCGCCGCCAGCGACTGCGCCACAAGGTTCCCGCGTGGACGACGAAAGCCCGCCCACACCGCGCGGCTCAGCTCAGGAGGCAATCCCCCCTCTTCCACCAGCCAGAGCGCGCCAGCGATATCCACACCCGCGTGTGCAACCGCAAAGTGCTGGCCAGGTGCGTCCATCATCCGACGTAAATCGAGCGGAGACGTCTGGTAGTGCGCGGCACACAGCAGTTCATACACGCTTGCCACGCGTGCCGGGTCGCTCTCCCACATCCGCGGCTCCAGCGTCCGTAAACGCACCTCACCTTCCGGCTTGCTGTCAATAAGCGCATCGTCAAACAGCAGCGTATTCCCGGCTATCCGCTCAAGCGGACACCCGGCTGCCCAGCGAATGGGGGTGGATAAGGTATAGCGCCGCAGCCCGCTGAACCGGGCGCAGAACTTGAGCAGAAACCCTCTGCCCGTGCCTTCATAACCCTGGACCGTGGTGGTCAGCAGTACGCGGGGAAAACGCGCCACCAGCTTGTCCAGCAGCGGGCCAGGGATGGCGGCGGCTTCATCAACAATCAGCCAGTCGGCTTCTGTCGCGGAGGCCAGCAGTGCATCCGGGGCCATAAAGTGAAAACGCTCGCCGGCGAAGCGCGCAATAACATCCGTTGCCCCTTTTGCCGGTGCCGTCACCACTGCATTTCCGTGGATGCTTTTGAGCAGCATCCCCGCCAGGGCTGACTTTCCGCGTCCGCGCGGTGCCGTCACGGCAGCGACGCCCGAAGGCATGGCCAGAAGCGCGTTGAGGATCTCCGCCTGCTCGCGCTGCGGCTCGCCGCTGGCAGGCTGCCAGGCGGGAAGCTCCGGCGCAGCGGGAAGAGAGAGAGGACGATGCTGTTGCCAGACGATCGCATCCGCATCGGCGGCAAGCGTCCGGCAAAAATGGTGAACGAAGTGCGGGGTGGCGATCGGCTCCGCGCTGTCGCTCCAGCGTACGGAATCGCCGTCGGGCCTGTCGGCCCACTCAGAGAGCGGCGGCACCAGCAGCACCAGCAGGCTACCGGCGCGCAGCGTCCCGCTGAGCGCGGCAAAGGCTGAAACGTCAAACCCGGCACGCGCGTCAAAAACGGCGTGAAGGTATTCGCGTCCCAGCAGTCCGCTAACGGCTTTAGAGGGATTGTCATCGAGCCACAGCCAGTCTCCCGGCAAGGCATCACGCAGGCCAACCGCCTGGCTGAACGTCCACTGTTCATCACCCGTGAGCACCACCAGACGGCGGTGCCCGGTACGCTCAAGCTCGCGCGTCAAATGTTCAAACGACACCATCACATGGCTTTGCCGAAGGTATTACACTGGGCCGGATCGCCGCTGTCAAAGCCGCGCTTGAACCAGCTGTAGCGCTGCTGCGACGTACCGTGAGTGAAGCTGTCCGGCACGACATGACCCTGGCTCTGCTGCTGTAAACGGTCGTCGCCGATAGCCTCAGCCGCGTTTAATGCCTCTTCTAGATCGCCGGATTCCAGCACGCCCTGCTGCTGCATGCTGTGGCCCCAGACGCCCGCAAAACAGTCCGCCTGCAGTTCCATTTTGACGGAAAGGCGGTTCACTTCAGCCTGAGATGCATTCTGCTGAAGCTGGCGCACTTTGGGCTCAATCCCCAGCAGCTTTTGCACGTGATGGCCGACTTCATGCGCGATAACGTAGCCCTGGGCAAAATCACCGTCAGCGCCAAGCTTGCGTTTCATGTCATCGTAAAAAGAGAGATCGATATAGACGGTGCCGTCTGCCGGGCAGTAGAACGGCCCCATCACAGATTGCCCGGTACCGCATCCGGTGCGGGTTGCACCCCGGTACATCACCAGCTTCGGCTGCTGATAGGTGCGCCCCATCTTCTCAAACTGCTGACTCCATGTGTCTTCAGTTGTGGCGAGAATAACGGAGGTAAATTTGGCCGCTTCATCTTCATTCGGGCTGATGGAGCGCGGAGATTGTTGCTGCTGTTGCAGCGGTTGACCGGTCATCAGACCGGTGAGATCGACGCCGTAATAACCCGCGACCAGCACCACAATCAGCAGGATGATACCGCCCTTGCCGCTGGGTAAGCGGAAGCCGGGCCCGCCCATTGAAGGACCGCCGCCGCCATCACCGCGTCTGTCTTCTACATTGTCACTTTCACGACGCCCTTGCCAGCGCATAACCACCTCGAACTATTCCATTAATAATAGCTATGATCGTAGGCGGTTAACGGCAAGATTACCATAGGAAACAAAGGTAAGACGCCAAAGGATGCGAACATCCTTTGGCAACAGAGGGACTTAGTCGAGCTTAACGCCTAAACGGTGAGCAACCGCTTCGTACGCTTCAATCAGGCCACCCAGGCTCTGACGGAAACGGTCTTTGTCCATTTTATCCAGGGTTTCTTTATCCCACAGGCGGCTGCCGTCCGGGGAGAACTCATCACCCAGCACCACTTCACCTTTGAACAGACCGAACTCCAGCTTGAAGTCGACGAGGATCAGGCCCGCGTCATCAAACAGCTTTTTCAGCACGTCGTTGGCTTTGTAGGTCAGTTCCTGCATGCGCGCCAGGTTCTCTTTGCTCACCCAGCCGAAGGTTTCGCAGTAGGATTCGTTGACCATCGGATCGTGCATGGCATCGTTTTTCAGGAACAGGTCGAACAGCGGTGGATTCAGTTCGATACCTTCTTCAATGCCCAGACGCTTCACCAGGGAGCCTGCCGCACGGTTACGAATCACGCACTCAACCGGAACCATATCCAGTTTTTTCACCAGACATTCCGTATCGGACAGCAACGCTTCCATCTGGGTCGGGATACCCGCTTCGGCCAGTTTGGTCATAATGAAGTGGTTGAACTTGTTGTTCACCATGCCTTTACGATCGAACTGCTCAATGCGTGCGCCATCCCCTGCTGACGTATCATTGCGGAACTCGAGCACCAACAGATCCGGGTTCTCCGTGCTGTATACGGTCTTCGCTTTGCCACGATACAACTCAGCTTGCTTCTGCATCTTCATTACTCCTGGTGTGATAATTTGTGTTCAAAACCGGGTATATTATGCCACGCACACGTTTGCGTAGCACGAAAATAAAAAGGGCGGGATTAACCCGCCCTCGTATTTATTTGCTGAATGCAGCCTGGAACACAGCAACCAGCGCATCGTTCTGCGCCTGGGTCAGCGTGTGACCTTTTGGATCGATAAACTGCAGACTGCTGCGGTTATCAAGGTCGCCTACCTGAATCTTGTAGTCACCGGAAGCAAGCTGAGGATCTTTGGCGCCCAGCTCCTGCCATGCGCTGTCGGACAGCGGCTTATAGGTCGCCGTCATGCTACCGGTTGAACGGGTGCTGTCGGTCACTTTCATGCCCACTTTTTCCAGCGTCGCCGGCAGACGCTGCCAGGTCTGGTTAAACGGTGCACGCACCACCAGCATTGGCAGGCCGGTATCATCCGCGCCGCTCTGAACGTCGTAAGTGACGCCGTTACGGTTCTGCGCGGCGTTGGCGGCATCGGTAGCGGTCTTATCCAGACCTGCGGCAATCACGTTCAGCATTTCAGTGCTGTAACGCTGCATAGAGGCGGCATCCGCAACCGGTTTACCCGCTTGCTCCAGGTTCAACAGCTTAACGTTAACCGCCTGCTGGTAACCCTGTGGTTTCACGGAGACCTGATAGCGTCCACGGTACTGCTGATCTTCATCAAGACGGTTCCACTCGATCCAGTCGGTGGTTAACGTCTGGCTGGCGTCATCACGTTTATCAATGGTGTAGTTCTTCGCCTGAATAACGCTGACCACCTGCGGCCACAGATTGCTTCCGCGCGCGCTTTCAACCAGCAGAGAGGCCGTATCACCGGTAAACTGGGTACGCGCACCGCTCACCAGCGCCAGAGGCTGAGCTGGCGGACGAATATCAAGCGCTTTACCGACCAGACCACTGCCGTTGGTCACGGGGATATTATAATCGCCGTTTTGAATCGGCAGGATCATACCAGCCGGTGCATGAAGTTCAGCAAGCGGGGTCGCATCCAGATAGGATTCATCACCGCTCACCTGGCGCTTGTAGCGCGAGTCTGAACTACAGGCAGCGAGCAGCATAACAAGCGAAACACTCGCAACCTTCGCCAGGCGCGACTTCTGTACTGAATAAGCCATCAAATCTCCCTAAACTTTACAGCAAACCGGCATGCTTCAGCGCAGCCCTGACGATGTCGCGACCGTGGTCGGTAATCGGTGTCATAGGCAAACGCAGCGTATCGGATGCTACAAGCCCCAACTCCTTACACGCCCATTTCACTGGGATCGGATTGGGTTCGACAAATAATTTATTGTGCAGCGGCATCAGACGCTGATTAATGACGCGCGCTTCATCATAGTGACCGGCTGCGGCCAGTTTGCACATTTCAGCCATATCGCGCGCCGCAACGTTTGCCGTTACGGAGATCACGCCATGGCCACCGAGCTGCATAAAGTCCAGCGAGGTCGCATCATCACCACTCAACAGGATAAAGTCGTCTGAAACCAGCTCTTTGATCTGATGAACGCGGCTTAAGTTCCCTGTCGCCTCTTTAATACCGATAATATTTTTTACTTCCGAGAGACGACCAACGGTTTCCGGCAGCATATCGCAGCCGGTACGGGACGGCACATTATACAGAATTTGTGGCAAGTCAGTATGTTCAGCGATGGCTTTGAAGTGCTGGAACAAACCTTCCTGAGTAGGACGGTTGTAGTAAGGGGTTACCGTCAGACAGCCCACGATGCCGCTGTCGTTAAAACGTTTGGTCAGGCTGATCGCTTCTGCGGTTGCATTAGCGCCTGTCCCCGCAATGACCGGAATACGTCCGTCAGCCAGTTCCAGGGTCAGCATAACCACATCGCCGTGCTCTTCGTGGCTCAGCGTTGCAGATTCACCGGTAGTCCCTACCGAAACGATCGCCGAGGTTCCATTGGCGACATGGTAATCAATCAGCTTCTTCATGCTGGACCGGCAGACATTACCTTTTTCATCCATCGGTGTAACAAGCGCGACAATACTTCCCGTGAACATGAGCCATCCTCTGTGCGAACAAGAGTCTCAATGGTACGTTTGGAACTGTAATAAAAGCAAGCGACCTGAGGCCCTCTGGCGGTTGTATGCACGTTTTTTTTATGCTTTCCTTAGGAAGACTTAACCATGCAAAGGAAGAACAGGTTTGACAACCTCATCACAACATTACCTGGTTATCACTGCGCTGGGTGCCGACAGGCCGGGTATCGTGAACACCATCACCCGTCACGTGAGCAGCTGCGGCTGTAATATCGAAGACAGCCGCCTTGCGATGCTCGGCGAAGAGTTCACGTTTATCATGCTGCTGTCCGGAACATGGAATGCCATTACCCTTATTGAATCCACCCTGCCGCTGAAAGGCGCGGAGTTGGATTTGCTGATCGTCATGAAGCGCACTACCGCGCGCCCGCGTCCGGCCATGCCTGCGACCGTCTGGGTGCAGGTTGAAGTCCCTGATTCTCCACATCTGATTGAGCGCTTTACCGCGCTGTTCGACAGCCATCAGATGAACATTGCCGAGCTCGTCTCCCGCACGCAGCCGGGCGACGAGAGCGCCGTTCCCACGCTGTTTATTCAAATTACCGCGCACAGCCCTGCCTCGCAGGATGCGTCAAATATCGAGCAAGCGTTCAAAGCCCTCTGTACAGAATTAAACGCGCAGGGCAGTATAAGCGTCGTCAATTATTCGCAGCACGAACAGGATGGAGTTGAGTAATGAATCCACTGAAAGCCGGTGACATCGCACCGAAATTTAGCTTACCGGATCAAGACGGCGAGCAAGTAAATTTGACCGACTTCCAGGGACAGCGTGTTCTGGTCTATTTCTACCCGAAAGCCATGACCCCCGGCTGCACCGTACAGGCCTGCGGCTTACGCGACAACATGGACGAGTTGAAGAAAGTCGGCGTGGAAGTGCTGGGAATCAGCACCGATAAACCAGAAAAGCTGTCACGATTTGCGGAAAAGGAGCTGCTGAACTTCACGCTGCTTTCCGACGAAGACCACCAGGTATGCGAGCAGTTCGGCGTCTGGGGTGAAAAGACCTTTATGGGTAAAACCTACGACGGCATTCACCGCATCAGCTTCCTGATTGACGCTGACGGTAAAGTTGAACATGTATTTGACGACTTCAAAACCAGCAACCACCACGACGTGGTGTTGAACTGGCTGAAAGCAAGCGCCTGATAAACAGCAAAACGGCAACTCAGGTTGCCGTTTTGAGTGTTTTCCCCCTCTCCCCGTGGGAGAGGGCCGGGGTGAGGGCATCAGCCCGCACAAAAACTACTTCTCTTCCATCGCCGGCACATCCGGCCACGCATGCACCACAGCTTTAATCAGCGTCGCCAGCGGAATAGCAAAGAACACGCCCCAGAACCCCCAAAGCCCGCCGAAAATCACCACGGATAAGATAATCACCAGCGGATGCAGGTTCACCGCCTCGGAGAACAGCACCGGCACCAGCAGGTTACCGTCCAGCGCCTGAATGATGAGGTATACCGCAAAGCAACTCCAGAACTCCGTACCCAGGCCAAACTGGAACAGCGCAACGCCCACCACTGGAATGGTCACCACAAACGCGCCGATGTAGGGGATCAAAACCGAAAATCCGACCAGCACCGCCAGCAGCAGCGAGTAGTTCAGGCCGAAGATCAAGAAGCCAATCCAGGTCGCGACCCCGACCACTATCATCTCCAGCACCTTGCCGCGAATGTAGTTGGTGATCTGCTGGTTCATCTCTTCCCAGACCTGCCCGGCCAGACCGCGATTGCGCGGCAGCACGCGGCGGACTGCGTTAAGCATTTGCTCTTTGTCTTTGACCAGGAAGAACACCATTAACGGCACAAGCACAAGGTAAACTGCCAGCGTCAGCAGCCCCACCAGCGAGGCCAGAGAGTATTTCACCACCGAGTCGCCCATCGTCATGATGCGGGCGCGCATGTTTTCGGCCATCGCATCAATAATCCCGGCATCCATCAGCGCGGGATAACGACGCGGCAGCGTGGCGGCGAAATCAGAGAGTTTATTCAACATGCCGGGCATATCGCGGATCAGGTAGATCCCCTGCTGCCAGGCAACCGGCATCACCACGAATGCCATCAACATAAGAATGCCGACAAACAGCACCAGCACGATACTCGTTGCCCAGCGGCGTGAACAGCCGATATGTTCCAGGCGCGCTGTTGGCCACTCCAGCAGGTACGCCAGCACAATCGCCACCAGCAGGGGGGCGAGAAGACCGCTGAAGAAGAACAGAATACCGAACCCGGCAACCAGAATAACCAGCAAAGCAATGGCTTCCGGGTCACTGAACCGACGCCGATACCACTGCATTAACATTTCGAGCATACAACCCTTCCCTGAATCGATTGGCGGGAGTGAGACGATGAATTGTATCTAATTGTCACAAAAAAGACTTTCGCTTTTTGTATCCCTGTCACAATCCGCAAAAGCCTGATGAATGGGATTTTCTTCATGCGGTAACACGGCTACACTCGCAGGGCAGCAGAGATGAACGATATGCCGGTTCATCGGTCAAATTAGCACCTCCAACATACAGGACAGTGGTTATGTTCAGGCAGTTGAGAAAAACACTGGTTGCAACACTGATTGCCGCAGTGACGGTCGGTCAGGTGTTGCCCGCTTTCGCTGACTCGTCCGATTCATTGCCGGACATGGGCACCACGGCAGGAAGCACGCTCTCTATCGGGCAAGAGATGCAGATGGGTGATTACTATGTGCGCCAGCTGCGCGGTAGCGCCCCGCTGATCAACGACCCTTTGCTGGTGCAGTACATTAACGGGTTGGGGATGCGTCTGGTTTCGCACGCCGACTCGGTAAAAACCCCCTTCCACTTCTATTTAATCAATAACGACGAAATCAACGCCTTCGCCTTCTTTGGCGGTAACGTGGTGTTGCATTCGGCGTTATTCCGTTACTCAGACAACGAAAGCCAGCTGGCCTCGGTGATGGCGCACGAAATTTCGCACGTCACCCAGCGTCACCTGGCGCGTGCGATGGAAGACCAGAAGCGTAACGCCCCGCTCACCTGGGTGGGCGCACTGGGCTCTATTCTGCTGGCGATGGCCAGCCCACAGGCCGGGATGGCGGCCCTGACCGGTACGCTGGCGGGAACGCGCCAGGGGATGATCAGCTTCACCCAGCAAAACGAGCAGGAAGCGGACCGCATCGGCATCCAGGTTTTACAGCGCTCCGGCTTTGACCCGCAGGCGATGCCGAGCTTCCTGGAAAAACTGCTCGACCAGGCGCGTTATTCATCCCGTCCGCCGGAAATTTTGCTTACCCACCCGTTACCGGAAAGCCGTTTGTCGGATGCGCGCAACCGTGCCAACCAGATGCGCCCGGTGGTCGTGCAGTCGTCGCAGGACTTCTACATGGCTAAGGTAAGAACGCTCGGCATGTACAACTCCGGGCGTAACCAGCTCACCAGCGATCTGCTGGATACCCTGGCGAAAGGCAACGTGCGGGAAAAAAATGCCGCGCAATATGGTCAGGCGCTGCAGGCGATGGAAGCCAGCAAATATGACGAGGCGCGTAAAGCGCTGCAGCCGCTGCTGGCAGCCGACCCCAATAACCCGTGGTATCTCGATCTCTCGACGGATATCGATCTGGGACAGAAGAAAGCCACCGATGCGATTAACCGCCTGAAAGGGGCGAAAGACGTACGGACCAACCCGGTGCTGCAGCTTAACCTGGCGAACGCTTACTTACAGGGCGGTCAGCCTGCGCAGGCCGTGACCATTCTGAACCGCTATACCTTTAACAATAAAGACGACCAGAACGGCTGGGAGCTGCTCGCCCAGGCCCAGGGTCAGCTGGGTAACCGCGATCAGGAGCTGGCGGCGCGTGCTGAAGGGCTGGCCCTGGCGGGTCGCCTCGATCAGGCGATTTCCCTGCTCAGCAGCGCCAGCTCGCAGGTGAAGCTCGGCAGCCTGCAGCAGGCCCGCTACGACGCGCGTATCGACCAGCTGCGCGGCCTGCAACAGCGCTTTAAGCCGTACGAGAAGATGTAATAAAGGAGAAGTCATGACAGACGCGGTAAAAATTTACCATAACCCTCGCTGCTCCAAGAGCCGCGACACGCTCAGCCTGCTGAAGTCTAACGGCATCGACCCGGAGGTGGTGCTGTATCTGGAGACGCCGCCGGACGCGCAGACAATCCGCGAACTGCTGCACATGCTGGGGATGGGCAGCGCGCGCGAACTGATGCGTCAGAAAGAGGATCTGTATAAATCGCTTAATCTGGATGACAGCCGTCTCACCGAGGCTGAGCTGGTACAGGCGATGGTCGACAATCCAAAGCTGATTGAGCGTCCGATTGTGGTGGCGAACGGCAAGGCGCGCATTGGCCGCCCGCCGGAAGATGTGCTCGACATCCTCTAGTCCTTACGCCGCAGCGCTTCCAGAAACGCCTGCGGCGTACTTTCTCCCAGCTTTTTCTGCGTTTTGCCCCGGTTATAAAACTCGCACAGCGCGATTAATACCTCTCCGGCAGGTTCATCATTCACGCGCGGAATAATATCGCGTAATGGCACCGCCACCTGAAGCGCATTTTGTTTCTGGGGATGCGTTTTTACAGCCACATCTTTTACAGGCTGTGTCGGCTCAAAGCCAAAAGTCTCAATAGATTGTATATCAGCGGGACAGGCCTCCAGCAGCGCCTGCGTCCAGGTAGTAAGCAACCGGGGCGAAAGACCTGCGTAGAGCCGGGCATAGCACCAGCCGCTTACCGGTTCACGCGCCCAGAGCAGATGCTGTTCTCCCCCATCGTCCATATGCAGCGACAAAGGCAGATGATGCAGCATCAGCGTATGCGGCAGGATGCCGGCCTTCAGCGCTTTTTTCCCCTGCAGTGAACTCCCCTTATGTTTCGCGGGTGCCGGTTTGAGATAGCGATTGAGCGTTGCCCTTGAAACGGGGATCCCCAGCACGTCGTTAACCATCTTCAGCAGTTCATCCAGCGGCGCCCCTGAGATATCGCGCAGGGCATTGACCAGCGCAACCTGCTCCCGTCTCAGCGCTTTGTGTATCACTTTTGGCGTGGTGTGATTATCCGAAACCCGATCTCGGTTGCGCCAGCGCCTGACTGTCGTGACCGAGATCCCCAGCTCAACGGCCAGCTCTCTGTCGCTTTTATCTGACTGCTGCAGATAGCGGCGGATACGCGGCGTGGTGGTGGCGTTGGCGTGTAGCTTAATTTCCATCGCAACAACTCCATTAACTAATCATGTGAGATTTATATTACAAAGGCGGTTGCTTTGTGACCGATTTCACCTTTCGCTCGCCGTGCTTCACTGATAATCCACAGACATAACATAAACACCCCCCCTCAATCTTGTACGGAGTTCACAATGAACAATGTTCTGGGATTTCTTGAAGCAAAACTGATGCCGCTGGCGGCCAAAACGGCCCAGCAACGTCATCTCGGGGCCATTCGCGGCGCCTACGTGTCATTCATGCCGTTTATCATCGTCGGCTCTATTCTGCTGGTGATCTCGTCGTTCCCGAATCAAGCCTATCAGCAGTTTATGTCTCAGGCCTTTGGTGAGAGCTGGAGCGCCATTATTGAAATCCCATTCAACGCGGTCTTCTCCACCATGTCGCTGTTTATCAGCTTCCTCGTGGCCTACCGCCTGGCCGAACATTATGGCGAGGACCGCATCTCCTGCGGCATTCTGGCGCTGGTCGCGTTTCTGATCCTGACGCCGTTTATCAAGGTGGCAGAAAACGGCGGCATTACCGTGATGCCGGTGGAGTGGATTGGCAGCAAAGGTCTGTTCGTGGCGATGATCGGTTCCCTGCTGTGGACGGAGCTGTTCTGCTGGCTGAAGCGCAAAAATCTGGTCATAAAAATGCCCGACGGCGTGCCGCCTGCGGTGCAGGAGTCGTTCGCGGCGCTGATCCCCGCCCTGCTGGTGATGATTCTGGTGCTGGGTATCCGCATCGTCTTCGAAAACACCCACTACCACACGATTCATCAGTTTATTTATGAAGTCGTTGCCACGCCGGTACGCCACTACGGCACCTCATACTTTGGCGCGCTGATGACCGTCTTCAGCATCACCATTCTGTGGTCCGTGGGCATTAACTCCGGCTCGATGATAAACGGCATTATTCGCCCGCTGTGGATGGAGAACCAGACCGACAACATCGCTGCCATTCAGGCCGGGGCAACGCCGCCGCACATCATCACCGAGCAGTTTTTTGACATGATCTGGATGGGCGGCGCGGGTGCCACGCTGTCGCTGGTGATAGCGATGCTGATTTTCGCCCGCAGCAAAAACATGCGCGAAGTGGCGCGCCTCGGCGCCGGGGCTTCGGTGTTTAACATCAACGAACCGATTCTGTTTGGCCTGCCGGTGATCATGAACCCGATCATGCTCATCCCGTTCAACCTGGTACCGCTGGTGCTGGTTACCGTGCAGTATGCGGCGATGAAGGTTGGCGCGGTCGCCGTCACCACCGGGGTGTTTATTCCCTGGACACTGCCGCCGGTGATCAGCGGCTTTATCGTCACCGGGCACCTGAGCGGCAGCGTGATGCAGCTGATTAACCTGCTGATTGGCGCCATGCTGTACCTTCCTTTCATGCGTATCGTGGACAAACAGTACCGCGCGGCGGAAATTGCCACCGTTACGCACACCGACACCACCCTTGCAAAACAGGAGTAAAGCATGTGGGGAATTATCGCCACCTGGCGAATGGCGCTTGAAGGCGTGACGGAATCCGCGTCTGCGCTGGCGGCGGGAAAACCGGTCGCGCCGGCGGTGGTTGATGCCGTCGCCGCCGTCGAAGACTTTCCGTTTTATAAATCCGTCGGCTACGGCGGGCTACCTACCGAAAACGGCGAGGTCGAGCTGGACGCGGCCTACATGGACGGCGACACGCTGGCATTCGGTGCCGTGGGGAATCTGGTGGATATCGCCAACCCGGTGCGCGTGGCGCACGCGCTCAGCCGCCAGCGCTACAACAGCCTGCTGGTCGGCCAGGGCGCACGGGAATGGGCGCTAAGCCAGGGCTTTGCCGACAAAACCATGCTCACCGACCGGGCCATGCAGCACTACCGTAAGCGCTGCCGCGAGACGCTGGATAAAGGCTTGAGCCCGTACGACGGGCACGACACCGTCGGCATTATCGGCCTCGATAAACAGGGCTCGATGAGCGTCGCCACCTCCACCAGCGGCCTGTTTATGAAAAAACGCGGCCGCATTGGGGATTCACCGATTATCGGCTCTGGGTTCTACTGCGACAGCGAAACCGGCGCGGCCACCGCCACGGGCGTCGGTGAAGATCTGATGAAAGGCTGCACCAGCTACGAAATCGTCCGCCGCATGGCGCAAGGGATGTCTCCCCAGCAGGCGGCAGATTCGGTGGTGTTCGAGCTGGAGGACAAGCTGATGTCGCGCTTCGGCCGCGCGGGCGATCTCTCCGTGGTATGCATGAATAACAGGGGCGAATTTGGTGCCGCCACCAACATCAAAACCTTCTCGTTCGTGGTGGCGACGGCCCGTCAGCCTCTCACCGTTTATCGTACCGAGCGCCAGCGGGAGAAAACGCACTATCACGCGGTAGACGATGAGTGGATGCAGGCCTATGCCGCGCGGATCCGTGCGCCGATTGAGGAGTCATGATGATTGAATATCAGTTTATCACCGCGCTTTCTGACGCGGCTCCGCAATGCCATTTGATTGCCTCCACCTCCTGTACGCACTTGCCCGAAACGGCGCTTGTCGCGGAAATGCGCGATTCTGCCAGCATAGCTGACACCCGCTTTGGCTGCGCGCCGTTTGCCCGCATCACTCTGCTGCCGGACGCGCTCTGGCATGACGCACTTACTGAAAGCCTGCTTGCCGCCCTGCGACCGCTGATTGCCTCTCCCGTCAGCGCAGATATCGTGCTGGACGTAACAAATATCGACGACGTCGTCCTGGCGCAGGTTCTGCGCTTTCTCTTTAATCAGGCGCACAGGCTAAGCGATTTGCAGTTGAAGAAAACCAGTGACGAGGTCCGTCTTCAGCGCATCACCGCGCTCTGTTTACCAGAACAGCAGGACCGACTGGCGGTTATTTTCCGCCAGCAGCAGGCTATCGCCCACGGTATGGTCGCGGCGCGACGCCTGGCGGATATCCCGTCCGACCGCTGCACGCCGCAGTTTGTCGTCGAAGAGGCGCAAAAACTCTGCGCTACCTTCCCCACCCTGCGCTGTGAGGTGTTGGATGAAAAGCAAATCGTTGAGCAGGGGCTGGGGCTGCTGAACGCCGTCGGCAAAGGGGCGACCTGTCCGCCGCGTCTGCTGGCGATTCATTACGACGGCGTGTCTGACGGCCCGGTGCGCTGCTACGTGGGTAAAGGCATCACCTTCGATACCGGCGGCCTGTGGCTGAAGGAAGGCGCGGGCATGTACACCATGAAATACGACATGTGCGGCGCGGCCAACGTGCTGGGGCTGATGCTGACCGCCGCAGAGCTGGCGCTGCCCGTGCGCATCATGGGCGTGCTGGCGTTGGCGGAAAACGCCATCGGCCCGGACGCCATGCAGCCCGGCACGGTGGCGACCGCCTGCAACGGCACCACCGTTGAAATCAACAACACCGATGCCGAAGGCCGACTGGTGCTGGCCGACGCCATCGCCTGGGCCAGCCAGCGCCATCCGCAGGCGCGCTATGTCATTGATATGGCAACCTTAACAGGTGCGGTGGTGAAGGCGCTGGGGTATGAGCTGAGCGGGCTAATGACGCAGGATGAAGCGCTGCGCGCCGCGCTGACGCGGGCGGGTAAGCAGAGCGGCGATGAAGTGTGGTCCCTGCCTTTAGATGCGCGGCTGAAAAAGCAGACCGACAGCGCCATCGCCGATCTGTGCAACACCCCGACCAACAACGCGGCGATCAGCGCTTCGGCGGCGTGGCTGCTGCACCATTTCTGCCCGCCGACGATCCCGTGGGCGCATCTGGACATCAGCGGCACGGCGCTGTGGCGTGAGAATGGCAGGAGCGTGGCGTCGGGGAGACCGATTCCACTTTTGGTGGAGCACTTGCTGGGGGATCTTTAGCCCGGTGGCGCGGGCCTACGGGTGCCATATGTAGGCCGGGTAAGGCGTAGCCGCCACCCGGCATAACTACAGCTTGAGAATATCTTTCACAAACGGAATGGTCAGCTTGCGCTGGGCGGTAATCGAGGCGCGATCGAGCTGATCGAGCGTATCAAACAGGGTGCGCATTTCGCGGTCCAGACGCTTGAGCAGGAAACGGCCCACGTCTTCCGGCAGCTCAAAGCCGCGCTGCTTTGCGCGCAGCTGTAACGCCTGAAGCTTATCTTCATCCGACAGCGGCTGGAGCTTGTAGATTTGCCCCCAGTCCAGACGAGACGCCAGATCCGGCAGCCCCAGATTCAGCTGTCGCGGCGGTCGATCGCCGGTGATCAGCAGCCGGGTTTTTCCCGACTCCAGAATGCGGTTGTAGAGGTTGAAGATCGCCATTTCCCACGGCTCGTCCCCCGCCACGCATTCGATATTATCGATGCAGACCAGCGAGAGATGTTCCATTCCCTCCAGCACCTCAGGCACGAACCAGGTACGTTTATCCAGCGGCACGTAGCCTACCGCGTCACCGCGCGCCGAAAGCTCCGCGCAGGCGGCATGCAGCAGGTGGCTGCGCCCCGCGCCTTCGCGTGACCAGATATAAATGTATCCGCTGTGATCCTGGCGCAGCACGTTTTGCAGTGCAGCCAGTAAAGAGGGGTTATCACCCGGCCAGAAACTCGCGAAAGTTTCGTCGTCAGGGAGATAAAGTGGCAGAGAGAGCTGTGCCGGTCCGTTCAGAAATACCTCAACCAGAGATCTTACATAAAATCGGCGATGAGTTTAACACGGAACCTGCCAGGAGAGAACCGGGCGGATCGTCCACCCGGTTAAAGGATCAATGTGGCGCTTTTTCGCTTTCGTCAGCGTCCAGCACCACTTCTTCCGGGCGGATCACCGAGATCAGCTTGAAAATCAGGCTCAGGCCCACACCGACGATGGTCGCCAGCGCCATGCCCTTCAGCTCGGCCGCGCCAATATGCACCTTCGCACCGCTCACGCCGATGATCAGGATGACGGAGGTCAGGATCAGGTTTTGCGCTTTGCTGTAATCCACTTTGGATTCAATCAGTACGCGAATACCGGACGCGCCGATCACCCCGTACAGCAGCAGGGAAACGCCGCCCATCACCGGAACCGGGATAATCTGGATCGCTGCCGCCAGCTTGCCCACGCATGAGAGCAGAATGGCGATGATCGCCGCGCCGCCGATAACCCAGGTGCTGTAGACGCGGGTAATCGCCATCACGCCGATGTTTTCGCCGTAGGTGGTGTTTGGCGTGGAACCGAAGAATCCGGAGATGATAGTCGAGAAACCGTTGGCAAACATGGAGCGGTGCAGCCCCGGGTCGCGGATCAGGTCGCGCTTAATGATGTTCGCCGTCACCACCAGGTGGCCAACGTGCTCGGCAATCACCACCAGCGCGGCAGGCAGAATGGTGAAAATAGCAAACCATTCAAAGCGCGGGGTGTAGATGGTTGGCAGCGCGAACCAGGGTGCCTGAGCAATCGGGGTGGTATCCACCACGCCCATGACGAAGGAGAGCGCATAGCCCGCCAGCACGCCGATCAGGATCGGGATAATCGCCATAAAGCCGCGGAACAGCACGGAGCCAAACACCGTCACGCCCAGGGTTACCAGCGAGATAATGATGGTTTTGGAATCCGGCGACTGGCCGTCCGCAGGCAGCAGGCCGGCCATGTTTGCCGCCACGCCCGCCAGTTCCAGACCGATGACCGCAACGATAGCGCCCATCGCCGCAGGCGGGAACATCACGTCCAGCCAGCCGGTACCCGCTTTCTTCACGATGAAGGAGACCAGGCAGAACAGCACGCCGCACATGATAAAGCCGCCCAGCGCGACTTCATAACCCAGCGGCAGCAACAGTAGCACCGGTGAGATAAAGGCAAAGCTCGACCCGAGATACGCCGGGATTTTGCCTTTACAGATAAAGAGGTACAGCAGCGTACCGACGCCGTTGAACAGCAGCACGGTAGCCGGGTTAATGTGAAACAGGATTGGCACCAGCACGGTTGCGCCAAACATGGCGAACAGGTGCTGCAAACTAAGCGGGATAGTCTGTAAAAGCGGCGGTCTTTCACTCACCCCGATAGCACGGCGCGTCATAGTGTTTTCCTCTGTGTAGTATCGTTGTTGGTGTTTTATTCAAAAAAAAGCCGACTATCAAAGTCGGCTTATTTATCGTTATTCGATTATTTCGTACCAAAGATCTTATCGCCGGCATCGCCGAGCCCCGGGATGATGTACCCGTGCTCGTTCAACCCCTGGTCGATAGACGCGGTATACAGTTCAACGTCCGGGTGCGCTTTTTCCAGCGCCGCGATCCCTTCCGGTGCAGCCACCAGAACCAGCACCTTAATGCTGCTGCAGCCCGCTTTTTTCAGCAGGTCGATGGTGGCGATCATAGAACCGCCGGTTGCCAGCATCGGGTCAACCACCAGCGCCATGCGCTCGTCGATGTTAGACACCAGCTTCTGGAAGTAAGGAACCGGCTCCAGCGTCTCTTCATTACGGTAGATGCCGACCACGCTGATGCGCGCGCTTGGGACGTGCTCCAGCACGCCTTCCATCATGCCGAGACCCGCACGCAGGATTGGCACCACGGTAATTTTCTTACCTTTGATCTGCTCAACCTGTACCGGGCCGTTCCAGCCCTCGATGGTCACTTTTTCCGTTTCCAGATCGGAGGTCGCTTCGTAGGTCAGCAGGCTACCCACTTCAGAAGCCAGTTCGCGAAAACGTTTCGTGCTGATGTCATGCTCACGCATCAGGCCCAACTTGTGTTTAACGAGTGGGTGTTTCACTTCCACAATCTTCATTCTCTTTCTCCTCTGAGGTGGCATCCGCAAAAAAATCGCGGGATTATACCGCTTTTTTCGGATTGCGCCATACCCATGTTGCTTGACAGGGATCAAGCAAAGACAAAAAACCGGAGACAGGTCTCCGGCTTAAGTGCGAGGTTCTGCCCGGTGGCGCTACGCTTACGCGGGCCTACGTGTATTGTAGGTCGGGAAAGCGTTAGCGCCACCCGACAATTACAGGTTATCGCCGTTGCTCGCGATCACCTGCTTATACCAGCCGAACGATTTCTTCTTGCTGCGGTTCAGCGTGCCGTTACCTTCGTTATCTTTATCCACAAAGATAAAGCCGTAGCGTTTTTTCATTTCGCCCGTTCCGGCAGACACCAGGTCAATACAGCCCCACGGGGTGTAGCCCATCAGGTCAACACCGTCTTCCACCACCGCTTTTTTCATCTCGCGAATGTGGGCTGCGAGGTAGTCAATACGGTACTGGTCGTTCACCGTGCCGTCGCTCTCCTGCACGTCAATCGCGCCAAAGCCGTTCTCAACGATAAACAGCGGCAGCTGGTAGTGATCCCAGAACCAGTTGAGGGAGTAGCGAAGCCCCACCGGGTCAATCTGCCAGCCCCAGTCGGATTTCTGCACGTACGGGTTAGAGACCAGGCTCTTGCTCTCGTCGTAATCCAGCTGCGGGTTATCCGCCGTCGCCTTGGTGGCGAAGGACATATAGTAGCTAAAGCCAATGTAATCCACGCAGCCCTGCGTCAGCGCTGCTTTATCTTCTTCGGTGATATCCAGCGCGAAGCCGCGACGTTCAAAGTAGTTGAGCAGATGCTGCGGGTATTTGCCGCGCACGTGAACGTCGGTGAACCAGTAGCGGCGATGCATGGCGTTCATCGCCATCATCATGTCGTCTGGCGCGCAGGTCAGCGGATAGATGGGACACATGGCAATCATGCAGCCGATCTGCAGCGACGGGTTAATCTCGCGCCCCGCCTTCACCGCCAGGGCGCTGGCCACCAGCTCGTAGTGCGCGGCCTGGAACATCACCGGCTCGCGGTCTTCACCCGGCGCATATTTCAGCCCGGAGTTGGTGAACGGCGCAAAGTCTTCGTGGAAGTTGGCCTGGTTGTTGATCTCGTTAAAGGTCATCCAGTACTTCACTTTATGCTGGTAGCGCTCAAAAACGACCTTCGCAAAGCGGACAAAGAAGTCAATCAGCTTACGGTTGCGCCAGCCGCCGTATTCCGTGACCAGGTGGAAAGGCATCTCAAAGTGGGAAAGCGTAATAACCGGTTCAATGCCGTACTTCAGGCATTCGTCGAACAGATCGTCATAGAATTTCAGGCCCGCCTCGTTGGGCTCAAGCTCGTCGCCTTTCGGGAAGATGCGCGTCCAGGCGATGGAGGTACGGAAGCATTTGAACCCCATCTCGGCAAAGAGTTTGATGTCTTCTTTATAGCGGTGGTAGAAATCGATGGCCTCATGGTTAGGGTAGTTTTTCCCCTCCAGAACGCCGTTGGTGATTTCACGCGGCACGCCATGCGCGCCCGCGGTCATCACGTCGGCCACGCTTACGCCCTTGCCGCCCTCTTTCCAGCCGCCCTCAAGCTGGTGTGCCGCCACGGCCCCACCCCACAGAAAATCTGCTTTAAATCCTGACATTCGCTTTCCCTCATTCTGCGTTATTTTCTGCAAAAACAATTACAGAAACCGGTTTCATTTCGATGATGTGCAAAGGGGATATCCGTTGCAAGCAGTTCTCCGAAACCGGTTTCATTTTCGTGAACGGAGTCAAGTTTGGCTGCATTTACAGGCTATGCAGAAAAAAAGATCCTCACGTCCAGAATAGGCTCGCAAACGTTTGCCTGGACTGTTAGAATTGCGCCGATTTTTCTTACTAGCTATGCAATCGCGTGGGGATTTAAGCCGTGACCAACAAAACTTCTCTCAGCTACAAAGATGCCGGTGTTGATATTGACGCAGGTAATGCGCTGGTTGACCGAATCAAAGGTGTGGTGAAGAAAACCCGCCGCCCGGAAGTGATGGGTGGTCTGGGTGGATTCGGCGCACTGTGCGCGCTGCCGCAAAAATATCGTGAACCTGTTCTGGTCTCGGGTACTGACGGTGTAGGCACCAAGCTGCGCCTGGCGATGGATTTAAAACGTCACGACACGATCGGTATCGATCTGGTCGCGATGTGTGTGAACGACCTGGTGGTTCAGGGCGCAGAGCCGCTGTTCTTCCTCGATTACTACGCGACCGGCAAACTGGACGTGGATACCGCAGCCAGCGTCATTAACGGTATCGCCGAAGGCTGTCTGCAGTCCGGCTGTGCGCTGGTAGGCGGTGAAACCGCTGAAATGCCGGGCATGTACCACGGCGAAGATTATGACGTCGCGGGCTTCTGCGTCGGCGTAGTAGAAAAATCAGAAATTATCGACGGCAGCAAAGTGGCCGATGGCGATGTGCTGATCGCACTGGCCTCCAGCGGCCCGCACTCTAACGGTTACTCTCTGGTACGTAAAATCCTCGAAGTGAGCGGCTGCGACCCGCTGACCACCGAGCTGGACGGCAAACCGCTGGCCGACCACCTGCTGGCGCCAACCCGTATTTACGTGAAGAACGTGCTGGAACTGATTGAGAACGTTGACGTGCACGCTATCGCCCACCTGACCGGCGGCGGCTTCTGGGAAAACATCCCGCGCGTCCTGCCGGACAACACCCAGGCGGTGATCGACGAATCCTCATGGCAGTGGCCGGCCGTCTTTAACTGGCTGCAGACCGCAGGGAATGTGAGCTCTCACGAAATGTACCGCACCTTTAACTGCGGCGTGGGCATGGTTATCGCCCTGCCGGCAAGCGAAGCGGATAAAGCGGTTAAGCTGCTGACAGAGAAAGGTGAAAACGCGTGGAAAATCGGTACGATTAAAGCCTCCGATTCCGAACAGCGTGTGGTCATTGAATGAAAAACATCGTGGTGCTCATTTCCGGCAACGGAAGCAATTTGCAGGCAATCATAGACGCCTGCAAACAGAAGAAAATCAATGGCACCATTCGGGCAGTTTTCAGCAACAAGGCCGACGCGTTCGGCCTTGAGCGCGCGCGGGAAGCGAACATTCCTGCACACGCGCTGGAAGCCAGCCAGTTCGCCGGGCGTGAAGCCTTTGACCGCGAGCTGGTGCATGAGATTGATGCCTACGCGCCGGACGTGGTCGTGCTGGCGGGCTATATGCGTATTCTGAGCCCGGCCTTCGTCGAACACTTCGCCGGTCGTCTGCTGAATATCCACCCTTCCCTGCTGCCAAAATATCCCGGCCTGCACACCCATCGTCAGGTGCTGGAAAACGGCGACGAGGAGCACGGCACCTCCGTGCATTTCGTTACCGACGAGCTGGACGGCGGCCCGGTTATCCTGCAGGCGAAAGTCCCGGTCTTTGACGGCGACAGCGAAGAAGACGTGACCGACCGCGTGCAGGCCCAGGAACATGCCATTTACCCGCTGGTGGTGAGCTGGTTTGTCGACGGGCGTCTGGAGATGCGCGACGGCGCGGCCTGGCTGGACGGCGTGAAGTTACCCCCGCAGGGCTATGCAGCGGAAGAGTAGTTTGTTATGTCGGGTGGCGCAGCTGCGCTTACCCGACCTGTACATTGCATTACCCGATATTCCCTCCCCCAACCCGCTAAAATCCCCAACAAAAAAAATAACTGTCATACTTTTCTGGCACTGTTGGACATATCGTGGAAATGCTCGCCATAATAAGGACGAGACGGATTTACCACGTCCTGTGATTGAACTGGAGTGTGAGCTGTAATGGGTCAGGAAAAGTTATATATCGAGAAAGAGCTAAGCTGGTTAGCATTTAACGAACGTGTACTCCAGGAAGCGGCAGACAAAAGTAACCCGCTGATCGAACGCATGCGTTTTTTAGGCATTTATTCCAACAACCTGGATGAGTTCTACAAGGTTCGCTTTGCCGAGCTGAAAAGACGGATCATCATCAGCGAAGAACAGGGCTTAAACTCGCACTCGCGGCATCTGCTGGGCAAAATCCAGTCCCGCGTGTTAAAAGCCGATCAGGAATTTGACGGCCTGTATAACGAACTGCTGCTGGAGATGGCGCGCAATCAAATCTTCCTGATTAACGAACGTCAGCTTTCCGTTAACCAACAAAGCTGGCTGCGTCACTACTTTAAACACTACCTGCGCCAGCACATTACCCCGATTCTCATCAACCGCGAAACCGACCTGGTGCAGTTCCTCAAGGATGACTATACCTACCTGGCGGTGGAAATTATTCGCGGTGAATCCATCCGTTACGCCCTGCTGGAGATCCCGTCCGATAAGGTTCCGCGCTTTGTGAACCTGCCGCCGGAGACCCCGCGCAGACGCAAGCCGATGATCCTGCTGGATAACATCCTGCGCTACTGTCTGGACGACATCTTCAAAGGCTTCTTCGATTACGATGCCTTAAACGCCTACTCGATGAAGATGACCCGTGACGCCGAATATGACCTGGTGCACGAGATGGAAGCCAGCCTGATGGAGCTAATGTCCTCCAGCCTGAAACAGCGCCTGACGGCCGAGCCGGTGCGCTTTGTCTATCAGCGCGATATGCCGGACGCCATGGTGGAGATGCTGCGCGAGAAACTGACCATTTCGCGCTATGACTCCATCGTGCCGGGTGGCCGTTACCACAACTTTAAAGACTTTATTGGCTTCCCGAACGTCGGCAAAGCCAATCTGGTGAACAAGCCGCTGCCGCGACTGCGCCATCTGTGGTTCGATAAGTTCCGCAACGGGTTCGACGCCATTCGCGAGCGCGACGTGCTGCTCTACTATCCGTATCACACGTTTGAGCACGTGCTGGAGCTGCTGCGTCAGGCCTCCTTCGACCCGAGCGTGCTGGCGATCAAAATCAACATCTACCGCGTGGCAAAAGATTCCCGCATCATCGACGCGATGATCCACGCGGCGCACAACGGCAAAAAAGTGACCGTGGTGGTTGAGCTGCAGGCGCGCTTCGACGAAGAGGCAAACATTCACTGGGCGCGCCGTCTGACGGAAGCGGGCGTGCACGTGATCTTCTCCGCGCCGGGGCTGAAAATTCACGCCAAGCTGTTCCTGATTTCGCGCAAAGAGGGCGACGACGTGGTGCGTTATGCCCACATCGGCACCGGGAACTTTAACGAAAAAACCGCACGGATTTACACCGACTACTCGCTGCTGACCGCCGATGCCCGCATCACTAACGAGGTGCGCCGGGTCTTTAACTTTATCGAAAACCCGTACCGCCCGGTAAGCTTCGATTATCTGCTGGTCTCCCCGCAGAACTCGCGCCGCCTGCTGTACGATATGATCGATAAAGAGATCGCCAATGCCCAGAAAGGCTTGTCGTCCGGCATCACGCTGAAGCTTAACAACCTGGTCGACAAAGGACTGGTGGACAGGCTCTATGCAGCGTCCAGCTCCGGCGTGCCGGTTAACCTGCTGATCCGCGGCATGTGCTCGCTTATCCCTGAACTGGAAGGCATTAGCGACAATATTCGCGTTATCAGCATCGTTGACCGCTACCTGGAGCACGATCGGGTCTATATTTTCGATAATGCGGGCGATAAACAGGTCTATCTCTCTTCGGCAGACTGGATGACGCGCAATATTGACTATCGAATTGAAGTCGCAACCCCGCTGCTGGATCCGCGTCTGAAACAGCGTATCCTCGACATTATCGAGATCCTGTTCAGCGATACGGTTAAAGCGCGCTATATCGACAAAGAACTCAGTAACCGCTACGTACCGCGCGGCAATCGCCGTAAAGTGCGGTCACAGCTGGCGATTTACGACTATATCAAATCACTCGAGCAACCCGATTAACCTATGCCGATAAATGATAAGACCCCACGCCCGCAGGAATTCGCCGCGGTCGATCTTGGCTCTAACAGTTTTCACATGGTCATCGCCCGTGAGGTGGATGGCGCGCTGCAGATCATCGGTCGTCTGAAGCAGCGCGTACACCTGGCGGATGGGCTTGATGAGCGCAGCATGCTCAGCGAAGAGGCGATGGAGCGCGGCCTGAACTGCCTGTCGCTGTTTGCTGAACGCCTGCAGGGCTTCTCGCCCTCCAGCGTGTGCATCGTGGGCACCCACACTCTGCGCCAGGCGCTGAACGCGCCGGAGTTCCTCAAGCGGGCCGAAAAAGTGATCCCCTACCCGATTGAGATCATCTCCGGTAATGAGGAAGCGCGTCTGATTTTCATGGGCGTTGAACACACCCAGCCGGAAAAAGGCCGCAAGCTGGTGATCGACATCGGCGGTGGCTCAACGGAGCTTGTGATCGGCGAAGATTTTGAGCCTCGCCTGGTGGAGAGCCGCCGTATGGGCTGCGTCAGCTTCGCGCAGATGTATTTCCCGGGCGGCACCATCACCCGCGAGAACTTCCAGCGGGCGAAAATGGCTGCGATCCAGAAGCTGGAAAACCTGGCCTGGCAGTACCGCATTCAGGGCTGGAACGTGGCGCTGGGCGCGTCGGGCACCATCAAGGCGGCGCATGAGGTGCTGCTGGCGATGGGTGAAAAAGACGGCTTTATCACGCCTGAACGCCTGACCCTGCTGACTGAAGAGGTGCTGAAGCATAAAAGTTTTGACGCCCTAAGCCTGCCGGGGCTTTCCGACGAGCGTAAGGCAGTCTTCGTGCCGGGTCTGGCTATTCTCTGCGGCGTATTTGACGCGCTGGCAATTAAAGAGCTGCGCCTCTCCGACGGCGCGCTGCGTGAGGGGGTGCTGTATGAGATGGAAGGCCGCTTCCGCCATCAGGATATTCGCAGCCGCACCGCCCAGAGCCTGGCCAACCAGTACAACATCGACCGCGAGCAGGCGAAGCGCGTGCTGGAAACCACGGTGCAGATGTACGAACAGTGGCAGGAGCAGAACCCCAAGCTCGCGCACCCGCAGCTTGCCGCTCTGCTGAAATGGGCCGCGATGCTGCACGAGGTGGGGCTGAACATCAACCACAGCGGGATGCACCGCCACTCGGCCTATATTCTGCAAAACAGCGATCTGCCCGGCTTCAACCAGGAGCAGCAAACCATGATGGCAACCCTGGTGCGCTATCACCGCAAAGCCATCAAGCTCGACGATCTGCCGCGCTTCACGCTGTTTAAGAAAAAGCAGTTCCTGCCGTTAATTCAGCTTCTGCGTCTGGGCGTGCTGCTGAATAATCAGCGGCAGGCGACCACCACGCCGCCGACGCTGAAGCTGAAAACCGACGATCACCACTGGACGCTGAGCTTCCCGCACGACTGGTTTAGCCAGAACGCGCTGGTCCTGCTGGACCTGGAAAAAGAGCAGCAGTACTGGGAAGCGGTCACCGGCTGGATGCTCAAAATCGAGGAAGAGAGCGCCGACGTCGCCGCGTAACGGCTCAGGCGTCCGCGGTGGACGCCTCTGCTTCCAGCAGTGACTCAAGCGGTGCCGGTCTGCCAATCAGATAGCCCTGCACATAATCGATACCTAGCGCGTGAACCGCGCTACGTATCTCTTCGGTCTCGACATATTCCGCCACCACCAGCATCTTCTTCATGCGCGCCAGATGGCAGATAGACGCCACAATCTGGTAATCCAGACTGTTGTTGACGATATTGCGGATGAAGTCGCCGTCTATTTTGAGAATGTCCGCATCCACGCTTTTCAGCCGCGCGTAGCTCGCATACCCGGTGCCGAAATCATCAATCGCAATGCGCACCCCCATTTTCTGCAGCTGCCGGAGAATGTGGAGCCCCTGCTCCGCGTTGCAGAAGGTGCTGCACTCCGTGACTTCAAAGATCAGCTGCCACGGCTCAATGGCATATTTCACCAGCAGGCGGCTCACCTCAAGCGGGAACTGCACCCGACACACCGTTGAAGGGGCCAGATTAATGGCAAAGCGCTGGCCGGGCAGCCGTTCGCGATGCGCGGCAAGGAAGCGCAGCGTATGCTCCAGCACCCACAAATCCACCCGAGAAGAGAGGCCAAACTCCTGGGCTATCGGCAGAAATTGTTCAGGGGAGATCAACAGTCCGTTTGCGTCTGTCATCCGCAGCAGGACCTCGTGATAGCTATCGCCACGCAGGCCGCGCACGGGCTGAACGAGCAGCGTGAATGCGTTGCTATCCAGCGCACGCTGCAGGCGACTCATCACCGCGACTTTATCCTTCAGACTGCGCTGCATATGCACGGCTCCGCGCTGCTGAAGATTTTCCGGGTGGTTAGAGGAGAGCGACAGATCGGCAACCACGCCCAGCTCACCCAGCACCAGATAGAGGTGGTTAACTGGCGAACGCACATAGCAATAGCTCACGCCCACCTGCGGCTGCAGCGGCATGCCGTCCCAGACAAAGCGAAACTGCTTGATGTGCTCGTCCAGGGTTTCAATCCGCTGCTGGTGCGATTCGGCGTTAAGGCGAACCGCCATGTCACAGCCCGTCAGGTGATAGACCTGCTCATTGGGCTGGAGCGTGCCATTAATCCATTGCGCCAGCTGCTGTTTGTACTGAATACGCAGTAACACGCCATAGTTACGGCCCAGGATTTCCAGCTCCGGAACGCGGAGTAAACAGAGCGCCGACCACGGGTTTTTCGCCAGAGCGCGCGAGAGCGCCCGCAGGTTAGGCATATGCAGGACCGGGTCGAGCAGCGCCAGCCTGCGGGCGCGTTTGTTCACCGCCCGCTGCCGGGTCGCCAGCATCGACATGTAAATCACCACAAACGAGAAGACCAGATAGCTGGAAGAGGTGATCGCCAGCTGAATGTCGTACCCCTGGTTCACAGGAATATAGCGGTAAAAATAGTGAATAGAGACGAGCAGGATCGGGATCCAGATAATCGAAATCAGCTTATAGCCAAAACGCATCGCGCCCCAGAGCATCACCGGCATCAGCAGCGACAGGGTGTAGTTAGTGGTGAAAATCGAACTGTTTTCATTCATCGGGAGCAGCAGCAGCGAAAGCAGCCCGCCAAGCGCAATGGCCCAAATCAGAAACTCAGCGAGCGTCACCTTTTTGTCTATCTGGGTACGGATCTGCGAGACGAGGCTTTTGAGATAACGCGGATGACGAATCAGGCGGATCAGCAGATAACTTAACGGCACGCCCGTCAGGCCGCTGACCAGCAAGGCCTGATAGTTGATCAGCGTGCGAATATTGAGGGGGTTAAGCCCCGCCAGGCTCTGGCGGCTCTCATATACGCCCAGATACACCGCAAACTGGAACAGCACCAGAAACAGCGTCGCGGGACAGAAGGCCTGCCAGAAGATGCGCTGCGCCATCAGCCGTACGTCGCCGTACGCCGTCATATTGCGTCTGGGCGCAAATACCCGGTAGCCGCCCCAGCTCAGCACTAAAGGGACAATAAAATGGAGCACGCCTGCAACGGTTTCAAACATCCCGACCGACGGGTAATAGCGGATAAACAGCGACAACACGATCCCGGGAAGAGCTCCAGGACCAAAAAACATCATCAGCGAAAGCAAAAACGAGAGCGGTAAATAATAAAGTGCCACTATCCCGTCGCCCAGCTGCGTGAACGTATTCGCCACGCTCAGTACGGGAAGTAAAACCACCGGTAAAATAAGCGGCAATGCCCACCAGCGGTGTTTATTGTTTTTCAGGAAAGCGAAAATATTCATAGATGCCCGGTTAAACCCCTTTTTCTCCAGAGGGAAAATAAAGACAGGCATCCAACCTGACCTGGCGCCGCCCGACGACATGCAGGGCGAACGGTATGGAGGAGGGATTTTAAATATCAGGGCCGGGAATCCGTTGACATAAATCAAACTATTTTACGCAAATAAGCCTTGCATAGCGTTTTTTTGAAATAATTTTCTTCATATTATCAATATGGTAAATGCAATTATTAATTTCAATAACAATAATTAATGTATACGTTGACGGTTATTTACACATGACGGAATTGACCCTCTCTTTCCGCTGTGCCTTAATATCCCCGTCGCCCAAAAGGGCATGCCCAGGAAAAAAGAGAGTGAGTCAGGCCACGCGTATGCGCAAACGACACCGTTTTAACACCCGAATGACCCGCATCATACTGCTCATCAGCTTTCTGTTTTTCTTTGGCCGCTTCGTTTACTCTTCCATCGGCGCCTGGTATCACCATCAGGACAAAACCCAGTCACAGCAGTCCAGCCTGAACGTCGACGCCGCTGACCGCTAGCCCGCCGCAGTGTCTTGCACCAGCCGAATAATCCCGGCAATCCCTTTGCTGAGGATCTTATCCTGCCGCATCACGATGGCCAGCTGCCGCTGCAGCATGGGCGTGAGCGACATGACGCAGAGCCCTTCACGGTCAGCGTCATGCTCAACCGCCATTCGCGGAACGATACTGTAGCCCAGCCCCACGCGAACCATACGCTTAATCGCCTCAATGCTGCCAAGCTGCATCACCGGCGCGATCGCTAACCCATTGGCCGCAAACCAGCCATCAATCAGCGCCCGCGTACTGCTGCCTGACTCAAAGACAATCAGCGGCTGAGCATGGAGCGCCTGTGGGGTTAATTCCCGGAAAGCATCCTGCTGCTCCCGCGCCGCGATAAAAACAAACTCCTCGTCCATCACCGGCATAACGTCCAGCGCTCTGCCGCTCACCGGCAGCGTCACCAGCCCCATATCAAGACGGTTCTCTTCGATGGCCCTGACGATATCGAGGGTGTTGCCCGTTGTTACGCCCACCCGCAGGAGCGGATAGTCGCGGCGCAGCTGCTCCAGCAGGGGTGGCAGAAGATGGATGCAGGCCGTCGCCCCCGTGCCAAGGGTAATAGTCCCGCTGACATCGTGGCTGAACGCGCTCACGGACAGGAGGGTTTCGTCCACGACCTGCTGAATGCGCTCCCCGTGCGCCAGCAATGCCTCTCCGGCCGCCGTGGCCTTAATGCCCCGTCCGGTACGTTCCACCAGCCGCGTTTGCAGAAACTGCTCCAGCTGGCGTATTTGCAGGCTGACCGCGGGCTGGGAAATGCCCAGCAGATCCGCCGCCGCCGAAAAGCTGCC
Organism: Enterobacter sp. KB-280D8; assembly: GCF_041399405.1. Classification (NCBI taxonomy): domain Bacteria; kingdom Pseudomonadati; phylum Pseudomonadota; class Gammaproteobacteria; order Enterobacterales; family Enterobacteriaceae; genus Enterobacter; species Enterobacter sp. KB-280D8. Next base: position 100,933 of record NZ_JBGKEC010000006.1, read on the forward strand.
GCGCTGGATCGCCAGGCGGAACGTCGCGAGATAGCCGAGGTTAAGCGTCGTCATTCAAAGTTTCTCTTATACAGCGCATAAGGTTGCAGGCCTGCCAGCACAATACCGCGCTCGCTATGCTCAGGACAACTGCATAACGGAATGAAAAACAATGGAAACACCTGCCCTGCCTCGTCGCCTTGCCCTCACTGCCGGATGTCATCAACTCCTCAACTGGGGGATCTCATTTTATATGCCCGGCACCTTTGCGCGGGCGATTTCAGCCGATCGGGGTTGGTCAGCACCGCAGATTTATCTCGGCCTGACGCTGGCGATGCTGGTGATGGCGGCGGTCTCCCCTTACGTCGCCCGTCTGCTGGCACGTTTTGGCGGACAGAGGGTGGTGATGGGCGGAACGCTGCTGATTGCTGCAAGCTGCGCCGGTATGGCGTATACCCGGACGCTGTCTGGCTGGTACTGCGCCTGGCTACTGTGCGGCCTCGGGATGCGCCTGTCGCTGTATGACGCACTGTTCGCCGCGCTGGTTAACCTGTACGGCCAGCAGGCACGCGGGAGCATCTCACGTATTACGCTGATGGGCGGGCTGGCGTCCGCCGTCTTCTGGCCGCTTGGAGAGGCTTTACTCAATGTGATGGCATGGCAGGACGCGCTGAAGGTCTACGCCCTGTCCGGATTACTGAGCGCCCTGCTTCTTCGCCACTTCCCGCGTCAGCGCTTTGCGGTGAAGCCAAAAGCGAGCGCGCCGGTCTCGCCCCAAGACAGGCGTAACGGCTGGCTGTATGCGACCTTTATTGCGCTCATTACCTTTGTCTCAAGCGGGACCTCTACCCACCTCCCCGAGTTTATCGCCAGTTTCGGCCTGCCGGTCGCGGTCGGCATGCTGTGGGGGATCGGCCAGACGGGCGCGCGCTTTATGGAGGTACTGGCGGGAGTACGCTTAACCCCTTTAAAACTTACGCTTTTTACTGCTATTGCCATGCCGCTTTGTTTTCTCATCGGGCTGAGCAGCACCCTGTTTGTCTGGTGTGCCGCCGGATTTGTGCTGGGTTATGGCGCAATTAACGGGCTGGTAACCATTGTCAAAGCGACCCTGCCGCTGGAGCTGTTCAGCGCGGAACGTTACGCCAGCCGGACAGGCATGCTTCTCATCCCGGGGCAGCTGATGGCCGCAGCTTCTCCGTGTGCCTTTGCATGGCTGAATAAAACGCTGGGGATCGCGGGTGCAATGTGGGTTTCAATGGGGCTGACGCTGGTAATTGCCGGGCTGGCGATAGCGATTGTGCGCCGTCCCGGGAGGCAAAGTGTATCGCACTGTATCCAGAACCCTGCGCTGACAAACGGGTACAAAACGCCGCCTCCGGCAAATATCTCCGATACATAAAAATGGTTTTCTTTCCCTGTCGCCATTCAGAACCGATGAGGAGAGAAACCGATGATCCGTCGTTATGCACTTATCCCCCTGCTTTTCCTGGCATCTGTAGCCCATGCCCGGGCCACACCGCTGGACAACCTGAGCGCCGCGGACGTTAACGGCCCCGCCGCCGTTGCGCCGCTGGCGCAGCCGCAGCCGCCCGCCAGGCTGATCGTCGATCCCCCGCTCGCTGGCCCGCTGAGCAAAGGCGCGGTGTTTATTCAGTACCGGGCCGAAAACCTGCGCATCGAACCGGTGTTCGGCCCCGAGGCGCTCAAGGTAACCCCGCGTATCGGACACATTCACGTGGTGGTGGACGGCGCGCCGTGGCACTGGGCTGACGCCAGCGGCGAGCCGGTGATCCTGGTGGGACTGCCCGCCGGCAAGCACAAGGTAACGATTATCCTGGCCGACCCGACGCACAAGCCGCTCGATCACAAAACCATTGAATTCACCGTTCCGCCCCACGCGGCGGTCCACCATTTTTAAGGAGTCTGAAGATGAAAGCACTGTCTGTAGTGACGGCGGGCCTGCTGGCCCTTTCCGCCAGCGCCTTTGCACAGAGTAAAACCAGCGTTGTGCTGGTGCACGGCGCGTTTGCCGACGGCAGCAGCTGGAATAAGGTGATCGCCCTGCTGCAGAAGCAGCACGATGAGGTGATTGCCGTCCAGCTCCCGCTCACCTCTCTCAGGGACGACGTTGCGGCCACAAAACGGGCCATCTCCCGGGCGCAAGGCGACGTGGTGCTGGTGGGCCACTCCTGGGGCGGCACTGTGATTAGCGAGGCGGGCAACGATGCGCGGGTGAAATCGCTGGTGTATGTAGCGGCATTCGCGCCGGATTCAGGCCAGTCGACGGCAGATCTGGCAGGAAGCTACCCTGCACCGCCGGGCAGCGCGGGCATCACCAAAACGGCAGACGGTTATTTATACCTGCCGACAGGAGCCGTCAGGAAGGACTTCGCGCCGGATGTGAAGCCAGAAGAACAAAACGCTATCGCGGCCACGCAGGGGCCAATTAAGGCCGATGCGTTTGGTGAAAAGGTCACCCACGCGGCGTGGCATGATAAACCAAGCTGGTATGTGGTCAGCAAGAATGACCGAATGATCAACCCGGAGCTTGAGCGCGCCATGGCGAAGACGATCCATGCGAAAACCGCCGAGGTGGCGGCGAGCCACGTGTCGATGGTAAGCCAACCGGAGGCCATCGCCCGGACGATTGAGCAGGCGAGGCGGATGCACTGAGGACAATTCGCCCGGCGGCGCTACGCTTGCACGGGCCTACGATTTCGTAGGTCGGGTAAGTGCAGCGCCACCCGACAAAAAAGGCCGTCTCAGCCCCCACCATCCGCGGGATAATCACGATTAATCCACGCGTGGTCCTTTTCCCACGTAAACATCCATTTGCGCACCGGGCCGGCCATCACGTTAAGGTAGTAACTGTCATACCCGGCCATCGTCGCCACCGGGTGATATCCCTTCGGCACCATCACCACGTCGCGATTGTAGACCGCCATACACTCATCCAGCGTTCTGTCGTCGGTGTAGACCCGCTGCATGCAGAACCCCTGTTCCGGATTGAGGCGATGGTAGTAGGTCTCCTCCAGATATGTCTCCTGAGGCGGGTTATCCGTATCGTGCTTGTGGCTCGGGTACGAGCTGGTGCAGCCCTCGTTAGTCCATACCTCCACCACCAGCAGGCTGTCAGCCGGTTTGTCTTCCGGCAGAATGTTGTGCACGTAGCGCTGGTTGTGGCCCTTGCCGCGCGCCTCGGCGTCGATGTCCTGCGGGGCTATCAGCCGCGTCGGATACGTGCCCTTGCCCGGCGCGGCGCAGACCGCCAGCTCAAGCTTCGTCAGCGCCTTTACCTGCACCGTTTCCTGCGGAGTGACGTACACCGCCCACGGCTTGATGCGCTCGAACGGGCTCATCCGCTCGCCGATGTCGTTAAACTGTGCGGAAGGGGTGCTGATGGAGGCCCGTCCGGCAACCAGCACCAGACAGCGTTCTTCGCTGACGGCGGGCAGCGTCAGCGTCTGCCCCTCCTGCAGCTCATACGCCTCAAACCCGACGTAGCCCCACCCCGCGCTTTCCGGCGTAACGGACTGGGTTCGCCCCTCTGCGTTCGGCTGTTGCCAGCGTGATAACAGACGTGACATGTCCCCTCCTCAAATCAGTCCGGCGTCGCGCGCCAGGCGGCTCAGGTTGTTGTACCCCAGACGGGCGTAGGTCAGCGGATGGGCAATCGCCGGATCCTGCTCCGCCTCGACCACCAGCCAGCCGTGATAATCCTGCGCCTTCAGCAGCCGCATAATCGGCGGGTAATCGACGCAGCCGTCGCCCGGCACGGTAAACACGCCGCTCAGCACCGCATCGAGGAAGCTGGTTTTGCGGTTTTTGACGTCCGCCAGCACGTCGGCGCGCACGTCTTTGCAGTGAACGTGGTTGATGCGCGACGCCCAGCGCTGCGCTACCGCCAGCGGATCGGCCCCGGCAAAGGTCAGGTGGCCGGTATCCAGCAGCAGTCCAACCTCGTCGCCGGTGTAGGCCATCAGGTTGTCAACGTCCTCGGCGGACTCAATCACCGTGCCCATATGGTGATGGTAGGCAATCTGCACCCCCTGCTGCTGGGTGTAGCGGGCAAATTCGGTGAGCTTCTCGCCGTACTCCTTCCAGCGCTCCTGCGGGAAGCGCGGGCGCAGATGCACCGGCGTCTGCTGCTCGCCGTGAATGCAGCCGCTCACCTCCGCAAAGACCAGCACCTTCGCTCCCAGCTCACGCAGCAGCATCAGGTGGGACTGCACGGCGGCAATCTCCTCCTCCACGCTGCGCTCCAGCAGGCGGCCGGAGTACCAGCCGGAGACCAGCTTCAGGTCGTGGCGCTGCAAAATCGGGCCAAGCAGGCGCGCTTCGCGCGGGAATTTGTTGCCCAGCTCGAAGCCGGCAAAACCGGCCTCTTTTCCTTCGCTCAGACAGGTCTCCAGCGACGTCTCGGCGCCGAGAGAAGGCAGATCGTCGTTCGTCCACGTCAGCGGGTTAATGCCTAATTGCACACTCATTGTCGTCTCCATTATGCGTGTCCGCGCTCGCGCCACCAGGCGATAAGCTGCAGGTAGTTGTCCCGAATGCGCGCCACCAGCTGCGCATCGTCAATATCGTGCTTCAGCCACGCGCGGGAGGCATCGCCAAACAGCGTGCGCCCTACGGCGAAGCCTTTTACCAGCGTCTGCCCCGCAGCGGCTCTGAAGTCGGCGCGCAGCTGTTCTGCCGGGGCGTCCAGGCCGAGGATCACCACCCCGCGGCAGTGCGGGTCCCGGCGGTCGATAATCTCGCCGAGCGCCGTCCAGCCGTCGGCGGAAAGCGGCGGCAGCTTCCACCAGTCCGGGTAGATGCCCAGGTTGTAGAAGCGGGAGATGGCGCGCAGGTAGAGCTCGTCGCTGCGCGGCATGGTCGCAGGCAGGATCACCTCCAGCAGCAGCTCGTGCCCGGACCGGCAGCAGGCGTGGTACACCTCGGCAATTTTCTGCTCCTGCTCCAGGCGCAGGCCGTGGGCATCTTCCGGATGGAAGAAGACCAGACACTTCACCACGTGCTCCTGCGGCCAGCTGATAAGCTGGGTGCCGATGTTGCCGTGCTCCATCTCCAGCGGCCGGGAGCCCGGCAGCTCAATGGGGCGACCAATCCACCACCCTTCCCCGGTGATCGCGTTCAGCGCGTCCTGACCAAAGGTGCCGTCGCACAGCAGACCGGCTTTGCCCTCCAGCCCGGCGCGGCTCGCCGCCTCGCGGCTGGCCTGCAGGATCAGCTGCTTCAGCGCCGGAATGCGCTTAAGCGACGCGCCGCACTGCATCGCCATATCCTCAAGCTGGCTGCGGTGATCGAAGGCCATCACGCACAGCTCCGGCCATTCGCGGCGGCGGGTGGTCACCCGGTGGAGATGGTTAAGACGCGGGTCGAGATCCGGGCGCGGCACGTTCGCGGCGCGGGAAAGATAGTCATCCAGCTCGATTTTGCTCGGCATGGCCGGGGCGCAGCCGTGGCGCGAGACCACCAGCGCGCCGCAGGCGTTGGCGTAGCGGCACGCCTGCTCCCAGCACTCGTCGTTCAGGTAGCCGCGCAGCAGGCCGGACATAAACGCGTCCCCCGCGCCGAGGACGTTCAGCACCTCCACGCGCACGCCGGTGACCGTCAGGCCGTCGTCCAGCCGGGGCGGAATGACGTCGGTGTAGACCGAGCAGCCGAGCGCGCCGCGTTTGCAGACCAGCGCTGCGTCACTGACGGCGCGCACCTGCCCCAGCGCCTGCAGGGTATCCGTGCTGCCACCCGCAATGTGAAACTCCTCTTCGGTGCCGACAATGACGTCGAAGAGGTGCAGCACCTCCTGCAGCTCGCGGGTGACCTTATCGGCGGCGATAAAGCGCGTTTCGCCGTCGCCTAAGGAGGTGAGCCCCCACAGCACCGGACGGTAGTCGATGTCCAGCACCGTGCGCACGCCGTGACGGCGGGCATAGCCCAGCGCCGTCAGCACCGCCTCGCGAGTCTGCGGATGAGAAAGGTGAGTCCCGGTGATGGCAAGACAACGTGCGGAGGCAATGTAGCTTTCGTCCACATCGCTGGCCGTAATGGCCATATCCGCGCAGTTATCGCGATAAAAAATTAAGGGAAAGGTGTCCCGGTCTTTAATACCGAGTAGCACCAGCGCCGTAAGGCGTTGTTTATCGGTAATCAGATGGCTGGTATCGCAGCCCACCTGGTTGAGCTCTTCGCGCAGGAAGCGGCCCATATGTTCATCGCCAACGCGCGCCAGCATCGACGAGCGCAGGCCCTGGCGCGCGGTGCCGTACGCCACGTTGCCGGAGGATCCGCCGAGGTATTTGGCGAAGCTCGACACATCTTCCAGGCGGGCACCAATCTGCTGGCTGTAGAGGTCTACCGCCACGCGGCCCATGCATATCACATCAAACTGCTTTTCCACGTTGATACCTCATCAGACAATGTCGTTCACGTTCAGCCAGCGGCCTTCCCGGTGCGAGAGCGCAATCGCGTCCAGCACGCGCGACACCTTCCAGCCCTCTTCGAAGTCCGGCCACATCGGCGCGTCGGCGGCAATGCCATCCACCAGGTCGCGCACCTCCACCGTTTTTTGATCGTTAAAGCCAATCCCGTGGCCCGCGCCCATGCAGAACGCGGCGTAGTCCGGGTGCGCCGGGCCGACGAGCAGCGTACGGAACCCCTGACGGTTCACCGGATCGTCATGCAGATAAAGCTTCAGCTCGGCCATGCGCTCCTGGGTGAAGCTGATGGCGCCTTTCGTCCCGGTGATGACGTACGACAGCCCCATCTTGCGGCCGCAGGCAACGCGGGAGGTTTCAATCACGCCCTGCGCACCGCCCGCAAAACGCACCATCGCGTGGGCCTGGTCCTCGTTTTCGACGGCAATCATCTCTGACGATCCGGCCTTCGCCGGGCGTTCAGGGACCACGATCTTCAGGTCGCCGCAGACCTGCTCGATATCCCCCACCAGGTACTGGGCCATATTGACTATGTGCGCCGCGAGGTCGCCCAGCGCGCCCAGCCCGGCGGTCTCTTTAAAGCAGTGCCAGTGAATGGGAGCGCGCGGGTCGGCCATATAGTCTTCGTTGTGGGTGCCGTAGAAGTGGATCACTTCGCCAATCTCGCCGCGGGCAATAATCTCCTTCGCCAGCTGCGCCGTTGGGTTCTTCATGTAGTTGAACCCCACCAGCGTTTTCACCCCGGCCCGCTTCGCGGCGTCGACCATCTCGCGCGCGTCGTGGGCGTTAAGCGCCAGCGGCTTCTCCGAGTAGACGTGCTTGCCGTGGCGGATCGCCTCCAGCGCCATCTCCTTATGCAGGTGGTTAGGTGAGCAAATATCCACCACGTCAATGGCCGGGTCGGCCACCAGCGCCCGCCAGTCGCCCGTGGAGCGGTTGAAGCCAAACGCCCGCGCGCGCTCTGCCGCCAGCTCCGGCGTGACTTCCGCCACCATCTCGCGCACCAGCCTGCCGCGCAGGTTGAACACCGTCGGGGCCTGGGCATAGGCGATAGCGTGCGCCTTGCCGATATACCCGGTGCCAATCAATCCAATACGAACCTCTTTCATCGTGTTCCTCACAGTGCGCCGCGACGGCTTTTGGCATAGGTATCGAATGCCACCGCCAGAACGATAATTAATCCGGTGATAATCTGCTGGTAGTAGGCCGAGACGTTCATCAGCACCAGGCCGTTAATCAGAATGCCCATGATGATGGAGCCGATAATGGTGCCGCCGATGCGCCCGTAGCCGCCCATCAGCGAGGTACCGCCGATCACCACCGAGGCGATGACGCGCAGCTCAAAGGAGATCCCGGCCACCGCCTCGGCGCTTCCCAGACGCGCGCTCAGGATGAAGCCCGCCAGACCCGCCAGACAGCCGATCAGCACGTAGACGCTGACCAGCACGCGCTTGACGTTGACCCCCGCCAGGCGCGCCGCCTCCGGGTTGCCGCCGATGGCGTAGACGAAGCGGCCCCAGCGGGTTTTGTGCAGCGCCAGATAGCCGCCGACGGCGACGATGGCAAAGATCCAGATCGGAATAGAGATGCCGAGCAGTTCCCCGCGCCCCCACCAGCGGTAGCCCTGATCGAAACCGGCAATCGGCGCGCCGTCGTTAATCACCAGCGTCAGGCCGCGCCAGATGGTCATCCCGCCGAGGGTGACGATGAAAGGTGGCAGGCGCAGGCGGGTGACGCCCAGGCCGTGCAGGAAGCCAATCGCCGTGCCCATCGCCAGACATATCCCCAGGCCGATCAGCCAGCTCATGCCGCCCCAGGCGTTCGGGTCTACGGTGGTGAAGTTATCACCCTTGATCACGTACGCCGCGGTCATGGCGCACACCGCCAGAATGGAGCCCACGGAGAGGTCGATCCCGGCGGTCAGAATGACGAACGTCATCCCCACGGCCATGATCCCGTAGATGGAGACTTCGGTCAGGATGTTGAAAATATTGCGTTCAGAGAAAAAGTTGCTGTTCTGCGACTGGAAGAAGATCAGCAGCAGGATCATGAAAATCAGCACCCCGAAGCGCTCGAAGAAGGCGATGGGATCGATGCGTCCGGCGCGTTTGACCGGGGCCTGCGTTTTAGAAATCATCTGCGTCATGAGAAACTCCGTTATGCCGCGTTCAGGGCGTTGTGGTTGATGGCCATCATCGTCATCAGCCGTTCTTCGTTAGCGTCGTCACCGTGGATCTCGCCGGTCACCCGGCCTTCGCTGAGGGTGATGATCCGGTCAGACACCGCCATCACTTCAGGCAGATCGGAGGAGATCACGATCACCGCCACGCCCTTTTTCGCCATGTCAAACAGCACCTGGTGCACTTCCGATTTGGTCCCCACGTCGATGCCGCGCGTCGGCTCATCGACGATCAGCACCCGCGGGTTGAGCGCCATGCAGCGCGCGAGGATCACTTTTTGCTGGTTGCCGCCGGAGAGCTTGCGCACCTCCTGCGCGCTGTTGACCATTTTGATCTGCAGCGCCTGGCGGTAGGACTCAATCAGATCGTCCTCTTTGCGGGTGTTCACGAACCAGCGCCACTGCAGCAGCGAGGAGAGACAGGAGAGCGACAGGTTGTCGCGAATCGACAGCCCCAGCACCGCCCCCTCTTTTTTGCGATCTTCCGGCACCAGCGCCACGCCCTGATCGAGGGCATACAGCGGGTCGCGCGGCTGGTACGGCACGCCGTCCAGCTCAAAGCTCCCCGAGGTAAACGCGTCTGCGCCAAACAGGCAGCGGGCCACCTCGGTACGTCCCGCCCCCACCAGCCCGGCAATGCCTAAGACTTCCCCGGCGTGGACGTGGAAGCTGATGTCGTGCAGGGCGATACCGTGCGGATCCAGCGGCGGCTTTTCGCGGCTCAGCCCCTTCACCGCCAGGCGGACGGGTTTGTCTTCATGATGGGTTTCGCTGGCGGGGCGGCGGTTAAAGGCCACGTCGCGCCCGACCATCAGTCGGATCAGCTGTTCGACGTTAGTCTCCGCCACCGCGCCGGTGCCGGTGAAACGGCCGTCCTGGAAAACGGTGAAGCGATCGCAGAGCTGGAAAACTTCGTGCAGACGGTGGGTAACATAAATAATGCTCACGCCGCGGTTTTTAAGCTCGCGCACCACGCGGTGCAGGCTTTCCACCTCGCTGTCGCTCAGCGCGGCGGAAGGTTCGTCCATGATGATTAACCGGGCGTTGAGGGTCAGCGCGCGGGCGATCTCCACCATCTGCTGCTGGGCGACGCTCAGACGGGCCACCGGCGTGGTCGGCGCAACGTTCAGTTGCAGGTAATCGAGAATAACCTGCGCCTCCTGGTTGACCGCCTTTTCGTCGACGATCAGGTTACGTTTACGCGGCTCGCGCCCGAGAAACATGTTTTCCGCGACGGTCATGTTAGGCAGCAGGTTGAATTCCTGATAGATGGTGATAATGCCCTTGTTCTGGCGTTCCACCGGGGAGTCGTCCACCGGCAGCGTTTCGCCGTTGAACCAGATCTCCCCGCGGGTTTGCGGCTGCGCGCCCGCGAGCGCCTTCAGTAGCGTGGATTTTCCCGCCCCGTTTTCCCCCAGCAGGGCGTGGATCTCCCCCGCGCCGACGGTCAGTTGGGCGCTGCTCAGCGCCCAGACGCCGGAAAAACTTTTTGCCAGGTCGGTCACTTTCAGTAAGGGTTGCGACATCGGTCTGCTCCTCCTCATGATGAGCCGCCAAAGGCGGCTCGGGACATATCAGTTACCGGCCTCACCGATACGCTCAGCCTGCTGCAGGTTCTCTTTGGTGATCAGCGTCGGCGGGTAGTCGGCCCCGGTGATGGCTTTCTTCTCGCGCACGTTGGCCACCAGCTGGCTCATCGCCGTCTGCACCGCAAAGCCCGGACGCTGATCCGCCGTTACCGCCAGCCAGCCGTCGCGCACGCGGGCCAGCGCTTCCGGTACCGCGTCAAAGCCGGTGACCAGAATTTCGCCCGGCTTCACACCCTGGCTTTGCAGCGCTTCAATCGCCCCCAGCGCCATGTCGTCGTTGGCGGAGAGGATCACCTGCGGGCGTTTCGGCAGCGAGGGCAGCACGCTTTCAACGATGCGCATCCCTTCGGAACGCATCCAGTTGCCGGTCTGATCGGCGACGATCTTGTACTTATCCCCGCCCGCCTTCAGGCTGTCGCGGATCCCCTTAGTGCGTTCGATGTTGGAGGAGGAGCCCGGCTGGCCGGTCAGCAGAATGATCTCCGCGCCGTCGGGGAATTTGGTTTTAACGAAGTCGCCAATCGCCTGGCCGCCCTTGTAGTTGTTGGCGCCAAAGTGCGGCACTTTCTTCTGGCTGTCGACGGAGCGGTCAAGGGTGACCACCGGCAGCTTCGCATCCTGAATTTCATCCACCGCGCTGGAGACCGCGTTCACGTCGTTCGGGGAGACGATAAAGCCCTGCGCCCCGCGGGTGATGGCGTTTTCCAGGTCAGCCACCTGCTTCGGTGAACTGCCCTGCCCGTCCAGTACCTGAAGCTTCACGCCCATCTCTTTTGCGGCTTTCACCGCCGTGCGCTGCATGTGAACTTCAAACGGCATCGCCAGGTTTGGCGTACTGAAAACAATCTGCTCGTTTTCGGCGAGGGCGGCCCCGGATGTCATGGCGATGAGGGCGGCTAAGATCAGTTTTTTCATTATTATGTCTCTCTGTGTAGGGTTGGTGTGTTTAGAGGACGATCTCGCGCTGGCTACGCAGCGACTCCAGCGCTTTATCCGCAAGGTACAGCGCACGTTCACCATCATCGCCGCTGCAGTCAGGCACCGCTTCGCCGCGTAATACCGCAACAAAGTGCTCCCATTCCGCGGCGTAAGCGGATTTGTAGCGCTGCAGGAAGAAGTGTTCCGGCAGCGCGCTGGTGCAGCCCTGTTTGCCGTAGTGCTGCACCTGGTTTTCCAGAATGTTGCCCGCGCACAGCAGCCCTTCGGAGCCGTGCAGCTCCAGGCGCTGGTCGTAGCCGTAAGATGAGCGGCGGCTGTTGACGATGGTCGCCATCGCGCCGGAGGCGTATTTCAGAACGATAAACGCGGTGTCGATATCCCCCGCCTCGCCAATCGCCGGATCCACCAGGTTGCTGCCCTGGGCATACACCGACACCGGCTCTTCGCCCATGATGAAGCGGGCCATGTCGAAGTCGTGAATGGTCATATCGCGAAACATGCCGCCGGAGACGCGCACGTACTCTGCGGGCGGCGGAGACGGATCGCGGGAGATGATGAGCAGCGATTCCGGTTTGCCGATGCGCCCGGCCTGCGCGTCGGTTTTCACGCGGCGGAACTGCGGGTCAAAGCGGCGGTTAAAGCCGATGAACAGCGGCACGTCGTACTCTTTAACCACCTTCAGGCAGTCGCGCACGCGGGCGAGGTCAAGGTGGACCGGCTTTTCGCAGAAGATGGCCTTGCCGTGGCGCGCGGCCATTTCAATCAGGTCCGCGTGGGTATCGGTGGCGGAGGCGATCAGCACGGCATGAACGTTAGGATCGGTCATCGCCTCATCCAGGCTCTGCTGGCGGGCCTGATACTGCGCGGCGAGGCGGGTGGCAAATTCCTGATTCGGGTCAACCACGGACCAGAGCGTGGTCGCGCCGTGGCTGGCGATGTTAGCTGCATGTACCTGGCCAATTCGGCCAGCGCCCAGTAAAGCAATGTTAAACATAACGGCTCCCGGTGTTGGTGAATGCTGTGAACTAACGACCCTATAAATAAAACATTTATTTCATTTTTATAAATAGTGAAAATTATGTTTTTGAGTGCGGGTTAACACTTTTGAGATGAATGAGATAAATTTTGTTATCAATCTCACAACATTGAGGAAGGGATGCCCCTCACCCTAACCCTCTCCCCAGAGGGGAGAGGGGACGGTTGAGTGCGGGCTTTTCCCCCTCGCCCCTCTGGGGAGAGGGCCGGGGTGAGGGGGAAAACAAAATGAAATGAAAATTTCGTTACGTTGGAAAAACTCAATACTGGCGGGCTTTTTTCACCTGCGCCTGCGTTTGTTCCGCAGCCTCACGCACGGCAGAAGACTCTGCCACCTGCGCGTCACCGGTTCGCCACCAGGAGGCGTAATCGTGGGTCATGGTCTTCGGCAGCACCTTGATGTCCAGCAGCGTCGGGCCCGGATGCGCCCGTGATGCCTCCAGCGCCGCCAGCAGGGTTTGCTCGTCGTTCACCCGCCACGCGCGGCAGCCGTAGCTCTCCGCGTTTTGCGCAAAATCGACCTTTACCAGCGGCCCGTCGAGCCGCCCGGTTTCCGGGTTACGATGGCGATTTTCCGTGCCAAAGCTGCCCATCCCGTGCCCCATCTGCAGGTTGTTAATGCAGCCGAAGCTGGCGTTATCAAACAGCAAAACGGTGACCTTAATCCCCTCCTGCACGGCGGTTTGCAGCTCGGAGTGCAGCATCATGTAGGAACCATCCCCCACCATGGCGTACACCGGCAGCCCGGGTCTGGCGAGCTTCGCGCCGATGGCCGCTGCAATCTCGTAGCCCATGCAGGAGTAGCCGTACTCCAGGTGATAGCTGTCCGGCGTTTTGACCTGCCAGAGACGCTGTAAATCGCCCGGCAGCGAACCAGCCGCGCCCACCACGATGGCGTTATCTTCAATATGCTGGTTGATCAGCCCCAGCACCCGCGTCTGGGTCAGGCGGGTGTTGAGCGTCTCGCCGTACTCCGCCAGCTGCGCATCCAGGTGCCCCGCCACTTCAGGCGCGTCGCCAGGACGCCACTGGCGATCCCACAGGCGGCGGCACTCGTCGCGCCAGGCGGATTTCGCCTGGGCGATCGCTTCTCCCCAGCCGCTGCGGTAATCCCTGAGCGCGTGGGTTAATGCCTGGAGTCCGGTTTGGGCATCGGCAATCAGCGCGGTGGCGTCCAGCTTCAGGGCGTCAAACTCGGCCACGTTCAGCAGCAGGAATTCAACGTCCGGGTGGGAAAAGAGCGCCTTAGAGCCGGTGGTAAAATCGGTCAGGCGGGTGCCGATGCCGATCACCAGGTCGGCCTGTGGCGCAAGCTGGTTAGCGGCCATTCCCCCCGTCACCCCTACACCGCCCAGGTTAAGTGGGTGGTCACTTACCAGCGCCCCCTTTCCGGCCTGGGTTTCGGCAAACGGCAGCTGCAGCGTCTCGACAAATTCGCGAAACGCCTCATGCGCGCCGGAATAGCGCACGCCGCCGCCGCACACCACCAGCGGACGACGCTTGCGGGCGATCAGCGCCCGCGCCTGCGCCAGACGCTGCGGGTCAGGCGGACGGCGCTCAATATGGTGCACGCGACGCGCGAAGAAGCTCAGCGGGTAATCCCAGGCTTCTCCCTGCACGTCCTGCGGCAGGCAGATGGTCACCGCGCCGGTATTGGCGGGGTCAGTAAGCGTTCGCATCGCGCTTAACATGGCGCTCATCAGCTGCTCCGGCCGATTGATACGGTCCCAGTAGCGGGAGACCGGACGGAAGCAGTCGTTGGTGCTGATGCTGAGGTCGTGATACTGCTCGATCTGCTGCAGCACCGGGTCCGGCTGGCGGCTGGCGTAAATATCGCCCGGCAGCAGTAAAAGCGGGATGCGGTTCGCGGTGGCGGTTGCCGCGGCGGTCACCATGTTGGCGGCGCCCGGCCCGACCGAGGAGGTGACGGCAAAAATGCGCTGGCGGCGGTGCTGTTTGGCGAATCCCGTCGCCATGTGAGCGATACCCTGCTCGTTGCACCCCTGCATGATTTTCAGATGACCGGGCTCCTGCTCCAGCGCCTGGCCGATACCCAGCACGTTGCCGTGCCCAAAGATGGTCGCCACGCCCTCGACAAAGCGCGTTTCATTGCCATCCACGCTGACGTACTGTTGATTAAGGAACCGGACCAGTGCCTGGGCCATGGTCATACGTTCGGTTTGCATAACGCCTCCTGTCAGCCCAGCGTCGGCATGGAGAACGCAGCGCTTGTCTCCTGCTGCATTTCCGGCCAGCGCGCGGTGATGGTTTTCATTCGGGTGTAGAAGCGCACGCCGTCGCTGCCGTGGACGTTGAGCGCGCCAAAAATCGAGCGCTTCCAGCCGCCGAAGCTGTGGAACGCCATCGGCACCGGGATCGGCACGTTGACTCCCACCATGCCCGCCTGCACCTCTTCGCAGAAGCGGCGAGCGCAGCCGCCGTCGCGGGTGAAAATCGCTGAGCCATTACCATATTCATGGCGGTTAATCAGATCCACCGCGCTGGCGTAATCTGCTACGCGCACCACAGAAAGTACCGGGCCGAAAATTTCTTCTTTATAGATGGTCATCTCCGGGGTGACGTTATCGAACAGCGTCGGCCCGACGAAGTAGCCCTGCTCGTGCCCCTTCACGCTGAAGCCTCGACCGTCCACGCGAAGTTTTGCCCCCTGCGACTCGCCGCTGTCGATGTAGCCCAGCACCTTGCTGCGGTGCGCGGAGGAGATAAGCGGCCCCATTTCGTTTTCCGGCGTCTGGTCCAGGCCCGGCCCGACGCGCAGCGCGGCAATCTGTTTTTCCAGCCGGGCGCAGAGGTCATCGGCGGTTTTATCGCCCACCGCCAGCACCACGGAGAGCGCCATGCAGCGTTCCCCCGCCGCGCCGTAGGCCGCGCCCATGATGGCATTGGTCGCCATTTCCATGTCGGCATCCGGCATTAAAATACAGTGGTTTTTCGCGCCGCCCAGCGCCTGACAGCGCTTACCGTGGGCGGACGCGGTCTGGTAAATGTATTCCGCAATCGGCGTTGAGCCGACAAAGCTCACCGCCTGCACGCGCGGGTCGGTCAGGAGCACGTCAACGGACTCTTTATCGCCCTGCACCACGTTGAACACGCCGTCCGGCAGTCCAGCCTCTTTCAGCAGCTGCGCCAGCGCCAGCGCGAGCGAAGGGTCTTTTTCCGACGGCTTCAGCACGAAGGTGTTGCCGGTCGCCAGCGCAATCGGGAACATCCACATCGGCACCATCGCCGGGAAGTTAAACGGCGTGATCCCGGCGCAGACGCCGAGCGGCTGCATAAGCGAGTGGCTGTCGACGCCGGTGCCGACGTTTGCCGAGTGTTCGCCCTTTTGCAGATGCGGAATGCCGCAGGCAAATTCCACCACTTCCAGGCCGCGGGTCAGTTCACCCACCGCGTCGGAGAAGACCTTGCCGTGCTCTTCGCTGATGATGCGGGCCAGGCGCTCCATGTTCTCCTCCAACAGAGCCTTGAAGCGGAACATCACGCGCGCGCGCTTAAGCGGAGCCTGGCGCGCCCACGCCGGAAACGCCTGCTGCGCGGCGGCAATCGCCTGTTCGGTTTCCCGCGCCGTACTCATCACCACCTGGCGGATTTGCTCGCCGGTGGCCGGGTTGAAGATCGCCTGAACGCGCTGGCCTGAACCGGTGACACATTCGCCGTGAATAAAATTCGCTACCGTCTCCATCCTTAACCTCTCGCTGTTGATACGTGACTGTTACCTGAACGCTGTGTACTGAACACTATATATGAAACAAATATTCCATTTTAAGTTGAAATAAAATAAATGATGATTATTGTGATCAAGGATGGATTTTTATGTTAACAGCCAGCAACACTGACGCCGCGTGCGCTATTAAAGGATTTCGGGCGAGGAAATGACTGAAGCTTCTGTTTCATTTTTGCTGCCAGATGGATGGCCGACATTTAAAAGACGCGGTTTTGCGTTTAGAATCATAAGACTGTATTTGGGGGATAACATGACGACAGCAACCAGCCTGAACGAACTGCAGCAGCAAATCCGCGATCGCTACGATAGCCTGAGCAAGAGGCTGCAGCAGGTCTCCCGCTACGTGCTGGATAACACCAACAGCGTGGCCTTTGATACGGTTGCCGTCATTGCCGAGCGCGCCGACGTGCCGCCCTCGACGCTGATCCGCTTTGCCAACGCCTTTGACTTCACCGGCTTCAACGAAATGAAACAGCTGTTTCGCATGAACCTGGTGGAGGAGACCGCCAGCTACAGCGACCGCGCCCGGCTGTTTCGCGAGATGGAGAGCGAGGCCGTGCCGGAAACACCGCTCGATATCCTGCAGGAGTTCGCCCGCTCGAACGCGCAGGCGCTGCAGCAGCTGGCCGCCCGCGCCGAACCGGAAATGCTGGAGCGCGCGGTACAGCTGCTGGCCGACGCCGACACTATCTACATCGCCGGACTGCGCCGCTCCTTTAGCGTCGCGGCCTACCTCACCTACGCCCTGAGCCACCTCGAGTGTCGCCCTATCCTGCTCGACGGCATGGGCGGGATGCTGCGCGAGCAGATCAGCCGCATTAAGGCGCGCGACATCGTGGTGTCGATCAGCTTCTCGCCGTACGCGGAAGAGACGGTGATGGTCAGCGAAACTGCCGCCAGCGTCGGCGCGAGGCAGATTGTGATTACGGACAGCCAGATAAGCCCGCTGGCGACGTTCAGCGATCTCTGCTTTGTGGTGAAAGAGGCGCAGGTTGATGCGTTTCGGTCACAGTCGGCAACGCTGTGCCTGGTACAGTCGCTGGTGGTGGCGCTGGCGTACCGGTTGGGTGGTGGGGATAAATAGCCCACGGTACCGCTCAACAGGCCGGGTAACATAAACCCGCTACCCGGCATAATCGCCGTTTCCGGTGAACATCCGCCCGATCTTAGCGGTTTTCGATCTCAGGACACTCAGGATAGCTGACCGAAGCGAGGGCATTTAGACGCTGCCCCGTAATCTGTAACACGCGCAGCAAAAGCATGATGCCGCGGCGGGTATCAGGGTCGTTGAGCATAGTAAACACCTGACGAAGCGAAATATCCCCTTCCCGGTTAACCTGCTCCCCCCACGCCATGCGTAGCGCGGTTCCCCCTTCCCAGCCGACGGTCACGACATCGTCAAAAACGCCAGCCAGTTTTTCGACCATCGCGTTATCGGCCATTTCCAGCAGGTCTGCGACGACGGCAAGCAGATCAACCAGATTATTCAGGCGATTGCCCGCCATAAGTGGGGCAAGGCTTTTTAGTAACTGTTCCTGGTCACTCATCAGAACATCCCCCTCACGACGCCCCAATAGAGACCACGGTTAAAACCGTTTCGCAGCATGCCGCCGAGTTTTGTCGCCGGCATGGGGGTCACGTCATTGCGATAGTCATATACCAACGGCATGCCGGCCCAGAGCCCCATCTGCGCGACGGCCTGAACCCGTCCATCATAATGGTTACCGCTTCCGGGCGGTCTGCCGTAGAGCTCCGCCACAATGTTGTCAGCAATGACGGGCGCCTGGTTGTGGCACGACCCTCCCGCTTTACTGATCGGCAGATCGACGGTATCGCCGATCACATATACGCCTTCTAAACCGTAGACGCCCAGCGTCTGGTGATCCGTCGGCAGCCAGCCTTCACCGTTCTGAACCTCACTGAGTCCCGTATTACGCACCGCGTCGACCGCCCTGATGGGAGGCGTTGCCATCAGGATGTCGAAGTTCTGCGAGTCGCCCTCGGCGGAATAGGCAATTTTGCTGTCAGGATCGACATGGCTTAACGTAAAACCGCGCTGGTGCTGTATTCCTTTGGCAGCAAAAATATCGCCCAGCTCCTCCCCAACCGGACGCTGCAGGAACAGGCAGTTTCGCAGCAGCTGCGCGACGGTCGGATAGGTATAAACAATCTCAACCTGATTACGTACACCGCGCTGGCGAAGATAGTCGTCAACCATAAGCGTGGTTTCAATAGGGGCGATGCCGCACTGATGGGGAACATTCGGCGTTTCCGGGAAAGAGACGGTAATAAATATTCGCCCCTTTTTAATGGTGGAGAGCTTATGCGCTAATTGTCTTGCCGCCGCGTATTGATAAAAATGGTCGCCCGCTTCGGCAAGGCCAGGGATTTTTTGCGGGAAAGGCGAGCAGCCGGTTGCGATAACCAGCAGATCCCAGTCGTAATGTTGCTTACTGGCACCGTACAGTCGACGCTGTTTAAAATCGAACGACTCAATCTTATCGGTAATAAATCGAATTTCCGGACTCAGTAACTGCCGTTCAGGCCGGGCCAGCTCATGATGATGGAAGAGGTTGAACGCGACATACATAAACGCGGGTTTGTAGTAATGCACCGGTGATTCGGAAATCAGTACCAGCTCTACCTGACCGGCAGCAATTTCACGTCGTAATTTTCTGGCCAGCAGGTTGGCAACAATGGTTCCTCCCGTGCCGCCGCCGACAATCATTATGCGGTTTTTCATTCCTTTATTCGCTCATGGTAGTGAATGGGAATTCACGTAACCAGACCGCTTCACTGTTACGCTCAGCTAAAGGGTAGTAACAGAGTAATATTCCTCAATGCAACCTTTAATGAGAAATTTAATTTTGATAACCACATCATTATTTATAATATATACTGCAAAATATAATTTATATCTTTATAACGTAGTCTCTTGCTGTGGCCTCTTTTCATCACCATTATTCGCCAAAGAGCAGCTTTGTGTACTTTTTAGATACGGCCCCGGAGCGCTGTCCGTTCGCGCCATAATAGCGATTTTCACGGCACAGTCGTTCCTTCACATCGCAGAAAATACCGTTGGCAAAAGTAAATTCGGTCAGATCGACATTGCTCGACGTGAACACCTCGTTTGCAGCAGCCTTCTTACCGAGATACGTCTCTGTCAACTCGCGGGATAATCCCTTGTCATTGGCGCATACATATCGGTCGCAGAGCACGCCCGATGCTGGCGACTTGAGCCTGGCGGGGGTCCTGGCCTGGGCGGACATGGCGGACACGGCCAGCAGCGCGGCCACAGAGCATGCGAGTATTGACTTGTTCAAGATGATAATCTCCGTTGGTTAATGAGTGTCGGCTTTGCACCCGGCGCGGTGGAACCATTCATAAAGGGTGTAATATCCTGGGTGGTACTGAGTTTCAGCAGGAAACGCCCTGTATGGCTTTTCGTCGACTGAAACGTCGTCGAAAGTTCAGTTCGGAGGCAATTGTAAGGGCCCTATCCCGGTGAATCATGCAATTTTAGAGCCCTGAGCCACTATGCTCTAAAAGAAGTGGGCTTGTGGGACGGGTCCGCTCTGAGCGAGTAACTGACTTCGATTTAAATGAATTATAAGGCTTCAAATGTTACTGGCACAAATTTCTAAGATGCATATAGTCATACTAAGTGTTTAAACAAGGTTCTGGACTATGGCTAACCCATCAGTTAAGTTTGTTTCCGATCCGTCGCTTCCCCTATCAGGTGCCACTTTTTTTCCGTATTATGTTTTAAGGATAATTCATGAGTAATGGAGCACAATCACTTCTTAGTCAATTACTAATTGCCATAATCTCTATATCTTTAGGGTCATTTCTTTTTGCTGGAATTCTAGAGAGTTACAAAAAAGACCAAGGTCTTCAGGAAGAACTTATAAAGGATTACTTCAGGCCAATGATGGAATTACAAAGTTCTTGTTCATCTTCACATAATGAACTATTCCTAAAGTATGGAGAGTTATCTGGTTCTTATCAGCTCATGTCTAATGAAATAGTACATATGACAATGACACCTGATTCAAAATTAGGCCAGCATTATGAAGCCCTCCCAATATCTATTATTAAAGCAAATGCAGAGTTAAAAAAAGGAGTTGAAGAGCTTGAAATGACGGTAAAAAAATGCAAGGCCGATTTATTCCTCAAGTACGAAGAGCTTGCATTAGTTACTGGTTCATATCCAGAGTTTAGGGGTTTGGCGAAAAATTATACAAATGCGATTAACACCATCTATTCAGAAAGACAAAGAAAAGCCAAGGAAAATACAAAAAATATAGACCCTAATCAACTAATACCATTGATGCGGAAATTTATTGCTATGGATCTATCCACCAATGCAAACAAATCCATGCTTGCCAGTGAAATGGATAACATATCTAAACTAACAACGCAGCATAGTTTGATAATGGCAGAGTATGAGGAGTTAATTTTTAAAGAAGATAATGATCTATTTCTAAGTCTTCATGACCTTTTTGCAATCCAAATTAGTGAAAAGTATTCGGGTGGATTTATCAGTTGGATATTTTAAAACATTATAACTCATCAGATGCGACGCTTACTATGCAGAACGCGTAAATCTGATAAGGTTACTAATGTGTTAGGTAATGTCCGCTTCTGGCACTAAGCTGACAAACTGACTGAGCTGAAGGTCCGCTATGAGCGAACAGCGGACATAATTTCTCGCAAGCCGATTGCGGTGCGTTAGATTACATGCATAACGATAAGCTGAAAAAATTAGGATAGAATGTTCTTGTATAGGGACACAATTCGAACTGTTTGACGAGCTAAAATTAAATTATTCATGAGTAGACGACTTAACAGAGACTATCGAACCAAAATCAGAAATATTCCCCGACGCATCAAAGCTCTTAACCGTTGGGCTAGTACTTTTCACAACCCTGAACGTAGCATTTTCTCAGAAGATGAGCATTACTGGAATTTTAAAATTCCAGTAGACATTAATATCGTAGAGGGGAAATGTAGCACGCTTAAAACCAAAGCGGCTTGTGCGCAAGCTTTGATTAATGCGTGTTCAAACCTCATAACGGCTACTGCTGGTATGAATTACAGTCCTCGAATTACCGCTGTCGTATGTCTTCCTGATATGTTTACAAGTGAGGTCTGTCTTTATCGTTCTGAAGAATATTTTCAAGGCTTTATAGCTGAAGATCGTTCTGAAAATGGTGCTTCGGCTTTGATCAAAGATCGTAGCCTTGCAGCTGAGTTGGGGCTCGTTCTTCCTACTAACATACAGGAAATCGGTATCACTCTCGAATATTATGGAAGTGAGGACCGTGATGAGTGTTTTACGGGGGAACGCTGGTATTACGGTCAGGTGACTTGAGGGGGTTGCTTTCATTTGATTAAAAATAAGGCACTTATAAAAAGGGCCACTAGTTTTGGCTAACGTCCGCCCTTGGCACTAACCTGACATGGTGTTGCCAGCCATGGCCAAAAAAAAGCCCGCAATCCGCGGGCTTAGAGATAATTTAGAACCTGTTAGTACCAGACATTTCCTGTTAGGAAATCATTCCCATTCAATCGTAGCCGGTGGCTTACCGCTGATGTCATATACGACCCGCGATATACCATTGACTTCATTAATTATTCTGTTAGACACGCGGCCTAAGAAGTCATACGGCAAGTGCGCCCAGTGCGCGGTCATGAAGTCAATGGTTTCCACCGCACGCAGGGAAACAACCCAGTCGTACTTACGGCCATCGCCCATTACGCCGACGGAGCGAACCGGCAGGAACACGGTGAACGCCTGGCTCACTTTGTTGTACAGGTCAGCTTTGTGCAGCTCTTCGATGAAGATCGCGTCCGCGCGACGCAGCAGGTCGCAGTACTCTTTCTTCACTTCACCCAGCACGCGCACGCCCAGACCCGGACCCGGGAACGGGTGACGGTAGAGCATGTCGTACGGCAGGCCCAGTTCCAGACCGATCTTACGCACTTCGTCTTTGAACAGCTCGCGCAGCGGTTCAACCAGACCCATCTTCATCTCTTTCGGCAGGCCGCCCACGTTGTGGTGAGATTTGATGACGTGTGCTTTACCGGTAGCGGATGCGGCAGATTCAATCACGTCAGGGTAGATGGTCCCTTGCGCCAGCCACTTCACGTCGTCCAGCTTCAGCGCTTCTTCGTCGAACACTTCCACGAACACGCGGCCGATGATCTTACGCTTCGCTTCCGGATCGTTCTCGCCTTTCAGCGCGTCCAGGAAGCGCTGCTCGCCTTCCACGTGAACGATGTTCAGACCGAAGTGGTCACCGAACATGTCCATAACCTGCTGGGCTTCGTTCAGGCGCAGCAGGCCGTTATCCACGAACACGCAGGTCAGGTTTTTGCCGATGGCACGATGCAGCAGCATCGCGGTCACGGAGGAGTCCACGCCGCCGGAGAGGCCGAGGATCACTTTGTCATCGCCAACCTGCTGGCGGATACGCTCAACGGCGTCGTCGATGATTTTTGCCGGGGTCCACAGCGCTTCACACTGGCAGATGTCGCGCACGAAGCGCTCCAGCATGCGCATACCCTGACGGGTGTGGGTCACTTCCGGGTGGAACTGCACGCCGTAGAAGCGTTTTTCTTCGTTCGCCATGATGGCAAACGGGCAGCTCTCGGTGCTGGCTACGGTGACGAAGTCAGACGGGATAGCGGTGACTTTGTCGCCGTGGCTCATCCACACGTCCAGCAGCGGTTTGCCGTCTGCGGTCAGGGAGTCTTCGATACCGCGCACCAGCGCGCTGTCGTTAACCACTTCAACCTGTGCATAGCCGAACTCGCGCTCGCTGGAGCCTTCTACGTGGCCGCCCAGCTGCATGGCCATGGTCTGCATGCCGTAGCAGACGCCGAATACCGGCACGCCAGCTTCGAACACGTACTGTGGCGCGCGCGGGCTGTTCTCTTCGGTGGTACTTTCCGGGCCGCCGGACAGGATGATGCCGCTTGGATTGAATTCGCGAATCTGTGCTTCCGTGACATCCCACGCCCACAGCTCACAGTAAACGCCCAGTTCACGTACGCGACGCGCCACCAGCTGAGTGTACTGAGAACCGAAGTCCAGGATGAGAATGCGATGTTTATGAATGTTTTCCGTCATTGACGCTAATTCCGAGGCAAGTGAAACAAAAACAGAGCGCCCGGCAGAAGCCGGGCGCGGAAACTTATCAGGAGCCCAGACGGTAGTTCGGGGACTCTTTGGTGATCGTCACGTCGTGAACGTGGCTCTCCTGGATACCCGCACCGCTGATGCGTACGAATTCCGCTTTAGTACGCAGCAGGTCAATGGTACCACAGCCGGTCAGACCCATACAGGAGCGCAGGCCGCCCATCTGCTGGTGAATGATCTCTTTCAAACGGCCTTTATAGGCAACGCGACCTTCGATACCTTCCGGCACCAGTTTGTCAGCGGCGTTGTCGGTCTGGAAGTAACGGTCGGAGGAACCTTTGGACATCGCGCCCAGGGAGCCCATCCCGCGGTAAGATTTGTAAGAACGGCCCTGGTAGAGTTCGATTTCGCCCGGGGATTCTTCGGTACCGGCCAGCATGGAGCCTACCATCACGGCAGCGGCGCCTGCGGCGATCGCTTTGGCGATGTCGCCAGAGAAGCGGATACCGCCGTCAGCGATAACCGGAATACCGGTGCCTTCCAGCGCTTCAACCGCGTCAGACACGGCGGTGATCTGTGGAACGCCCACGCCGGTCACAATACGTGTGGTACAGATGGAGCCTGGGCCGATACCCACTTTCACCGCACTGCAGCCAGCGTCAGCCAGCGCGCGAGCGCCTGCGCCAGTGGCCACGTTACCGCCGATGATCTGCAGGTCAGGGTATTTAGCACGGGTGTCGCGAATACGCTGCAGCACGCCTTCGGAGTGGCCGTGAGAGGAGTCGATCAGCAGGACGTCAACGCCCGCCGCCACCAGCGCGTCAACGCGCTCTTCGTTACCGGCACCCGCGCCAACCGCAGCGCCAACGCGCAGACGGCCATGCTCGTCTTTACAGGCGTTCGGTTTACGTTCAGCTTTCTGGAAATCTTTAACGGTGATCATGCCGCGCAGGTGGAAGTTCGCATCCACCACCAGCGCTTTCTCAACGCGTTTTTCGTGCATTTTCGCCAGCACCACGTCGCGGGTTTCGCCTTCGCGCACGGTCACCAGACGCTCTTTTGGCGTCATGTACACGCTGACAGGCTGGTTCAGGTCAGTCACGAAACGTACGTCACGACCGGTGATGATACCGACCAGTTCGTTGTCTTCGGTCACAACCGGGTAACCGGCGAAGCCGTTACGTTCGGTCAGGGCCTTCACTTCGTGCAGGGTGGTGGTTGGCAGAACGGTCTGTGGGTCAGACACGATGCCGGATTCATGTTTCTTCACGCGGCGAACTTCTTCCGCCTGACGCTCGATAGACATGTTTTTATGGATAAAGCCAATGCCGCCTTCCTGTGCCAGGGCGATTGCCAGGCGCGCTTCCGTCACGGTGTCCATTGCCGCGGAGAGCATAGGAATGTTCAGACGAATGGTTTTCGTCAACTGCGTGCTGAGGTCGGCAGTATTCGGCAGAACGGTGGAATGAGCGGGAACGAGGAGGACGTCGTCAAACGTCAGTGCTTCTTTAGCGATACGTAGCATGGGCAATATCTCTGACCTGGGTGGTTAAATATTGCCGTGGCATTATACAGAGCGTAACCGATTGCATCTACACTTTTTTATAAAAAAGCTTGCGATTGCCTCTCAGCAGGTTACTATCGACTGAATAACTTGCTGATTTAGAATTTGATCCCGCTCACATGTTATCCTCTCAATCCCCCTCAATTTATACCGTTAGCCGCCTTAATCAGACGGTGCGTTTGCTGCTTGAGCAGGAAATGGGGCAGGTCTGGATTAGCGGTGAGATCTCTAACTTCACGCAGCCGTCCTCCGGCCACTGGTACTTTACGCTAAAAGACGATACCGCCCAGGTGCGCTGCGCGATGTTCCGCAACAGCAACCGCCGCGTCACGTTCCGCCCTCAGCACGGCCAGCAGGTTCTGGTGCGCGCCAATATCACCCTCTATGAGCCGCGCGGTGATTATCAAATTATCGTCGAGAGCATGCAGCCTGCGGGCGAAGGTCTGCTGCAGCAGAAGTATGAACAGTTAAAAGCCAGGCTCTCTGCCGAAGGATTGTTCGACCAGCAGTTCAAAAAGCCGCTGCCCTCGCCTGCCCACTGCGTGGGGGTGATTACCTCGAAAACCGGTGCGGCACTGCACGATATTTTGCACGTGCTGAAGCGTCGCGACCCTTCCCTGCCCGTCATCATCTACCCCACCGCCGTTCAGGGTGACGATGCGCCAGGACAGATAGTTCGCGCCATTGAGCTGGCGAACGCCCGTCAGGAGTGCGACGTCTTAATCGTCGGGCGCGGCGGCGGCTCGCTGGAGGATTTGTGGAGCTTTAACGACGAGCGCGTGGCGCGGGCAATCTTTGCAAGCGTTATCCCCGTGGTGAGCGCCGTCGGGCACGAAACAGACGTGACGATTGCCGATTTTGTCGCGGATCTGCGCGCGCCTACGCCGTCCGCGGCGGCGGAAGTGGTGAGCCGTAACCAGCTGGAGCTGCTGCGCCAGATTCAGAACGGCCAGCAGCGTCTTGAGATGGCGATGGACTACTTCCTTGCCAACCGTACCCGCCGCTTTACTCAGCTTCATCATCGTCTTCAGCAGCAGCACCCGCAGCTGCGTCTGGCGCGTCAGCAGACCGTGCTGGAGCGCCTGCGTCAGCGCATGAACGTTGCGGTGGACGCGCAGCTCAAGCGCGCGGTAGCGCGCCAGCAGCGCGTGACGCAGCGCCTGAACCAGCAGAATCCGCAGCCGAAAATTTATCGCGCGCAAACGCGCATTCAGCAGCTGGAGTATCGTCTGGCGGAAACTCTCCGGGCGCGTCTGAGCACCACCCGCGAACGTTTTGGCAACGCGGTGACCCATCTGGAAGCCGTGAGCCCCCTCTCCACGCTGGCGCGCGGCTATAGCGTGACGACGGCAGCGGACGGCAAAGTGCTGAAGCAAGCAAAACAGGTGAATACCGGTGATGTTCTTACCACCCGGCTGTCTGACGGCTGGGTAGAAAGCGAAGTGAAATCAATTAAACCGGTGAAAAAGACGCGTCAGCGCAAAACCGGATAATTCTTCGCCGGTTACTTACTATACTGCTGCTATTCCCTTTTTTAATAAGGAGAGCAGCATGTCCCATCTTCGTAGCGTTATTCCCCCTTATATTCTTCGTCGTATTATCGAAAGCGGTTCCGAGCCGCAGCAGCGCTGTGCCCGCCAGACCTTAACCCACGTCCAGACCCTGATGGCGCATATGCCGGGCAAACCCGCCGCGCCGCACGTGAATAAAGCCGGTCAGCTTGAGCGCGATATCTACGATGCGAAACAGACCCAGGAGCTG
This sequence comes from Enterobacter sp. KB-280D8, assembly GCF_041399405.1. Taxonomy (NCBI): domain Bacteria; kingdom Pseudomonadati; phylum Pseudomonadota; class Gammaproteobacteria; order Enterobacterales; family Enterobacteriaceae; genus Enterobacter; species Enterobacter sp. KB-280D8. Next base: position 127,311 of record NZ_JBGKEC010000006.1, read on the forward strand.
CCGGGTACGCAGGTGCGTTATGAGGGGCAACCCTCCAACGGCGATGTGGCGGTGGATGAAGCCTATAACTATTTAGGTATCACCCATGATTTCTTCTGGAAAGAATATCAGCGTGATTCGCTCGATAATAAGGGGCTTATTTTGACCGGCACCGTTCACTATGGGCGGGAATATCAGAACGCCTTCTGGAATGGGCAGCAGATGGTATTCGGTGACGGCGACGGGGAAATCTTTAACCGCTTTACGATTGCCATCGACGTGGTGGCGCACGAGCTGAGCCACGGCGTAACCGAGACCGAAGCCGGGCTGATATATTTTGAGCAGTCGGGCGCACTGAACGAGTCTCTGTCAGACGTGTTTGGCTCGCTGGTGAAACAGTATCATCTGAAGCAAACCGCCGATAAAGCAGACTGGCTGATTGGTGAAGGGCTGCTGGCCGCGGGCATTAACGGCAGAGGGCTGCGCTCCATGTCAGAACCCGGCACCGCCTACGACGATCCTCTGCTAGGCAAAGACCCGCAGCCCGCGCATATGAAAGATTTCATCAAAACGCGCGAGGATAACGGCGGCGTACATCTTAACTCCGGCATCCCTAACCGGGCGTTTTATCTGGCAGCGACCGCAATCGGCGGTTACGCCTGGGAAAAAGTGGGTTATGCCTGGTACGACACGGTTTGCGATCGCAATCTGGCGCAGGATGCAGATTTTGATGCCTTTGCAAAACTGACGATAGCGCACGGAGAGAAACGCTCCGGTAGCGACGTTGGGGCGGCAATAAAACAAGCCTGGGAACAGGTGGGAGTGCTGTAAATGCAGGTTCCGGAACTGACGGATGACGCCGTGGTTGAGCTGGCCCGGGAAGGCGGCGTCGCTTTTATTCCTAAGCTGAGCGGCCAGCGCACCATCGCGCTCTCCTCGCTCAATGAGGCCCAGCGCCAGCGCCTGGTGAGCATCCTCGAGCAGGCCTTCCCGCGCGGCCAGCCGCCCGGACAAGTCTCTTCCCCCGGCAGCGGGGACCAGCGCTATTTCCGCATCCAGATTATCTGGACCGGACAAAATCAGGCGCACTACGCCGATATCATCGTGCTGGTACCTGAGCAGGAAGCGCCCGAGTCGCTGGTCGAGCTGTGGAAGAAAGGCGAACGCTGCGTGTGTGATTAACCTTCGGCCGGGACAAACTCCACGCGCTTTTTAGAGATTAAGCCGTGGCCGTTCTGGCAGAAATAATCCACCGCCCCGCAGGCTTTTAAGACCTGGAGTGGCTGATGGCACTCCGGGCAGCGGGCTTCGAGCGCAATATCTTTATTACAGCTCTCGCAGTGCGCCGCCCCGTTCAGGGGTTCAAGCTGTGCCTGGCAATCCGGGCAGGTAATGGTCATGGTGTCTCCTTCAGGGCGTTCTGGTCTGCGATAATTTTACCACGTCTTCAGTGCGGGCCACGCAACTGTTGCTGCAAGGTCAGCAGCAGCGCCACCTCCTCGATTCTGCGGCGCGTCGTGCGGCTCACCTCCTGCGGATCGCGTTCAAACAGGCTCTTTGCGCCAATAATGTGTTCGGCAAGACAGCGTTCATAGATCGTACCGGGGATATGCCAGCGCTGAATATCCTTACCCTCAATCAGCTCCAGCACATCTTCCGCGCCGCGTCGGTCGTGGTTGATGATGCGCCCGTCGCGTAAATACACTCGTAAGCCCTTTTGTCCACCTGCAGGCCCCGCGTATTTGTTAAGCCAGATCTCCACTGGCACACCGCTGATGCTTCCCTGCAAGTGCGCCTCACCTTCCGCCGTGGTCAGGTCGCCTTTTGCAATATTGCGGCCCAGGCGATCTTTGGCCGTGACGACCTGCAGCGTCATATCGTCATGGCCGCCAAGATAGCGCACCGTTTCGCGCAGCATCGCCAGCACGTGTGTACCGATATCCAGAATCACGCCGTCCGGATGGCGAAGCGTTCTCGTATCCGGTTCACCGGTCGCGAAATTGAGCGCGACAGGTTCCCCGGCGGCGTTATACCCACTCGGCTCCTGCAAAAAGCCTTCGATGCGAACGATGTCAGAAACATGGCCGACCAGTGAATGCTTCACCGTTTCGGTGCGCGCCATCCAGTGGTCGAGCGCCAGCACGCGGGATGCCACATCGGGCGTTGCCAGCAGCGCGTTGAGTTTTTCGATTTGAGGAAGCGTGGCGACAATCGGTTTTTCAATCACAATCCGCGGTACGGGCGAGGCAATCGCCTGCTCAAGCACTGCAAGATGGTGCAGCGATGCGGTGGTGATAAAAAGGGTATCCAGCGGGGTGGCTAAAAGCTCCGCAAGCGAGGCGCTGCGCGTAACGCCTTCGGGGTGCTTAGCGGGGAGAACATCGAAGCCGAAACAACGAACAGCGCCATCGAACAGGTTACGCAAAGCGGGCAGATACGCTGTTTCCACTACCGCGCCAAGACCAACAAATCCTAACTGCATAGTTTCGCCTCAGAAAATACCGTGCCGGGGCGTAACGCCTGCCCCGGCACACCGAGGTTTATGAGGCGCTGACTGCCGGTTTAGTTTGCACATTTTCCAGCATGCGGCGCACCGGAACAATGAGGACGATCAGCACTGCGGCACAAATCAGCAGCGCCATGGAGCAGCGCGCAAAGAGATCAGGCAGCATATCCAGCTGGTCGGCCTTCACGTGGCCGCCAATCAAGCCAGCCGCCAGGTTACCCAGCGCGCTGGCGCAGAACCACAGCCCCATCATCTGGCCGCGCATTCTCTCCGGTGCCAACAGGGTCATGGTCGCCAAACCGATCGGGCTCAGGCACAGCTCACCGAGCGTCAGCATCAGGATACTGCCCACCAGCCAGAACGGCGACACGCCCGCCCCGCCGTTGCTCAGCACGTTCTGTGCCGCCAGCATCATCAGGCCAAAGCCCCCTGCCGCACACAGAATACCAATTACAAACTTGGTGATGCTGCTCGGGCGCATGTTCATGCTCGCCAGCTTCGGCCATGCCCAGCTGAACACGGGGGCCAGCAGGATGATGAACAGGGCGTTGATCGACTGGAACCACACCGCCGGAATTTCAAAATCACCAATCATGCGGTTAGTGTAGTCGTTGGCAAACAGGTTGAACGAGGTTGGCTTCTGCTCAAACGCGGACCAGAAGAACGCGGCGGAGACCAGCAGAATAAAGCAGACCAGCAGCCTGGCGCGCTCTTTGCGGCTCAGGCCCGCGAAAATGAACAGGTAGATAAAGTAGAGGGCAACAGACGCCGCAATCACGTAGACCAGCACGCTGGCTACCGCGACCGGGTTAATGACAATCACGCCCTGCGCAATCAGCGTCACGAGCGTTGCCACGCCTGCCGCCAGCGCCAGCAGCCAAACGCCCACGCCGTTACGCTTCACCACCGGGCTGTTCCAGGTTGAGTCGAGGCCGACTTCGCCGTCGTAACGCTTCATTGCCGGAACGGCAAACACGCGGAAGATAATCAGCGCCACCAGCATCCCGATGCCGCCAATGCCAAAGCCCCAGTGCCAGCCGTGGGTTTTTATCAGCCAGCCGGAAATCAGCGGGGCGATGAACGAGCCCATGTTGATGCCCATGTAGAACAGCGAGAAACCGCCGTCACGACGCGCATCGCCTTTTTTATACAGGGTCCCGACCATCACCGAGATACAGGTTTTGAACAGGCCAGAGCCGAGCACGATGAACATCAAGCCGATAAAGAACAGGTTATTGCCCATGATGGCCGACAGCGCGATCGACAGATGGCCGAGCGCGATCAGAATCGAACCGTACCAGACGGCTCTCTGCTGGCCGAGCCAGTTATCCGCCAGCCAGCCGCCCGGCAGCGCGGCGAGGTACATGGTGCCGGCAAAGATACCGACAATCGCCGAGGCGTTTTCGCGCGCCAGGCCCATCCCGCCGTCATAGACGGTGGCGGCCATAAACAGGATCAGCAGCGGGCGAATGCCGTAAAACGAGAAACGCTCCCACATCTCGGTAAAGAACAGCGAACCGAGCGGATACGGATGGCCGAAGAACGTTCGGCTCTCTTTTTGATTAACAGAGGATTGCATAATTCTCCCGAAAGGTATGTGTCGTGCTTGTAAACACCAGCAGGTACGCCGGTCAGTTACGTATCTGACCGATTTTTTACATGCGGCGAAAAGTTAGTTAACCATTTGATAACCAGTCGCTAGTTTTGTCTAGTACCGGACCCTGGACTTTAAGATGAAAATTCGACGATTGTCTACTTTCTTAGATTTAAACGTGGTTGAAAATGAATAGTGATTGACATCACACAGAGAAAACTGGCGGTATGATTTGGGCAAAAAAAAAGCCCGCGATAAACGCGGGCCTTCGTGAGATCGGCAATGATTATTTGCTTTTCTTAATGTGCTTAATCAAACGCTTACGCTTACGCATCTGGTTTGGCGTCAGGGTGTTGCGCTTGTTGGCGAACGGGTTTTCCCCTTCCTTAAACTGGATGCGGATAGGCGTGCCCATCACGTCCAGCGATTTACGGAAGTAGTTCATCAGATAGCGCTTGTAGGAATCCGGCAGGTCTTTCACCTGGTTGCCGTGGATCACCACGATCGGCGGGTTATAGCCACCGGCGTGGGCATATTTCAGCTTCACGCGACGACCGCGAACCAGCGGCGGCTGGTGGTCTTCCGCAGCCATATTCATGATGCGGGTCAGCATGGCGGTGCTCTGACGACGAGTGGAGCTGTCATACGCTTCACGCACGGATTCGAACAGGTTACCGACGCCGCTGCCATGCAGCGCAGAGATGAAGTGCACGCGGGCAAAGTCGATAAAGCCCAGACGGAAGTCCAGAGCCTCTTTCACCTGCTCGCGTACTTCATTGCTCAGGCCGTCCCACTTGTTGACCACGATAACCAGTGAGCGCCCACTATTGAGGATAAAGCCGAGCAGAGAGAGATCCTGATCGGAGATACCTTCGCGCGCGTCGATAACCAGCAGCACCACGTTGGCATCTTCTATTGCCTGCAGGGTTTTGATAACGGAGAATTTTTCCACCACATCGGTGATTTTTCCGCGCTTACGTACCCCGGCGGTGTCGATGAGGACATACTCACGTTCATCGCGCTGCATCGGGATGTAGATGCTGTCACGCGTAGTGCCCGGCATGTCGTAAACCACCACGCGCTCTTCACCCAGAATACGGTTAGTGAGCGTAGACTTACCTACGTTTGGACGGCCGACGATAGCCAGCTTGATCGGCAGATCCTGAGGGTTGAAGTCATCCTCAGGCGCTTCTTCTTCGCCCTCTTCACCGTCTTCAAACTGCGCCCAGTAGGCGGCGTCTTCATCCACCTCTTCCGGCGGGTTCACTTCGTCCACCCACGGCAGCAGAACGGTTTCCAGCAGGCTGGTCACACCGCGGCCATGCGATGCCGCAATCGGGTGGATCTCCCCCATGCCCAGAGACCAGAAGTCCGCGATGGCCTGATCGGCATCGATGCCGTCAGTTTTGTTCGCCACCAGGAAAGTTGGCTTTTCGCGTGAACGCAGGTGCTTAGCGATAGCGGAGTCCGCCGGCATCAGGCCAGCGCGCGCATCCACCATGAACAGCACGACGTCCGCTTCTTCAATCGCCAGCAATGACTGTTCCGCCATGCGGGTTTCAACGCCGTCTTCTGTGCCATCGATACCGCCGGTATCAATACAGATGAACTCGCGTCCTTCCACCTCTGCACGACCGTACTTACGGTCACGCGTCAGCCCCGGGAAATCCGCAACCAGCGCATCACGGGTGCGTGTTAAACGGTTAAAAAGAGTGGATTTTCCAACGTTAGGGCGCCCGACAAGCGCGACCACAGGTACCATGTTTGAAGCCTCATAAAATTCACATAAACGTCGCTTTCGCGGCGTTTTTAAAAATGTCAAAACGGCTCCTGAGTGAACAGGAGCCGTTTAGTATACTACAACCGCCGGGTAATTAACGCGTGATCGCGTACAGCGTGCCGTCTTTTGCCTGAATCAGCAGTTTGCCGTCAGCCACAACCGGGTCGGTCAGGAAGCCTGAACCGTCCACTTTCTGCTGTGCTACGAAGCGGCCATTCTCTGGATCGATCCAGTGCATATAGCCTTCACTGTCGCCTACCACCAGGCTGCCGTTATACAGTACCGGAGCGGTCAGCAGGCGGTGCAGCAGGTCGCTCTGTGTCCACAGCGTCACGCCGCCTTCGGTGCTCAGCGCCAGCAGGCGGTCGTTCTGGTCAACCATATAGATGCGGTTACCGTCCACGATGAAATCATTCACAGAGCCCAGCTCGCGTTTCCACATGATCTGGCCGCTGCGCAGGTCCAGCGCGGTCAGGTTGCCGTTATAGGCCAGCGCGTAAACCACACCGTCAACGATAACCGGCGTGGTGTCTACGTCGCTCAGACGGTCAATTTCCGTAGAGCCAGTGGCCTGAGAGATGCGCTGCTGCCAGATCATCTGGCCCTGCTGCATCAGCACGGCGCTCACGCGACCGTTGTCACCGCCCACAATGGCAGCGCCAAATGCGGTAGCCGGCGCAGATTCACCGCGCAGAGAGAGCGCTGGCATATCCAGGTTAACGGTCCATTTCACCAGACCGTCCGCTTCGTTCAGCGCCTGCAGCTGGCCGTTGCTGGTATGAATCAGCACCAGGCCGTCGCTCACCACCGGACGAGACAGAGACTCACCGGCAACGGTCGTTTGCCAGGCAATGGAACCGTCGCTGCTGTTCAGCGCATACACCTGCGCCTTTTCGCTGCCCACGTACACATGACCACCGGAAACGGTCAGACCGCCAGACAGCAGTGCAGGTTTACGGGAGAACCAGCCGTCTTTTTCCGCCAGGTTAACGGACCAGACTTCTTTTCCATCATCGGCGTTGACCGCTTTCACGGTACCTTTACGGTCAGCGGCATAGACAACGCTGTCGGCATAGGCCGGATGAAGGTTGGAATAAAAATCACCAATCCCACTGCCCACGGAGACATCCCACGCGGTGGATGGGGTAAACTGGTTTTCAACCGTCGGCAGTGGGGACATTTTCACAACGTCTTCTTCGCCACTGAACAGTGAACAACCACTCAATAACGTAACAGAAAGCAGTCCTGGCAGAAGTAATTTACGCAATTGCATCGGGTCCCTCTCAGACGGACAAATTATTTATTTTCATCTGCATCATTTCGCTCAGCGCAGGTGACGCTTTGCTCTCTACGCCAGCTTGCCACGCTTTACGCGCGCCCGCTTTGTCACCTTTGCTCAGCAGTGCTTCACCGCGCAGATCGGCAACGATGGCAGCAAAACCTTCGCCTTTGATGGTATCGAGCGTTTTCAGCGCGTCGTCAGCTTTTTTCTGCTGAACCTGAATACGTGCCAGGCGCAGATTGATCACTGCCTTCAGATTTTCATCGCTGGCAGCAGCAAGGCCCTGAGACAGCTGAGCAGCGGCTTTATCCAGTTCGTTCTTATCAACATACTGCTGAGCCACTTCCAGTGCAGCCAGCGCACCGTAGGTGTTTTTGTTGTCGGCGGCAAATTTCTCTGCCGCAACCAGCGTTTGCGGCTGATCGGCCCGAAGCGCGCTAACGGTATTTTCATAGGACAGAGACGCGCCGCGCGCGGAATCCGCCTGATGATTGTTCCAGTAACGCCAGCCAACCAGCGCACCCACACCTAAAATTACCCCAACAACCAGCGCTTTGCCGTTTTCAGCAAAGAAGCGTTTAATCGCGTCGACCTGATCGTGTTCGTTCTCGTACATTTCCACGCCGTCTTTCTCCTTAGCCCAATAGAGTGCGCAAGTGCGCCGCAACGCCGTCCTGCGTTACCGTTGTCTGCTCACCAGAGCGCAGGTCTTTTACTACCACTTCGCCGTTAGCCACTTCGGACTCGCCCAGCACCAGTGCAATACTTGCGCCCCACTTATCGGCACGAGCAAACTGTTTTTTGAAGTTGCCGCCGCCATGGTTGGTCATTAGCTTAACGCCCGGCAGCGCATCACGCACGCGTTCGGCAAGCTGCATCGCCGCAGATTGCGTTTCCGCGCCTGAAGCCACCAGGTATATATCGACAACGGAATCTGCTTTAAATTCCGGATTAACTGCCTGAACCAGCAAAACAAGTCGTTCAAGACCCATCGCGAAGCCAACCGCAGGGGCCGCACGGCCACCCAGTTGCTCAACCAGACCATCATAACGGCCGCCGGCACATACGGTACCCTGCGAACCGAGGCTGGTGGTTACCCACTCAAACACGGTGCGGTTGTAATAATCCAGACCGCGCACCAGACGCTGGTTCACGGTGTAGGCAATGCCCGCCGCTTCGAGCAGCTTGCACAGACCGGTAAAGTGTTCGCGAGACTCGTCGTCCAGGTAGTCACCCAGCGCAGGGGCATCGTTCAGCAGCGCCTGGACATCAGGGTTTTTGGAATCCAGCACGCGCAGCGGGTTGCTGTACATGCGACGTTTGCAGTCTTCGTCCAGCTTCTCTTTGTGCTGTTCCAGGAACGCCACCAGCGCATCGCGGTAGTTAGCTCGCGCTTCCAGAGAACCGATTGAGTTCAGTTCCAGGGAGACATGATCGGCGATACCGAGCGCGCGCCACCAGCGGGCGGTCAGCATAATCAGTTCGGCGTCGATGTCCGGGCCCTGCAGGCCAAAGACTTCCACGCCCAGCTGGTTGAACTGGCGATAACGACCTTTCTGCGGACGTTCGTGGCGGAACATCGGGCCGATATACCACAGGCGCTGCTCCTGATTGTACAGAAGACCATGTTCGATGCCGGCGCGTACGCAGCCCGCCGTACCTTCCGGACGCAGGGTCAGGCTGTCGCCGTTGCGGTCCTCAAAGGTGTACATCTCTTTTTCAACCACGTCGGTCACTTCACCGATCGCGCGTTTGAATAACGGGGTCTGCTCTACAATCGGCAAACGGATTTCGCTGTAACCGTAGCTGCCGAGCACCTGCTTCAGTGTGCCTTCAATGCGCTGCCAGATGGCGGTTTCGCCAGGCAGGTAATCGTTCATGCCGCGGATGGCTTGAATGTTTTTTGCCACGTTTATTCTCTTTCTATATACAAAAAAAACCCAAAGAATGGGTTCAATCATACATGGGAAGCGGCATGCTTCCCATCACGTTATTTTTCAACCTGCTGAACGCTGATACGCTGTGTTTCATCCATCATCGCGGCTTTGGCGCGGATGCGGGCTTCAAGCTGGTCGATCATGTCGCTATTATCCAGACGATCTTTACGAACGCCATCTTCATAGAGACCACTTTTCTTGTTACCGCCGGTTACGCCCAGGGTTGACACCAGCGCTTCACCCGGACCGTTCACCACGCAGCCGATAATGGATACGTCCATTGGGGTAATGATGTCTTCCAGACGCTGCTCCAGGGCATTCACCGTGCCGATCACGTCAAATTCCTGACGTGAGCATGTTGGGCAGGCAATGAAGTTGATCCCACGCGAACGAATGCGCAGTGACTTCAGGATATCAAAACCGACCTTGATCTCTTCGACCGGATCGGCCGCCAGCGAGACGCGCAGGGTGTCGCCGATCCCTTCAGAGAGCAGCAGCCCCAGGCCGATCGCCGATTTTACAGAACCGCTACGCAGGCCGCCCGCTTCGGTGATCCCGAGGTGCAGAGGCTGCTCGATCTGTTTTGCCAGCAGGCGGTAAGATTCCACTGCGAGGAACACGTCGGACGCTTTTACGCTGACTTTAAACTGATCGAAGTTAAGACGATCGAGATGTTCGACGTGACGCATCGCGGATTCGAGCAGCGCCTGAGGCGTAGGCTCGCCGTATTTTTCCTGCAGATCTTTTTCCAGGGAACCGGCGTTTACGCCGATACGGATAGGAATATTTTTGTCGCGGGCGCAGTCCACGACCATGCGGATACGCTCTTCGTTACCGATGTTGCCCGGGTTAATACGCAGGCAATCAACGCCGTATTCGGCGACTTTCAGCGCGATACGGTAGTCGAAGTGGATGTCTGCAACCAGCGGAACGCTGACCTGCTGTTTGATCAGTTTGAACGCCTCAGCGGCATCCATAGTGGGCACGGAGACGCGAACAATGTCCGCACCTACCCGCTCTAATGCTTTGATTTGGTTGACCGTCGCTTCCACGTCCGTGGTGCGCGTATTGGTCATCGACTGGACGGCGATAGGTGCCCCATCGCCGACTGGCACATTCCCAACGTAAATCCGTTTCGATTTTCTACGTTGAATCGGAGCCTGGTTATGCATGAAAAATCTCCCGCGTTGCCCGTCTGTTACTGTGCTGCTGATTGTTCGGCATTAACGGTAAGACGTGCAACCTGGTTAGTTCTGATAAAGCGGCTCAGGTCGACAGGTTTTCCTTGATACTGGATCTGTACCGCTGCCGGAGCGCCAATTTTAAGCTTATAAGGAGCCTGACCGACCAGATTTAAATTGCCATCTTTACGCTGCAGGCCGCTGAAGAGCTTTTTACCTGTCGCGTCAGTCACTTCCAGCCAGCAGTCAGCCGTGAAGTTCATCACCAGCGCGTTTGGATCGGCGGCTGGCGCGGCTGTTGCCGCCGGGTCGGTTGGCAGGGACGCCGCGGTGTTGTCCGCAGGCTGAGTCGCTGCCGGGGCGTTCATCGCAGTATCGACATTTGCCTGAGAAGGCGCGACGACCGCGTTTTGATCCTGGGCCTGCGGCGCAGCGGTGTTAGCCGTTGCGGCCGGAGCCTGTGTTGCATCGGTCGCCGGAGCCGTTGTTTGCGGCTCGCTTGAGGTTGCTGCACCCTCGGTGTTCAGCGGAACGCTCTGGGCGCCACCGTTGCTCGCCTGATTGAGTTCGGCGGAGGATTGATCGGCCATGGTGGTGATCTCTTCCTGCTGTGCCTTGTGGTTCTGCCACCACCACGCGCCGGTCAGACCGACAACCACAAACAGCACCAGCCAGGTAAAGCTCATCAGCCAGCCATCACGTTTTTTACGGCGTTTCCCCAGGGAGAAGCTTTGCATCGGGGCAACTTTTGCTGCACGAACCGGTGCCTGCTTCTCCATCATTGGCAGTAATTCGTTTTCGGGGATGTGCACCAGCTTTGCGTAAGAGCGGATATAACCGCGCAGAAATGTTGAAGCCAGATCGGCAGGCGCCTTATCTTCTTCAATATCGCGAACCGTGGAAACCTTCAGGCACAAGCGTTCTGCAACGGCTTGCTGGCTGAGTCCGAGTTGTTCACGGGCGTTGCGAAGACGAACGCCAGTGGAGAGTGCTTCATGTTGGTCGTGAGTGGCTTCAGTATTCATTCGCTACAACTACTGGTACGTGAAAAAAAGGGTTCAGGTGCCGGTGAGTCACAATGCCACCCGCACCGCGAAACTTCAGGTCAGTTAACCTTGAACAGACAGTATAAGACTGTCAGCCCGGAGATGACAGTACAGCCCTGCCCGAACGGCTAAACTGTTGTTACGTCGTTACATACTGCCCGAAAGTCGGATGAAACGCACCGTAATTATTGATCAGTCATCACGAATCTGACTGATTATTCAATAAGATTAAGCATCACGGCGCAGATAATGCGCCGTGAGTGCATAATAATCAAACAGCTTTGACCGCAATCGTCTCGCCCTGCATGCGTTTACGCAGGGTACGTTTGGTACGGTCAATGACGTCGCCTGCCAGCTGTCCGCACGCAGCATCAATATCATCACCACGGGTTTTACGGACGATGGTGGTGAAACCATACTCCATCAGCACCTTGGAGAAACGGTCGATACGGCTGTTCGAGCTACGGCCATACGGTGCGCCCGGGAACGGGTTCCACGGAATCAGGTTGATTTTGCATGGCGTATCTTTCAGCAGCTCAGCCAACTGATGCGCGTGTTCGGTACCGTCGTTGACGTGGTCAAGCATCACGTACTCGATGGTAACGCGGCCCTGGTTTGCGTTGGATTTCTCCAGGTAGCGACGCACGGCAGCGAGGAAGGTTTCGATATTGTACTTTTTGTTAATCGGTACAATTTCGTCACGGATTTCATCGTTTGGCGCGTGCAGGGAGATAGCCAGCGCAACGTCAATCATGTCACCGAGCTTGTCCAGCGCAGGCACAACGCCTGAGGTAGACAGCGTCACGCGACGCTTGGACAGGCCAAAACCGAAGTCATCCAGCATGATCTCCATCGCCGGCACCACGTTGGTCAGGTTCAGCAGCGGTTCACCCATCCCCATCATCACCACGTTGGTGATCGGACGCGTGCCGGTCACTTTCGCTGCGCCAACGATCTTCGCGGCACGCCAGACCTGACCGATGATTTCAGACACGCGCAGGTTACGGTTAAACCCTTGCTGAGCGGTAGAGCAGAATTTGCACTCCAGCGCACAGCCCACCTGAGAAGAGACGCACAGCGTGGCGCGATCTTCTTCCGGGATGTAGACGGTTTCAACGCGCTGATCGCCTACCGCAATCGCCCATTTGATGGTGCCGTCCGCCGAGCGCTGCTCTTCCACCACTTCCGGTGCGCGGATTTCAGCCACTTCTTTGAGCTTGTTGCGCAGCACTTTGTTGATGTCAGTCATCTCATCAAAGTTGTCGCTGCAGTAGTGGTACATCCACTTCATGACCTGATCGGCACGAAACGGCTTCTCACCCATATCTTTAAAGAACTCGCGCATCTGCTGACGGTTCAGGTCCAGCAGGTTAATTTTTCCATTTTTATTGGGAACCGCAGGAATGGCGACTTCGGAGGTATTCACTAGTTCAGACATAATTTTTTCCGGCCTCGTTGTTACACGTTGTGGCCCATGGAGGGTTGAATAGAAACGCCCCGGAAAGCGATCTGCTCGTCCGGGGCGTTGCATTGTACAAAGTCTGGCGCAGGGATGCCACGTCTGGACGTGGCATTTACGAAAATAATGTGTAAACGAAACCGTTAAATTAACGGGTACGTGGACACACTTCGCCTTCAGCGAAGAAGAACGCGATTTCGCGCGCAGCAGATTCAACGGAATCGGAACCGTGGGTGCCGTTCTCGGTGAAGCTGTCCGCGTAGTCAGCGCGCAGGGTACCCGCCAGCGCGTTGTCCGGGTTGGTTGCACCCAGCAGATCGCGGTGACGCTGTACTGCGTTTTCGCCTTCCAGCACGGATACCACGATTGGACCGGAGGTCATGAACTCAACCAGGCCATCAAAGAATGGACGACCTTCGTGCTCAGCGTAGAAACCACGAGCCTGCTCAACGGTCAGGTGCAGCATTTTGGTGCCAACGATCTTAAACCCTGCTGATTCAAAGCGAGCGAAGATGCTGCCAATAACGTTTTTTGCCACCGCGTTTGGTTTGATGATGGAAAAAGTACGTTCAATAGCCATGATAACCTCTGTCAATGTTCTGTTGTTTTGCATACCGGAGTATGGTGTGGCGCGGATTATAATGAGCAATAGCGCCATTGCCTATGGATTCAGGTAACATTTTTTTAAAATAAGACGAGTTTTAGCAACAGCTCACATCTGAACGCTGTTTTAAGGTCACTGCAGCGTAAAATTCACCGTCGCAACCTGCCCGGTCTCATCCATAACGAGTAACTGATATTCGCCCGGTTTATCAAGCTGTAATGTGTAAACCCGTCCTTTCACACTCAGCGGTTCACCGTTCAAAAACCACCAGCGCTCGCCGCTGTTGCCGGTCGCCTGAAGCGGCAGCGAAACGCGGGACTCCCCCGGCAGACGTTTTATAACGGCCCCTTCGCGCACGCCGGTCAGGATGAGTGGCGCAGGTGCATCCTGCGAGAGCGGAGGACAGATTGTTGATGAAGTCGGGACCCGTACCGCACGACGCTCGGTCGCAGGCAGCCACGGCTCCAGCGGCAGCGGCCAGACATCGAGGACTTTTTCCGTTGCATCAGGGCAATCTGCCGCCACACGCTTGCCCGTTTTATCCACCCAGACCGGGAAACGAATGCCGCGAATGCCTTCCTGTTCGGGCAATAGCAGCGTAGGGGGTTCACTCCCTTCCAGCAGCCAGGTCGACAGACGACGTCGACAGTTTTCACTCCCTTCCGGCAGGGACTGACCGCCAGGCCAACAGATCACGCCCCGCCCGACGCTTTCCGGGCGCGGATCGCGCGGCAGGCGGGCCTCGTCTATGGTCGAGCGTGACTGAAGCAGGTTATTCACCTGGTTTAATAGCGGAACCGCGCTGGCAAAACCAAACTGCCCCGCTACGGGCGTGCCGTCCGGTCGTCCTGTCCAGATACCTATTACGTAACGGGCATTCAGACCGATGGCCCAGGCATCACGGTAGCCGTAGCTGGTGCCCGTTTTCCACGCCAGTGGCGCAATTTGCGGCAGCGCGCTGTCCGGCAGCGGCTGCGCCTCGTTCGCCAGAATACGGTGAATAATCCACGCCGAGCCCGGCGATAACAGCGGGCGTTCAGTCAGCGGGTCGCCCGGCTGTAAGCGCAGCCGCCCCGCCTTGCCATGCCTTGCAAAGGCGCTGTACGCGGCGGCGATATCCGCCAGCCTCGCGCCTGCGCCACCCAGGATCAGCGACAGATTCGGCTGCGCTCCGGCAGGCAGGATCAGCGGCAGCCCGGCATTGCTCAGCATCCCGGCAAAGCGTTTTGGCCCGTAGGCTTCCAGCACCTGTACCGCTGGCAGGTTGAGGGAGCGCACCAGCGCTTCACTCATGCTGACCGGCCCGTGGAACCCGCTGTCAAAATTTCCCGGGCGATAATCGCCGGTTTTTCTGGGCACGTCCTGAAGCAGCGAGGCGGGATGGATCAGGCCATCGTCCAGCGCCATACCGTAGATAAAGGGCTTTAATACCGATCCCGGAGATCGGATCGCGTTAACCATATCCACGTGGCTAAAACGCGTGTCGTCGTTGATATCTACCGAGCCAACCCAGCCGCGCACCTTCATGTCGGTATGATCGACTACGATCATCGCCAGCGAGCTGCGTGCCGGCAGGCGGGATTTCCAGTTCATCGCCAGCTCTTCCAGCTGCCGTTGCAGTCCGGCATCCAGCGTGGTGACAATCTTTGTGTCGCGACTTTTGCCAAGCATCATGCGTGCAAAGAGCGGCGCCAGCTGCGGCATCTGCCGGGGAGCCAGCCATACCGGCTCTTCACGGGACTCTTTCACCTGCTTTGCTGACCAGACGCCCTGGGTCATCATGCGGTCGAGCACTTTGTTGCGTGCCGCTTCGGCCCGCTCCGGCCAGCGGTCCGGGCGCAGGCGGCTTGGCGCCTGCGGCAGTACCGCCAGCAACGCCGCGTCGGAGTAGCTCAGCTGCGAAGGGGGTTTCCCAAGATAGGTCCAGCTCGCCGCCCCCACGCCCTGCAGCGTGCCGCCAAACGGGGCGCGGTTGAGATAGAGCGTAAGAATGTCACGTTTAGAGAGATGCCACTCCAGCTGCATCGCCCGCCATAGCTGGCGAATTTTGCCGCCAAAGGTGCGCGGATGCGGATCCAGCAGGCGCGCAACCTGCATGGTAAGCGTGCTTCCTCCCGAAACCACTCTTCCGGAGGTGAGATCCTGCCAGGCGGCGCGCAGGACAGAGAGCGGGTTTACGCCAGGATGATCCCAGAACCACCGATCTTCGTACTGGATCAGAGCCTCAAGGTAGCGCGGAGAAACGTCTTCAATGGTAACCGGATAGCGCCAGATACCGTCGCTATCGGCAAAACGCCAGAGCGGCGCGCCCTTCTCGTCCACCACGACTCGTGCAGGGTTAACCTCTTTCAGAGGCAACGGCCACAGGCGGTCGGCGGCGATAATCAGCCCCCATAAAACGAGAAGCGCTCCCGCCAGCCAGAGCCAGCGGGAGCGTGTCAGACGTGCTCCCGGCATGTTACGGAACAACGATCAGCGGGCCGCTGGCCGCACCCGTTGCCCGCCACTGCGGAACGTACATAGACTCCACCATCGGCACCGGTACCTGGTAGGTTCCCGGCGTCACGGCGCGTGCCAGATAGACCAGTGTGACCGGCTGACCTTCGTTTACCGGCACGGCAGCCACAAAGCGGTCATCGCGGAACTCCATATGCTGAATATCCGCCTGCTGCATCTGGCTGAGCAGGTTCTGCACTTCGCTACCGCTATCCTGCAGGCTGGCGCTGCTGCTCGCCAGATTCTGGTTTTCCAGCTCCAGACCTGCCGGGAGGAGATCCACTACCAGCGCATCCGGCACGTTTTGGCTGGCTTTCACTTCAAGCCAGACCAGCACCAGCTCACCGCTCTTCAGCGAAGAGAGCGATTTGCTGCTGCCATCGGTTGCCAGGATATGACGTTCAACCTGCAGCACGTTAGCGCTCGGCTGAGGGGCATATTCCGGATAGCCGGTGCTGTCCAGACGTACCCACAGCGGTGCCGTGCCGGTATTGGTTACCTGCAGCGCACCGAGCTGGTCGCCGCTCACGTTTTGTACCTGCGCCTTATCCCCGCCTGATGCGGTATCAGACAGGGAGGTTTTCGCCTGCCAGGCACCTGACAAGGTTTGCAGCGAACGTCCGGCCAGGAACAGCGCGTTGCTTTCCTGAGTAGACAGCCAGCGCTGGCTGAAAGCCTGTTCAGACAACGCATTCAACAGCGTATTTTGCGCATCCGGCAGCAGCTTGTACTCTTCCAGCAGGGAGAGCATCAGGGCATTATCGCGCAACTGACTGCCGTAATCGGCCATCCAGTTTTTGCTGTCGTTGCGCGGCGTTTTAAGTGCCAGATCCAGCGCCTGCTGGCTGCGCGGCGCATCGCCCATCAGTTTAAGCGCCATGCCCAACTGCATCAGCGGCAGCCCGGAGGCGGCCTGAGCGTGACGCTCCCAGATTTCACGCAGCGCACCGAGCGGCGCTTTTTGCTGACGCGCCAGCACCAGCGAGGCATAAGCCTGCACGGCAAATTTGCTGGCCTGAGTATCATCGCTATAGCGAATGGACATCATGCCCGGATCCTGCAGGTAGCGCAGCAGACGGTTGTTGGCATTGTTCACCGCATCGGCAGGTACGCTATAGCCCTGCTCACCCGCGCGCACCAGGAAGTCAGTCACATAGGCGGTCAGCCAGTACTCTTCCGGGCCGTTTTTATCCCACAAGGCAAAACCGCCATCATCACGCTGCATCTGCAGCAGACGGGAGATCCCGACATCAATGGCAGCACGGCGCTTGTCATCGGTATCTCCTTTGATGCCAAGCGCGGTAAGCTGCGCCGCGTTGGTATAGAGAGACGGGAACAGGCCGCTGGTGGTTTGTTCCAGGCAGCCATACGGATACGCCTGTAGTTCGCGGATGTAGCGCGCCAGGTTGAGCGGTGGTTTACCGCTCAGCAGCAGTTGCCCCTGCAGAGTGGCAGGAGAGAATCCATTGCTATGCTGTGCCGGCGCGGTCCAGGACTCGCCAGGGTTCAGCATGGCACCGGTATTGACCGTCTGCGCCGGGAACGCCGGACGAATGCCGATTTTCCAGCTCTTCTGCTGCGGGGCAAAGGTTTCGCCAGGAAGCTCCAGACCGGTAACCTGTGCCGTCACCTCACCGTCTCCATACCCCTCCAGTGCACGCACCGGAATAAACAGGGTGCTGCGCCCGCCCGGAGGCAACTGAACCGGCTGCGGCTGTGCGCCTTCCAGTGACAGCTTGCCTGTCGCGCTCAGGGCAACCTTCAGCGTTTGCGGTTTGTCGGTCAGGTTGGTGAGATCCAGCGTCAGCCGTGAGGTATCTCCACTTGCCAGGAAGCGCGGCGTATTAAGCTCGGTAATAACCGGCGCGGCCACCACAACCTTGCTTTCGCTGCTGCCGAAGTCATCTTCCGTCCAGGCCTGCGCCATCAGGCGCAGCTCGCCGTTGAAATCACCAATCGGCAGCGTGATAGTGCCTTCCCCGTTGGCATCCAGCGTAACCGGCTGAGCCTGCTGGGCAATAATGGTGACGTGGTTCACAGGCGGTTTACCGCCGCGCTTGAGTTCATCGCCGTCACCACCGAAACGCAGCGCGGCCATACGGCCCTGCCCTTCAATGACCTGGCCGTAGATATCGTAGATATCCGCGCCGTAGCGTTTCTGGCCAAAGAAAGCCTGCCACGGATCCGGCGTGACGTAATCGGTAATGTTCAGCACGCCGCTGTCCACCGCCGAGACCAGCACGTTCACTTTCTGCGGAACTGCCCCCTCTTTCACGCTGGCCTTCACCTTCACGGAGAGCGTCTGGTTTGGACGCATTTTCTGCGGGTTATCCAGCGCTATGTTCAGGCGACGATTTTCGTCGCCCATCGGCAGATGCAGCAGTCCAACCGCGCGCTTCGGCGTAGCGGATTTGGATTTATCGCCAGGACGCACCACCAGCGCGCTGAGGTAGAGATCGTGCCGTTTCCAGGCCTTATCCACCGGAATGGAGAGATCCAGACCGTTTGCCGGTACGTCGATCTCTTTCCACCACAGCGGCCCTTCGCTGGACTCAATCATGGCATAGCCCTTGCCTGCGGCCGGCGCTGCAATGTGCAGCTGGATGGTATCGCCTGGCTGATAGGCCGGTTTATCCAGTTTCAGCGTCACGCGGTCAGGGCGTGCTGCTCCCGTGCCGTCGCTGTTATCCTGCCAGCTGTAGCCCGCCCAGAAGCGCAAGCTGCTGACCATTTCATCAGGCGCTTTCACTTCCAGACGGTATGAGCCCCACTCCACCGGGAAGGTGACTTTTCCGGTTTCATCGGCCTTAAGGCTAAGCGCCTGCTCGCCTTCGACCAGGTCTTTCTGATCAAACTGAGACTGCCAGCCTTCGCTCTCAGACCAGTTCCAGAAGTAGTCACGTCGCTCGCGGATCAGGCGAACCTGCAAGCCGGAAACCGCTTTTTTCGCGCCGCTGGCATCGGCATAAACAATATCAAAGGTGGCGTTGCCGTTTTCATCGACAATCGGCTGGTTGACGGTGGTATCGGTACGGTAGTCGTAAACCGCTTTACTGGCGAACTGCGGGCGGATCCCCGGCAGCTCCGCCGCCGGCCATATGGCCTGCTCAGCGCGACGCGTTACCGGACGTCCACCCGACTCCAGCAGGCTGGCCTGCAGAATCAGCTGCAGCGGCGAGTGTACCTCTTTCCACTGGCTTTCGGTGGTCACCTGCCCGCGCCCCTGCTCATCCAGCGTAAGCTGTACTTCATCCAGGCTGCGGCTCAGGTTTTCCTCAGCAATATCACCGAACTGGAAGCCCGGCAGCGCAGTAACCGCCTCGCGCAGCGGACGCAGGAAAAGCTGGCCCTGCAGCGAGTTGCCGTTGGCCGGTGCGCCATAGAGGTAATAGCCCACAACGTTAAAGTCCACGTTATCCTGCGGGGAAACCGGTGCTTTTTGTCCCGTCAGGTTCAGCGCCATACGCTCAGGCATAAAATCTTCAACGTGGAAGTCCCACATGCGCTGCAGGTTATCGCCCGTGTTGGCACGAATATGCCACATGCCGGTCTGCGCGCCGCTATCCAGCGGATAATTGAAGCGGTAGAGGCCGTTCTCAGGCTGAACAACGATAGTACGTGCCACCTGGCCGTCCGGGCGCAGCACGTCAAGCTTCACGGGCTGGTCGGGAAGCGGTTTTCCGTCGCTGTCGCGCAGTAAGCCGTTGAGAATCACCGTTTCACCCGGACGATAGAGATCGCGCGGGCCAAACATAAAGAATTGCTTGCTGTATCCCGGGTTACCGGCAATATCGAACTCCGCCAGATCCAGCGCCGGAAGCTTGAGGTCAAGCAGCGTGGTCTGGCCGTCTTTGCTGGCCAGAATAAGCGCGGCTTCTTTATCGGTTTCAAGCTTCGCATGACCGTCGGCGTCGCTGCTCGCCTCGGCAAGCGTCTGCCCTTTATCATTTAACAGCGTGACGGTGACACCGGACTGCGCCGCACCGTTTTCCAGGCTCTGGGTGAAGATGTCCAGCCGGTTATGATAGCGGTGAGCGGACAAACCGATATCGCTCAGGGTAAAGAGTGTTGCGGCATTGCTGTAGCTGTAATGCCCGGCCTGGTTCATAACGGCAATATAGACGCCGGACTGCTGAAGCGGCTTGATATCCTTGAGCGGCAGGAGCAGTTTTTCGCGCGTGTTGCGCGCCGGATTGAGGTCAAAGCGACCGGTATAGACCAGCTCCGCCATCTTCAGCAGATTGTCTGATTCCCAGTTGGTCAGCGAGTTACGGTATTCCCACTGGCTGACAAACGAGGCCAGCGATTCCGGCTTCACGCGGTAGAAATTAACGTCCACATTGTTGACGTTAAGCGCCATCACCGGCAGACCTTCCACTACCTTACCCGGCAGCAGCGAGCCGCGGCTGGCAAAACCGACCGTCGGTTCTACATCCCGGGTGGTCAGGGCTTTTTCATAATCAATGCCAAAGGTCGCTTTGTTCAGCGCCACCAGGCCACGATCCACGGTGATGACCAGGTTTCGGTTAGGCTCCAGATGACGCAGGCGAAGCTCTTTCAGGCCAGGCGCAAGTTCCCACGCCCCGTCAACCTTGCCGCTTTTCTTATCCACGACATGCACCGTTTTGGCGAAATCCTGATTCGGATCCAGCGGTACAGAGAAGGTCAGCACCAGCGTGGCGGCACCGTCGAGCTGAACTTCCGAGGCATCAAGCAGGGTCAGCGCTTTTCCCTGACTCTGGGCGGCCATTTTAGCCAGCGTTTCAGCATCGGGCTTTTCTGCGGCTTTCGGTGTTGATGCAGTAGACGCTGCTGGCGCAGCAGCCTGAGGCTTATCATCGCTGTTATCACAGCCGACAAGCGTAAACGTGGTGAGCAGCGCGAGAGAGATCGCGGCTAAGCGAAACGGTTTCATCCTTTGTCCCTGGCCTGAGAGGGGGCCTGTTGGTCGTCGTCCGAATAAGTATTATCCGCAAGTTTCGTTAATACAAAAAGTCCAATTTTAGAATCCGGAAAGCGCCTCGCAGAATGGCATTCCCCCGTTACACTGGGATGAAACCGCGATCACAGCACATAACGTCACATGTTACCTTTCACATCATTTGTTTTTAAAACAAGAAGATAGCTGGATAAGCTCGCCTGAAGACTGCTAGCTTTATGACCATGACGCACCCCGAGTGCGCGGTTCAAAAAGAGAGAAAGCTATGAAACGAGCCGTAAACGCCCTACAAAATTTCGGAAAATCATTGTACGGACCGGTACTTATCTTACCGATCGTCGGTCTGTTTATCGCCTTTGGTAACGTGCTGGGTAACGGTAACCTCGCAGAATACCTGCCTTTTCTCGGGCATCCCCTTATTCAGAATATTGGCCAGCTGATCGCCAAGTCTGCCGTGTCGGTGCTGGTCAACCTGGCGCTGGTGTTTGCCGTCGGGATCCCGATTGGTCTGGCGACGCGCGATAAAGGCTACGCGGCGCTGATTGGGCTGGTGACCTTCGTGGTGTTTATCAATGCCATGAACGTCACGCTGCAGCTACAGGGCGAGTTGGCCCCTGCTGAGCAGATGAAAGCCGCGGGTCAAAGCATGGTGCTGGGCGTGCAGGTGCTGGAGATGGGCGTGTTCGCCGGGATCCTGACCGGGGCGCTATCCGGTTATCTGTATAACAAATACTCCGGCGTACAGTTTAACGGCGCGATGGCGATTTACTCCGGCCACTGCTTTGTGGCGATTGTCATGTTGCCCGTCTCTATGCTGCTCGGCGTGGTAATGAGCGAACTCTGGCCGTACGCTCAGCACGGCATTAGCGCGCTGGCGCTGGCTATTAAAGGCTCCGGCCCGCTCGGCGTAGCCATTTACGGTTTCCTTGAGCGTATTCTTGTGCCGACAGGCCTGCATCATCTGGTTTATACGCCGTTCCTCTATACCGAACTGGGCGGTACGCAGGAGGTGTGCGGCGCAACCTATCAGGGCGCGCGCAATATCTACTTCGCCGAGATGGCCTGCCCGGACGTGAAGCAGCTCAGCAGCACGGTAGTGTGGGACGCGCGCGGCATCAGCAAGATGTTCGGGCTGCCCGCCGCCGCGCTGGCAATGTACATGACCGCGAAGCCCGAGCGTAAAGCCATTGCGAAAGCGATTCTGATCCCGGCGGCGCTGACCTCACTGCTGGTCGGCGTGACCGAGCCGATTGAGTTCTCCTTCCTGTTCGTCGCCCCGCTGCTGTTCGTGGTGCATGCGGTGCTGACCGGCATCGGCATGATGCTGTTCTCGCTGCTGGGCGTTCACGCCATCGGCGCCAACGGGATTATCGACTTCATCCTTTACAACCTGCCGCTCGGCACGGAGAAGTCCAACTGGCCGATGTACATCGTGGTCGGGCTGATCGTGTTTGCCCTCTACTTCGTGGTGTTCCGCTTCCTGATCCTGCGCTTCAACATGAAAACGCCGGGCCGTGAGGATGAAGATCAGGAGACACGCCTTTACAGCAAGCAGGAGTACCAGGCGAAAGGCAACAACGACGGGCTGGGCGAGTCCATCGTGGTGGGCCTGGGCGGCCGGGAAAATATTGAGGTTGTGGATAACTGCTACACCCGATTACGCGTCACGGTGAAGGACGTCGCCATCATCGACGAGCCTCGCCTGAAGGCGACCGGTGCGAAAGGGGTTATCAAACAAGGTAATAACGTTCAGGTGGTCTACGGGCTGCATGTCAAAAAAATGCGAGAAGCCGTTGAGACGTTTCTCTGAAAGGAGCTAAAGATGTTTACACCCCCGTTTATTCTGTCGATTGCCGGCGGCGGCAGCACCTACACGCCGGGTATTGTAAAAAGCCTGATGGTGCGCCTGCAGGATTTCCCGCTGGCCGAAATTCGCCTCTATGACATCGACGAGACGCGTCAGAACACCATTGCGCCCGTCGTCGAAAAGGTCATTCGCGACCACAGCCAGAGCATCAAATTTACCGTCACCAGTGACCCGGAAGTGGCCTTCAGCGGCGCGCATTTCGTCTTCGCCCAGATGCGCGTCGGCCAGTATAAAATGCGCGAGCAGGATGAGAAGATCCCGCTGCGTCACGGCGTGGTCGGCCAGGAGACCTGCGGCCCCGGCGGGCTGACCTACGGACTGCGCACGATCCTGCCGATGGTCGAGCTTATCGATCTGGTGGATCGCTACGCGCATGAGAAGGCCTGGATCGTGAACTACTCCAACCCGGCGGCGATCGTCGCGGAAGGTGTGCGCCGCCTGCGCCCTAACGCGCGGGTGTTGAACATCTGCGATATGCCGGTGGCTGCCATGCGCAATATGGGAGCGATTCTGGGTGTCGATCGCCGCAAGCTGGAAGTGGACTACTTCGGCCTGAACCACTTCGGTTGGTTTACCCGCGTGCTGGTGGACGGCGAGGACAAGCTGCCGGCGCTGCGTAAGCATATCGCGAAGTTTGGCCTGCTGACGGAAGATGCGGCCAAAACCGATCCGCAGCACTCCGATCCGTCGTGGGTTAAAACCTGGCGCAACATCAAGCCGATTATGGATAACTTCCCGGAGTACCTGCCGAACCCGTACCTGCAGTACTACCTGATGCCGAACCAGATAGTGGAGCACCAGAACCCGGACTATACCCGTGCTAACGAAGTGATGAACGGGCGTGAGAAAAAACTTTTTGCTGCTGCTGAAGAGTACAAGCGCACCGGGATTTTACCGGATGCCTTCCACGTGGGTGTTCACGGCGAGTTTATCGTTGACGTAGCCTGCTCGCTGGCCTTTAACCTGCGCCAACGACATCTGGTGATGGTGGAAAACCGCGGGGCGATAACCAATCTGCCGTACGATGCGGTGGTGGAAGTGCCCGCCTATATCACCTCCGAAGGCCCGGAACCGATCCGTGTCGGTCAGGTGCCGCTGTTCCATCAGACTCTGCTGCAACAGCAGCTCGCCTCGGAACAGCTTCTGGTGGAGGCGACCATCGAGGGCAGCTATGAGAAAGCCCTGCAGGCGTTCACCCTCAACCGCACCGTGCCGACCATGGAACATGCGAAAGCGATTCTGGATGAGATGATCGAGGCCAACCGCGACTACTGGCCTGCGCTGCAAAAAGCCTGGCAGGACGGCGAACC
The DNA here is from genome assembly GCF_041399405.1 of Enterobacter sp. KB-280D8. NCBI lineage: Bacteria > Pseudomonadati > Pseudomonadota > Gammaproteobacteria > Enterobacterales > Enterobacteriaceae > Enterobacter > Enterobacter sp. KB-280D8. Next base: position 151,291 of record NZ_JBGKEC010000006.1, read on the forward strand.
AGTGAAAAAATAGGGGCTTGCTCGCGAGTTGAACGAGGTTTGCTTGTCGGTGTCAGAAAAAACACCGACAATCCTTTTTTACGGAAAAGAATGGAGGCAACCCATGTCCACCTCATATTTTGTCGCCGCCGACTGGCTGATTGAGCACGGCGACGATCCGGAAGTCCAGATTATTGACGCGCGTATGGCCCCGGCCGGGCAGGAACACCTTCGCGATATGGTCGCGGAATACCGTGCCGGACATCTGCCTGGCGCGGTATTTTTTGATATCGAAGCCCTCTCCGATCGCAACTCTCCCCTGCCGCACATGCTGCCGCGCCCGGAAGCGTTTTCCGTGGCGATGCGCGAGCTGGGCGTCAGCAAAGACAAACATCTTGTTGTTTACGATGAAGGTAATCTCTTCTCCGCGCCGCGCGCGTGGTGGATGCTGAAACAGTTTGGCGTGGAAAAAGTCTCGATTCTGGCGGGCGGTCTTGCGGGCTGGAAGCGCGACGAGCTGCCGCTCCAGCAGGGCGACGTAACGCTGCCGGAAGGGGAATTCGACGCGACGTTCGACGCTAACGTGGTGAAACGCCTGACCGACGTCCTGGTCGCGAGCCATGAAAAAACGGCGCAAATCGTCGATGCCCGACCTGCGCCTCGCTTTAATGCCGAAGCGGACGAGCCGCGTCCGGGGCTGAAGCGTGGACATATTCCGGGCGCGCTGAACGTGCCGTGGGGCGACCTGGTGTTTGAAGGCGAGCTGAAAACCACCGACGAGCTGCGCGCCATTTTTGACCGTGCTGGCGTGGATTTACATCGTCCGATTATTGCCAGCTGCGGCTCCGGCGTAACGGCCTGCGTAGTGATTCTGGCGCTTGCCACGCTCGGCGTAAGCGACGTCACGCTCTACGACGGCGCCTGGAGCGAATGGGGTGCGCGGGAAGATCTGCCTGTCGAACCCGCGAAATAATGGATAACCGCCTGGCCACGCTGTTAACGCGCGGAGCGTCATTGACCCGCGCGGAGTATCGCGTCCTCGCCCACCTCACGGAGCATCCGCTGCTGGTGGGCAACATCACGGTGCGAGAGCTGGCTAAGGCGACGTTTGTTTCGACCGCCACCATTATGCGGCTGTGTCAGAAGCTGGGGTTCAGCGGCTTTAGCGAATTTATCTGGCACTGCAAGCAACTACTCTCCGACACGCCGCATATAGCCGCCGAGGCGCAATCCCTTCCTGAACTCCCGGCGCTGTTTAATCAGTTTATCGCCAACTATCAACACACCTTCCAGTGGGTCACGCAGGAGAAGCGCCAGCAGTTTGCCGACCTCCTGCGCCAGAAAGAGAGCTTCTTTCTCTACGGCGCCGGTTTTTCCTATCTCTTTGCCGAGTACCTGACCAAGAAATTACAGGTACTGGGCAAAACGGCGTTCATCTCCGGGCCGGGGGACAGCCGTAATATATTTCTCAGCAACGCCGCGCGCTATCAGGTGTTTATTGCCGTCTCGCGCAGCGGCGAAACGGAGCAGGTGCTGGACAAAGCGCGGATTGCCAAAAACGTCGGCATGACCATCGTCGCGTTTACCCGCGCCTCGGCCAATACGCTGGCGGGGATGGCGGACGTGCACTTTGCCCTCTATGACGAAGCGGTACACTTCGCCGCCGAAGCCGCAGGAGTGACGTCGTTTGAGTCGAATCTGGTGCTGCTGATGGATTTACTGCTGCTGGAAGCAACGGGGTGAAACTCACCCCGCCGTAATCAGATAATGCGGTTTGTTTTTAGATCGCGCAGGAAGCCTCCCCAGCGACGCTCGTAGAACGGGGTGATGTGCTCGGTGATAAAGTGGCTGATGCCCTTCTCACCTTTCGTCACCTGACAGATATCGATCGGCTCGTCGCCCGGAAGCGTGTCGGTCGCCACGCTTCCCGCCGCCTGAATGATGTCGTCGATATCGCCGTCGGCTTCAATGCCAATCAGCAAAACAGGCTTTTCGTCAGCGCTCTCTTTGATAGAGCAGAGGAACGCGCGTCTTACTGGTTTCAGGGTTTTGAAGAGCGTGGTCAGGGAATCTATCATCTGCGCAGGCGGCTCAGCCACCTCAGACAGCAGCAGCGTTTCGCCCCCTTCCAGTACCTCCTGGGTGCTGAGAGGGTTACCCTCTTCGCCGATCAGGTGGCTGATTTCACGCGGGGTGAATTCTTTCCCGGTTGGCAGCTTCGCGTTGAGGAACAGCGTCTGGCCCAGCGTCATTTCAAACAGGGTACGCACCGGCATTACCACGAACGCCTGTTCATCTTCTACCGCTTCCTGCAGGGCTTCCAGCGAGGTGAAGAACGGGATCACCGAAGAGCCGTCGTCTTTTTCCCAGTGCAGCAGATCCAGCGCGCTGTCTTCGACAACCTGCTCGCCTTCCGCCGCGGTGCCCGGCACCCAGACGGTGGACTCCAGCAGCGTGCGGAAAAATGCCGGACGGTGTGCGGGCTCGGTCGCCGCCTGCTCCAGCAGGGTTTCTAATTCGTTTTTGGTTTCGGACATAACAATTCCAGATGATGCATTTCCCCTCACCCCGGCCCTCTCCCACAGGGAGAGGGAGCAAACCATCCCCTCTCCCTGTGGGAGAGGGTTAGGGTGAGGGCAATAACGATTACTCAGCCGTCAGCAGGTTCGCCACGGTACGCACGCCCAGACCGGTCGCGCCCGCGGACCACTGCTCAACCGCCGCTTTACGGTACGTTGCGGAGCAGTCGATGTGCAGCCAGCCTTCATGATAATTCTCAACGAAGTGAGACAGGAAGCCTGCGGCGGTGCTTGCCCCCGCCGGGTATGCAGCGCTCGCGGTGTTGTTCAGCTCGGCAAAGTTGGACGGCAGTTGGCTGCGGTGGAACTCGGCCAGCGGCAGACGCCAGAACGGTTCGTTTTCCGCAGCGGCGCTTGCCAGCAGGCGAGCGGCCAGCTTGTCATCGAAGCTGAACAGCGCATGGTAGTCGTTACCCAGGGCGGTTTTCGCCGCGCCGGTCAGGGTTGCCATATCGATAATCAGCTCTGGCTTCTGGGCAGAGGCGTCGATCAGGCCATCGGCCAGCACCAGACGGCCTTCCGCGTCGGTGTTCATCACCTCAACGTTTTTGCCGTTGCGGTAGCGAATGATGTCGCCCAGCTTGAAGGCGTTGCCGCTGACCATGTTGTCCGCGCAGCACAGGTAGAGCTTCACGCGCTTGTTCAGACCGCGGGTTATGGCGAACGCCAGCGCGCCGGTGATGGTTGCCGCGCCGCCCATGTCGGACTTCATGGAATCCATGAACGCGCTCTGCTTCAGGCTGTAGCCGCCGGTATCAAAAGTGATGCCTTTCCCGACCAGGCAGGCAAAGACCGGCGCTTCTTTATCGCCGGTTGGGTTGTAATCCAGCGCCAGCAGGACCGGAGGTCGCTCAGAACCTCGGCCCACGGTGTGGATACCCATGTAGTTCTGCTCGCGCAGGTCTTCGCCTTTGGTGATGCGGTAGGACATCTTGTCGCCCGCCACGCCGCACAGCAGGTCAACCGCGCGCTGCGCCAGCTGCTCCGGACCGAGCTCTTCCGCCGGAGCGTTAATGGTGTCGCGCACCCAGTCGATAATTTGCAGGCGGCTTTCCAGCTCTTTCTGACCGGCTTCGTCGAGGTTCGCCCACTCAATTTTGCGGGTGCCTTTTGGGCCTTTGTAGCCCGCCCAGAATGCCCAGCTGCGGTCGGTATCCCAGCCTTCACCTTCCAGGGACACATGCTTAATACCCAGGCCGTCAATTTTACGCGCGGCGCGCTGGATCAGGCCCAGATCATCTTTGCCCGTCAGGTGCAGGGTAATACCGTCGTTGTTGATGCTGTAGCTGGCTTTCTCGCCCCAGCGCGCGTCGGCTGGCTGCGTAGAGAGCGTAATCTTCATCGCTTCGGTCATTTTATTTATCCTTATTAGCAACTAGCAAACGGGCCGCCTGAAGGCAGCCCGTTTTGTTATTTATTCTGCTTCATCTAACCAGACTAACAGAATCGCCTCCAGAATTTTTTCATTGGATGCGTTTGGATCGTCGTCGAAATCCTCTAAATCGCAGATCCACTGATGCATGTCGGTGAATCGTACGGTCTTCGGATCGAGATCCGGGTTCGCGTCGTAGAGCGCTTCGCCGATTTCACGGCTGTCTGTCCACTTTAGTCCCATATTAATGCTCGCGTGCGTGGTTGATGGTGTAGCGTGGGAATTCCACGACCAGATCTTCATCGGTCACCGCGGCCTGGCAGCTCAGGCGGCTGTCTGGCTCCAGACCCCATGCTTTATCCAGCATGTCGTCTTCGTCTTCGGTGCTCTCGGCGAGAGAGTCGAAACCTTCACGCACGATGCAGTGGCAGGTGGTGCAGGCACAGGATTTTTCACAGGCGTGTTCCACTTCGATACCTGCACGCAGGGCTACATCGAGAATGGTTTCACCGGTCTTCGCTTCCAGAACAGCGCCATCCGGACAGAGGTCCGCATGAGGCAAAATAACAATCTTTGGCATATTAAACCTCGTCCACGGACTGGCCTTTCAGCGCGACGCGGACAGATTTGTCCATGCGGCGAGCAGCGAAGTCCTGGGTTTGTTTATCAACGTTTTTAATGGCTTCTTCTATTGCGTCAGCGTCATCGCCAACTGCGACAGCGCTTAAGCGCGCGGCAGCGTCGTCAATCACCTGGCGCTCAGCGGCGCTTAACAGCGCGGCATCGGCAGCGAGCGCGCCGTTCAGGCTCTCCAGCACGCGGGCGGCTTCAACTTTTTGTTCAGCCAGCATACGCGCCTTCACATCCTGCTCGGCGTAGCTCATTGAGTCCTGAATCATGGAGGCGATTTCGCCATCGGTCAGGCCGTAGGACGGCTTCACCTGAATGGACGATTCCACGCCGGTCGATTTTTCCATCGCCGTGACGCTCAGCAGGCCGTCCGCATCTACCTGGAAGGTGACGCGAATATGCGCCCCGCCCGCCGGCAGCGCCGGAATGCCGCGCAGCGCAAAGCGCGCCAGAGAGCGGCAGTCCTGCACCAGCTCGCGCTCGCCCTGCATCACGTGGATGGACATTGCGGTCTGGCCGTCTTTGAAGGTGGTGAACTCCTGCGCACGCGCCACCGGAATGGTGGTGTTACGCGGGATCACTTTCTCCACCAGACCGCCCATGGTTTCTAAACCAAGGGACAGCGGGATGACGTCCAGCAGCAGCATTTCGCTGTCCGGCTTGTTGCCGACCAGAATATCGGCCTGGATTGCGGCGCCCACGGCAACCACTTTGTCCGGGTCGATGGAGGTCAGCGGCGTGCGGCCAAAGAATTCGCCCACGCGCTCGCGCACCAGCGGCACGCGGGTCGAACCGCCCACCATGACCACTTCCAGCACCTCGCTGGCCTCAACGCCCGCATCTTTCAGCGCGCGACGACAGGCCATCAGGGTGCGTTTTACCAGCGGGGCAATCAGGTCGTCGAACTGGTCGCGGGTAATGTCACCCTGCCAGCCCGCAACGTTTACGGTAACCGTCTGCGCATCGCTCAGGGCGATTTTGGCGTCGATAGCCGCATCCAGCAGTTCACGCTGCACGCGCGCATCGCTGCGATCGCTGATGCCCGCCTGCTCGCGGATGTAGTCCGCCAGCAGATGGTCGAAGTCATCGCCGCCCAGCGCGGAATCCCCGCCCGTCGCCAGCACTTCAAACACCCCGCGGCTTAAGCGCAGGATCGAGATATCAAAGGTGCCGCCACCGAGATCATAAACCGCAATGACCCCTTCCTGACCGGAGTCGAGGCCGTAGGCAATCGCCGCCGCCGTCGGTTCGTTCAGCAGGCGCAGTACGTGCAGGCCCGCCAGACGCGCCGCGTCTTTGGTGCCCTGACGCTGTGCATCGTCAAAATAGGCCGGAACGGTAATGACTACACCGTCCAGATCGCCGCCGAGCGTCGCCGTCGCGCGTGCCGCCAGCGCTTTGAGGATGTCGGAGGAAACACGAATTGGGTTCAGCAGACCGGCCGCGGTCGCGATCATCGGCAGGCCGTTTTCACTGGCCTGCAGCTGATACGGCAGATGCGGATAGCGGGTCTGAATATCGGTCAGCGAGCGTCCCATCATGCGCTTTACGGAGCTGATAGTGTTGGCCGGATCGCGCGCGGCGTTGGCGCGGGCGTCATAGCCGACCGCGTGACCCTGCTGCTGGTAGTGGACCACGGAAGGCAGCAGATGGCGGCCCTGCTCGTCGGCCAGCGTTTCCGCCTGGCCGCTGCGCACGGTTGCCACGAGGGAATTGGTGGTGCCGAGATCAATACCCACCGCCAGACGACGCTGGTGCGGTGCGGCACTTAAGCCAGGCTCACTAATTTGTAATAAGGCCATAATTGCTTCCGAAATTAAAAATCGAGCAGCTTTTCTTCGAGTTGTTCAGCACTGCTTCGCAGTTTATCGAGAAAACGGAGTTTGCGCACAGTGTCTGCCGCTACATCCCAGGTCTCGTTGTTCAGTTGCTCCACCATCTGCTGATGGCGGGTATCGAACATGCCCTTCACGCGCTTAATGAAGCTTTCCAGACGCGCTTCGTCTTTGGCCTGTTCAATCTCATCCAGCTCTTCGCGCAGCTCCAGCTGCTCCATCAGAAACGCCGTGTCGCGCACGGTGTGCTGCTCGCTCGCCAGGTCGAAACCGTGGAGCGAGAGCAGATACTCAGCGCGCGCCAGCGGATGGCGCAGCGTCTGCCAGGCCTGATTGATGGTGGCAGAGTGGGAAACCGCAGCCAGCTGTTCTGCCTGCGTCCCGCTGGCGAATTTATCCGGATGATACTGACGCTGCAGATCCTGAAAACGGATCGTCAGCGACTGGAGATCGATCGGGTATTGAGCGGGTAGTCCGAAGAGAGTGAAGTAATCCATAACAATCTCAGGGGTAGCCTGTTAGAACAAACCCCACGCGCAGAGATCCTGCGGTGGGGTTTCGGATGACGCGCGGTTAAACGTGGAAGCTTTCGCCGCAACCACACTCGTCTTTGACGTTCGGGTTCGTGAATTTGAACCCCTCGTTCAGGCCTTCTTTAACGAAGTCCAGCTGAGTGCCGTTGAGGAATTGCAGGCTTTTGCCATCGACCACCACCTTCACGCCCTTGTCTTCAAACACGGTGTCGTCAGACGCCGGCTCGTCAACAAACTCCAGTACGTAAGCCATACCAGAACAGCCGGAGGTACGTACGCCCAGTCGCAGGCCAAAGCCTTTACCACGGTTCGCCAGAAAAGAGCTTACTCGCGCGGCAGCGCTGTCGCTAAGGGTAATCGACATACTCAAACCTCAATTATTTTGCTTCACGTTTGCTTTTATAATCCGCAATGGCGGCTTTGATCGCGTCTTCTGCCAGAATAGAACAGTGAATTTTCACCGGCGGCAGTTCGAGTTCTTCAGCAATATCCGTGTTCTTGATTGCCTGTGCTTCGTCCAGAGACTTGCCCTTCACCCATTCGGTGACCAGGGAGCTGGACGCAATTGCAGAACCGCAGCCGTAGGTCTTGAAGCGCGCGTCTTCAATGATACCTTCATTGTTGACTTTAATCTGCAACTTCATCACGTCGCCACACGCTGGTGCGCCAACCATGCCGCTACCGACAGATTCGTCGCTGTTGTCAAAAGAGCCAACGTTGCGCGGGTTCTCGTAATGATCGATGACTTTTTCGCTGTATGCCATGATTGAATTCTCCTTATGTACCGATTAGTGATGTGACCATTCAATGCTGTTCAGATCCACGCCCTGCTTGAACATTTCCCACAGTGGAGAAAGGTCGCGCAGACGGCCAATGGAGTTGCGAACCAGCTTGATGGTGTAGTCAATCTCTTCTTCGGTAGTGAAACGACCTAAAGAGAAACGGATAGAGCTGTGTGCCAGCTCGTCGGTCATGCCCAGCGCGCGCAGCACGTAGGATGGCTCCAGGCTTGCAGACGTACAGGCAGAACCGGAAGAAACGGCCAGGTCTTTCAGTGCCATAATCAGCGATTCGCCTTCAACATAGTTGAAGCTGACGTTGAGAATGTTTGGTGCGCCCTGCTCGAGATCGCCGTTCAGATATACTTCTTCCATATCTTTCACGCCGTCCCACAGACGGTTACGCAGCGTGCGCAGGCGCGCCATCTCGGTTTCCATCTCTTCTTTTGCAATGCGGTACGCTTCGCCCATGCCCACGATCTGGTGAACAGGCAGCGTACCGGAACGCATGCCGCGCTCGTGACCGCCGCCGTGCATCTGTGCTTCGATGCGGATACGCGGCTTACGACGAACGTACAGCGCGCCGATACCTTTCGGGCCATAGATTTTGTGGCCGGAGAAGGACATCAGGTCCACTTTCAGCTGGCTCAGGTCGATAGGCAGTTTGCCCACGCTCTGGGTCGCGTCCACGTGGTAGATGATACCGCGCGCGCGGCACATTTCGCCGATGGTCGCGATGTCCTGCACCACGCCGATTTCGTTGTTGACGTGCATGATGGAGACCAGAATGGTGTCATCACGCATAGCCGCTTCGAGCTCTTTCAGGTCGATGATCCCGTTGCTCTGTGGCGCCAGGTAAGTTACTTCGTACCCTTCACGCTCCAGCTGGCGGCAGGTATCCAGCACGGCTTTATGTTCGGTTTTGCTGGTGATGATGTGCTTGCCTTTTTTCTGATAAAAGTTGGCTGCACCTTTGATCGCCAGGTTGTCGGATTCGGTCGCACCGGAGGTGAAAACAATCTCACGCGGGTCGGCACCCACCAGGTCAGCAATCTGATTACGGGCGATATCCACCGCCTCTTCAGCATGCCAGCCAAAACGGTGTGAACGGGAAGCTGGGTTACCAAAGTTTCCGTCCAGGGTCAGACACTGCATCATTTTCTCGGCAACACGCGGGTCCACCGGCGTGGTTGCGGAGTAATCGAGATAAATCGGTAATTTCATTGCTCTTTAAACTCCGTACATCGCTTCAATGCAAGGAATCAGGCAACCGGCTGGATGTACGACCGAGTACGCGGGGCGTGACCGCCCCGGCCTGATTCTGAAATACTTATCGTTTTATTACGCGCGTAATTTGACGTCGATAGCGTCCTGCGCGCGGGTGCTGCGTTGTGAATCATGGCTGTGCTGACGGCCTGATACGTCCAGAACTTCCTGGTTATTCACCAGTTCACCGAGGGTGATATTGTTCAGGAAGCCCGTCAGACGGTCGCTCAGATCGCGCCACAGCGCGTGGGTCAGGCACTTATCGCCGCCCTGGCAGCCGCCTTTACCCTGGCAACGGGTCGCGTCCACGGATTCGTCAACGGCGCTAATCACTTCACCAACCGCAATACTGCCCGCGTCTTTCCCCAGCAGATAACCGCCGCCCGGGCCACGAACGCTGGAAACCAGTCCATTTTTACGCAGTCTGGAGAACAGCTGTTCCAGGTAAGAGAGGGAGATCCCTTGTCGTTCAGAAATATCAGCCAACGGAACCGGGCCCGCTTCGGAGTTGAGCGCAACGTCCAGCATCGCGGTCACGGCATAACGCCCTTTAGATGTCAGTCTCATGTCTTACTTAACCTCAAACTCGCCCCTGCCCGGGGTTTTTTATTGTAAAATGGGGGTATTGCATAGCAGGGCCAAGTCTGACATTCCTGACTAAAATGGTCAACTATTTACTTGACTGTTTTAGTCAGGTATTTAACCTTCCGTGCCGTATTGCCTGGGTTCGGCCTGATGCCCTCACCCCGGCCCTCTCCCACGGGGAGAGGGAGAAAACAAACCGGCACTACTCTTTATTTTTCTGCTCAATCGACGCCAGAATTCCGCGCAGGATGTTCAGCTCCTGGCTTTCCGGGCGCGCGCGGGTGAACATACGGCGCAGCTTGTTCATCACCTGACCCGGGTGGCCTTCACGGATGAAACCGGTAGAGAGCAGCGTCTGCTCCAGGTGGCCGTAGAAACGCTCAAGGTCGTCCACCAGCGGATAGGCCGTCTCTTCTTTCGGTTCTGCCTGCTTTTCCTGCGTCGCCAGCCACGCCATACGCACTTCGTAGGCGATAACCTGCACCGCCATCGCCAGGTTCAGCGAGCTGTATTCCGGGTTGGCGGCAATCGCTACGTGGTAGTGGCACTTCTGCAGTTCGTCGTTGGTCAGGCCAACGCGCTCGCGGCCAAACACCAGCGCAACCGGCGCCTGTTCTGCTTCTGAGACACTTTTCAGGCCGCATTCGCGCGGGTCCAGCATCGGCCACGGCAGCGTGCGGGAGCGCGCGCTGGTACCGACAACGAGGCTACAGCCGGCCAGCGCTTCGTCGAGGGTATCGACGATCTGGGCGTTGCCGATCACGTCGCTTGCCCCGGCCGCCAGAGCGATAGCCTGAGAGTCTGGCTTCACTAGCGGGTTAACCAGCCAGAGGTTCGTTAAGCCCATGGTTTTCATAGCGCGGGCAACAGAGCCCATGTTGCCGGTGTGCGATGTTTCGACCAGCACGATTCGAATGTTTTGCAGCATAATTTTTAGATGTCTGGATTCAGTGTCTGAAGAATATTCGGGCATATTATCATAAACGGGAGACATAATCCGATCCCGCTGCTATACTCTGCGCCGATTTTCCTGTTCTTTAACATCCAGTGAGAGAGACCGATGCATCCGATGCTGACCATCGCCGTGCGCGCAGCGCGCAAGGCGGGTAACGTAATTGCCAAGCACTACGAAACGCCAGACTCCGTAGAAACCAGCCAGAAAGGCAGCAATGATTTCGTGACTAACGTCGATAAAGCCGCAGAAGCGATTATTATCGAAACGATCCGCAAATCTTACCCGCAGCACACCATCATCACCGAAGAAAGCGGTGAACATGAAGGTACCGATCAGGATGTTCAATGGGTTATCGATCCACTGGATGGCACCACCAACTTCGTTAAACGCCTGCCACACTTCTCTGTGTCTATTGCAGTACGCATTAAAGGCCGTACTGAAGTCGCCGTTGTTTATGATCCAATGCGTAACGAACTGTTCACCGCTACCCGTGGCCAGGGCGCACAGCTGAACGGCTACCGTCTGCGCTGCAGCAACGCACGCGACCTGGACGGCACCATTCTGGCGACCGGCTTCCCGTTCAAGGCGAAGCAGCACGCAACCACCTATATGAATATCCTGGGCAAGCTGTTCACCGAATGCGCGGACTTCCGTCGTACCGGCTCTGCTGCGCTGGATCTGGCCTACGTTGCCACCGGCCGCGTTGACGGTTACTTCGAACTGTCACTGAAGCCGTGGGACTTCGCGGCGGGCGAGCTGATCGCACGTGAAGCAGGCGCGATTGTTTGCGACTTCACCGGCGGCCATAACTATATGTCTACCGGCAACATCGTTGCGGGTAACCCACGCGTTGTTAAAGCCATGCTGGCCAACATGCGTGACGAGCTGAGCGATGCGCTGAAGCGTTAATCCGCTCACCCCAGCCCTCTCCCCAAAGGGGAGAGGGTGTTAAACGGCACCGTACTCACCCACATCGTCACCGCCGCCACCAGCAGAATCACCCCGCCCGCCAGCGCGAGCGTTGTCCATCCTACCTGCCTCCACAGCACCGGCGTTTTATTGCCGCTGAGTTTGACCGCCAGCTGACGGAAGCTGTGTACCAGCAGCGCTAAAGACGAAATGGTGAGAGACGTCCCTGCCGCCATCGCCAGCGCCGAGAGCATGCCCCAGCCCAACACACCAATCACTTTACTGAACAGCAGCACCATGATGGCCCCCGAGCACGGGCGCATCCCCATAGAGAGAACTATCATCAGCCGCGCGCGCCAGTCGTCACCGCTCTGTAATTGATCCTGCGTCGGCAGATGCTGATGCCCGCAGCCGCAGTGTTCATCATGAACGTGGTGCGGCGTAAAGGTTTTGAATTTGGGCTTTTGCAGCAGCGCGCGCAGCTTTTTCAGCGCCCGCCAGCAGAGGATCAGCCCCAGCACGCCCACCAGCGCATAGCTGCCCTTCTCCAGCCAGAAGCTGCTCATGTGCAGCTGGCGCGCGGGAAGCTGTAATAGCGAAAGCACAACCACCACCAGCGCTATCGCCACGCCCCCCTGAAGCAGCGAAGAGGCCAGCGTCAGGCCAATGCTCGATTTCAGCTTCGACGGATGGGTCGCAAGCCAGGTGGTGATAACGATTTTACCGTGCCCCGGACCCAGCGCGTGCAGCACGCCGTAGATGAAGCTGAACGCCAGCAGAGAACCGCCCGCCCTGGTCGGATTCTCCGCCACCGCCTTCAGCAGCCCGCTCATCTGCTGGTTGACCTCACGCTGCCAGATGATGCTTTTCATCATCACCTGCGGCCAGGCCTGCCACAGCCAGAGCGAACCGCCGAAGGCAAACAGTAAAAAGAGCGCCAGCGGCCAGAGGTGCAACCAGCGGCGCGGTTTTCGTACCGGAGAGGAGATCACTGACATTGTAACGTTACCTTCTGTGCGAACTGTTTACCCAGTTCCATGTCCTCCGGCGGCGCATCTTCCTTATCGAGAGAGACCGCAAAATTCAGCGTCTCTTCGCTGGGCTTCGGGGTATGAACCGCAATTTTGCAGGTTTTTTGCAACGATGCCGGAAGCTGAACGTCGCGCTCTTCGGCATAGCTCATGTCCACGTAGTACGTTGGGTCAAAGGTGGAAAACGTATAGGTTTGTCCTGCCAGCGGCTGCGGGTGCGCCAGCGGGAGCACGAACGTCAGCACCGCCTGATGCCCGTCGCGGGACATGCCGTATTCTGTCGGGCGATTGAGGAACTTCACCTTTTGTCCGTTATGCCAGAACTCGGTGAAGTAGTGCTGACCCAGCACGTTGGCCATCACTTCCGCCGCCAGCTTTTTCCAGATTTCGTCGCCGGGCTTCGCGTTGCCCGCATCATAAAGCAGATCCGCCGAGGTGATTTCATCCATCGTCCAGCGCATTTTCAGGCCGCTCAATTGCGTGCCATCGGTGACCAGCTCGGTTTTCAGGCTGATAAAACTGTGAGGATGTGCGCTGGCGGTGAAGGTAATAACCGCCAAAAATAACGCCATCGCATTTTGTTTAACTGTCTGCATCAATTCCTCACGTCAAAAATTCTGTGATGTTCCCCAGCAATCCTGAGTGAAAGGCCTGCCGGCGCGCTTTTCAGCGCCCATCCTTTAGCTATTCTTATCAAACATTCACACTGGATACCCGACAGATGATGACGACGCTTGAAATTCCATCTGTGCTTTCCAGTTCGCAGCGCCGCTGCCAGGTGCTTTTAATGCTTTACCTGCCCGATGCTGCCGTCACCGCACAGAGCATAATCGCTGCCAACGGCGTGGACGACGTCATGGCACGGCAAGATATAGCCGAGACGCGCGATGAAATCCAGCGCTATCACCGGCTGGATATCGTTACGCACCACGACGGCAGCTACCGAATTGAAGGCACTGCCCTGAATCAGCGTTTGTGCCTGCTGCACTGGCTGCGCAGGGCGCTGCGCCTTTGCCCACAGTTTGTCTTGCACCAGTTTACCCCAGCCTTAAAAACCGCGCTTAAACAGCACGGCATCGCGCGGCCGCTTTACGACGATGCAAACCTGCGGGCGCTGATCGGCTTCTGCTCCCGCAAGCTTCAGCGCCAGTTTGAATGCCGGGACGTCCAGTTCTTACAGCTCTATTTACAATACTGCCTCATCCAGCATCACTTAGGAAACACGCCGCAGTTTTCGCATGCCCAGCGCAGCTGGACCCAGTCGCGGGGAGAGTATTTTACGGCACAGGAGATTGTCCGCCACTGGAAGCGGCGCGTGCCGCAGGGCGCGCACGTGGATGAGCAACTGTTTCTGGCGCTGCTGTTTATGATGCTCCGCACGCCCGATCCGGTGCTCGATAAACACCAGCAGGATCAGCGTTTGCGCCGCGCCATCGTGCGCATGGTGGCCCGTTTTCGCTCCCAGACCGGGATGAACTTCAGCGACGAGCAGGGGCTGACCGATCAGCTATATATTCATCTGGCTCAGGCACTGGACCGCTCTCTGTTTGAGATCGGCATCGATAACAGCCTGCCGGAGGAGATCCACCGCCTCTACCCCCGGCTGTTGCGCACAACGAAAGAGGCGCTGTTTGAGCTGGAGGCGGAGTTTGGCCTGCGTTTTTCCGATGAAGAGATGGCGCTCGTGGCGGTCATTTTTGGCGCCTGGCTGATGCAGGAGACCGACCTGCATGAAAAACAGGTGGTGCTGCTGACCGGGGAGGATAAATCCTGCGAGGAGATAATTGAACAGCAGCTGCGCGAGTTGACGCTGCTGCCGCTCAATATTCGCTATCTGACCCTGCAGGCGTTTCAGAAAGAGGGGGCGCCGCGCGAAGCCGCGCTGGTTATCACCCCCTACCCTACGGCCCTGCCGCTGTTCTCGCCGCCGCTGATCCACGCGGTTGAATCACTGAACGCGCAGCAGCAAGAACATATTCGCGCCATGCTGGAATCGTAGTTACGTCCGCGCGGCCACTTTTGGTCGAACAAACATCGCCGGGAGCGCCACCAGCGCCATGACCCAGAACACGCCGTGTCCAAGATGCTGGTAGAGGAAGCCCGCAAATACCGTCATCACTGCAATGCTGCCGCCCATCGCCACCGCAGAATAGACCGCCTGAAGACGAATCACGTCCCCGCCCTCACGCGCAGCGATATAGCGCATCGCCGCCAGATGACACACGGTGAACGTGCCGCAGTGAAGAATTTGCGCCACAATCAGCCACGGCAGTTCCGTTGTCCAGCCCATAATGCCCCAGCGAGCCACGCCGCACACCGCGGAAAGCAGCAGCAGGTCGCGCGCGCCAAAGCGGCGGAACAGCTTCTTGCTCAGGGCGAAAATAATGACTTCTGCCACCACGCCCAGCGACCACAGGTAACCGACCGCAGAGGCAGAGTAGCCCGCCCCCTGCCAGTAGATAGCGCTGAAGCCATAATACGCCGCATGCGCCCCCTGAAGCAGACAGACGCACGCCAGAAAACGCCAGCTCTGTGCCACCAGGCTCCGCCAGGCGGGCCAGCCGGCGCTCTCCTGATGGCGACTCTCCCCTTGCGGCATCACCGACGGGCGCAGCAGCATCCCAAGCAGCATCGAGGCTATCCCGATACTGAGCAAAGCCAGAATCGCACGGTAGTCGTAAAGGCTGACCAGTTTCCCCACCAGCGCCGAGCCGATCACGAAGGCAATCGAGCCCCACAGGCGCACGCGCCCATAGTCCATGGTGATCTGCTTTTGCCAGGTGTTCGCCAGGGCATCCGTCAGGGGTACCAGCGGTGAGAAGAACAGGTTAAAGCCGACCATCACCACCATCAGCCAGGCAAACTGGTGGCTGACCCAGAAGCAGGCCGCAAAGACCAGCGTTAGCAGCGCCAGAATACGCACCGCTTTTATTAGTAGGGAGGGATCGCTGACGCGGGGTGCAATCAGCAGGCTACCAAGGAAACGAGCCACCAGCCCAGCGCCCAGCAGGATACCGATGGTTTCTGGGGTCAAACCAATTCCCTTGAGCCAGACGCTCCAGAAAGGCAGAAAAATACCGTAGCTAAAAAAGTAGGTGAAGTAGCTGAGCGCCAGCCAGCGCGTGGAATGCAAGACCATGAATCCCTCCCGAAATGGAGGCCATAGTCTGGCGAGAATATAAAAATTAAGCAAGTAGATAGCCTGCTATAAATTAACGAAAAATTAACATATCGAGCAGTCGTCTGGCTTATGGCAGGGAATGAAAATGTGTATTACGTTTAAATTACTCCACTTGCAGAGGTATTTCTGCCATGAACTCACTACGTTATCTCGACTTTGGTCAGTCGCGTCATCTGCTGCTGTTGATTGGGCGTATCGCAATTGTCGTACTGTTTATTATCTTTGGTTACCCGAAACTGACAGGATTTAGCGGCACCGTACAGTATATGACCTCGCTGGGTACGCCGATGCCCATGCTGGCGGCCATTATTGCGGTGGTGATGGAAGTGCCTGCCGCCATTCTGATCGTGCTGGGCTTTTTCACCCGCCCTCTTGCGGTTCTCTTTGTCTTCTATACGCTGGGCACGGCGATCATCGGTCACCACTACTGGGATATGACCGGTGATGCGGTTGTGCCAAATATGATTAATTTCTACAAGAACGTCAGTATTGCTGGCGCCTTTATTTTGCTGGCGATAGTCGGGCCTGGGGCCATTTCTCTGGATCGGCGTTAAGCCAAAAAAAAGGCCGCAAGCGCGGCCTTTTTTATTTCTGCAAAGCAGAGGAATTATGCGTATACCGGGAAGCGTGCGCAGATATCCAGAACTTTACCTTTAACGCGCTCGATTACCGCTTCGTCATTGATGTTGTCCAGAACGTCACACATCCAGCCAGCCAGCTCTTTCACTTCCGCTTCTTTAAAGCCGCGGCGAGTGACAGCCGGAGAACCGATACGGATACCGGAGGTCACGAACGGGCTCTTCGGATCGTTTGGCACGCTGTTTTTGTTCACGGTGATGTTGGCGCGGCCCAGAGCGGCGTCAGCTTCTTTACCGGTCAGGTTTTTATCAACCAGATCCAGCAGGAACAGGTGGTTTTCAGTCCCGCCGGAAACCACTTTGTAGCCACGGTTCAGGAAAACTTCCACCATCGCTTTAGCGTTCTTAGCAACCTGCTGCTGGTAAACCTTGAACTCTGGCTCCATCGCTTCTTTCAGCGCTACCGCTTTTGCCGCGATAACGTGCATCAGCGGGCCGCCCTGCGCGCTTGGGAACACGGCGGAGTTCAGTTTTTTGTACAGCTCTTCGTCACCGCCTTTCGCCAGGATAAGGCCACCGCGTGGACCTGCCAGGGTTTTGTGGGTGGTGGTGGTCACAACGTGAGCGTGTGGAACCGGGTTCGGGTAAACGCCTGCGGCAATCAGGCCCGCAACGTGCGCCATGTCAACGAACAGGTAAGCACCGATGCTGTCCGCGATTTCACGCATTTTTGCCCAGTCAACGATACCGGAGTAAGCGGAGAAGCCGCCGATGATCATCTTCGGCTTGTGCTCTTTAGCCTGCTTCGCCATGTCTTCGTAGTCAATTTTACCGGACTCATCAATACCGTAAGGGATGATGTTGTACAGTTTGCCGGAGAAGTTAACCGGGGAGCCGTGAGTCAGGTGGCCGCCCTGCGCCAGATTCATACCTAAAACGGTATCGCCCGGCTGCAGCAGTGCGGTGTAAACCGCGAAGTTAGCCTGGGAGCCGGAGTGCGGCTGGACGTTTGCGTAGTCAGCGCCAAAGAGTGCTTTAGCACGGTCGATAGCCAGCTGCTCTACGATATCAACGTACTCGCAACCACCGTAGTAGCGCTTGCCCGGATAACCTTCAGCGTATTTGTTGGTCAGCTGAGAGCCCTGCGCCTGCATCACGCGCGGGCTGGTGTAGTTTTCGGAGGCGATCAGTTCGATGTGCTCTTCCTGACGTACTTTTTCCTGCTCCATAGCCTGCCACAGTTCGGCATCATAATCGGCAATGTTCATTTCACGCTTTAACATCCGCATCTCCTGACTCAGCTAACAAGTAAATTTTGGCCTGAAAAGGCAGTCCTGTTGGACGACGGGCAACAGTATAACTGAATAGTTCTGTGATAACAGGTCTTGACAAACGATTTTACGCAAACGTTTTCCTTCACGCCACGCAAGGGTTTGAGGAATAAAGATCTCGCTATTTCCAGCGGATTTCTTTTCAGGTTTGTGATGCATATTTTTCATCTTGCAAAGAACCATTTACAAAGCATGGGTATTTTTTATAAGATGCATTTAAAATACATCATTAAAGTGACATCAGAAGGAAGCTGCCATGCTCGACGCTCAAACCATCGCTACCGTTAAAGCCACCATTCCCCTGCTGGTGGAAACCGGCCCTAAACTTACCGCCCATTTCTACGATCGCATGTTTACGCACAACCCGGAGCTCAAAGAGATTTTCAACATGAGCAACCAGCGTAACGGCGATCAGCGTGAAGCGCTTTTCAACGCCATCGCGGCCTACGCCAGCAATATCGAAAACCTGGCGGCGTTGCTGCCCGCGGTGGAAAAAATCGCGCAGAAACACACCAGCTTCCAGATCCAACCCGAGCAGTACAACATCGTCGGCGGCCACCTGCTGGCGACGCTGGACGAAATGTTCAGCCCGGGCCAGGAAGTGCTGGACGCGTGGGGTAAAGCCTATGGCGTACTGGCAAACGTATTTATCAACCGTGAAGCGCAGATCTACAGCGAAAACGCCAGCAAGAACGGCGGCTGGGAAGGCACTCGCGCCTTCCGCATCGTCGAGAAAACGCCGCGCAGCGCATTAATCACCAGCTTTGAATTTGAGCCGGTGGACGGACAGCCGGTGGCCGATTACCAGCCGGGCCAGTATCTGGGCGTATGGCTGAAGCCTGAAGGCTTCCCGCACCAGGAGATCCGCCAGTATTCTCTGACCCGCAAGCCAAACGGCAAAGGCTACCGCATTGCGGTGAAGCGCGAGGACGGCGGTCAGGTTTCCAACTGGCTGCACAACGAAGCCAACGTGGGCGACGTGGTTCATCTGGCCGCGCCGGCGGGCGATTTCTTTATGGCCGTCGAAGCCAATACCCCGGTCACGCTGATCTCTGCGGGTGTCGGCCAAACGCCTATGCTGGCGATGCTCGATACCCTGGCGAAAGCAAACCACGGTGCGCAGGTCAACTGGTTCCATGCTGCGGAAAACGGCGACGTGCACGCCTTTGCGGATGAAGTGAATGCGCTGGGGGCGTCCCTGCCGCGTTTCACCGCAAATACCTGGTATCGCCTGCCGACGGAAGCAGACCGCGCAGCCGCACGGTTTGACAGCGAAGGTCTGATGAACTTAAGCCAGATGGAAGTGGCGTTTAGCGCGCCGGACATGCAGTTCTACGTCTGTGGGCCGGTGGCGTTTATGCAGTATGCCGCGAAGCAGCTGGTTGAGCTGGGCGTAAATAAAGACCACATTCATTACGAATGTTTCGGGCCGCATAAGGTGCTGTAATGAAAAAGCCCCTCGTTCGAGGGGCTTTTTTTCGCCGGGTGGCGGCTTCACCTTACCCGGCCTGGCAAATCTTTTTTAAATCGCCGCGTCGTCTTCTTCACCGGTACGGATACGGATCACGCGCGCCACGTCAAAGACAAAGATTTTCCCGTCGCCAATTTTGCCCGTCTGCGCCGTGCGGATAATGGTATCCACGCAGGTATCGACGATATCGTCGCTGACCACGATTTCAATTTTCACTTTCGGCAGAAAGTCGACCATGTACTCTGCGCCACGATAAAGCTCGGTGTGGCCCTTCTGACGACCAAAACCTTTCACTTCCGTTACTGTCATCCCGGTGATGCCGACTTCCGCCAGCGCTTCACGTACATCATCCAGTTTGAAAGGTTTAATAATCGCATCAATCTTTTTCATGGTGGGTCCTTAAACTCTTGCCTGTAAGCTGCTTCGTAATCGGTTGCTCACAGTACCATACGGCACTACTCTTTAAAATCGTTTGCTTCCAGCTCGTGGCGTGAGAGCAGCTTATAGAACTCTGTACGGTTGCGTCCGGCCATCCGCGCCGCGTGGGTCACGTTGCCTTTGGTTATCTGCAGCAGCTTGCGCAGATAGTTCAGTTCGAACTGATTCCGCGCTTCGGCAAACGTCGGCAAGGCCGTGTTTTCCCCTTCCAGCGCCTGCTCCACCAGCGCGTCGCTGATAACCGGTGAGGAGGTCAGCGCCACGCACTGCTCAATCACGTTCACCAGCTGGCGCACGTTACCCGGCCAGCTTGCGGCCATCAGCCGCTTCATCGCATCCGTCGAAAAGGCGCGCACGAACGGTTTATGGCGATCGGCCGCCTGGCGCAAAAGGTGATTCGCCAGCAGCGGAATATCTTCCGCACGCTCCGCCAGCGCCGGTAACTTCAGGTTCACCACGTTCAGGCGGTAGTAGAGATCTTCTCGGAACTCGTTGCGGGCCATCACTTTTGGCAAGTCGCGGTGGGTGGCGGAAATGATTCGCACGTTAATATCAATATCGCGATTGCTGCCCAGCGGGCGCACTTTACGCTCCTGAAGCACGCGCAGCAGTTTGACCTGCAGCGGCGCGGGCATGTCGCCAATCTCGTCGAGGAACAGCGTGCCGCCTTCTGCAGCCTGGAACAGCCCTTCCCGGCTGCTCACCGCGCCGGTAAATGCGCCGCGGGCATGGCCAAAAAGTTCAGATTCAAGAAGCTGCTCTGGCAGGGCACCGCAGTTAATGGCGATGAAGGCGTTTTTGCTGCGCGGGCTGGCGTTGTGGATCGCCTGCGCCAGGATCTCTTTCCCGGTTCCACTTTGACCATTAATCAGCACGCTAACGTCTGACTGTGCGACCATTCGCGCCTGCTCAAGCAGACGCAGCATTATCGGGCTGCGGGTGACGATAGATTCACGCCATGCGTCGTCGCCGGAGGGCGCGGCGTGCTCCAGCGCGCTGTCGATAGCTTTGTAGAGCGCGTCTTTATCTACCGGCTTGGTGAGGAAGCTGAATACGCCCTGCTGGGTTGCGGCAACGGCATCCGGGATTGACCCGTGCGCCGTCAGGATAATCACCGGCATGCCCGGCTGCTGCTTCTGGATTTCGGCGAACAGCTGCATGCCATCCATTTCGTCCATCCGCAGGTCGCTGATCACCAGGTCAATCTTCTCGCGGCTGAGGACCTTCAGCCCCTCCTGCCCGCTTTCCGCGGTTACCACGGTGTAGCCTTCACTCACCAGACGCATCCCCAGCAGCTTTAACAGGCCGGGATCGTCATCCACCAGTAAGAGATGGGCTGGTTTACGGCTCGTCATGCTTCACATCCTCTTGTTTCGGCATATCGCTGTCCGGTGCAGCAGATGAACCACCTGGCTGATATTTACGCGACGAGAGCTGCCTTTCGATATCGGTCAGGTTTTCCAGCTTGCGCGTCGTGGTATCCAGCTGGCTACGTAAATGTTGCTGCTGTTGGCGCAGCGTATCAAGCTCGCTGTCGGTTGACTGTTGCAGCTTGCTGTAGCGGGAGCGCTCTTCAGACAGCTGCAGCTGTAACGTCTGCCCGTCCCGCCAGAGCTGGTAGACCGGGCGCACCTGTGCGGGAAGATTGATCACAAACGTATCCAGCCGGGTCACGTTGGCCCGACGCTCAACGGGGGTAATTTTCGCATCGGCCAGTAAAATCCCACGCTTGAAAGCGTCCTGCCAGGTGTCCTCATCCAGCATCGCCGCCTTCGAGCGGGCGTCTACCGGCGCAAGCCGCTGAGCGCAATCTATTCCGCGCAGCCAGAACAGCGGGTTATTTTCGACGTCATGCCCTGACAGATTCCAGATATCGTCACAGCGGGTAGAGAGGAAATCCGCCAGCTGGTTATCGGGCCATTTATCTTCTTGTTTACCGCTTATCGCACTTTGCGGCGCATGGGAAACGCACCCAGCCAGAACTAAACAGGGCAGACTCAGGCGACCCGCTTTGCTGGAAAACACCGCGCGTATGGCGCGGAAAAAGACGTGTGACATACTCACCAGATATAGATTCATTTTATTAATTTTTCCGGCTCAGGGGCAGTTCAATACGGAAGCAAACATCTGAACGTTCGTCCGTGGCAATGTTTAGCTCACCCTGCATGCGTCGTATGCAGTCCCGGGCGATGCTTAAGCCCAGACCGCTTCCTTTTACCGCACCTTTCCGCTGATGACTCCCCTGGAAAAAGGGTTCGAAGATCATGGTTTTTTCGTCATCGGGGATCGGGGTGCCGGTGTTTGCGACGTCAATAAACATCCGGGAACCCTTCGTATAACTTCTGATATAAATGTTACCGGATTCAGTACCATAGTGCACCGCATTGGAGTAAAGATTGTCCAGAACGCTCATTAATAGCATGGGTTCAGCGAGACAGGTCGGCGCATTCAGCTCTACCCCGGTATGCATCATTTTAGCTCTTGCCGGCAAGCTATGGGCGGAGATCACCATATCCACCAGCGGCTCAATTTCCACCTCTTCCAGCACGACCGCCCCATCAGCCAGCTTGCGGTTGTAATCCAGAAGCTGCTCAATGAGCTTTTGCAGGTTGCGGCTGCTGGCGTCCAGAATCTCGACAATCTCTTTCTGCTCCGGCGTAAGCGGTCCTGCCACCTCGTCCGCCAGCAGCTCCGTTCCTTCACGCATGCTGGCCAGCGGGGTTTTCAACTCATGAGAGATATGGCGCAGGAACTGGTGGCGCTGGGATTCCAGCCACGCCAGGCGCTCGGATAGCCAGATAATGCGCTGGCCGACGGATCGCAGCTCGCGAGGACCTTTAAAGGCAACCGTATCCCCGAGCGATTTCCCCTCCCCCAGGCGGTTGATCATACGCTGAATACCCTTCACCGGGCCGATGATCATGCGGGTAAAGAGCAGCACCAGCCCGAGGCTCACCAGGAACAGCACCAGCGCCTGCCAGCCGAAGAACTGGCCGCGCTCGGCAATCTCCTGCTGTAGCTGCTGGCCGCGAGAGAAAATCACCGTCCGCGTGGATTGCACCATTTCGGTATTGGCGGCAGCAAAGGCTTCAAGGCGCGCGGCGGCAGCCGCATCCGGGCCGCTGTTATGGCACTGCAGCTGCGCGAGATCGTTCAGATCCTGACGTAGCGCCTGATAGAGCCTGTCGTCCGGCAGCACGCCCGCGTGGGCATCCAGCATTTCGCTGTAGCGCTTGCGCTGGCTCTGGTACACCTTCTCCAGCGTCCGATCGTCGAGCACGCAGTACTGACGATAGCTACGCTCCATCTCCAGCGCGGCGTTGGTCATCGCTTCACTGCGTCTGGCGTCGATAAGCGTGGTGCGGTTCGTCAGTGCCGCCTGGGCACTCAGCGCGTTCAGGCTCTGCCACGCCTGCCAGGCGAGGATCAGCAATGGCAGCAGGATCAGCAGAAAGGCCATCATCACGAGCTGTCGCAGGGAGCGGGGAAAAACGGGCCAGCGTTTCAACGCATTACTCTCTTCATGGGGGTTTACGGAGAGCGTAACTGAGTCTGCCCTTCAGATACAACAAAGCCGGGTAAAAACCCGGCTTTGTCATGGAATAAGGCGGTGCCTAACTCGACGTTTCGCCCTGGCCTGATAAAGCATCGCTATGATCAGTAGTTGGACGGCAGGCACCTTTTTGTGCGTCATTCGAAGTTTATGTAGCACGTCCCGAAGGGGCTGACATAAGAAGGTGAATGAGCCACTGGTTAATATTATGCAACACCCATGCCAGAATGCAAAACAAAATATTAACACATTGAAATATATAATTTTTACTCACTTAATCGGTTCATTGTGTGTTGAATGATTTCCAGGCTAAGTGTCGCTATTAAGCAACACCTTAATGGGAACCTTTACTGCTATATATAAATCAATGAGTTATATGTCTCCTTTTAGAGACAGTCATGTACCCTCTTTGTCGCAATTTTGCGACACGCATAAAAAAGCCCGGTGGCGCTACCGCTTACCGGGCCTGCGAAGTACCTGCTTTATTTCTTAACCCAGCTGTTTACGCGCGTTGCGGAAGATGCGCATCCACGGGCTGTCCTCGCCCCAGTTTTCCGGATGCCAGGAGTTGCTCACGGTACGGAACACGCGCTCCGGGTGCGGCATCATAATAGTCGCGCGGCCACTTTCGCTGGTCACCGCCGTAATACCGTTGACGGAGCCGTTCGGGTTAGCCGGATAGGTTTCCGTGACCTTGCCGAAGTTATCGACAAAGCGCAGCGCCACCAGCCCTTTGCTCTCCAGCTGAGCCAGATGCGCAGCATCACGCACTTCTACCTGACCTTCACCGTGGGAAACGGCGATTGGCATCTGTGAACCGACCATCCCCTGCAGCAGCAGAGACGGGCTCTGAGTCACTTCTACCAGGCTGAAGCGCGCCTCAAAGCGGTCTGACTGGTTACGCACAAAGCGCGGCCAGGCTTCGCTGCCTGGGATCAGTTCGCGCAGGTTAGACATCATCTGACAGCCGTTGCACACGCCCAGCGCCAGCGTTTGCGGACGGTGGAAGAAGGTTTCGAACTCATCGCGCACGCGGCTGTTGAACAGAATGGACTTCGCCCAGCCTTCACCCGCGCCCAGCACGTCCCCGTAGGAGAAACCGCCGCACGCCACCAGCGCATGGAAATCTTCCAGACCGGTACGTCCGGCCAGCAGGTCGCTCATGTGGACGTCGATAGCGTCAAAGCCCGCGCGGTGGAAGGCTGCCGCCATCTCAACGTGGGAGTTAACGCCCTGCTCGCGCAGAACGGCCACTTTCGGACGCGCGCCGGTCGCAATGTACGGCGCGGCAATGTCTTCATTGATGTCGAAGGAGAGCTTCACGTTCAGGCCTGGATCGTTGTCGTTAGCCTTCGCATTGTGCTCCTGATCGGCACATTCCGGGTTATCACGCAGGCGCTGCATCTGCCAGGTGGTTTCCGCCCACCACATGCGCAGCGTGGTGCGGCTTTCGCTGAACACGGCGTGACCGTCAGCTTCAATGACGAAGCGGTCACCCTGAACGGCTTTACCCAGATAGTGCACGCAGTCAGCCAGGCCATACTGCGCCAGCAGCGCTTCAACCGCATCGCGGTCTGCCGCACGAACCTGAATCACCGCGCCCAGCTCTTCGTTAAACAGCGCCGCCAGGCGGTCTTCGCCAAGCGTGGCAATGTTCGCTTCCACGCCGCAGTGGCCGGTGAAGGCCATCTCTGCCAGCGTCACCAGCAGGCCGCCGTCGGAGCGGTCGTGGTAGGCCAGCAGCTTGCGCTGCGCCACCAGCGCCTGAATCGCGTCGTAGAAGCCTTTCAGCTGCGCCACGTCGCGCACGTCGGCTGGCTTGTCGCCGAGCTGACGGTAAACCTGCGCCAGCGCGGTGGCGCCCAGCGCATTGTGGCCTTTGCCCAGGTCAATCAGCAGCAGGGCGTTGTCTTCGGTGGCCAGTTGCGGCGTAACGGTGTGGCGCACGTCTTCCACGCGGGCAAACGCGGTGATCACCAGCGACAGCGGAGAGGTCATCTCGCGCTGCTCGTTACCTTCCTGCCAGCGGGTTTTCATCGACATGGAGTCTTTACCCACCGGAATGGTCAGGCCGAGGGCTGGACACAGCTCCTCACCCACCGCTTTCACGGCTTCATACAGGCCCGCGTCTTCGCCAGGGTGGCCGGCAGCGGCCATCCAGTTCGCGGAAAGCTTGATACGTTTGATGTCGCCAATCTGCGTCGCGGCAATGTTGGTCAGCGCTTCACCGACCGCCAGACGGGCAGAGGCGGCGAAGTCCAGCAGCGCCACCGGGGTGCGTTCGCCGAGAGCCATCGCTTCGCCGTAGTAGCTGTCGAGGCTCGCGGTGGTCACGGCGCAGTTAGCGACCGGGATCTGCCACGGGCCGACCATCTGGTCGCGGGAGACCATACCGGTCACGGTACGGTCGCCGATGGTCACCAGGAAGGTTTTCTCCGCCACAGCAGGCAGGTGCAGCACGCGGTTGACCGCTTCTGCCACGGTGATGCCCTGACGATCCAGCGCTTTGCCCGCCGCTTTGCGGGTTGTTACGTCGCGGGTCATCTTCGGCGTTTTACCGAGCAGCACGTCGAGCGGCAGATCGATCGGCTGGTTGTCAAAGTGGGTGTCGCTTAAGGAAAGGTGCTGCTCTTCGGTCGCTTCACCGATGACGGCATACGGCGCGCGCTCGCGGCGGCACAGCTCGTCAAACAGCGGCAGCTGATCGGCCGCAACCGCCAGCACGTAGCGCTCCTGGGATTCGTTACACCAGATTTCCAGCGGGCTCATGCCCGGCTCATCGCTCAGGATATCGCGCAGGTTGAAGCGTCCGCCGCGGCCGCCATCGCTCACCAGCTCAGGCATGGCGTTTGACAGGCCACCCGCGCCCACGTCGTGGATGAACAGAATCGGGTTGGCATCGCCCAGCTGCCAGCAGCGGTCGATCACTTCCTGGCAGCGACGCTCCATTTCAGGGTTGTCGCGCTGCACGGACGCGAAATCGAGATCCGCGTCAGACTGGCCGGAGGCCATAGAGGAGGCCGCGCCGCCGCCCAGACCGATGTTCATGGCCGGGCCGCCCAGCACGATCAGCTTCGCGCCGACAACGATCTCGCCTTTCTGCACGTGATCGGCACGGATATTGCCGATCCCACCCGCCAGCATGATCGGTTTGTGGTAGCCGCGCAGCTCTTCGCCGTTGTGGCTGTCCACTTTCTCTTCATAGGTACGGAAGTAACCGTTCAGCGCCGGACGGCCAAATTCGTTGTTGAACGCTGCCCCGCCCAGCGGGCCTTCGGTCATGATATCCAGCGCGGTGACAATGCGCTCTGGCTTGCCGAAATCTTCTTCCCACGGCTGTTCAAAGCCCGGGATACGCAGGTTGGATACGGAGAAACCGACCAGACCCGCTTTGGGTTTTGCACCACGACCGGTCGCCCCTTCGTCACGGATTTCACCGCCGGAGCCGGTCGCCGCCCCCGGCCACGGAGAGATTGCGGTCGGGTGGTTGTGGGTTTCCACTTTCATCAGGATATGCGCAGGCTCCTGGTGGAAGTCATAGCGCCCTGCTTCGCGATCGGCGAAGAAGCGGCCCACCTCGGAACCTTCCATCACAGCGGCGTTGTCTTTGTAGGCAGACAGCACGTGGTCAGGGGTTTGCTCCATGGTGTTTTTGATCATTTTGAACAGCGACTTCGGCTGCTGTTCGCCGTCAATAATCCAGTCGGCGTTGAAAATTTTGTGGCGGCAGTGCTCAGAGTTAGCCTGCGCGAACATATAGAGTTCGATATCGTTCGGGTTACGGTTGAGCTTAATGAACGCATCCTGCAGGTAGTCGATTTCGTCTTCTGCCAGCGCCAGGCCGAGACGCAGGTTGGCGTCAATCAGCGCCTGACGGCCCTGCCCCAGCAGATCCACGCTCTGTACCGGCGCAGGCTGATGGTGGGAGAAAAGCTTCTGCGCGTCATCGAGAGAGGCAAACACGCTCTCCATCATGCGATCGTGCAGTTCAGCCGCAACCGCCTGCCACTGCGCGTCGCTCAGGGTAGAGGCTTCAACATAGTACGCCACGCCCCGCTCCAGACGGTTAATCTGGCTCAGGCCGCAGTTGTGGGCGATGTCGGTAGCTTTGGAAGACCAGGGGGAGATGGTACCCGGACGCGGCGTCGCAAGGATCAGTTTGCCGGTTGGCGTATGGCTGCTCAGATTTGGACCATACTTGAGCAGGCGTTCCAGCTGTACGCGCTCCTCTGCATTGAGGGGGGCATTCAGGTCAGCAAAATGGACATACTCAGCGTAAATATTGCTTACCGGAAGGTCGGCCGCCTGAAAACGTGCCAGCAGTTTGGTAATACGGAAGGCAGACAGTGCAGGCGAACCACGCAGAATTTCCATCATAAGTCTCTCGTCTTCGAAGCGCCGGGGCGCTTACAGTGTGCGCAAGGGGGGAAAACGGGCGTCATTATAGAGAATCCTGAGCGTCGACGAAACCGTTTGCGTCGAAATAAAATTTGCGAAGATGTTTAGCAATAGATGTGACCTGTCTCTCTAATTGGTTGCCAAGTGGCGCAAGTTTACGCAAAATGCCGCTCATTCAATGGCAAACCTTATTGTTAACATGGCTACAGCAGACTGAGGCATCCGGCGTCGCAGAGAATTAACTAATTGAAAAAATTAAAGATTAATTATCTGCTCATCGGCATTGTAACGTTGCTGCTGGCAGTGGCCCTCTGGCCTTCCATCCCCTGGTTCGGCAAAGCCGAAAACCGTATCGCCGCCATTCAGGAGCGGGGGGAACTGCGCGTCAGTACCCTCAACTCTCCGCTGATTTACAGCGACATTAACGGCAAAATTATTGGTCTGGATTATGAGCTGGCGCAGCAGTTCGCCGATTATCTGGGCGTGAAGCTTAAAATTACCGTTCGTCAGAACATCAACCAGCTGTTTGACGACCTCGATAACGACGATGCCGATATCCTTGCCGCCGGTCTGGTCTATAACAGCGAGCGCAGCAAGAACTACCAGCCAGGCCCGACCTACTACTCCGTTTCCCAGCAGCTGGTCTATCGCGTCGGGAGCCTGCGCCCGCGTACGCTTGCCTCGATCAACGCACAACAGCTGGCGATTGCGCCCGGCCATGTGGTGATTGACGATCTGCGCGAGCTTAAGGAGAAGAAATACCCCGATCTGAGCTGGACGGTCGATCCCAAACTCGGCACGACGGCGCTGCTGGAGCAGGTCAAAGATCAGAAACTGCCCTACACCATTGCCGATTCGGTGGCGATCAGCCTTTTCCAGCGGGTGCATCCAGAAATCGCCGTGGCGCTGGACGTGACGGACGAACAGCCCGTTACCTGGTTTACCCATCTGGATGACGATCAGACCCTCTCTGCGGCCATGCTGGATTTCTATAACACCATAAATGAAGACGGCACGCTGGCGCGCCTTGAGGAGAAGTACCTCGGCCACGGGGATGACTTCGATTACGTTGATACCCGCAGCTTCCTGCGCGCGGTAGACAGCGTCCTGCCGGACCTTCAGCCGTTATTTGAAAAATACGCCCAGGAAATTGACTGGAAACTGCTGGCGGCGATCTCGTACCAGGAGTCCCACTGGGACACCCAGGCGACTTCCCCCACGGGTGTGCGTGGGTTAATGATGTTAACCAAAAATACCGCGCTGAGCCTGGGCGTGAATGATCGTACCGATGCGGAACAGAGCATCAGCGGCGGGGCGCGCTACCTGCAGGATATGATGGCTAAAGTGCCGGAAACGGTCCCGGAAGAAGAGCGGATCTGGTTCGCACTGGCGGCCTACAACATGGGCTATGCGCACATGCTTGACGCGCGGGCTCTGACGGCGAAAACGAAGGGGAACCCGGACAGCTGGTCAGACGTCAAACAGCGCCTGCCGCTGCTGAGCCAGAAGCCATGGTATAACAAGCTGACGTATGGCTACGCGCGCGGACATGAAGCCTACGCCTACGTGGAAAATATTCGTAAGTATCAGATTAGCCTGGTCGGCTATCTGCTGGAGAAAGAGAAAGAGGCAACAGAGGCAAAACAGCTGGCGGAAAGTTATCCGGTTGTGGCGCCGGGCGAGCTTAATCATCCGACAGCTTCAATTCTGCCTTTTGTTGCTTTTTCTGCTGACGGCGCATTCGAAAGAAATCGCTTAATAGCCCCGAACACTCTGGTGCAAGTACCCCACTGATAGTCTGCACCTGGTGGTTCATCCCCGGGTGCCCCAGCACGTCCATCAGCGAACCGGCCGCACCGGTTTTTTCATCCCGCGCACCAAACACCAGCGTCCCGATCCGGCTGTGGACCATCGCACCGGAGCACATCACGCACGGTTCCAGGGTGACGTACAGGGTGGTATCAAGCAGGCGATAGTTTTGCAGCACCAGCCCGCCCTGACGAAGCGCCATGATTTCGGCGTGCGCGGTAGGATCGTGGCGGCCAATAGGACGATTCCACCCTTCGCCAATCACCTGGTTGTTATGAACCAACACCGCGCCCACGGGCACTTCGCCCTCGTCCCAGGCACGTTGAGCCAACGTCAGCGCGTGGCGCATCCAGTATTCATGATTGTATTCAGGGTTGGACAAGGGTTGATACTCCAGTCGAAAAGCGGGCGGCATTATACACAGCCCTTATAGATAAGACTATTCGAGTTGCTGAAGTTCGCCGAGGGGAGTCACGCGCCAGCGGTGCTGGCAAAAGTAGAGCAGCGGGTTGTCCTGTTTGCTGTCGCTGTAGCCGCTGTACAGCCGCAGCGGCGTGCCGATACGTTTTTCCAGCTGGACCACTTTTTCATGCCCCAGGCAGCGCATCGTCAGTACCCAGCCGCCGTAGCCGCGGGAAATTTGCGTGGCGATAAGATTTACGCGCGGCAGCCAGGGCGTATCAAAGTAGACCCGCTCCACCAGCGTCTGCGGCGAGCCGGTAATCAACCAGATGTCGGCATCGTTGGCATCAAGATAGCTGGTGAGGCGCGCCTGCACCACGGGAAACGCGGCAACGTGGCCGCGAAACCAGTCAGCGAAATCCTGTTCGAGCTGTTTGAGCCGCGCTTCACTGTGACCGAAGGTGCATCCCCAGAGCAGCAGGCTCATCGGCCAGCGCGCCGCCCGGCCTTTTACCAGCAGCGCAATGCCAATCACGGGTAAGAGCGGTAAGACGAGCAGCGCGTTCAGAGGCTGACGCCGCAGCAGGTAGCGCATAAACGTACCAAACATATCCTGCTGATGCAGCGTTCCATCCAGGTCGAAAAAGACAACGCGACGCTCGTGATTGGCCAAACCTTACTCCTCAGGGTCGTTGAATCCTAACAGCCAGGTAAACAGGAACCCGGCGATCACCGCTACTAAATAGCCTAACAGATAGAGCATCACTTTTCCGGTCACGATGGTTAACGCCAGCGGTAAACCGGAAAGACCAAAGGTGATAACGGTGGCGACTTTCCAGTAGCTGATGAGCGCCCCGCCCACCGCGCCGCCCAGACAGGCGGCGAGGAACGGTTTACCAAGCGGCAGCGTGACGCCGAATATCAACGGCTCGCCGATACCAAGCAGCCCGACCGGCAACGCCCCTTTAATCACTTTTTTCAGGCGCGCGTTGCGGGTTTTCATCAGGACGGCAATCGCTGCCCCCACCTGCCCGACGCCCGCCATCGAGAGAATAGGCAGCAGCGCGTTGTAACCGTGCGCCTGCACCAGCTCGACGTGAATAGGTACCAGCCCCTGGTGCAGGCCGGTCAGCACCAGCGGCAGGAAGGTGCCTGACAACACCGCGCCCACTAACAGGCCGCCGCGGTCAATAGCCAGAGACGCGCCGTGGGCGATGGCATCAGAGATCCACCCGCCTAGCGGCTGAAGGACCACAATCGCGACGCTACCGGTAATTAAGGTGGTCAGCAGCGGGTTGAGGATAAGCTCAATCGAACCGGGCAGAACCGTACGTAGCTTTTTCTCGATCCAGCACATCAGAATAACCACCAGCAGCACGGCAATTACCCCGCCGCGACCAGGCTGAAGCGCCTCGCCAAACAGCGTGATTTGCGCCAACTGCGGGCTGGACAAGATCCCCGCCATTACGCCACCCATGGCCAGCGATCCGCCAAACACTTTGGCGGTATTGACCCCGACCAGAATGTTCATGATGGCAAACACCGCGCTGCCAAAGATTGCGAGAATACCCAGCAGGTTCGGATACTGCGTTGCAAAGTCCCCGACGATATCCGGCCGCTTGAGGATGTTGATGATCCCGGTGATCAGGCCAGAGGCAATAAACGCGGGGATCAGCGGGATAAAGACGTTTGCCAGCTGTCGCAGCGCGTCGCTCATGGGGGCTTTATATTTCGCCTTCGCCTGCGCTTTGGTGCGTTCAGCATCGTCAACCGTCACGCTCGCTTCGCCGCCCATCAGCGCACGCATGGCATCGACGACCTGCGCCGCCTTGCCCGGCCCGACGATCAGCTGGTGCTGCTGCCCCTGTTTCACATAGCCGCTGACGCCGGATAGCTTCTTCAGACCCGGCACGTCAAGCTGGTCGTCGTTATGCACCTCGACGCGCACGCGCGTCATGCAGTTTTCCAGACGCTGAATATTTTTTTCTCCGCCGATCCCCTGCAGGATATTGCTGGCGAGCGCTGCTGTTTTGTCCATACACGCCTCTGCTAGTTTTCTAATGCCGCCCGTAAGAAGCCGTTATGCGCATCAAGCCTGGCTCGCGCGGCCGCCGCATCCAGCCCGCTTAAGATCATCAGAATGGCGGGTTTAACATCGTGATCGGTCTGTTTGAGTACCGCTTCTGCCTCTTCACGGCCTGCGCCTGTCGCCTCCATCACCATGCGGCAGGCTCTGTCCACCAGCTTGACGTTGGTGGCCTGCATATCCACCATCAAGTTTTGGTAGACCTTGCCAAATTTCACCATCGCGCCGGTGGAGATCATATTGAGCACCAGCTTTTGCGCGGTCCCAGATTTCAGGCGCGTGGAGCCGGTGAGCGCTTCCGGCCCAACGACCGGAGAGATAGCGATAGCGGCCACCTGCGCAATCGGGGAGCCGGGATTGCAGGAGATGGCGACCGTCGTGCAGCCGGTCCGGTTGGCGTATTCCAGGCCACCAATGACGTACGGCGTGCGCCCGGATGCCGCCAGGCCGACCACCAGATCGTTCGCCGTCAGGTTCAGATCCTTCAGGTCATCCTCGCCCAGCTGTTTGTTATCTTCCGCACCTTCAACAGCTTTCAGCAGCGCGCCGGGCCCCCCCGCAATCAGGCCAACGACCAGGCCGTGCGGAACGCCAAAGGTGGGCGGACATTCCGAGGCATCCAGCACGCCAAGACGCCCGCTGGTGCCGGCGCCCATATAGATAATGCGACCGCCGGCCTTAAGGGCCGCCGCCGCCGCATCGACCGCTTTCGCTACCTCAGGCAATGTCTCTTTCACTGCCTGCGCGACCAGCGTATCCTGTTGATTAAAGCGGTTAACCAGCTCCAGGGTGGAGAGCGCATCCAGATCCATGGTTTGCGGGTTACGCGTTTCAGAAACAAGTGAGCCAAGATTCATTTTTGTACCTCAAGAATTTTTAATTCATAATAATCTCACTATAATGGAATATAAAATTCATTCAGGCGAGCAAAATTCGTATTTGCGCAGACAATCACATTTCCGCCGGGAGTACCTATGAACTGTTTAATTCGCATTCGCCAGCGCTACGCCGGCTTTGCTCAAAGCGACAAAAAGCTGGCGGACTTTCTGCTTTCCCAACCTGACCGCGCCCGTCATCTCAGCTCGCAGCAGCTGGCAAGCGAAGCCGGGGTGAGTCAGTCAAGCGTGGTGAAGTTTGCCCAGAAGATTGGCTTTAAAGGCTTCCCTGCCCTTAAGCTTGCGATCAGCGAAGCGCTGGTGAGTAACCCAAACCCGCAGTCCATGCCGGTGCATAACCAGATCCGCGGCGATGATCCCATGCGTCTGGTCGGGGAAAAGCTGATCAAAGAGAACGTGGCGGCGATGCACGCCACGCTGGATGTTAATACCGAAGAGAAGTTACTGGAAAGCGTGGCGATGCTGCGCGCGGCGCGGCGTATTATTTTGACCGGTATTGGCGCGTCTGGTCTGGTGGCGCGTAATTTTGGCTGGAAGCTGACTAAAATCGGTTTTAACGCTATTGTCGAGCAGGATATGCATGCCCTGCTGGCGACCGTACAGGCAATGGATCCTGACGATCTGCTGCTGGCCATCTCCTATTCCGGCGAGCGCCGCGAGATCAATATGGCCACCGACGAAGCCCTGCGCGTCGGCGGTAAAATTCTGGCCATTACCGGATTCACCCCAAATGCGCTGCAGCAGCGGGCAACGCGCTGTTTATATACTATTGCCGAAGAGCAGGCCACGCGCAGCGCGGCTATCTCGTCCACCAGCGCGCAAATGATGCTGACGGACCTGCTGTTTATGGCGCTGGTACAGCAGGATCTGGAGCGCGCGCCCGAGCGCATTCGTCACAGTGAAGAACTGGTAAAGAAACTGGTTTGACGCGTATAATGCCCGCCCAGTTTGTGTTGTTTCTGAGAATTTCCTGATGGCGCTGTTAATTACCAAAAAATGCATCAATTGCGATATGTGCGAACCCGAATGCCCGAACCAGGCGATTTCGATGGGCGACAGCATTTACGAGATTAACAGCGACCGCTGCACGGAATGCATCGGCCACTATGAAACGCCGACCTGCCAGAAGGTGTGCCCGATCCCCAACACTATCCTGAAGGATCCGACACACGTCGAGAGCGAAGAACAGCTGTGGGATAAATTTGTCCTGCTGCATCACGCGGACAAAATTTAGCTTTCGATAATCACCGTCGCGCTGGCATAGTGGCGTTCATCCGCGATCGTCACGTGCATGTGATTCACGCCCAGCTTCTCAGCCAGCTTTTCAGCCTCGCCCCATAACCGCAGGCGCGGTTTGCCCAGCTCATCGTTAAATACTTCGAACTGGTTAAACGCCAGGCCGTTACGAATGCCGGTCCCGAAGGCTTTGGCCGCAGCCTCTTTTACCGCAAAGCGCTTTGCCAGAAAACGCACCGGCTGCTGGTGCGCTTCCCAGATGGCCCATTCGTTATCGCTCAGCACGCGTCTTGCGAGGCGATCGCCGCTCCGGGCGATCACCGCTTCTATGCGGGCTATTTCGACGATATCAGTGCCTAAGCCCAGAATGGCCATTACTGACGCGCTTCCAGCATCAGGCGTTTCATCTCAGAAACCGCCTCTTTCAGGCCGCTCATCACCGCGCGGCCAATAATGGCGTGGCCGATGTTCAGCTCGTGCATTTCAGGCAGGGCGGCAATGGCCTTCACGTTATGGTAGGTCAGGCCGTGACCGGCGTTAACCTTCAGTCCCAGGCTTGCGGCGTAGGTGGCCGCTTTGGCGATACGCTCCAGCTCTTTGGCCTGCTCGGCATCGTTTTTGGCATCGGCATAGCAGCCGGTGTGGATTTCGATATACGGCGCGCCCACGTCGGCCGCCGCTTTAATCTGGGCGAAATCGGCGTCGATAAACAGAGAAACCAGGATACCGGCATCCGCCAGGCGTTTACAGGCATCGCGCATTTTGTCCTGCTGCCCCGCCACGTCCAGCCCGCCTTCGGTGGTCACTTCCTGGCGTTTTTCCGGCACCAGACAGCAGAAGTGCGGTTTGGTCTCGCAGGCAATCGCCAGCATCTCTTCGGTGACCGCCATCTCCAGATTCATGCGGGTGTCCAGCGTCTGGCGAAGAATGCGCACGTCGCGGTCGGTAATGTGGCGGCGGTCTTCACGCAGGTGCACGGTAATACCGTCGGCGCCAGCCTGTTCAGCGATAAACGCCGCCTGAACCGGATCGGGATACGCCGTGCCGCGCGCATTACGCAGCGTGGCGATGTGGTCGATGTTGACGCCTAACAGTAATTCAGCCATGACAATCCTCGGTTTTCTTTTCGATTCTGTGGTCTAACGTTTCGGCATAAACTGCCTGAATAATTCGCGGCTCTTTAAGGGCTTGCCGCCAAGATACGGCTTGAGGGCAATCCGGGTAAAGCGTTTTGCTGCGCGCAGGGTATCCCGATCGGGAAACTCACGCTCATATAGCGCCCGCAGCTGGCGCCCGGTAAAGGTACTGTTGTCTATCACGACGCTGGCGATGAATCCTTTTTCTTCCCGATAGCGGTAGGTCATCTCGTCTTCAACCTCGTCTCCGCTTCCCGCGCAGTGCAGAAAATCAACCCCGTAACCCAGGTGCCCCAGCAGCGCCAGTTCAAAACGACGCAGGGCGGGCTCGGGCGTGCCGGTCGCACCAGCCAGGGCCTGGATACAGTGCAGATAATCAAAGAAAAGTTCAGAGAAGCGAGTCTCATGTTCAAGAACCCGTGAGATAAGTTCGTTGACGTACAGACCGCTGTACAGGGTGATACCAGAAAGAGGAAGCGCCAGGGAGACGGCTTCGGCACTGCGCAGGGTTTTGACTTCCCCTCGCCCACCAAAGCGGACCAGCAGCGGCGTGAAGGGCTGTAGAGCACCCTTCAGGTTAGAACGTTTGGAACGTGCGCCTTTCGCAACAAGGCGCACGCGACCGGACTCTTCCGTGAAGACGTCCAGCATCAGGCTGGTTTCGCTCCAGGGACGACTATGCAGAACGAAGGCGCGCTGCCAACCTTCCATATACTCGCCGTCTTTGTTTACTGGTCTTCGCCGTAACCGAGGCTGCGCAGAGCACGCTCATCATCGGCCCAGCCAGATTTCACCTTCACCCACAGCTCCAGGTGAACCGGTGCTTCGAACATCTCTTGCATGTCTTTGCGAGCTTCGATACCGATGGTTTTGATCTTGGCGCCTTTGTTGCCGATCACCATCTTCTTCTGCCCCTCGCGCTCAACGAGGATCAGGCCATTGATGTCGTAGCCGCCGCGCTCGTTGGTCTGGAAACGTTCGATCTCCACCGTCACAGAGTACGGCAGTTCAGCGCCCAGGAAACGCATCAGCTTTTCACGGATGATTTCAGACGCCATAAAGCGCTGAGAGCGATCGGTGATGTAGTCTTCCGGGAAGTGATGAATCGCTTCCGGCAAATGCTTACGCACAATGCCCGCGATGGTATCCACGTTCAGGCCGGTCTCAGCAGACAGCGGGACGATATCCAGGAAGTTCATCTGGCTACCCAGCCACTGCAGATGCGGCAGCAGATCGGCTTTTTCCTGCACGTTGTCAACTTTGTTGACCGCGAGGATGACCGGCGTTTTACCGTCACGCAGCTTGTTCAGCACCATCTCGTCGTCCGGCGTCCAGCGGGTGCCTTCCACAACGAAAATCACCAGCTCTACGTCGCCGATGGAGCTGCTCGCCGCCTTGTTCATCAGGCGGTTGATGGCGCGCTTCTCTTCCATGTGCAGGCCCGGGGTATCGACGTAGATCGCCTGATACGCGCCTTCAGTATGGATGCCGACGATGCGGTGACGCGTGGTCTGCGCCTTACGCGAGGTGATAGAAATCTTCTGCCCGAGCAGATTATTCAGCAGGGTGGATTTACCAACGTTCGGACGTCCGACGATGGCAATAAATCCGCAATAGGTTTTGTCGATGCTCATTCCAGCTCCAGCATTTTTAACGCCTGTTCGGCGGCAGCCTGTTCAGCCTTACGGCGACTTGAACCTGTGCCCACCACCGGTTCACTCAGGCCACTGACCTGGCAATGGATGGTAAATTCCTGATCGTGCGCTTCACCACGGACCTGCACCACCAGATAGGATGGCAGCGGCAGATGACGACCCTGCAGATATTCCTGCAGGCGCGTTTTCGGATCTTTTTGTTTATCGCCCGGGCTGATTTCGTCCAGACGGGTCTGATACCAGTTAAGGATCAGCTTTTCTACGGTCTGGATATCGCTGTCCAGGAACACGCCACCAAT
The DNA here is from genome assembly GCF_041399405.1 of Enterobacter sp. KB-280D8. Lineage (NCBI taxonomy): Bacteria > Pseudomonadati > Pseudomonadota > Gammaproteobacteria > Enterobacterales > Enterobacteriaceae > Enterobacter > Enterobacter sp. KB-280D8. The sequence goes on from NZ_JBGKEC010000006.1 coordinate 188,213, forward strand.
TAATGCTTCGACCGTATCGGCAAGAATAGATTCACGACGGAAGCCGCCGCTTTTCAGTTCACCCGGTCCAAGACGCAGACATTCGCCCAGTTCAAATTCGCGCGCGATTTCCGCAAGGGTATTACCCCGAACCAGCGTGGCACGCATGCGGCTCATATCACCTTCGTCCACGCGCGGGAAACGATGATAAAGCGCATTCGCAATCACGAAACTTAAAATAGAGTCACCCAGAAACTCGAGACGCTCATTATGTTTGCTGCTGGCACTGCGGTGGGTTAATGCCTGTTGCAACAACTCCTGATGATGAAAAGTGTAGCCCAGCTTCCGTTGAAGCCGATTAATTACGATGGGGTTCATGCGATACCAATAAATGAATGCGTCAAAAATGCAGCACACGAAACCGACCTGAGAAAACCAACGCGGTTTCGTGTGCCGTGGCACCCTTGCAGGGCCAACCTTAAACTTCGGGGGAATATTCTATACACAACGACAGGGGATGTCGTTAGTTCAAAGAGATTTATCGAGGAAATAATTCACGTAGCCGCGAAATAACGCGGCTACGTGTTCTTTTCCTGAGAATTAATGGATTCCGCCAATACGATTCAGGCGTACGCCGGTCGGCCATTCGCCTTCCTGCTTCTCAAAACTCATCCAGATCGCAGTTGCTTTACCCACCAGATTCGCTTCCGGCACAAAGCCCCAGTAACGGCTGTCCGCGGAGTTATCGCGGTTATCACCCATCATGAAATAGTGTCCCGGCGGTACGATCCAGCTGGCCAGCTGCTGACCCGGCTGTTTGTAATACATCCCCACCTGATCCTGCGCGATTGGCACGGTCAGAATGCGGTGCGTCACGTCACCCAGCGTCTCTTTACGCTCGACCAGGCGGATACCGTTCTCTTTGGTTTCGCCTTTCGGCACCTGGAAGAACCCGCTGGTCGCCTCACCGCCGTTACGACGGGCAAAGGTCTGCACAAAATCACTTGGCTCGACGTTGGAGTAGGTGATTGGCAGCGCGTTTTCACAGGCGGTACCGGAGCTGCAGCCCGGCTGAACGGTGACTTCCTTCGCAACCGGATCGTAGGTCACCTTATCACCAGGCAGGCCTACCGCACGCTTGATGTAGTCCAGACGCGGATCTTCCGGATATTTAAACACCACAATGTCGCCACGTTTTGGATGACCGGTTTCAATCAACGTTTTCTGGTAGATAGGATCTTTAATGCCGTAGGCAAATTTCTCCACCAGAATAAAATCACCAATCAGCAGCGTTGGCATCATTGAACCTGATGGGATCTGGAACGGCTCGTAAATAAACGAACGTACCACCAGCACAATCGCCAGCACCGGGAATACCGACGCGCCCGTTTCCAGCCAGCCCGGTTTCGGGCCAACTTTCTTGAGGGTTTTCGCATCCAGCTGGTCGCCAGTAGCCGCCTGCGCGGCAGCCTGACGATCACGGCGTTTTGGGGCGAAGATAAACTTATCCAGACACCACAGCAGACCTGTCACCAGCGTAGCGATGACCAGGATCAGGGCAAACATGTTCGCCATGCCAACTCCTTAAAGGTTATTTGCCGTCTTTACCAACATGAAGAATGGCAAGGAATGCTTCCTGCGGCAGCTCAACGTTACCGACCTGCTTCATACGCTTCTTACCTTCTTTCTGCTTCTGCAGCAGCTTTTTCTTACGGCTGACGTCACCGCCGTAGCACTTCGCCAGAACGTTTTTACGCAGCTGTTTCACCGTAGAACGCGCGATGATGTGGTTGCCAATTGCTGCCTGAATCGCAATGTCGAACTGCTGACGCGGGATTAAATCTTTCATCTTCTCAACCAGCTCGCGGCCACGGTACGGCGCATTGTCGTTGTGGGTGATCAGCGCCAGCGCGTCCACACGCTCGCCGTTGATCAACACGTCTACGCGGACCATGTTGGAGGCCTGGAAACGTTTGAAGTTGTAATCCAGTGACGCATAGCCACGGGAGGTAGACTTCAGACGGTCGAAGAAGTCGAGTACCACTTCCGCCATTGGGATTTCATAGGTCAGCGCCACCTGGTTACCGTGATAAACCATGTTGGTCTGCACGCCACGCTTCTCAATACACAGCGTGATAACGTTGCCCAGGAACTCCTGCGGCAGCAGCATGTGACACTCTGCGATAGGCTCGCGCAGCTCGTGAATATTGTTCAGCGGCGGCAGCTTAGACGGGCTGTCGACGTAGATCACTTCTTTCGAGGTGGTTTCCACTTCGTAGACTACGGTCGGTGCGGTAGTGATCAGATCCAGATCGTATTCACGCTCCAGACGTTCCTGAATGATCTCCATGTGCAGCAGGCCGAGGAAGCCGCAGCGGAAGCCGAAGCCCAGCGCCGTTGAGCTTTCTGGCTCGTAGAACAGGGAGGCATCGTTCAGGCTCAGTTTGCCAAGTGCATCACGGAAGTTTTCGTAGTCGTCAGAGCTGACCGGGAACAGGCCCGCGTAAACCTGCGGTTTCACCTTTTTAAAGCCTGGCAGCGCTTTGTCTGCCGGGTTACGGGCACCGGTCAGGGTATCGCCCACTGGCGCGCCGAGGATGTCTTTAATAGCGCAGACCAGCCAACCTACCTCGCCGCATTTAAGTTCGGTACGGTCAACCTGTTTTGGCGTAAAGATACCCAGACGGTCTGCGTTGTAGACCTGCCCGGTACTCATGACCTTGATTTTGTCGCCTTTACGCATGGTGCCATTTTTAATACGCACCAGTGAAACAACGCCCAGGTAGTTATCGAACCAGGAGTCGATGATCAGCGCCTGCAGCGGACCATCCGGGTCACCTTCAGGTGCCGGAATATCACGTACCAGGCGTTCCAGCACGTCGGTCACGCCCACACCGGTTTTGGCAGAGCAGCGGACGGCGTCGGTCGCATCAATACCGACAATGTCTTCAATCTCTTCCGCGACGCGCTCAGGATCGGCGGCTGGCAGGTCGATCTTATTCAGAACCGGCACAACCTCGAGATCCATCTCCATCGCGGTATAGCAGTTTGCCAGGGTCTGGGCTTCAACGCCCTGCCCGGCATCGACAACCAGCAGCGCGCCTTCACAGGCCGCCAGCGAGCGTGATACTTCATAGGAGAAGTCAACGTGGCCTGGGGTGTCGATAAAGTTCAGTTGATAGGTTTCACCATCAGCCGCTTTGTAATCCAGCGTAACGCTTTGCGCCTTAATGGTGATACCGCGTTCGCGTTCCAGGTCCATGGAGTCCAGAACCTGGGCTTCCATTTCACGATCAGACAGGCCACCGCAAATCTGGATAATACGGTCAGACAGCGTCGACTTACCGTGGTCAATGTGAGCAATGATCGAAAAGTTACGTATGTTCTTCATATAGTTAAATAATTATGCCTTACGAATTCCTGGAGGCCGCTGTTCTTAGCCTGACGTTTTTCAGTGCGAAAACGCAGCATTCTACACTACATCCTCGCTACCTGGAAATGCACTTAGAGACAGGTATAGCGTGAAGAGAGGGCGTTTTCTGTATTAGGTCGTAAAAAATGATAAAGCCCGATGGATCACCGGGCCTCAGAAGAGAGCGTCTCAACACGAAGCTGGTCTGGAGCCAGCCCGACGCTGAGAATGACAGGCTGCCACTCTTCGCGCGCGGCGAGCTTCGGCGAGAGACCTTTGGCAAGCCAAAAACCTCCCACGCCCCCCAGCGCGGCACCGCACATGGCGGCCACGTCGGTACCAAACAGCATCTGAAAAAGACCGCCCATGACAAACAGCCCCACCAGCGGAGAGAGATAGACCAGCATCGCGGAACTGAGCAGGCTGCCTTCCGCAATCCCCAGTTCCACCTTCTGACCCGCCACCAGCGGCTGTTCGCTCGGCACGGAAATCGTATGCGATGTCTGTGGCCCTAACTTATTCAGCACGCGGCTGCCACAACCGGCTCGGGATGCGCAGCTATTGCATGAGGCTTTAACATCACAGCTGACCAGCGCAATACCATTCTGCCACGAGACGACGGTAGCCCACTCTTTAATCATTGTGCGGCCCTGAATTTAATGCTGTCTGAAATGCGCTTCGCCGTCTGCGGAGGTAATTCCCCCACAATCGTGATCTCTGCATTATCGCGTACCGTTGTGCTGACCGTACGACGCCCGGTACGAAGCATTTGTTCAGCGCTATTTGCCGTTGCGCGGTTGATGTTCACCGAGAAGCTGAACAAGCCATCGGAATAGAGGCGTGATTCAACTGGCGTATCAATAGTGGGCAACTGACGGCGGCTGCTGGACACTTCACTAAAACCTTGCGGGATCCATGAAGGAACCCAGTTGAAATTAGCGGAGTCCCCTGCCGGAACAGAAAGCAGCGGCGGCAGGCTGGCCTTCGCCAGATTCTGCATGCTGTTGCCAACCTGATTGTTCACGCTGAAGGAGATGACGCGGAACTGTTCAAGCGTCTCACCGTCGCGGTCGAGCAGATCCACACGCATCGGCAGCTTGGTTTCCGCATCAATCCAGACGATATAGCTGTAGCGCGTGCCATCGCGCGCAACCACGCGAATCACTTCACACAGTCTGTCTGCAATACGGGTACGCCCTACCGAAATAAAATCATAGTAAGGGGCAAGCCGTTTGAAGTCGGTATAGATAAGCGACGGCAGAGAATCAACGATATAGTCGCCATTCAGCGTGAAAGGCTCCAGACCGGGTTCGAAATAGCTGATTTCGTTGCCACGCTGGACAACTTCCCGACGTGGACCATCCATCTGTAAAAGCTGGGCGAGCGGCTGGTTATCAAGACGGGCATGGCGATAGCGTAACGACTCGACGCCCTGCTTGTTGATGCTGATAAATGCCAACTCGTAATTGAGTGACTGGCTGGCCAGATTCATTTGCTGCAACAACGCCCCGGATGAAACATCAGCCGAGGCGTTAGCAGAGAAGAACAGGCTACCCGCCATCAGAGACATGGCGAACCAAAGTTGCTTCATTACTGCGATTGCGTTCCTAAAGTTTGGTTTCCGGGCACCTGCACAGCAGCTTGCTGAGTTTGGGCCTGCTCAAACTGAAGCTGTTCAGAGTGCAGACGACGCTGCAACTCGTAATCCTGCAACATCGCATTAATGCGACGGCGTTGCTCCTGCACCTGCTGTTGCTGACCGCCGCTGGCGGAGGCATCAGCCGGTACGCCCAGACTTACCGGGCTGGCTTTGCCCATCATCGGCAGTGTGTTGAACACTGGCGCTTCTGGCTGCTGATTAGTTTCAGACTGAGTATTATAGTGCTGGACGCCAACGATAACTGCAAGCGATACGCATGCAGCCACCCCCATTTGGGTGAGCTGGCTGGCCCATGGACGCACCTTCTGCCAGAAAGGCATTTTCTGCCACTGGTGAGGCGCAGGTTGAGCTTCAGGAATCAGCGGAGTGGTCTGATGAACAGGCTCATTCTCGATGGCCGCCATCACGCGGGCTGAGATATCGAAATGGAGAACCTCTCCGGTATCACCGCGCAGCGTGTCACGGATGAGATGGTAACTCTCCCAGGTCTCTTGCATTTCGGGAGAATGAGACAGCTCGTTGAGCAGCTCACTATCCAGCGTCTCACCATCCATTAAAGCGGAAAGTTTTTCTTTCTGCATGCCTAATACCTTTTCCAGTATCCCGCTATCGTCAACGCCTGATAAGCGGTTGAACTTTATTATCAATAGCTTCTCGCGCACGGAAAATTCGTGAACGCACCGTGCCGACCGGGCAATCCATGATAGCGGCTATCTCTTCATAGCTCAGACCATCAAGCTCCCGTAACGTAATTGCCATGCGTAAATCTTCCGGGAGCGACTCGATCGTGCGAAAAACAATTTGTCTCAGTTCTTCTGACAACATTAAGTTCTCAGGGTTCGAAATTTCTTTCAGCGCACCGCCACTTTCGAAGTTTTCGGCGTCGATAGCGTCTACATCACTGGACGGCGGACGACGGCCCTGAGCAACCAGATAATTCTTTGCCGTATTGACAGCAATACGGTACAGCCAGGTATAAAAAGCACTATCTCCCCGGAACGAATCCAGCGCGCGATAGGCCTTAATAAAAGACTCTTGCACCACGTCAGGTACATCACCTGACGGTACATAGCGGGACACCAGACTCGCCACCTTATGCTGGTAGCGCACCACCAGTAAGTTAAAGGCTTTCTGATCTCCCTTCTGGACCCGTTCAACCAGGACCTGGTCCGTTAACTGCTCGCTCATCCGAGGTAATGTCTCCCCAAACCTAAATTCCACGCGTTATCGAAACGCCACTCTACAACTACCGCACTTTGAGCAAGCACCAGCTTAGAGTGTCTGATCTTCAATAAGTTCCGTAACGCCTTTGTTTTTGTTCATCGCGCCGCAGACCGTTCATTTTCTCTCATTATAAGTCTGTTCACGATACGCACCACTTTCTGACAAGAAACATCTTTTTCCCGCCAGAAGAGTAACGCAACACGGGCTTTATTTCACCACAAAATCTGACGCTAACGATCTGCTTCGCAAAATAATTTCATTCATTTACCTCTCATTTACCCCTGCTTACGCGTTTAGCAATTGCAACACCCACTAAAAAAAACGTGCGATATCTCGCATTCAGGTGCTATTCTGCCCAAACACTGTTTAGTAAATTAAACAAAAAATCATGAACACAACACCTGAACTTCATTGTGATGTACTGATCATCGGCAGCGGTGCTGCCGGTCTTTCTCTGGCGCTTCGTCTGGCCGAGCATCAGAACGTTATTGTCCTGAGCAAAGGTCCGATAAGTGAAGGCTCAACATTTTATGCCCAGGGCGGTATTGCCGCGGTGTTTGACGAGACCGACAGCATTGCGTCGCATGTGGAAGATACGCTGATTGCCGGAGCCGGGATCGTGGATGCGCACGCCGCAGAGTTTGTCGCAAGCAATGCCCGCCATTGCGTTCAGTGGCTCATCGATCAGGGCGTATTATTTGATACCCAGGTTCAGCCTAACGGTGAAGAGAGCTACCACTTGACCCGTGAAGGCGGCCACAGCCACCGCCGCATCCTGCACGCCGCGGATGCTACCGGAAAAGAAGTGGAAACCACGCTGGTCAGCAAAGCGCTGAACCATCCTAATATCCGTGTCCTTGAGCGGAGCAACGCCGTTGATCTGATCATTTCCGACAAGATTGGCTTGCCCGGCACGCGTCGCGTGGTGGGGGCGTGGGTCTGGAACCGTAATAAAGAGAAGGTGGAAACCTGTCAGGCAAAGGCCGTCGTGCTGGCTACGGGTGGCGCCTCTAAGGTGTATCAGTACACCACGAACCCGGATATCGCTTCCGGGGACGGTATCGCCATGGCCTGGCGCGCCGGCTGCCGCGTGGCAAATCTCGAATTTAATCAGTTTCACCCCACCGCCCTGTTCCATCCTCAGGCGCGCAACTTCCTGCTGACGGAAGCCCTGCGCGGCGAAGGCGCTTATTTGAAACGCCCTAATGGCTCCCGCTTTATGCCCGACTTCGACGCCCGGGGTGAGCTGGCCCCGCGCGATATCGTCGCGCGCGCCATCGACCATGAAATGAAGCGTCTTGGCGTGGACTGCATGTATCTTGATATCAGCCATAAGCCAGCAGAGTTCATTCGCCAGCATTTTCCGATGATTTACGAAAAACTGCTGAGCCTGGGGATTGATTTGACCCGCGATCCAGTGCCCATTGTGCCTGCGGCACACTATACCTGCGGTGGAGTCATGGTTGACGATCATGGACGCACTGACGTAGACGGACTGTATGCTATTGGTGAGGTCAGCTATACCGGACTTCACGGCGCGAACCGTATGGCCTCTAACTCGTTGCTTGAATGTCTGGTGTACGGCTGGTCAGCAGCGGAAGACATCACCAGGCGAATGCCTTACGCCCGCGAGACAGAGCAGTTGCCTGCCTGGGATGAAAGCCGCGTGGATAACCCGGACGAGCGGGTCGTGATCCAGCACAACTGGCACGAGCTACGGCTATTTATGTGGGACTACGTTGGGATTGTGCGCACCACGAAACGTCTGGAACGGGCGTTGCGCCGCATTACGATGCTGCAACAGGAAATTGATGAATATTATGCCCATTTCCGCGTTTCCAATAATCTGCTGGAGCTGCGCAATCTGGTGCAGGTTGCCGAGCTTATTGTTCGTTGCGCGATGATGCGTAAAGAGAGCCGCGGGCTGCACTACACCCTCGACTACCCGGATCAGCTTCCTGAGTCCGGCCCGTCGATACTCGCCCCGCAGGTTTACATAAACAGATAAAACGCCTGGGTCAGAGCCGTGTAATCTTCGGAATAACGCTGGTCTGGCCCACGGATCACCATTCGGTCATTAAAGCATTCACCCTCTTTTGGCGAGAGCGCCAGCAGCACGCGGTGCGGCAACCGGCCTTCCGTATCAGAGATGTCAGTTCGCAGACGTAACGTCCAGCCGATCTCCTGCGCGATACCAATGAACGTGTTGCCGGTACTCTCGGGCAGGACCACACAGAAAAAACCTTCTTCAGAGATGAGTTCTGACGCACTGGTGAGCAGCGCTTTATGATCGAGGGAGCCGGTATAACGCGCCTGTTCACGCTCGGGTGTCCCGCACTCAACGCCGGGCTTGTAGTAGGGAGGGTTGCTGACAATCAGATCGTAACGCGCGGTTTGTTCAGGCGCCCAGGCGAGCACATCTGCGCATTCCACTTTCATTCGGGCTGCCCAGGGAGATTCGGCCATATTGTCACTCGCCTGCTCTGCGGCCTGCGCATCCAGTTCAACGGCATCAATGGTGACATGTTCTTCCGTACGCTGCGCAAGCATCAACGCCACCAGCCCGCTGCCGGTACCGATATCAAGAATACGCTTAACGCCTGCGACAGGTGCCCATGCTCCCAGTAAAATGCCGTCTGTACCGACTTTCATGGCACAGCGATCGTGGGCGACAAAAAATTGTTTAAACGTAAAACCATCGCGGCGCAGCTGCGCTTTGAGTTGAGACATGTCAGGACAACCTTCTAAGTGAAACTGGAGTAGCATAGGGGAAAGCGAAGTGGCCGCAAAGCGATATCCATACAAACAGATGAAGATTACAGCCGTAACGTCTATAATCAGCGCCCCACACAGAGGTAGAACATGACTGTAACGACTTTTTCCGAACTTGAACTCGATGAAAGCCTGCTCAATGCACTTGAGAGCAAAGGCTTTACACGCCCGACCGCCATTCAGGCAGCGGCCATTCCGCCTGCGCTTGAGGGCCGCGATGTGCTCGGTTCTGCGCCAACCGGCACGGGGAAGACAGCAGCCTATTTGCTGCCTGTGTTGCAGCACCTGCTCGACTTTCCACGTAAAAAATCTGGCCCGCCGCGTATTTTGATCCTGACGCCTACGCGCGAACTGGCTATGCAGGTTGCCGATCACGCGCGTGAACTCGCGGCGAATACACATCTGGATATTGCCACTATCACCGGCGGCGTTGCGTATATGAACCACGCTGAAGTGTTCAGCGAAAACCAGGACATCGTCGTCGCGACGACGGGCCGCCTGCTGCAGTACATTAAAGAAGAGAACTTCGACTGCCGCGCGGTAGAGACGCTGATCCTCGACGAAGCCGACCGCATGCTGGACATGGGCTTTGCGCAGGATATCGAGCATATTGCAGGTGAAACGCGCTGGCGTAACCAGACGATGCTGTTCTCTGCCACCCTTGAAGGGGATGCGATCAAGGACTTCGCAGAGCGTCTGCTGGAAGATCCGGTGGAAGTCTCTGCGACGCCGTCCACGCGAGAGCGTAAGAAGATCCACCAGTGGTATTACCGTGCGGACAATCTTGAGCACAAGGTTGAGCTGCTCAAGCACCTGCTTAAGCAGGAAGACGCCACCCGCACCATCGTGTTTGTGCGTAAGCGCGAGCGCGTGCACGAGCTGGCTGAAATGCTGCGTAACGCCGGGATCAACAACTGCTATCTTGAAGGTGAGATGGCGCAGATCAAGCGTACCGAAGGTATTAAGCGTCTGACCGATGGCCGCGTTAACGTGCTGGTCGCAACAGACGTTGCCGCACGCGGGATCGACATCCCTGACGTAAGCCATGTCATTAACTTCGATATGCCGCGTAGCGGAGATACCTATCTGCACCGCATTGGCCGTACCGGTCGCGCGGGCCGCAAAGGGATTGCGATTTCACTGGTTGAAGCGCATGACCACCTGTTGCTGCAGAAAATTGGCCGCTATGTTGACGAGCCGCTGAAAGCGCGCGTTATTGATGGATTGCGCCCAACCACACGTGCGCCGAGTGAAAAAATGACGGGTAAACCGTCCAAGAAAGCGCTGGCGAAACGTGCTGAGAGAAAAGAGAAAGAAAAAGAGAAGCCGCGCGTGAAGCAACGCCACCGCGATACCAAAAACATTGGTAAGCGCCGTAAGCCAAGCTCTGCTGCGCCAGAGACCAAAACTGAAGAGTAAAAAAAGCCGGGACATTTCCCGGCTTTTTTATTCCCCCCCCGTGACTGAAACCTTACAGGCTTTCAGTAAAGGTACGGGCGATAACGTCGCGCTGCTGTTCTGGAGTCAGTGAGTTAAAGCGAACCGCGTAGCCAGACACACGGATAGTCAGCTGCGGGTATTTTTCTGGGTGCTCAACGGCATCCATCAGCGTTTCGCGGCGCAGCACGTTAACGTTCAGGTGCTGACCCCCTTCAACGCGCACTTCCGGCTGCACTTCCATTGGGATTTCACGGTATTCGATTTCGCCCAGTTTGTTCACCGGTACGATTTCATCTTCAGCAAAACCCGCTTTCGCTACTACACAGCGCGCTTCATTTTTCTCGCTGTCCAGCAGCCAGAAAGAGTTGAGCAGATCGTCATTTGCCGCTTTGGTAATCTGGATACCTGTAATCATGTGTTGCCTCCCTTAGGCTACATTAACTGATGCTGGCCTTACGCGGCCAATTGGTAAAACCATTGTTTCTTGTGTGTATATATATCATTCACACCCCGGTGATTTATTGATTTAAATCAACAAAAACACCAACCACATAAAGAGTGTGGTTTGAATTTATTGTTTAAGATCAATTTCACACCTCTGCCAATTAAACTTAACCTGCATCATTTCAAAATAAATTTAATTGCTTAGCACGCATTTCAGCGCGTAATTTTGCTCACCGGAGTTAAACAGGTAAGCTAGTCACAGATTGAGATTCGCAGGAGAGCGACATGACGACACCTTTAACCTGGCATGACGTGCTGGCAGAAGAAAAGCAGCAGCCTTATTTTATCAACACGCTCAGCACCGTTGCCGCTGAGCGTCAGTCCGGGCAGACGATTTATCCGCCGCAAAAAGATGTGTTCAACGCGTTTCGCTATACCGAGTTGAGCGATGTGAAAGTGGTCATACTGGGCCAGGATCCCTATCACGGCCCTGGGCAGGCGCACGGGCTGGCGTTTTCCGTTCGTCCGGGCGTGGCTATCCCCCCTTCTCTGCTCAACATGTATAAAGAGCTTGAGGGAACCGTGCCCGGGTTTACCCGCCCTAACCACGGTTATCTGGAAAGCTGGGCGCGCCAGGGCGTGCTGTTACTGAACACGGTGCTCACCGTACGGGCGGGTCAGGCGCATTCGCACGCCAGCCTTGGGTGGGAAACCTTTACCGATAAAGTCATCAGCCTTATCAACGAGCATCGTGAAGGGGTCGTGTTTTTACTCTGGGGATCGCATGCACAGAAGAAAGGTGCGATTATCGACCGTCAGCGCCATCACGTGTTGAAGGCACCGCATCCGTCACCGCTGTCTGCTCATCGCGGCTTCTTTGGCAGTAATCATTTTGTTCTGGCAAATGAATGGCTGGAAAAACGTGGCGAAACGCCAATTGACTGGATGCCTGTGTTACCGGCAGAGAGCGAGTAGGGTTTGAATGTGCCGGGGCAAGCCCGGCATATAAGAGGCTTATGCCTTGTTCTGACGCCACCACTCGGCCAGCAGCACGCCGGTCGCAACGGATACGTTCAGACTTTCCACATTGCCTGTTCCGTCGATAGAGACGCTTAGATCTGCACTGGAGAGCGCCGCGTCAGACAGACCATCGCGTTCCTGACCTAATACCAGCACCATTTTACGCGGCAGCGTCGCTTTAAACAGCGGCGTACCGGCATGGCTCGAAGTGGTTACGATGGAATAGCCCGCTTTACGGAACTGCTCAAGGGCATCCAGAACGCTGTCGCCAGTGATAGGCTGTACGTGCTCGGCCCCGCCTTCCGCAGTACGGATCGCGGCGCCGGATTCCAGCAGCGCGGCATCCTGCAGCAGCACGCCCTTCACGCCAAAGTGCGCGCAGCTGCGCATCATTGCGCCCAGATTATGCGGGTTGCCCACGTCTTCCAGCGCCAGCACGCAGTCATCGGCATCCGCCTGGCTGACCCACTGCTGCACGGTCGTGCCGTTACGTTTTTTGATCAGGAAGCAGACGCCGCCGTGGTGTTCAGTACCGGAGGCTTTGGTCAGCTCGGCATCATCCACAACGTGGTAGGCTTTACGGTTCGCGGCCATCCAGCGCAGCGCTTCTTTAAAGCGCGGGGTCACGCTCTGGATAAACCAGGCGCGGACGATACACTCAGGACGGCTCTGGAACAGCGCCTGGCAGGCGTTCTCGCCATACACGCGGGTCTCTTCCGCACGCTGACGGCGCAGTACTTCCGGGTCAATAAAGCTTTTACCGCTGATACCGCCGTGATCTGGTTTTTCCGGCGTCTCATCGCCAGGGGCGCGAGAAACGGTGCGCCACGGGGAGGCGTTATCGCGTGAGAAGTCATCACGCGGACGATCGTCGCGTGGACGGTCACTGCGTGGGCGGTCGGAACGCGGACGGTCATCGCGTTTGCGATCGTCACGTTTGCGGTCATCAACGCGGGTATTTTTGTCATCGCGGGCGGGGCGACGGCCACCGTCTGCACGAGAGGACGCCGGACGCCCGCCCCCTTTTCCGGTACGCGGATTTTGGGTGCGTTTATCAGAGTCATCATCACTGCGGACATACATCACTTTGACCTTGCCGCTTTTGTTTTTCATTTCGTCGTTCATGCTTTTCTCCACCAGCGCTGCGCGAAGCGCGCAGATTACCCGATGTGCCAGCGCATAGCCATAATTTCGTACAAAAGCCTGTGACTATTGTTCTCATTGAATAAAACGCATTGTTGTTTCAAACAGGCTCATTGATAATATGTAACATATTAGAAACATTATCGGCGTTCTGCCGCTGTCCCACGGCTCTATCAGAGGTTAGTTATGAATACCGTATGTGCCAACTGTCAGGCTCTTAATCGCATTCCGGACGATCGGATTGAAGATGGTGCGAAATGCGGACGTTGTGGCCATGAATTGTTTGATGGCGATGTCATTAACGCGACGGGTGCTACGCTGGACAAACTCCTCAAGGACGATCTCCCGGTGGTGGTCGATTTCTGGGCGCCCTGGTGCGGTCCGTGCCGCAGCTTTGCGCCAATCTTCGAAGATGTGGCCGAAGAGCGCAGCGGGAAAATGCGGTTCGTGAAGGTCAATACCGAAGCCGAACGCGAGCTGAGCGCACGTTTTCGTATTCGCAGTATCCCGACCATCATGATTTTCAAAAATGGTGAAGTGATCGATATGCTCAACGGTGCGGTTCCAAAAGCCCCCTTTGATAGCTGGTTAAACGAATCGCTGTAACATTCCCGGGGCACATCTTGTGCCCCGTTCCCGCCTCTGCGAAAATAGGGTTTTTCCTCCATTTCGCCCATGACTGATAACGCTGTCCTTACATTACGCGCCGAGCGCCTTGCGCGCGCTACCCGACCGTTCCTCGCCCGCGGCAACCGTATTCGCCGCTGTCAGCGCTGCCTGCTGCCGCTGAAGGTTTGTCTGTGCGAAACGCTGGCCCCGAGTTCGGCGGAGAGCCGCTTTTGTCTGGTCATGTTCGATACCGAGCCGATGAAACCCAGCAATACAGGGCGTCTTATCGCCGATATTCTGCCGGATACCGCCGCGTTTCAGTGGTCCCGTACGGCACCGCCTCAGGCTCTGCTCGACCTGGTGGCAAGCCCGAACTACCAGCCGATGGTGGTTTTCCCGGCGTCTTATGCGGGAGAACAGCGTCAGGTCCTTACCGCGCCGCCATCCGGGAAACCGCCACTGTTTATTATGCTGGACGGAACCTGGACCGAAGCGCGGAAAATGTTTCGCAAAAGCCCCTATCTTGACGCGCTGCCGGTGATTTCTGTCGATCTTTCCCGCGTCTCGGCCTACCGCCTGCGCGAAGCCCATGCTGACGGCCAATACTGCACTGCTGAAGTGGCCATTGCGCTGCTGGATTTAGCAGGAGATACCGCAGCGGCCGGCGCCCTGGGCAACCATTTCTCATGTTTCCGGGAGCGCTATCTGGCGGGAAAAACCGTTCATAAGGGCAGCATCACAGCAACGGAGACGGAAAGCGTTTAAAATCATCAGGTCGCTTGCATTTACAGGAGGCCTGCATGAGCCAGAGAGGGTTAGAAGCGCTACTCCGACCTAAATCCATTGCCGTCATCGGCGCATCAATGAAACCCGATCGTGCTGGCTATCTGATGATGCGTAACCTGCTGGCCGGGGGATTCAACGGTCCCGTTATGCCCGTCACGCCGGCTTATAAGGCCGTTCAGGGCGTGCTTGCGTGGCCGGACGTGGAGAGCCTGCCTTTCGTACCGGATCTCGCCGTTCTGTGTACAAACGCCAAACGCAATCCGGAACTGCTGGAGTCACTCGGCAAGAAAGGGTGTAAAACCTGCATTATTCTCTCGTCTCCGCCTGAACAGCAACCCGAACTGCTGGCCTGCGCCAGCCGTTATCAGATGCGCATTCTTGGGCCGAACAGCCTGGGTCTGCTCGCGCCCTGGCAGGGGCTGAACGCCAGCTTCTCCCCGGTGCCAATTCGCAAAGGCAAACTCGCCTTTATCTCGCAGTCGGCAGCCGTATCGAACACTATCCTCGACTGGGCGCAGCAGCGTGAGATGGGATTTTCCTACTTCATTGCCCTGGGCGACAGCATGGATATCGACGTTGACGAGCTGCTGGATTTCCTGGCGAGAGACAGCAAAACCAGCGCAATCCTCCTTTACCTTGAGCATCTGAGCGACGCCCGTCGTTTTGTATCGGCTTCACGAAGTGCTTCCCGCAATAAGCCGATCCTCGTTATCAAAAGCGGTCGCAGTCCTGCGGCTCAGCGTCTGCTGCAGTCCCATTCCGGCATGGATCCCGCCTGGGATGCCGCCATTCAGCGCGCGGGGTTACTGCGGGTGCAGGATACGCATGAACTTTTTTCCGCCGTTGAGACGCTAAGCCATATGCGACCGCTGCGCGGTGAGAAGTTGATGATCGTCAGTAATGGTGCCGCACCTGCCGCACTCGCGCTGGATGAGCTTTGGCTGCGTAACGGCAAACTGGCCACGTTGGGTGAAGAGACGCTGCAACGCCTCAGAGAGGCGCTTCCCGCAAGCGTGACGCCCGACAATCCGCTTGATTTGCGCGATGACGCCAGCAGCGATCGCTATATCAGGGCAATCTCCATTTTGCTGGACAGCCAGGATTTCGATGCGCTGATGATTATCCACTCCCCTAGTGCGGTCGCGCCGGGCAGTGAAAGCGCGCGGGCGATGATTGAGGCAGTACGAAACCATCCGCGCGGCAAATACGTCACCCTACTGACCAACTGGTGCGGTGAGTTTTCCTCTCAGGAGGCACGACGCTTGTTCAGTGAAGCCGGACTGCCAACCTACCGCACGCCGGAAGGCACCATCACGGCATTTATGCATATGGTGGAATATCGACGCAACCAGAAACAGCTGCGTGAGACGCCGGCTTTGCCGGGTAATCTGACGGCGAACACCGTCGACGTTCACCGGCTGTTGCAGCAAGCTATCGAAGAAGGCGCGACCTCACTTGATACGCATGAAGTGCAGCCCATACTGGGCAGCTACGGGATGCAAACTCTGCCAACCTGGATCGCCAGCGACAGCGCTGAGGCCGTACATATAGCCGAACAAATTGGCTACCCGGTCGCCCTCAAGCTGCGTTCCCCCGATATTCCGCATAAGTCGGACGTTCAGGGGGTCATGCTGTACCTGCGTACGGCAACAGAGGTGCAGCAGGCAGCCGATGCCATTTTCGATCGCGTCAAAATGGCCTGGCCGCAGGCGCGGATCCACGGGCTGCTGGTGCAGAGCATGGCTAACCGCGCGGGCGCTCAGGAACTGCGGGTAGTGGTTGAACACGATCCCGTCTTTGGCCCGCTCATTATGCTGGGAGAAGGCGGCGTTGAGTGGCGTCCGGAAGAGCAGGCCGCGGTGGCATTACCACCGCTGAACATGAATCTGGCGCGCTATCTCATCATTCAGGCGATTAAAAGCAAAAAGATCCGAGGCCGCAGTGCCCTGCGTCCTCTCGATATTGCCGGGTTGAGTCAGTTCCTGGTGCAGGTGTCTAACCTGATCGTAGATTGTGCGGAGATCCAGAGGTTAGATATCCATCCGCTGCTCGCTTCCGGCACTGAATTTACGGCGCTGGACGTGACGCTGGATATCGCGCCATTCGAAGGGGACAGAGAGAGCCGCCTGGCGATCCGTCCGTATCCTCTGCAGCTGGAAGAGTGGGTTGAGATGAAGAATGGGGAACGCGCCTTGTTCCGCCCTATTCTGCCGGAAGATGAACCTCAGCTGCGGGCCTTTATCTCTCAGGTCACGAAAGAGGATCTTTATTACCGCTACTTTAGCGAAATCAACGAATTTACCCATGATGATTTAGCCAATATGACCCAGATCGACTACGATCGAGAAATGGCATTTGTCGCTGTTCGGCGTTCCGATCGGGGCGATGAGATCCTGGGCGTGACGCGCGCTATTTCTGACCCGGATAACGTCGACGCGGAGTTTGCCGTCCTGGTACGCTCCGATCTTAAAGGCCTGGGTCTGGGCAGACGGCTGCTGGAAAAACTCATCAGTTATACGCGAGATCACGGATTGTTACGTCTGAATGGCATTACTATGCCGAACAATCGCGGTATGGTGACCCTGGCGCGAAAACTCGGATTTGACGTTGATATTCAGCTGGACGAAGGTATTGTCGCCTTATCCCTCGGCCTGACATCAGCAGACAAACCCGAGTAAGCTACTGGAAATGTTACCCACTTTGGACGGGACTGGTGGTATCATTGTCCGCTTATGTTGTTTGCATGGTACAGACAACCCTTCAATGAACAGAGAAGAAACGCACTGTGATGTTGTCAAAATTTAAGCGTAATAAACATCAACAACACCTTGCTCAACTACCGAAGATTTCTCAGTCAGTTGATGATGTAGAGTTCTTTTACGCTCCCGCTCATTTTCGGGAGACGCTTCTGGAAAAAATTGCCAGTGCCACGCGACGCATTTGCATTGTGGCCCTGTATCTTGAACAAGATGAAGGCGGGCGCGCGATCCTGAACGCGCTCTATGAAGCCAAGCGTCAGCGTCCAGAGCTGGATGTTCGCGTACTGGTTGACTGGCATCGCGCCCAGCGTGGCCGTATTGGCGCGGCCGCTTCAAATACCAATGCAGACTGGTATTGCCGCACGGCGCAGGAAAATCCTGGCGTCGATGTGCCTGTTTATGGCGTACCGGTGAATACCCGTGAAGCGCTCGGCGTTCTCCATTTTAAAGGGTTTATCATTGATGACAGCGTCCTGTACAGCGGCGCAAGTCTGAATGACGTTTACCTTCATCAGCTCGATAAATATCGCTACGATCGTTACCATCTGATCCGTAATCCGCAGATGGCCGATATTATGTTTAACTGGGTTGATAAAAACCTGGTACACGGCCGTGGCGTTAATCGCCTTGACGATCCTGAGCGCCCTAAAAGCCCGGAGATCAAAAATGATGTTCGCGCCTTCCGCCAGGAGCTGCGCGATGCGGTCTACCATTTTCAGGGCGATGCGAATAACGAAGAGTTATCCGTTACCCCGCTGGTTGGGCTCGGCAAATCAAGCCTGCTGAATAAAACGATCTTCCATCTGATGCCGTGCGCGGAGCAGAAACTTACCATCTGCACGCCGTACTTTAACCTTCCCGCCGTACTGGTACGTAACATTATTCAGCTACTGCGCGATGGTAAAAAAGTGGAAATTATCGTCGGGGATAAAACGGCAAACGACTTCTTCATTCCTGAAGATCAGCCGTTCAAAATCATCGGCGCGCTGCCTTATCTTTATGAGATTAACCTGCGCCGTTTCCTGAGCCGTTTACAATATTACGTAAACACTGACCAGCTGGTTGTACGTCTCTGGAAAGATGAAGACAACAGTTACCATCTGAAAGGCATATGGGTTGACGATGAGTGGATGCTGCTGACCGGTAACAATCTGAACCCGCGCGCGTGGCGACTGGATCTGGAAAACGCGATCCTGATCCATGACCCTCAGCATGAGTTAGCCGCACAGCGTGAGCGTGAACTGGAGTTGATTCGCACGCATACCACGGTGGTTAATCATTACCGCGAGCTGCAGAGCATTGCCGATTATCCTGTGAAAGTCCGCAAGCTGATTCGCCGCTTGCGTCGTATCCGTATTGATCGACTTATCAGCCGTATTCTGTAATGTCCAGGCCCTGCCACCCGCAGGGCTTTTTTATGGAGCCCTAATATGCGCATCCTCCTGTTACTGAGCGTCCTCTTTCTGAGTGGCTGCAGTCATATGGCCAACGATAGCTGGTCCGGTCAGGATAAAGCACAGCATTTCCTCGCTTCCGCTATGCTTTCCGCAGCGGGTAATGAGTACGCGCAGCATCAGGGATACAGCCGTGACCGTAGCGCGGGGATAGGGTTGATGTTCTCTGTGGGCCTTGGGGCATCAAAAGAACTGTGGGATAGCCGCCCCTCAGGGAGCGGCTGGAGCTGGAAAGATTTCGCCTGGGATGTCGCCGGCGCAACGACCGGCTATGCCGTGTGGCAGATGGCGCATTATTAAAGACGAATACCTTTCCCTTTGCGATGCAGCATCAGGGAGACAACAAAGGCCAGCGCCCCCATTACCGTCACGTACCAGAAGAATGTCGTTTCACTTCCCCATGATTTAAGCGACAGCGCAACGTACTCCGCCGAACCACCAAACAACGCGTTGGCTACTGCATAAGAAAGCCCAACCCCCAGCGCACGCACCTGTGCCGGGAACATTTCGGCTTTCAGTATCCCGCTGATAGAGGTATAGAAACTGACAATCACCATCGCCAGCATGACCAGCGCAAATGCGGCATATGGCGATGATACGTGCTGGAGCGCAGACAGAACAGGCACGGTACACAACGCCGACAGCCCGCCAAAGATCAGCATTGACGTACGTCGGCCAATTTTATCCGAAAGCGCTCCGATAATCGGTTGGATGAGCATAAAGACAAATAGCGCCACAGTCATAATAACGCTGGCGACATTTGCGTGCATCCCGGTGGTGTTCACCAGGTACTTCTGCATATAGGTGGTGAATGTGTAAAAGCTGAGTGAGCCGCCCGCAGTAAAGCCCAGCACCATCAGGAAAGCTTTGCGGTTACGCCATAACCCTTTAAAGGTTCCCGCCTCCTTCAGCGTTCTGACCTCTTTCTGCGAGGTTTCATCCAGCTGACGACGTAGCCAAAGTGCAACTACTGCCAGCACGGCCCCCATCGCAAAAGGAATTCGCCATCCCCAGGCGTGGAGTTGTTCATCTGTCAGGATTTGCTGCAGGATCACCACCACGAGAATCGCCAGCAGTTGTCCACCAATAAGCGTTACATACTGGAATGAGGCGTAAAAGCCTTTACGGCCTTCCAGCGCAATTTCACTCATATAGGTCGCACTGGTGCCGTATTCACCACCGACCGATAGCCCCTGAAATAAGCGGGCCAGCAAAAGTAGCGCCGGAGCCCAGGTGCCAATCGATTCATATCCCGGTAAACAGGCGATCACCAGAGAACCAAAGCACATCATACACACGGAGATCAGCATGGAGGCCTTACGCCCGCGGCGATCCGCAATGCGGCCAAACAGCCAGCCACCGATGGGGCGCATTAAGAATCCTGCGGCAAATACTCCCGCCGTTTGTAGCAGCTGCGTCGTGGTGTTGCCGGAGGGGAAGAAAATATGTGCGAAGTAGAGTGAACAGAATGAGTAGACGTAAAAGTCGAACCATTCTACCAGGTTCCCTGAAGAGGCACTGACGATTGCCCATACCCTTCTTCGGGTATCGCTGTTAGCCAGCGTCCCGTTTGATGCAATGCTTTCTGTCATTGTGATTATGCTCCTGCCATATACAGCGGCGTATTGAGCTAGCAAACTCAATTACCTCGTAAATGAAATGTTATAATTTTGTTATAAATAACATTGAGACAGGGATCACACATTTTATTAGCAGGATAAGGGATTAAGAGAAAGGCCAGAATTTCCGGAACA